>NZ_QHCP01000015.1:134181-172552 GCF_003182415.1 Actinokineospora spheciospongiae | reverse complement strand
GGTGGGTGTGGGGGTCGCGGGGGGGGGGTTTGTGGGCCCCGGGGGGGGGGGGGGGCGGCGGCCGGGGGGGGGGGGGGGGGGGGGGGGGGGGGGGGGGGGGGGGGGGGGGGGGGGGGGGGGGGGGGGGGGGGGGGGGGGGGGGGGGGGGGGGGGGGGGGTGGGCGTTGTGGGCCGGTCCGGGACGGGCGGGGGCGGGGGCGGCGGGGGTGGGGTGGGGGGTGGGGGCGGCGGTGGGGTGGTGGGGGGTGCCGGGCGGGGGACGCACTCGGAGGCGTCGGCGGAGTCCGCCGGGGGGAGGACGAGGGTTTCGGTGGGGCTGCCGCCGGGGGTCAGGGGGAGGCGGTAGACGCGGGAGCGGCCGTTGGTGCGGTTGGAGACCGGGTAGAGGGCGCCGTCGGGGGCGAGGACCACCGAGCCGTAGGAGGTGCTGACCGGGAGGGGGTTCTGGCCTGTCTGGGTGACCGAGCCGGTGGCCGGGTCGATTCGGACCGCGCGGCCCTGGCCGGGGAACAGCACCGGGGTGGACACGCCGTAGAGGCGGCCGTCGGCCGGGCGGTGTGCGAGGTCGTCGACGGTGATGCCGGACAGGGACAGGTGGACCCGGGCGTCGACCACGGCGTCGCTGAGGCGGATGGAGAGCAGGGTGGTGCCCGCGATGACGTGGAAGTGGCCGTTGGCGACCGCGCCGCCCCGGATGCCGAAGCCGCCGTGGGCGGTGTCGCGCAGGGGGGTGGTCGAGAGGACCTTGCCCGTGGTGTCCATGGTGATCAGGCGGGAGGTGGGGTGGAAGCCCTCGTCGGTGAGGGCGTAGATGCGGCCGTTCGCGTAGCCGAGGGCGGCGGCCCGGAACTCGAGGGTGCGCACCCGGGTGGCCGTGCCCGCGGCCAGGTCGATCGAGCTGAGGGTCGACAGGCCGTGGCCGCTGCTGGTGACCCGGAAGAAGGTGCAGTCGGCCGGGGCGGGTGGGCCCGCGGTCAGCAGGACCGGGTCCGGGTCGGCGGTGAGCAGCGCCGTGCCCGCCAGCACCGTGGACACGGCGATGGCGGACAGGACGGCCTGGGGGCGCCTCATCGCAAGCGGGCCAGTACGGCTTCGAAGGCCGCCGGTTCCACCTTCGCCGCGCCCGCGAACGGGTTCTGCAGTTGGTAGGTGGCGAACAGCAGCAGGGACAGCAGACCGGCCAGGATGCCGACGATGATGATGTGGACCAGCGGTTGCGGTCCGCCGAACAGCAGGGCCAGCGAGATCGTCATGACGCTGCCGAGCACCAGGGCGAACCACACCACGTCGGTGACGCCGTCGCCGCCCGCGGTGTTGAGCCGCTGCTGGCGGGCCTCGTAGGCCTCCCAGAGCTTGTCCGAGGCGAGGTTCTTCTGGTCGTTCTGGAAGTCGTCGTTCGCCTGGGCCTCGCGGATCGTGGTGCGCAGCTCGTCCAGCAGCGCCCAGCCCTTGTCGCCGACCTCGCCGTTGCCGGTGGCCATCATCGGCCACTCGACGTCGGCGACCTCCTGGGCGTACCGGGCGGCCAGGTCGCGGACCTCGGTCCGGGTGGGTTCGGGCAGGGCGTCGGCGGCCCAGGACGCGGCGACGACGCTGTCGGCCTCGCGGTAGGAGCCGTCCTCGGCGGCGGTGGTGCCGTCGAACAGCGAGATCAGCACGAACGCCAGCAGGACCGCGTGCAGCCCGCCGACGATGGTGAACACCTGCCCGGCGGACTCGTTGTTCTCGACCGTGCCCTCGGTCTCGCCGACGTGGCGCAGGAAGTAGGCGATCGCGGCGGCGACCGCCGCGGCGCCCAGGACCCAGAGCAGCCCCTGGAAGTAGGTGTTCATGCGTGTTCCCTTTCCCGGCCCGCCGCCCGGGGGCGGCCGTCGGCCGGTGGAGGCAGAGGTGCCTGCCGTTCTCGGAGGAGCTGTCCCGCCGCGCGGCGGGCCGGTGTCGCCGGTCGCGCGCCGGGCCGGGGTGCGCTGCGGGGGAGCCGGGGCGCGCCGGGTCGGGCACCGGCACGGGAAGGCGCGTCCCGTCCGGGGGTGGGGTGTCCGCTCCGCCCGCGACCGGGGCGCCGGGTGTCCGGGGCCCCGGGCTGACCGGGATCGCGGTTCGCCTCGCCGGGGAGCAGGAGGACCCTACCGCCCCCGGTGATCCTGGCCCCGCCGGTGTCCCGCGCGCGAGCCGCCAACCGGGTGTCGGGACCGGGCGCGGTCCGCCGCCGGGTCCCCTGGGGCACAGGCGGAGGATCTTCACGTCGACGCGTCCGCCCCCCGGGCCGCGGCGCGGACCGACCACCCGCGGGCGGCGCCGGGCGGGGCCGGTCGACCGCGTGCGGGAGCGGCAGCGGGACCACGTCGTCCAAGTGCCCGATCTCCTGTTCCTCGCAGTCGCCGTCAGCACCGGCGGGGTGTCGCGGGTGCTCTGTCGGACGCGGCGCGCGGCGCGCGCGGGTGCGAGCGTTCCAACTCTGGCCGAGGGAGGGGGCACCTGGCGAGGTGTTCGTGATCGAAGTACTCGATCGGGTTACCCGCGACCGTGGACCGGTCACGGTCGCGACCCCGGGGAGCGGGGTCGGCGCGACCGGTCGCGGGGGTGGTCGAGCGGCAACCGACCGTCCACTCCGGACTTGCCGTCCGGCGCCCCGCCACCGCCGCGCGGCCCGGTCCCCCGGGCGCGGAAGCCGCGCCCGGGGAGGGTGACCGAACTCATGGCGCCCCCTGCGCGCCGGACGCGGCGCACACCTGGCAGCATGCGCCCTCGCGGGCCGGAACGCGCTCAGACCCTCGTGACGACCGCGCGGGGACCCGGACGCGGCGGGTCACCGGGAAGACCCGTTGGGCCATTCGCACGTGTCGAACACCCATTCGGCCCAGCAGGGCTGCGCCGAAGCGACCAACGACGCCAGGCGCGTCCGCCACAGTGGGTCCACAGTGGATTCCACACCCGTGGGCGGGGTCGCTGGACTGCGGATATGGTCGTCCGGTCGTCGAGTCGGAGCAGAGGAGTTGACATGGCTGAGCTGCTGCTGGGGCCGCTGCTGCGGCACGTGGACGACCGGTCGGCCACGGTGTGGGTGGAGACCGACGCCGCGTGCTCGGTCGACGTCGGGGGCCGGGAGGTCCCCACCTTCCGGGTCGCGGGCCGCCACTACGCGCTGGTCGTGCTCACCGACCTGGAACCGGCGACGTCGCTGGAGTACCAGGTGCGCCTGGACGGGGAGGTCCGCTGGCCGCTGCCCGACTCCGACCTGCCGCCCAGCCGCATCCGCACGCTGCCCGTCGGCGGCGACAAGGACTTCCTGATGCTGTTCGGGTCCTGCCGCAAGCCCGAGAGCGAGGACCCGGCGGAGAACAAGAAGTGGGGCACCGACGCGCTCGCCGCCTACGCGGTGCGGATGAGCACCCAGGACGAGCGGGACTGGCCGGACTCCATGGTCATGCTCGGTGACCAGGTGTACGCCGACGAGACCAGCAAGGCGACCCAGGAGTGGATCTCCACCCGGCGCTCGCTGGACGAGCCGCCCGGGGTGGAGGTGGCGAACTTCGAGGAGTACGTCCGGCTCTACCACGAGTCCTGGTCGACCCCGCTGATCCGCTGGCTGCTGTCCACCGTCCCCACCTCGATGGTCTTCGACGACCACGACGTGCGCGACGACTGGAACACCTCCCAGGACTGGCGCGACGCCATCGAGGCCACCTCCTGGTGGGCCGAGCGCGAGCAGGGCGCGCTGGTCACGTACTGGATCTACCAGCACATCGGCAACCTGTCGCCGGACGAGCTGGCCGAGGACAAGACCTTCGCCGCGGTGCTGGCCGAGGGCCGCTCCGGCGACGCCGAGGGCGTGCTGCGCGCGTTCGCCGAGGTCGCCGCCCAGGAGGTCAACGGGCGCAAGGGCACCCGCTGGAGCTACCGCCGCGACTTCGGCAACGTGCGGCTGCTGGTCATCGACACCCGCTCCGGGCGCATCCTCAAGGACGGGCACCGCTCCATGGTCGGCGACGGCGAGTTCGAGTGGATCGAGGAGAACGCCGACGGCGACTACGACCACCTGCTCATCGGCTCCTCGCTGCCGTGGCTGATGCCGCACGTGGTCAGCCACGCCCAGTCGATGAACGAGGTCGCCGCCCGGCGCACCGACTGGCGCGGGCGGCTGGCGGAGAAGCTGCGCCAGGGCGCCGACCTGGAGCACTGGCCGTCCTTCCGCGGCTCCTACGACCGGCTGACCCGGCTCATCCGCCGCATCGCCGAGGGCAGCGCGGCGTCGGTCTGCGTGCTCTCCGGCGACGTGCACCACGTCTACGCCGCCGAGGCCACCTTCGACCGGGAGGTCAACGCCAGGGTGTGGCAACTGACCTGCTCGCCGCTGCACAACAGCATCGAGGGGTACATGCGGCCGCTGTTCAAGCTGGCCTGGTGGCGGCCGCTGGCCAACGGGCTGCGCCGGTGGATGTACCGCTCCGAGGAGATCGAGCCGCTGCCGGTGGACTGGACGAAGGCGGCGGGCCCCTACTTCGGCAACGCGGTGGCCACCCTGCGGGTGCGCGGGCGCCGCGCGGACATGGTCATCGAGCAGGCGGGCACCGGCGCGGACGGCCCGTACCTGCGGCCACGGGCGCCCATCGCCCTCGTCGACTGACGGGGCTTCTAGACTCGGGTGCGTGGAATACCAGCTCACCGCCGACGTCGCCCCCGCCCCGGACCTCCCCGGTCTCGACCCGCTGCAGCAGCACGGCGTCGCCGCCCTGCTCGACGAGCAGCTCGACCTGCTCGCCGGGATCGAGGGGCCGGACGGGCTGGAGGTGGAACCGCTCGACCACCGGGTCGCCGTGCACCCGCACGGGGCGGTCATCACCTGGCTGCTGGACGCCCCCGCGCTGGCCTTCGCCGAGGAGGCGGCCCGGCACGTGCTGACCGAGCTGCTGGCCCAGACCGACCTGCTGGAGGGCTGGTCGGTGGGCCGGTGCGAGGTCATCGCCACCGACGACGACCTGGCGGCCGCGCTCGGCGACGTCGAGGTCGCCGAGGACTCCGACGACGAGGACGGGGAGCTGTCGGAGGAGGAGGTCGCCGCGCTGCGCGACGAGCTGGAGGCGTCCTCGGCGCAGCTTCGCGCGGTGGGCCCGGAGGCGTTCGGTCACGTCGCCGACGACCCGTCCTGCGCGGTGTCGGCGCAGGCGGCCCGGCTGGTCGCCGGGGCCATGGTGCAGGGCATGGAGGTCCTCACCGACGAGCTGTTCGCCGACGTGCAGGAGCTGGAGGACGCGGAGACCTCGGCCAGCGAGGTGGAGGCGCTCAGCGTGCTCGACCAGCTCCCGCAGCGCTACGCCGACCACTACGGCGCCCTGTTCGCCAAGCAGTTCCTGGTGATCACCGCGATCCTGGGCCACCGGCTGACCCAGCCGGGCTGGACCGCGCCGCTGTGCACGGCCGAGGCGCTGGCGCTGCACGTGCTCAAGACCGAGGCGGCGGTGCAGCTCGAGCTGGCCGGGCTGATCGACGAGCTGCCGATGAAGGAGATCATGGCCGCGTTCGACGAGCACGTGCTCGGCGGCGTGGAGCACGAGCGCCTCTACGACCAGGGCGAGGGCGCGGACGCCGACGAGGACGACATCGACCTGCTCGGCACCCCCGGCCTGGACTTCGACGAGTGGTTCCTGCCGCGCGGCGGGGACGCCCCGGTGCACCCGTACCTCGCGGTGGAAACCGCCGCCGGGGTGACAGCGGAGTGACCTGAGCTACGCATCCCACGCTGCGGAACACCGTTGACCAGGCATTAGTCCCCTGGTCGACTGTCCGACGTGCCCCCTACCGTGATCAACGGCAAGCGATGTCCGAGCTGAGCGACCCCGTTCGCCCGCTCCCGCCACACCCGCTTCCCGACTCACACCACTAGGGGTTCAACCATGGTTGCCGCACTCTCCGACCACCGGTCCAGCGCCACCCGCCCGACCCGGCTCACCCTGACCGTGCACCTCACCGCCGCCGCCGCGGCGGTGCCCGCGCTGGCCGGGGAACTGGCCGACGCCCTGCACGCGCTCGGCAGGCACGACGGGGTGACCGCCGCGGTCACCGTCGACGAGACGCCCCCGCTGGGGGTGGTGGTGCCGCTGCCGCGGGCCGTCCGGGCCCCGCTGCGGGTGCTGACCGGTTCGCGCCGGGTGCTCTGGCACGGGCACGAGGTGGAACTGACCAGGTTGGAATTCGACCTGCTGGCCTACCTGGCCGGGCACCCGAACCGGGTGCACCGCAGGCAGGCGCTGATGAGCGCGGTGTGGGGCACTTCCTACGTCAGCGAGCGCACCGTGGACGTGCACATCCGCAGGCTGCGCAGCAAGATCGACCCCACGGTGCCGCTGGTGCGCACCGTGCGCGGCGTCGGCTACCAGTTCGGCGACCGCGACCTGGTCTCCCTGGAGCCCTGACCGTCCACAGCGGACAACCCGCCCCCGGAGCACACCGGGGTGCGGCAAATGGCCCAACGTGGCCCCATCTCCGTTTCAGGTTCGGCACGGGTGGTACGTCACCGAACAACGAGGAGGAATTCCTTGCACTGAAAGGAGAACCCCATGTCGACAGGCGCGATCATCGGCATTGTCGTCGCGGCCGTCGTCATCATCGCGCTGGTGGCAGTGGTCGCCAGGATGCAGTCCCGGCGCAAGCACCTGCGCGAGCGGTTCGGCCCCGAGTACGACCGGACGGTCGCCGAGCACCCCCGCAAGGACGCCGAGCGCGAGCTGCTGGAGCGGGAGAAGGAACACGCCAAGCTGGACATCCGGCCGCTGGAGCCGCAGGCGCGCGACCGCTACGCCGCGCAGTGGCGGGGCGTGCAGGAGCAGTTCGTCGACCGCCCCGCCCCCGCGGTGCAGGAGGCCGACCGGCTGGTCACCGTCGTGATGGCCGAGCGCGGCTACCCGACCGACGGTTCGCACGAGGACCGCGTGCGCAGGCTGTCCGTCGAGCACGCGTCCACCATGGAGCACTACCGCGCGGCGCACCGGGTGCGCGGCAAGGAGAACGCCTCCACCGAGGAGCTGCGCGAGGCGATGGTGCACTACCGCGACCTGTTCACCGACCTCCTGGGCGGCGACGGGCACCGCGGCGGCAACGACGGACACGCGGTGGACGGCGACGCGCCGCACCGCCCGACCGCCAAGCGCTGAGCACCGCTCCCCCCGATCCCCCGAACCGGAGACACCACCATGCGCAACAGCACCACTTCCGACGACCATCGACTGCACACCGAGGACCTGGTGTCCGACTCCAGCCCGGCGAAGTCCACTGTGGACCCCAGGACCGACGGTCCGCACACCGCCGACCGGTCGACCGGTGGGCACCACGACGACCAGGACGCGACCCACCACCGCGACGCGGACCAGAACCCGGACCGCACCGCTGACGGCGACCGCGGCGAGCACCACAGCGGGTTCGCCACCGCCGACGTCACCGACCCGCGGGACACCGACCGCCAGTCCGGCCAGTCCGACCGGGGCAACTGGGACGGCGCGCCCACCTACGAAGCCCAGCCCCCGGTGGACCCGAACCGGTCGCCCGGCTACCCGGAGTCCACCGAGCAGCCCCAGGCGGAGCACGGGCAGCGCGAGCGCGGCACCCCCGCGGCGGGCGAGGCCGAGGAGCCCGGCGCGGAACTGTTCGCCGACGCCGAGGTGGAGCGCTTCCGGGGCGAGTGGTCGAAGGTCCAGGCGAACTTCGTCGACGACCCGCGCGAGGCAGTCCGCGACGCCGACCACCTGGTGGCCGAGGTCATGCAGAACCTGGCCAAGACCTTCGCCGAGCACAAGCGCGGCCTGGAGGGCCAGTGGCAGGGCGGCGGCGACAGCGAGGCGCACACCGAGGACCTGCGCCAGGCCCTGCGCCGCTACCGCTCCTTCTTCAACCAGTTGCTGCACACCTGATCCACCGTCCCGGTCCCGGAAACCACCGGAGCCGGGACGCCGTGCGATCAGCCGAACCCCGCGCCGCCACCCCGGCGCGGGGTTCGGTGCGCGCGGGGCGCGAGAATGCGGCGGTGACCGCGTACACGATGTTCGACACGCCGCTGGGCTGGTGCGCGCTGGCCTGGAACGACCGCGGCCTGGTGGCCGTGGAGCTGCCCGGCGGCGACCGGGCGGGCACCGAGGCGCACCTGCGCGGGCGGATCGCCGACCCGGTGCCCACTGAACCCGGTGGGCCGGTGGCGGACGCGGTCCGCCGGATCGCCCGCCTGCTCGGGGGCGAGCGCGACGACCTGCGCGACATCCCGGTCGACCCGACCGGCATCCCCGAGTTCCACCGCCGCGCCTACGAGTTCATCCGCACCGTGCCGCCGGGCGAGACCACCACCTACGGCGAGGTCGCCAGGGCGGTCGGCGCTCCGGGGTCCGCGCAGGCGGTGGGGCAGGCCATGGGCGCCAACCCGTACCCGGTCGTCGTGCCGTGCCACCGGGTGCTGGGCGCGGGCGGCAAGGTCGGCGGGTTCTCCGCGGGCGCCGGTGCCGCCACCAAGCTGCGGATGCTGGGGATCGAGGGCGCCGCCCCGGGCGGTCAGCCCTCGCTGTTCGACTGACCGGGCGCCGCGTACTCCACCACACCGTCCGCGGTGGACGACTTGAGCGCGCCGCGGACGACGAGCACGTCCAGGTGCGCCGCGGTCTCCCCGACGGCCAGCACCTGGTTGAACAGGTCGAGGGTGTCGAAGGCGCGCTCGCGCCGGGTCCAGCCCAGGCGGCGGGCGGCCTCGAACGCGGTGCCCGCGCCGTCGCGGACGGCCTCGGCGGTGCGCGCCAGCCGCTGCTCGTGGTGCTCCAGCAGCTCGTCCACCCTGGCGTGCACGCTGGGGGCCACCGGGCCGTGCGCGGGCAGCAGCCGCATGTCGGGGTGGGTGCGCATCAGCCGCAGCGAGTCCAGGTAGTCGCCCAGCGGCAGCCGGGCCCGGGCGGGCTCGAAGCCGATCGACGGGGTGATGTGCGGCAGCACGTGGTCCCCGGCGAACAGCAGCCCGGCCGCCGCGTCGACGAACACGACGTGCCCGCGGGTGTGGCCGGGGGTCGGCACGGCGGTGAGGGTGCGGTCGCCGAGGACGATGTCCTGGGTCCCGGAGAGCCATTCGTCGGGCAGCTCGTAGCTGGGGCGGCCGGGGTCGCGCTGACCCAGCATCGCCCGCAGCTTCGACTGCAGGGCGGTCGCGCCCCAGGCGCGCAGGTCGCTCACCTGGCGCTCGGCCTCGCCCGCGAGGACCACGTCGAGGTTGGGCTGCTCACCGATGCCGAGGGCGATCCGGGTGCCGAACATCCGGCGCAGCTCCACGGCCATCGTGTAGTGGTCGCGGTGCATGTGGGTGACCAGGAACCGCGACACCGAGCCGAAGTCGTGGTCGAGGGAGTTCAGCGCGGACTCCAGCAGGTCGCGCGCCTCCCGCAACCCCCAACCGGAGTCGATCAGCACCAGCCCGTCGGCGGTCTCGACGCTGTAGACGTTGACCGCGTGCAGGCCGTCACCGGGCAGCGGCAGCGGGATGCGGTGCACGCCCGGGGCCACCTCGAACGCCCCGGGTTCCGCCCACGGTCCCGAGCCTGCCGCCATCGTCGCCTCCGCTGGAGTTGGTTGCTCAGCGCAACCTACCAAGTCAGACGGCGATGGCGATCGCGGCGACCACGAACCCGCCCTCGGCCAGCCACCGGCCCTGGAACCCGCGCAGCACCTCCCCCTTGACCCGGGGGCCGTCGACGAGCAACTCGGCGGTGAAGGTGCCCGCCGGGTCGAACCGCAACCGCGCGTCGGAAAACCCCAGCCACTCCCTGGCCAACGGGAACCACGCCTTGTAGACGCTCTCCTTGGCCGCGAACAGCAGCTTGTCCCAGTGCACCCCGGGGTGCGCCGCGGCCAACTCGGCCAGGTGCACCCGCTCGTCGGCCAGGGTCACCGCGCTCTCCACGCCCTCGGGCAGCGGCACGTGCGGCTCGGCGTCGATGCCCACGGTGATGATCTCGCCCGCCTCGGCCAGCACCGCGGCCCGGTACCCGGCGCAGTGGGTCATGCTGCCCACCACCCCGTCCGGCCACCCCGGGGCACCGCGCTCACCGGGGACGATCGCCGCGGGCGGGCGGCCCAACCGGGCCAGCGCCTGCCGCGCGCAGTGCCGGACGGTGGTGAACTCGCGCCTGCGCTTGTCGACGGACTTCGCCACGCACGGCTCCTCCTCGGGCAGGAGCACGGCCTCCGGCGGGTCGTCGTACGCCTCCACCGCGACGACAGCGGCGGGCAGGATCTTCTCGATCATGGGGTCACCACGGGGAGCACCCTAGCCGGGGCACCCCCCGCGGCGGGAGGGGCGTGGTCCCGGATCACGTCCGTCCCACGCCCCCAGGACCCGTCCTCGAAGCCGCCCGGCCACCCACGAACCGCAGGCCCGGCCAAGCAGAGAACCGGGCGGGTGGATGCGCTTGGTCAGCCGACCACCCCGCAACCGCCGGCCCGGCCAAGCAGAGGCTCACGCGGGTGGATGTGCTTGGTCAGCCGACCGCCCCGAAAACCGCCGGCCCGGCTACGGCCCTGCCCGGGTGGGTGGATGTGTTTGGCCGGGGGTGGCGATCATGTGACAGCCTGCCTGGGCGGTGGGGCATCTTTTCAGCCCCACCTGACGCACTGGAACACATGATCGCCATAGGGGCCCCGGCCAAACACATCCACCCAGCCGGGCGCACCCACCAAAACCCCGCAATCAACAGCACGCGGCTCACCCGCGGCGGGCCACCACGTAGTTCATCGGCAGGTCGAGCGGGGTGCCGTCGGGCAGGCGGTCGGTGCCGTGCAGGGTCGTGGCGCCGCCGGTCACGATCTCCAGGCCCGCGCCGCCGAGCACGGCCTCCAGCTTCCCGTCCAGCCAGGCGGCGGGCGTCAGGTTGTGCTTGAACACCATGCGCATCTTCGGCACCGCGTCCGGCGCCTTCGCCACGGCGGACTGGATGGTCTGCCCGGCCGCCGGGGACAGCTCGACGGCGAACAGGTGACCGGTCTCGCCCAGCAGGACCGCCAGCGAGGCGGCGGCGTCGGGGCGGCGCTCGTCGGGCATCTGGTGCAGCACGCCGCGCAGGTAGACGTTCACGTCGCCCAGCTCGGCGTGCAGCGCCTCGGCGGCGGCGGTGTCGGCGAGGTCGAAGGTGCGGAACTCCACCGGGCTGTCGGCCTGCAACTGCCGGGCGTGCTCGATGGCGGCCGGGGCGAAGTCGAGCCCCAGCACGCGGGGGAACGCCTGGGCCAGGGCGGCGGACTGGGTGCCGTTGCCGCAGCCGATGTCGAGGACGGGCAGCCCCTCGGCGAAGTGCGGTCGGAACCAGGGCAGCTGCGCGGTCGCCGTCTCCTCGCCCGCGCTGTCCCACACGGCGCCGCCGCGCTCCTTGGGCAGTTCGGCCCAGAAGCCCTGCCAGTTGGAGTTCACCGTTTGGCTCATATTTCCTCCACCGAATACATCAGCTGAAGGTGTTGGTCTACGGCGCACAGTGGTCGATGACAAGTTTTTGATCACTTATTGGGCTGAGCGAGTGAATCTTGGTGACACTGAGATGACGCGAACGCAGCGAAGCCGTCACTCAGAGTCAACCGGTCTCGCCCAGCTCGACGGGGACGACGGTGTGGTCCGCGGTCTTCGGCTGCTCCCGGACCATGACCCCCTGCAGGATCATCCGCTCCTTGTTGGAGAACTTCGGGTGGCAGGTGGTCAGCGTGATCAGCTTCAACCGCTCGTCCTTGGCCAGCGTCGAGTCGACCTTGCCCGGCACCGGGGCCACGACCTCGCTCTGCTGCGGGGTCACGATCTGCCTGCCGGTCGCCTTCGCGTACTCGCCGCCGAGCGGCTCGACCTTCGACCCGCCGTCCTTGCCCGCGCACTTCGGGTCCGCCGCCTTGGACTGCGCCCAGGTCCGCGCGTCGGCGTCGGTGGGCAGCATCCGGTAGACGAACCAGCTCGTCTGCGTCTCCACCACGATGGCGTCACACGCCTGGAGCAGGTCGAGGTCGTTGAACGGCGCCCCCTTGCCCACCCGGTGCCCCGCCACGGCGAAGTTCCCCCGCTGCCCGGGCAGCGCGGAGTTCTTGTAGTGCCCCGGCCCGATCTCCAGGTCGGCGTCGGTGGTCCCCTCGACGACGGTGAACTTGTAGTCCTCGCCGAGCGCGGGGATGTAGAGCTTCGCCATCCCCTCCCCCTCGGCGAACTCGAAGCGCTGCTGCCGCTGCGGGTCGTCACCGGGGGCGTTCCACTGCTCGTCCAGGGCGGAGGTCACGTCGTCCTGCTTGCCCGCGGAGATCAGGTCGGTGATCCACACCTCGTAGACCACGAACAGCAGCACGACCACGCCGAGGGTGACCATGACCTCGCCCGCCGCCGTGATCGCCTTGGCGACCCGGCTCGCCTCGGGTGCGGGCTCGGTGTCCTCGTCCTCGTCGTAGTCGTCGTACTCGTCGTCGTAGTCGTCGTACTCGTCGTCGTAGTGGTCGTCCTCGCCGTGGTCGTCCTCGCCGTGGTCGTCCTCGCCGTGGTCGGCGTGGCCGTCACCTCGGTCGATCGGGTCGCCGTCGGTCTCCGGTCCGGGGACGAGAGCGGTGGGAGCGGGTGCGGCGGCGATGCGCTCGGTCGGCTTGTCGAGGTCCGGCCGGATTCGCGGGATGACCTCGGTGGCCGGGGCCAGCACCTCGGTCGGGGCGTCGACCGGTGCCCCCCGCCGCGGTGGGGCGACCCCACCGGGGACGAGGGTGCCCGGGTCGAGCAGGTCACCGTCGGGCCGGTTGATGTCGGTGGGCAGGTCGAACGCCTCGGGCTCGGCCCGCCTGCGCCTGCCACCGGGCCGGGCGGGCGGAGGCGGCGGGGCATCACCGTCGGGCCTGCGCCTGCGCCCCCCGGGGGTCGGCGGCACCGCCTCGGCATCCGGTCGCCGTTCGTCGGACGGGATCGGGTGCCCGTGGGTCGGCTGGGGTGCCCCATTCGGCACGGGGTGGCCGCCGGTGGGCAGGGCGCCTGCGCGCCGCCCGCCGTACTGGACCTCCGAGGACGCCGGGCGGCTCGCGATCGCGCCCGAGTGCCCCTCGGGACCACCGGAACGCTGCCCGCCCGCCCGTGCCTGCGAGGAACCAGGCCCCGCGGCAGAACGGTGTCCATCGGACCGCGCGGGTGCACCGGAGCGCTGCTCGCCCTCCCAGCCCTGCGGGGAATCAAGCCCTGCGGCCAGACGCGGCGGCACCGCATGATCATCGGGCCGAGCAGGCGCACCGGAACGCTGCCCACCCTCCCACGCCTGCGAGGAACCAGACCCTGGCACGGAATGGCCATTGGACCGCTCAGGTGCGCCGGCGCGCTGCCCGCTCTCCCAGCCTTGCGGGGAATCAAGCCCCGCGGCCGGACGCGGCGACACCGAGTGACCGTTGGACCGCGCGGGTGTGCCGGAGCGCTGCTCGCCCTCCCGACCTTGCGGGGAATCAAGCCCTGCCGCCGGGCGCGGCGGCACCGGATGACCGTTGGGTCGCGCGGGTGTACCGGGGCGCTGGTCCTGTTCCCAGGCCCCCGGCGGAGCGGAGTGGCCATTGGCCTGCGGCGGGGTTGCCGGGCGGCCACCGGTCGCGTCGGCGGGGTGCTCGCCCTGCCGGCCACCGGGGAACGGCTGCCCCTGGGGTGGGCGTGGAGCACCTCGCGGAGGCACGGGGGGGCCGCCTGCCGCGTTGAGCGTGCCGGAGCGCTGTTCCGCCTCCCAGCCGCCCGGCGACCCGGGGGGCGGCGGCAGGGGGTGCCCGTTGGTCGGGGCGGCGGCGCCGGGACGCGGATCGCCCTCCCACCTGTCCTGCGGCGCAGCCGGACGGCCGTCACCCGCAGGCCCGGCGCCTCTTGGCGGTGCCGGGTGGCCGTTGGTCGGCTCGGGGAGGGCGGGGCGGTGTCGAGGCCCGCGCGTGTTCGGCGCGGGGTGGCCGTTCGCGGCTTGGGGGGTGGGGGCCGGGGGGCGCGAGTGGGGGGAACCGCCGTTCGGGTGGTTGCCGGGGTCGGGGGCGCCGGGGGGCTGGCGGTGGGGTGGCGGCGGGGTGTCCAGGCGGGCGCCTCGGCCGCCGTATCCGCTGGTCGGCGGGTGGGAGGTGGGGGGCGCCGGGCGGGCCGGGGGTGGCCCGGGCGGCGGGGGGCGCCGGTCGTCCTGTGCCACTTGCCCACCCCCTGTCGTCGGTTCACTGCGGCGGATTCACCCCAAGACGATAGGTCACCGGGCCGTTCGGGTGGTGTGAACCGGGTGCAGCACACACCGCGACGGCGGGTGGGGGGCTTCAGGAGAGGAAGCCGCGCAGCAGGGAGGCGGTGCCCGCGAGGTGTTCGGCCATGGCGGCGCGGGCGGCGGGCGGGTCGCCGTCGAGGATGGCGGTGATGACCAGCGCGTGCTGGTGGTCGGAGTGGGCGATGTTGGGCGGGATGAGGGGGATCGCGTCCAGGAGGGCGTTGAGCCGGGTGCGGACGTCGGCGACGGCGCCGGTGAGGGACGGGGCCGCCGCGGCTTCGGCGATGGCCAGGTGCAGGCGGGAATCGTGGCGGCGGTAGTCCGCCGGGACCGCACCGGTGCAGTCGTCGAGGCGGGCGCGCAGGTGCCTGCGCAGCCGAGGGGGCAGGGCGCGGGAGGCGGCGACCTCGGCGGCACCGGACTCCAGCACCGCGCGCAGGGTGAGGGTGTCCTCCAGTTCCGCGGCCAGTTCCGCCCGCGGCCGCGGCGGCGTGCGCGACGGCGGGTCCGGGCGGACGAAGGTGCCGCCGTACCGCCCCCGCCGCGACTGCACGTACCCGGCCTGCTGCAACGCCCGCAGCGCCTCCCGCAGCGTCACCCGGCTCACCCCGAGCCGGACCGACAGCTCCCGCTCGGCGGGCAGCCGCGCCCCCGGCGCCACCACCCCGAGCCGGATCGCCTGGAGCATCCGCTCCACCGTCTCCTCGAACGCGTTCCCGGCCCGCACCGGCCGGAAGAACTCCTCCAACAGCGGATCGGCCCCGGCGGCACCCCACCCGCTCCCACCGACCGCCCCACCCGCACCCCCGGACGACCGAGGTCCGCCCGCCACAGCACCCCCCTCCGACACCCCCGAACCGCCCGCCCCAGCAGCCCCACCCCTCGATCCCGGATCGCCCGGCGTGACGAGCCCACCCGACACCCTGGGCCCACCGCCCACAACGAACCCACCCGATGCCCCAGGACCACCCGCCACACCGAACTCACCCGATGACCCGGGATCACCCGCCACACCGAACTCACCCGATGACCCGGGATCACCCGCCACAACAGATCCACCCTGCGATCCAGGATCACCAGGCGCAGCAGACCCCTTCCGCGACCCCAGATCACCGGGAACGGCAGATCCACCCACCGACCCCAAGCCACCGGGGACCACAGTCCCTCCCGGCAAACCGAGACCACCCGCCACATCAGGCCCACCCCGCGACCCGGGGGCAGTGGGCTTCTCCCGCAACCCCGGGCCATCCGCCACGCCGGACCCACCCCGCGATCCGGGGTGGCCGGGCGCGGCGCGTCCCTCCCGCAGGCGGGAACCGCCCGGCGCAGTGGCCCCCGCCTGCGGTCCGGGGTCGTCGGGCGGGGTGGGTGGGTCGGGGCTGCCGGAGGTCACAGCGGGGTGACGTAGGCGCCCGAGATGCCGCCGTCGACGAGGAACTGGGAGGCGGTCATGAAGGAGGAGTCGTCGCTGGCGAGGAAGGCGACCGCGGCGGCGATCTCCTCCGGTTCGGCGAAGCGGCCCATGGGGACGTGGACGAGCCTGCGGGCGGCGCGCTCGGGGTCGGCGGCGAACAGTTCGCGCAGCAGGGGGGTGTTGACCGGGCCGGGGCACAGGGCGTTGACCCGGATGCCCTCGCGGGCGAACTGGACGCCCAGTTCGCGGCTCATGGCCAGCACACCGCCCTTGGACGCGGTGTAGGAGATCTGCGAGGTGGCCGCGCCCATCACCGCCACGAAGGAGGCTGTGTTGATCACCGAGCCGCGGCGGCGGGAGCGCATGTGCTCGATGGCGTGCTTGCAGCACAGGTAGACCGAGGTCAGGTTGACCTGCTGGACCCGGTTCCACGCCTCGATGCCGGTGGTGAGGATCGAATCGTCCTCGGGTGGGGAGATGCCCGCGTTGTTGAAGGCGACGTCGAGGGAGCCGTAGGTGTCGACGGTGGTCTGGAACAGCGCCCGGACGTCGTCTTCGCTGGTGACGTCGGTGCGCACGAACAGGCCGTCGACCTCCGTGGCGGCCGCCCTGCCCGCGTCCGGGTCCACGTCGGCGACCACGACCCTGGCGCCCTCGGTGGCGAGCCTGCGCACCGAGGCCAGGCCGATGCCGCTGGCGCCGCCGGTGACCACCGCGACCCTGCCGTCCAGCCGCTTGCCCATCGCTTCCCTCCGCTGTCGACTTCTCACTCGCTGCTGATGAACACGTTCTTGGTCTCGGTGAACCCGTGGGGGGCGTCCGGGCCGAGTTCGCGGCCCAGGCCGGACTGCTTGAAGCCGCCGAACGGGGTCCAGTGGCGCACCGACGAGTGCGAGTTCACCGACAGGTTGCCCGCCTCGACCGCGCGGGAGACCCGCAGCGCCCGCCCGACGTCGCGGGTCCAGATGGAGGCCGACAGGCCGTAGTCGGTGTCGTTGGCCTGGCGGACGGCGTCGGCCTCGTCGTCGAACGGCAGCACCGCCACGACCGGGCCGAACACCTCCTCGGTGACCGCGCGGTGCCCGGCCGGGACGGACAGCACGGTCGGCGGGAACCAGAACCCCGGCCCCGCCGGTGCGCTGCCCCGGAAGGCGACGTCCGATTCGTCCACGTAGGACGAGACGCGGGCCAGGTGCCGCGCGGAGATCAGCGGTCCCATCTCCGTCGCCTCGTCCCCGGGTGCGCCGACGACCACACCGCGCACCGCTTCCTCGAACAGCGCCATGAACTCCTCGTGCACCGAGCGCTGCACGAGGATGCGGGAACGGGCGCAGCAGTCCTGCCCGGCGTTGTCGAACACGGCGTAGGGCGCGGTCGCGGCGGCCTTCGCCAGGTCCGCGTCGGCGAAGACGACGTTGGCGTTGTTGCCGCCCAGTTCCAGCGTCACCCGCTTCACCTGCGCGGCACAGCCCGCCATGACCTCCTTGCCCACGGCCGTCGACCCGGTGAAGACGACCTTGCGCACCAGGGGGTGGGTGACGAACCGCTCCCCCACCACCGGTCCCTCGCCGGGCAGCACCTGGAACACGTCCTCGGGGATTCCCGCCTGGTGGGCCAGTTCCGCGAGCCGCAGCGCGGTCAGCGGGGTCAGCTCCGCGGGCTTGAGCACGACGGTGTTCCCGGCGGCCAGCGCGGGTGCCAGGCCCCAGCCTGCGATGGGCATCGGGAAGTTCCACGGCACGATCACGCCGACGACGCCGACCGGCTCGTGGAAGGTGACGTTGACCCCGCCGGGGACCGGGATCTGCCTGCCGGACAACCGTTCCGGTGTCGCGGAGTAGTAGTCCAGCACGTCGCGGACGTTGCCCGCCTCCCAGCGGGCGTTGCCGATGGTGTGCCCGGCGTTGGCCACCTCCAGCCGGGCGAGGTTCTCCAGGTCGCCGTCGACCGCGGCGGCGAAGCGGCGCAGCAGCCGGGCCCGGTCGCCCGGGGCGACCGACCGCCAGGCGGGCAGCGCGGCGTGCGCGCGGGCGACGGCCGCGTCGGTCGCGGGCAGGTCCGCGGCCTCGACGCTGGTCAGCGGGGCGCCGGTGGCCGGGTCGAGGACTTCCAGGGTGCTCACCGGGGGGCCCTCCTTCGGTGGGAACGGCTGGTGGCGTGCGCGCGGGCCGCCTCGACCAGCGCGGCGAAGAGCCGGACGTCCTCGACGTCGTGCTCCGGGTGCGACTGCACGCCCACGGCGAACCGCGGCCCGGTCAGTTCCACCGCCTCGACCGTGCCGTCGGGGGCGGTGGCGGCGACCACCAGTCCCTCCCCGAGGCGGTCGAGGGACTGGTGGTGGTGGCAGTGGGCCTGGGCGGTGGGGCCGAGGATGCCCGCCAGCGCCGAGCCGGGGGTGGTGGTCAGGTCGGTCTTGCCGAACATGGCCACCTCCGGCTGGTGGTCGGTGGTGCCGACGACCTCCGGGGTGTGCTGGTGCAGCGTCCCGCCGAGGGCCACGTTGAGCACCTGCATCCCCCGGCACACCGCCAGCAGCGGCAGGCCCAGTTCCAGCGCGGCCTCGACCAGGGCGAACTCGGCGGCGTCGCGGGTCGGCTGCGGGGTGCCGGTGGTGGGGTGCGGGGCCTGGCCGTAGCGGGCCGGGTCGATGTCGGCGCCGCCGGAGAGGACCAGCCCGTCGAGCCAGTCGACGGTGTCGGCGCGCCAGTCGCCGATGGGCGGCAGCAGCACGGCGTTGCCGCCCGCCGCGCGCACCGACTCCACGTAGACGCGGTGCAGGACGGCGGCCTCGGCCTCCCAGATGCCGAAGGCGGAGTGCTCCAGGTAGGTGGTGACCCCGATGACGGGGGGCCGGTCAGAGCCGTTCGAAGCCACGGACCCGCTCCCAGTCGGTCACGGCCGCGTCGAACGCGGCCTGTTCCACCCGCGCCGCGTTGAGGTAGTGGTCCACGACGTCGTCGCCGAACGCCGCGCGCGCGACCGCGCTGCCGTCGAGCAGGGCCGCGGCGTCCCTCAGGGTCCTGGGCACGGTCGGCCGCCCGGAGGCGTAGGCGTTGCCGGTGAGGGCGTCCTCCAACGGCAGTTCGTTCTCGATGCCGTGCAGCCCGGCGGCGATCAGCGCCGAGACCGCCAGGTACTGGTTGACGTCGCCGCCGGGCACCCGGTTCTCCACCCGCAGCGAGGGCCCGTGCCCCACCACGCGCAGCGCGCAGGTGCGGTTGTCCACCCCCCACGCCACCGCGGTCGGGGCGAACGAGCCCTCGGCGAAGCGCTTGTAGGAGTTGATGTTCGGGGCGAAGAAGTACGTCAGCTCGCGCAGGCAGGCCAGTTGCCCGGCGAGGTAGTGCTCCATCAGCGGGGAGAACCCGTGCGGCCCGTCGCCCGCCATGACCGGGGTGCCGTCGGTGCCGCGCAGGCTGAGGTGGACGTGGCAGGAGTTGCCCTCGCGGGAGTCGTACTTGGCCATGAAGGTCAGCGACTTCCCGTGCGCGGCGGCGATCTCCTTGGCCCCGGTCTTGTAGATCGAGTGGTTGTCGCAGGTGGCCAGCGCGTCGGTGTAGCGGAAGGCGATCTCGTGCTGCCCGGGGTTGCACTCGCCCTTGGCCGATTCGACGTAGAGGCCCGCGCCCCCCATGCCGTTGCGGATGGCGCGCAGCACCGGTTCGACCCGGCCGGTGCCCAGCAGCGAGTAGTCCACGTTGTACCGGTTGCCGGGGGTGAGCCCGCGGTAGCCGGCGTCCCAGGCCTGCTCGTAGGTGTCGTCGAACAGGATGAACTCCAGCTCGGTGCCGACGAACGCGGTCAGGTCCCGCTCGGCGAGGCGGTCGAGCTGGCGGCGCAGCACCTGCCGGGGCGAGACCGGGACCGGGCCGCCGGAGACCAGTTCCAGGTCCGCGAGCACCAGCGCGGTGCCCTCCAGCCAGGGCAGCGGGCGCAGCGTCGCCAGGTCGGGTCGGAGCACGAAGTCGCCGTAGCCGCTGTCCCAGGACGAGGAGCTGTAGCCCGCGACGGTGTTCATCTCCACGTCGACCGCGAGCAGGTAGTCGCAGGCCTCGGTGGCGTGCGCGAGGACCTCCTCCAGGAAGTACCGGGCGGCGCAGCGCTTGCCCTGGAGCCTGCCCTGCATGTCGGTGACCGCGACCAGGACGGTGTCGACCTCGCCCCGGTCGACCAGCTCCCGCAGCCGGTCCACGGTCAGCGGTGTCTCTGGCATGCGGTCCCCCAAAGGTAGGCCGGTGGCCCATTGGCACGTCCTCCGCGCATCCTGCTGCCTGCCGGCCCGGTCCCGCAACCGGCTGTCCACAGGCGGGGCGCGGCGTTCACCCGGTGGTTACGTCGAACGGCCCTTGACCAGGGAAATGACGGGAATCACACTGTGCCCTCCGGCAATGGACCGCCCGCGACCCATTGGGGGAGCAGCTATGGCCACGACCAGCAACCCGGACACCCCCGGCCCGGACGCCGACGAGGCCCGGCTGCACACCCTGGGGTACGCCCAGGAGCTGCGCCGGTCGATGTCGGGGTTCAGCAACTTCGCCGTCTCGTTCACGATCATCTCGGTGCTCTCGGGCTGCCTGACCCTCTACGGGTTCGGCATGAAGACCGGCGGCCCGGCGACGATGGTCTGGGGCTGGCCGCTGGTCGGGTTCTTCGTGGTCCTGGTCGGCCTGGGCATGGCCGAGGTGTGCTCCAGCTACCCGACCGCGGGCGGGCTGTACTACTGGGCGGCGAAGCTGGCCCCGCGCAACGGCCCGGCCTGGTCGTGGTTCACCGGGTGGTTCAACCTCGTGGGGCAGGTCGCGGTCACCGCGGGCATCGACTTCGGCGCGGCGCTGTTCCTCAACGCGTTCCTGGACCTTCAGTTCGGCTTCGCCGCGACACCGGGGCACACCATCCTGCTGCTGGGGATCATCCTCGTGGTGCACGGGGCGCTGAACACCTTCGGGGTGCGCGTGGTGTCGATCCTCAACAGCGTCAGCGTGTGGTGGCACCTGGTCGGGGTGCTGGTGATCGTGGGCGTGCTGGTGGTGGTGCCGGACGAGCACCAGAGCGCGTCGTTCGTGTTCGGCGAGTTCGTCAACGACACCGGCTGGGCCTCCCCGGTGTACGTGTTCCTGATCGGGCTGCTGCTCGCCCAGTACACGCTGACCGGCTACGACGCGTCCGCGCACATGACCGAGGAGACGAAGGACGCGGCGGTGGCCGGTCCGAAGGGCATCGTCAACTCGATCCTGGTGTCGCTGGCCGCGGGCTGGGTGCTGCTGATCGGCCTGACCTTCGCCATCCAGGACTACGACGGCGCCGTCGGCTCGGAGACCGGTGTGCCGCCCGCGCAGGTGTTCATCGACGCGGTGGGCGCCACCGGCGGCAAGCTGCTGCTGCTCATCGCCATCGGCGCGCAGTTGTTCTGCGGCATGGCCGCGGTCACCGGCAACTCCCGGATGATCTACGCCTTCGCCCGCGACGGCGCGATCCCCGGTTCGCGGGTCTGGCACCGGATCAACAAGCGCACCCGCACGCCCACGAACTCGGTGTGGCTGGCCGCGGCGGGGGCGTTCCTGCTGGCCGTGCCGTACCTGTGGAGCGCCACCGCGTACGCCGCGGTCACCTCGATCGCCGTGGTCGGCCTGTACACCGCCTACGTGATCCCGATCTTCCTGCGGGTGCGCCAGGGCGACGCGTTCGAGCGCGGGCCGTGGCACCTGGGCCGCTGGGGCAGGCCGATCGGGATCGTGGCCACGGCGTGGGTGGCGTTCATCTTCGTGCTGTTCATGCTGCCGCAGGCCGCGCCGATCACCCTGGACTCGTTCAACTACACCCCGGTCGCGTTCCTGGTGGTGCTCGGCGGGGCGGCCCTGTGGTGGTTCGCCTCGGCCCGCAAGTGGTTCACCGGGCCGAAGGTGCAGGGCACCGCCGAGGAGCTGGCGGCGGTCGAGCGGGACCTCGACCTGCCGGGGTAGCCCCTCGGCGGCGGGGGTCAGCCCTGCACGAAGCCGAGGGAAGCACCGGTCGCGGCGTCCCGGGCGACGCCGACGACCTGCCGCCGGTGGCGGTTGATGTCGCTGACGAGCACGTTGGGTCCGCTGCCGGGCGGGCCGGTGATGACGGTGGTCTCCCCGGCGCGGCTGACGATCTGCGGCGTGCAGTCGTGGATGGCGCCCGCGCAGGACTCCACGGCCACGTCCCCGCGCTCGTTGATCCCCTGCGGGTAGCTGAACCCGCCCTGGGGGGCCAGCGGGGTGGCCACGCCGTCGCGCCAGCGGAAGGCCCGGTAGTCGCTGGTGGCCACGACCTCGCCCGCGTCGTTGAGGAAGGTGCGGTTGAAGAAGTCGAACGGGTTCGCCTGGACGTCCCGCGCGCCGGGCAGGCCGCTGACGGCGACCGCGGTCCCGTTGCGCCACAGGTACATCCTGCCCTGGACGTAGCCCGCGTAGGCCTGGATGAGCACCTCACCCCGGGTGTTGACGTCGAGCGGGAACGGGGAGACGTAGGTCTCCGCCGGGGTGACGTCGGCGAGGACCCGGCCGCGACCGTCCCAGACCCGCACGGCGCTCGTGCCCGCACCGTCCACCACGGACGCGGCGACGTGCCCGCCGTCGCCGATCACCGGGTAGCCGTTGCCCTGCGGCCCGCGGTGCAGCACCCGCACCGATCCCGCGCGCCACACCGAGATCTGCTCCACGCCCCGCTCGTCCGGGGTCGGACCGGGGAAGTAGGCCTCCACCAGGACCTCGCCGCGGTTGTTCACGTCCACGGCGTAGCTCTGCTGCGCCCCGGCCGGGTGCAGGTCGAAGGTCCGGCCGAGGAACCAGGCGGTCGCCCTGGTCGCGGCGGGCACCGCGCCCGCCGGGGTGATGGTGCCCGCGACCAGGCCGAGGTCGTTGGCGTGCACGGCGGTGCTGGACGCCGCCGCCGGGGCCAGTTCGCGGACCGAGTCGCCGCGCCAGACGGTGGCGTGCCTGCTGCCGTCGGGGCGCTGGACCTGCCCGTAGACCAGTCCGGTCCCGGAGATCCGCTGGAAGGCGATGAAACTGGCGCCCGGGGGCAGTGGCAGCACCCGGACGCCCGGGGCGGCGTCGGCGGGCAGCGCCCCGAGGCTCATCAGGGCCGCCGCGGCGGCCACCACAACACGTCTGCGGATCACGGTCTCTCCTCGCACGGGGGGTGTCGCACCGGTGTGCGGCGCGAGGGACCAGCATCCAAATAACGATGCTATCTGTATACCGCCATTTCGCCCAGCGGGCTGGGAACGCCTGGGAAAAACGGACGAGTCGGACATCTTGTGATCACGTGCCACCGCGGCCGATACTGACCCGGTCGCACGCCCGGGTGCCCCCGCCCGACCGCGGCGGCGCCTGTCGTCGGGATCTGGCGCCGCGCGGCACCCCTGCCGGGCACCGGCCCCGGGGCACGCGGCGACGGCGGTGGCGGGTGTGACGACGCGCGTCACCGCCGCGCCCGCCCCGCGCGGAATCGACTGGACGACGGGCGCGATACTGGTCACCTGAGGTTTCACGAGGTGACTGGAGGCGGCGCGGTGGCGTACGGCGATGTCGGGATCGAACTGGGCGCGCGGGTGGCGGCGGCGCTGCGCCGCGGCCTGGGCGTGGAGATCACCCCGGCGGAGGCCGTCATCCGACCCTCGACCCGCGACGGCGTGGACTACCAGTGCAACGCGGCGATGAGCCTGGCCAAGAAGGTCGGGAAGCCGCCGCGCGAGGTGGCGCGGTCCATCGTGGACAACCTCGACTCCGCCGACCTGGTGGCCACCACCGAGGTCGCGGGCCCCGGCTTCGTCAACATCCGGCTCAGCGACGCCTGGCTGGCCGGGCGGGCCGCGGCGCTGCTCGGCGACGACCGGCTCGGCGTGGACCCGGTGCCGGACCCGCGGCGGTACGCGCTGGACTACTCCAGCCCCAACGTGGCCAAGGAGATGCACGTCGGGCACCTGCGCTCGACGATCATCGGCGACGCCCTGCTGCGGCTGCTGCGCTTCGCCGGGCACGAGGTCACCCCGCACAACCACGTCGGCGACTGGGGCACCCCGTTCGGGATGCTCATCGAGCACCTGCTCGACGAGGGCTGGACCCCCGACGGCGGGCACTCCATCAGCGACCTCAACGGCTTCTACCAGGCCGCGCGGGCGAAGTTCGACGCCGACCCGGTGTTCGCCGACCGCTCCCGCAAGCGGGTCGTGGCGCTGCAGGGCGGCGACGAGGCGACGCTGGCGCTGTGGCGGCGGCTGGTCGAGGAGTCCTCCCGGCACTTCCAGAAGGTGTACGGGATGCTCGGCATCGAGCTGACCCCCGAGGACATGTACGGCGAGAGCTTCTACAACCCGTACCTCGACGACACCATCGCCGACCTGGAGGCCAAGGGCCTGACGCGGGTGAGCGACGGCGCGGTGTGCGTGTTCCCGCCCGGGTTCAGCAACCGCGAGGGCGAACCGCTGCCGCTGATCGTGCGCAAGGGCGACGGCGGCTACGGCTACGCCACCACCGACCTCGCCACCGCCCGGTACTGGACCGGCGAGCGGGGCATGACCGACCTGCTCTACGTGGTCGGCACCCCGCAGGCCCAGCACTTCGCCATGGTCTTCGCCGCGAGCCGGATGGCGGGCTACCTCACCGACGACCACACCGCCGAGCACATCGGCTTCGGCTCGATCCTCGGCGAGGACGGCAAGACCATCCGCACCCGCGCGGGCGGCTCGGTGAAGTTGGTCGAGCTGCTGGAGGACGCGGTCGACAACGCCGCCAAGACCGTGGCCGAGCGGTCCTCCCTGGACGCCGACGCGCAGGCGGCGGTGGCGCGCGCGGTGGGCATCGGGGCGGTCAAGTACGCGGACCTGTCCAACGACCGGGAGAAGGACTACGTCTTCACCTGGTCGCGGATGCTGGCCAAGGAGGGCAACACCTCCGTCTACCTGCAGTACGCCAACGCCCGCTGCCACTCGGTGCTCACCAAGTCCGGGACCACCCCGGCCGCCGACACCGAGGTGCTGCTGGGTTCCCCGGCGGAGCGGGCGCTGGCGCTGGCGCTGCTGCGGCTGCCCGCCGCCGTCGAGGCGGCCGCCACCGCCTACGCCCCGCACAAGCTCTGCGGGTACCTCTACGAGCTGGCGACGACGTTCACCGCGTTCTACGACGGCTGCCCGATCCTCAAGCCCGACGTGCCCGCCGAGGTGCGCGCGTCGCGGCTGGTGCTCACCGCGCTCACCTCGGCGGTGCTCACCCGGGGCCTGGAGCTGCTCGGCATCGAGGCCCCGCGCGAACTGTGACCAGGAAGGTGATCACCACGAGTTGCCACCCGGTCACACCGGGGGGCAAGGTGATCGGGTGACCACCACTGAACAGGTCGTCCTGCTCGACGAGGCCGGGAACCAGGTCGGCCTCGCCGACAAGTCCACCGTGCACCACGCCGACACCCCGCTGCACCTGGCGTTCTCCAGCTACGTGTTCACCCAGGCTGGCCGCTTCCTGCTGACCAGGCGGGCGGCGACGAAGAAGACCTGGCCCGCGGTCTGGACCAACTCCTGCTGCGGGCACCCGGCGGTCGGCGAACCGGGTGCCGACGCGGTGCGCAGGCGGCTGGCCGAGGAGCTGGGCCTGCGCGGTGAGCACCGGGTCGACCTGGTGCTGCCCGGTTTCCGCTACCGGGCGGTGATGCCGGACGGGATCGTGGAGAACGAGATGTGCCCGGTGTACCGGGTGGTCACCGACGAGCAGCCGCGACCCAACCCGGCGGAGGTCGACGACCTGCGCTGGCTGAACTGGCCGGAGTTCACCGCCTCGGTGCTCGCGGGCGACGGCGGGGTGTCCCCGTGGTGCGTGCTCCAGGTGCGCGCGCTGGTCGAACTGGGCCCCGATCCGCTGGCCTGGCCGGTGGGCGACCCGACCGGACTGCCCCCGGCCCTGCGGTGACCCCCGGGTCGGACCTCGTCTCCGCGTTCAACACCGGTCTGCCGCACCTGATCCCGCAGGCGCACCGGATGGGCGTGACGGCGGTCGAGCCGGCGCCCGGGGTCGCGGTGTGCCGGGTTCCGCCGGCGGACAACGGCAACCACCTCGGCACGATGTACGCGGGGGTGTTGTCCACCGTGGCCGAGGTGCTGGGCGGGGCGATCTGCCTGCCCAGCTTCGACCTGGCCCGGTTCCACCCGGTGGTGCGCGACCTGCGGATCGACTTCCGCCGCCCGGCCCGGACCGACGTAACCGCGACGGCGGCGCTGGACGCGGCGACGGTCGAGCGGGTGCGGGCCGAGGCGGAGGCGGACGGCAGGTCCACGTTCGTGCACACCACCGAGCTGACCGACACCGGCGGTGTGGTGATCGCCACCACCGAGGGCACCTACCAGCTACGACGGAATTGAGTTTCCGGACGATCCGGTCAACGGCGCGGAAACCGCGAGCGCGGCGCCCTCGGTTTTCCCTACATTGGGTCCAGTGGATCTCCTCTTCTCGTCCTTGCCGTCACACGGCCACACCTACCCGCTCCTGCCGCTGGCGATCGCCGCCCGCGAGCAGGGCCACCACATCACCTACGCCACCGCGGCCTCGTTCCACGCGCCGCTGATCGCCCTGGGCTTCGACGTCGTCGACGTGGGCATCGACATCCACAGCGCCTTCGCCGAGCTGGCGGGGTCGGAGGTCAGCCCGGTCGAGGCCCGCAGGCGCGATCCCGAGGAGGTGGCCAAGCTCGCCGCCCACATCTTCACCGACATCCTGCCCCGCCGGTTCTTCGGTGACCTCCAGCCGGTGCTGGCGGCCCAGCGGTTCGACCTGGTCGTGTACGAGGCGGCCACGATCGGCGCCGCGTTCGCGGCGAAGGTGGCGGGCGTCCCCGCGGTCTGCCACGCCTTCGGCCGCGGGTTCGACCGCGTCGCCGCCGAGGAGTCCGGGACCGCCGGGTTCGCCGAGGGGTTCGTCAGGATCGCCGAGGAGCTGCTCGGGCCGGACGCGACCGACCTCACCCCGGACAACCTCGCCGGTGGCGACCCGTACCTCGACATCTACCCGGCGTCGATCCAGGCGCCCGCGTACCGCGACGCCCCGAACCGGGTGCCGCTGCGGCCGGTGGCCTTCTCCGAACCCGGTGAGCTGCCGGACTGGGTGCGCGCGCACGCCGAACCGCTGATCTACCTGACCCTGGGCACCGCGTTCGGCGACGCCGGGGTGCTGCGGACCGCGATCGCGGGCCTGGCGGCGACCGGGGCGAAGGTGCTGGTGGCGGCGGGTCCGACGGTGCAGACCGAGGACCTGGGCGACCCGCCGCCGTCGGTGACCGTCGAGGCGTGGGTGCCGCAGGCGGAACTGCTGCCGCACGTCGACCTGGTGGTGCACCACGGCGGCAGCGGCACGACCCTCGGGTCGATCGCGGCGGGGGTGCCGCAGCTTTTCCTGCCGCAGGGCGCCGACCAGTTCACCAACGCCGACGCGGTCACCGGCGCCGGTGCCGCCCGCACGCTGCGCGGCGACGAGGTGACGGCCGAGGCGGTCACCGCCGCGGCCAAGGAGCTGCTGTCGGACGCGGACGTGGCCGCCCGGGTCGCGGCCCTGGCCGAGGAGGTGGCCGCGATGCCGTCGCCCGCCGAGGTGGCGGCGCGGCTGCCGGAGTTCGTCCGGCCCGTTCGCGTGGTGCCCGCCGAGCGGTAGCGGCCCCGGAACGCGGAAGAGCCCCCCGGCACGAGGTGCCGGGGGGCTCTTCACTGGGTGGAGCTGTGTCGACCGTCAGTTTCGACTGTCGGGATCGACTGATCTCGCCGGGGCGTGATTACACCTTGGCGACGAGGCTCAGGTCGATGGTGTTCTTCGAGCTCTGGACGAGCGCGGAGATGATCGGGCTCAGGAAGCCGCAGTCCTTGACACCGGCGAGGCCGTAGGTGCCGGTGATCTTGCCGCCCTTGAGGACGTCGAAGTTGCCGGTGGAGGCCAGCTTCATGTCCGCCGGAGCGGTGGTCTGGCAGGCGTCGCCCTGGCTGATCGGCAGGCCGAACAGGGTGAGCTTCGACAGGATCACGTTCACCTTGCCGTTGAAGGTGATCTTGCCGGTGGCCACGGTGCCCGAGGGCTGGCCGACGGCGACGAGCTTGACGTCGGCGTCGCTCGGCAGGAAGCCGAACACCTTGAACGAGCCCTTGGTCGGGTCGAGCTTCAGGTCACCGACGTACTTGCCCGCGGCCAGGTCGGCCACGGCGTCGAAGGTGCCCTTGAGCGGCAGCGGGCCGCCCAGGTTCTGCAGGTTGGTGCTGCCCGTGATCCCGTAGGACACCTTCACGCCGTTGCCCGGCGGGGTGGTGGGGGGAGTGGTGGGCGGGGTCGTCGGCGGCGTCGTGGGAGGCGTCGTCGGCGGGGTGGTGGGGGGAGTCGTCGGCGGCGTGGTCGGCGGCGTCGTGGGAGGCGTCGTCGGCGGCGTCGTCGGCGGGGTGGTCGGAGGCGTGGTGCCACCGCCGCCACCGATGGTGAAGGTGTGCAGCAGGTTGTTCTGGCCCGGCACCTGGGTGCAGGCCGAGTCGAAGGTGCCCAGGCCGGTCTCGGTGCCGTCGGCCTTCTTCGGCGACAGGGTCAGCTTCAGGTCACCGACGGTGATCTTGGCCTCGCCCGGCTGCGTAAACGACAGCGACGGGGCGGAACCGGTGGCGTTCACGTCGAACGCGCCCGAGGCGGGGACGTTCGTCTTCGCCACGGTGATCGGCACGTTCACCGGCAGGGTGATGCCGGGGGCCGCGACGGTCGAGGCGGCGAGGGCGGTGCCCTCGACGGTGGTCGCGCCGACCAGGGTCAGGCCCTGGGTGGCGGTCTCCGGGACCGTGGTGACGGCGTTGATCTTGATCTCGCCGGTCGGCTCACCGATACCCACGGTGGCGGGCAGGTCCGTCGAGATGACGGCCTTGATCGCCTGGTTGCCGATCAGCGGGAACGGGCAGGTGTAGTTCAGCGTCAGCGAGACCGGCACGGCGGAGCTGGAGCCCGAGCCGAGCAGCAGACCGGTGGCGACGAGACCGGCCGCACTGGTCACGGCAACACCCGTGACCAGCTTCTTGGAAACCTTGCGAGGGTTCACGGTCAACCTTCCTTGCTTGGTGTATCCACGTCGATACAAGACAAAGCGGAATGATCCGCTCGGCCGAGAGTATGGCGAGTATTCCGATGGGGAAACCGTGTGGTTTCCGCCGATAGCCGCCAGACAAGAGACTAACCAGACCCACAAGGTGTGGCAAGGACTGGCCGACATTTCGACTGCATTAACCCAGAACTTGTCACCGACCGCAGTTCCGGCGCCACGCGCTTAGCAGAGTCAGACACCCGCACACTGTGAAAACCCCTCGTCATCGCGGCGACCTTCCCGTCGAACCTGGCCGCGACCAGCAGTTTTCCACCCCGGAGCACAATACTGCCGCCGGTTTTTGACCACGGGAGCGAGAAATACCGAAGGCATCCGAGAGCCGGTTTGCCCGGTGACGGACAGCGACAAAAACCCCCGGGTGCCCGGGGGTGGAGTTGTCTGGGGGTGACAAGAACGGCCGCTCCCGACGGTGTCGCCGAGTCAGGTCTTTTCGGCGCTAAATCGACCTACGGAGCGCACACGGCACGAATCACGAAATTGGATGTTTAAACGGCGCGGGAGCGCCACTCCCGGCGCGGGAGCGGCCGGAAGGCGCGTGCGGGGCAGCGGTGCCCTATCGGGGTCGCTCCGGGCGACCGCCGTCGACGCGACCCCCGCCGTGCCGGTGCCCACCGGGCCCGCCCGCGGTGTCCGCGTGGCGGGAACAGCCCGTCGTCCGGGTGTCGGGGTGGCGAACCGGGGCGCCACGTCCGCGCTGTCGCATCCGCCCTCCCCGTCCGCCTCGAAGACCTCGTCCCGCCCCGCGCGGACGGTGACGAACCGCACAAGGCTGCGCCAATAGATAGCAGAGTATTCCGCGTCAACGCAACGGAAACCTCACGGCAACCTGCTTCTTGTCACCAGGAGCGCACTTCCCGCCCCGGATTTGTGCGAAAGCCGCACCGCGCGACCACACCTTCATCAGGGGTGGACGGGTCCGCTGTTGTGCCACATCCACAGTGGACAGCGACCCGGATGCGCACATGTCAACAAGAAGTGTCCCCCGGCAGGGCCCCGCCGTCGAGGAAGGCCGAGACCAGCGCGTCGGCGCAGGCGTTGCCGGAGAGCAGGTACACGCCGTGCCCGCCCTGCCGGGCGGTCACCGACGCGGCCCGCTCCCCCAGCGCGGCCCGCATCGCCAGGGTTCCGGTCAGCGGACCGGCCGGGTCGCGGGTGCTGCCGAGGACGAGCGTCGGAGCGGCGGCCGGGCGCACCCACTGCGGCGCCGGGCCGGTCGGCCACGCGGCGCAGGCGAACTCACCGGCCGCCATCGCCCCCGCGAGCGGGTGCCGCGCCGCCTCCCGCCGCGCGGTCCGCGCGTAGACCGCCGGGTCCCGCGGCCACGCCCCGTCGCGGCAGACGACGCCGAGGAAGCCCGCGGCGAAGTTGTCCACCGGCACCGCGGGCCAGCCGCGGGAGGTGGGCGCGGCCCTGCCCGCCAGGATCGGCACCACCTGCCCCTGGTTGAGCGCGGGCGTCACCCCCCGGCGGAGGTCGGCCAGGACCGCCCCGAAGGCGGGGAAGCCGGCATCGGCGTACAGCGCCTCCCGCATCCCCTCCCGCAGCAGGTTCCCGGTGAGCGGGTTGCCGTCGAGCAGGGTGCGCGGCGCCCGGTCGAGGTCGGCGGCGGCGTCGAGGTACGCGGCGCGCACGGCCGCCGGGGTGGCGCCCAGGCCCAGCTCGCCGTCGCGGGCGGCGGCCCAGGCGGCGAAGTCGGGGAAGCGGACCTCCGTGCCCTCACCCCAGCCGCGCAGCGCGCCGCGCCAGACCCGCGCCGGGTCGACCGCGCTGTCGAGGACCATCCGGTCGACCCGGGCGGGGAACAGCGACTGGTACACCGCGCCGAGGTGAGTGGCGTAGGAGTACCCGAGGTAGGAGATCCGGCGCTCCCCCAGCGCGCGCCGCACCAGGTCCAGGTCGCGCGCGGTGTCCCCGGTCCCCATGTGCGGCAGCGCCACCCCGGCGTGGCGGTCGCAGCGGCGCGCGAGGTCCACGGCCACCGCGTGCGTGCCGCCCGGCCGCGGCCACGGGGTGAGGTCCGGCAGCCGGGCCTCGGTCAACCCGCAGCCCACCGGCGCGCTGCGGCCGGTGAAGCGGGGGTCGAACCCGACGAGGTCGTAGCGGTCGCGCACCGACCGCGGCAGCAGGGGCGCGAGCTGCCCCGGCAACCCCAGCCCCGCGCCCCCTGGCCCGCCGGGGGCGAGGACGAGCACCCCCACCCGCCGCGCCGGGTCGGCCGCCGCGATCCGCGAGACGGCCAGGTCGATCGACGCCCCACCGGGCCGCGCGTGGTCGACCGGCACCCGGACCCGCAGGCACCGGCCCACCACGTCCTCCGGGCAGTCCCCCCACCTCGGGCCTGCCGCCGCCTGCCCGTCGGTCGGCACCACCACCGCGGCCAGGACGGACGCCGCCACCACCAGTCGTCGCATGGGAGCAGCCAACCGGACCGGGAGCGCCCGCCTCCACCGCTTCCGCCCACCGCGAAGCCGCCCAGAGCGAACGCCCGGGGGCCGGTGCCTCAGGGCCGGTGCCTCAGGGTCGATGCCTCAGTACGGTTCCGGCTCCCGGCGTGCGCCGAGGCTGCCCGCGTACACCGCGACGAGCACCGCCGCGGCGACCGCGATCCACCCCGCCGCCGCCTGGATGCCCGCGGCGTCGTGCCGCCACCCCAGCTCCAGCGCGGTGTAGAAGGACTGCCCCAGGACGCTCTCGCGCTCCAGGAGGGCGATGCCGCACACCAGGTACACCACCGCGACGGCCAGCACCGGACCGCGGCGCGGGACCGGCGCGGAGAACAGCACCCACCCGGCGGCCAGCGACCACAGCAGCAGCACCACCCGGACCCAGTGCTGCCCGGCGAGCTGGTCGTGGAGCCCGCCCGCGTACAGCAGCAGCGGGGGCACCGTGTACACCCCGGCCACCGTCCACGGCTTCGGCCACCGACCCGCCCCGGCGTCCTCGGCGCCCTCGGGCGCCCGGACCCCGGCCAGCTCCGGCGCCCGGCCGTGGGCCAGCAGCACCGCGGCCACGAAACCGACGAGGACCTGCACCAGCAGGTGCGCGCTGAACACCGCGGGCTCGTACCGACCCAGGCCGGATGAGGTGGCGACCGCCAGCACGAGGCAGCCGAGCAGCCAGGAGGCGGTGCGCTCCGCGGGCCACGCCCGGTTCCGCAGCCTGCTCAGGTACCACAGCGCGCCGACCAGGGCGAGGGTGCCGAAGACCAGGTCCGGCCGCCACTGGGTCGCCAGCCGCACCAGCGTCGGCCGGTCCGGGAGGCCGTAGCCGAGCAGTTCCTCGGTCACCGACCCCGGCGCCGCCCCCGCCCGCGGCCCCGGGGAGCGCGCCAGGCCGACGGCGATGCCGACCGTCACCAGCATCAGCAGCACCTCGACCGCGCCCAACCGCAGGAACGCCCGGAACTTCCCCGCCTCCAGGCGCGGGATGGTGCGCACGCGGTGCAGGTACCCGAGGGCGCCGAGCAGCAGGACCGCCGCGGTCTTCGCCAGCAGCAGGTACCCGTAGTCGGTGGTGAGCAGGTCGACCGGGTGCACGCGCAGGAAGGCGTTGACCACGCCGGTCGCGGCGACCACCAGCCAGCAGCCCAGCGCGATCGCCGAGTACAGCCTGGTGGCGGTGACGGCGTAGGAGCGGTGCGCGCCCGCGACCACCAGCACCGCGACCAGCCCGCCGACCCACACCGATGCGGCGACCACGTGCGCCATCAGGCTGTCGCCCGCCCAGTCGTGGTTGCCGCCCGCCGAGGAGTGCCCGGTCAGCGCCACCGGGGCGACCCCGGCCACGGCGGTGGCCAGCAGCGCGATCGGCGGCACCGCGAGCTTCTCCCACAGCCACACCAGCCCGGCCAGGTGCGCCGAGACCAGCCAGGCGATCGCCACGGTGAAGCGGCCGATCCCGGGGAACAGCATGCTCGGCACGACGACCTCGCCCAGCGTCATGCCCATGGCGTCGGCCACGGTCAGCACGACCAGCACCGCCGACAGCAGCGCCCAGAACCCGGCCAGCCGCCCGCCCAGGCGCAGCGCCCGGTCCCGGTCGGGGCCCTCGGGCACCAGCAGCACGGCGGCCAGGTACGCCCCGACCACCAGCACCGCCAGCACCTCGGCCACCACCCGCACCCCGGGCAGACCCGCCCGCACGGCGATCCCCGGGTCCGGCAGCCCGGCCAGGACCGGTGCGGCGGTGCGCGCGGTCAACCCGACCGCGACCACCGCGGCGGCCACCGCCCCGAGCACCACCACCGGCCAGAGCGCCGCGGCCCGGCTGGGAGCGGACGGCTCGGCACCGGCCGCCGGGCTGTCGCTGCCCATCGCGCCCCCTCGGCTCCTTCGACAAGATCGGCGCTGACGAGCATCGCCGGAAACCGCCCCGGCGGGCTAGGTGCGCCCGTGACAAATCCGCCGCGCACATCACCCCCGATGTGCCAGTTTCCCGCCGCACCGCCACGATCGGCCCAACGACGTTGTCCACAGTGGACTTGATCGGGAGTACCCCCGATCGGGCGAACGCCGAGGACGACCGCCACCGACCACAAGGGGCGCCCGCGCTCGCGGACGCCCCTGTGCGCCACAGCGGACTCAACTGTGGACAACGAAACCCGTCAGCGGACGACCACGCTGCTCAGTTGTGGACAACGCCGCCGATCAGTCGCGGACGACGGGCGCCGATCAGTCGTGGACGACGGTCCCGATCAGTCGTGGACGACGGTCTCGATCAGTCGTGGACGACGGTCTCGATCAGTCGTGGACGACGATGGCCCCGGCGGGGCACACCATCTCCGCGTCGCGCACCCCGTCCTCGGAGCCCGCGGGCACGTCGGCGACCAGCAGTTCGACGATGCCGTCGTCCTCGCGCTGGGTGAAGACCGCACCCGCGGCGACCACGCACTGGCCCGCGCCGATGCACTTGTCCTGGTCGATCTCGACCTTCACGATGGCTCCCTCTCCCTGGCTCACCACGTCACGGGGAGTTCGTGCACCCCGTAGATGATCATGTCGTGCTTGAACGGCAGCCGCTCCACGGGCTCGGCCAGGGCCAAGCCGGGGAGGCGCCGGTAGAGCGTCTCGAAGGCGACCTGCATCTCCACCCGGGCCAGCGGCTGCCCCAGGCACTGGTGCACGCCGTACCCGAAGGCAACATGGTGGCGGGCCTTGCGGGTGATGTCCAGCGCATCGGGGTCGGCGAACGCCCCGGGATCGCGGTTGGCCGCGTCGGTGGCGGCGATGATCCCCTCCCCCGCGCGGATGAGCACCCCGCCCACCTCGAGGTCCGCCAGCGCCACCCGCCGACGTCCCAGGTGGACGATCGTGAGGTAGCGCAGCAACTCCTCCACCGCGTTCGCGACCACCGCCGGGTCACCGCCGTCGCGCAGCAGCGCCAACTGCCCCGGCTCGCGCAGCAGCGCGGCGGTGCCCAGGGTGATCATGTTCGCGGTCGTCTCGTGGCCCGCGACGAGCAGCAGCAGGCCCATCGAGGCGATCTCCGCGCGCGACATCGCCCCCGTGCGCAACTGCTCGGCGGTCAGCCTGCCCAGCAGGTCGTCGGTGGGCTCGGCGTCCTTGCGGTCGACCAGGTCGCCCAGGTAGGCCAGCAGGTCATCGGTTGCCCCGACCGCGTCCTCGGGGGTGGCGTCCCGGGCGATGATCGTCCTGCTCGCCCGGTGGAAGAAGTCCCGGTCGGCGTAGGGCACCCCGAGCAGTTCGCAGATCACCAGCGACGGCAGCGGCAGCGAGAACGCCTGCACCAGGTCGGCGGGCCGCGGGCCCGCCAGCATGTCGTCGATCAGCCCGTCGACGATTCCCTGCACCCGCGGCCGCAGCGCCTCCATCCTGCGCACGGTGAAGTCCGAGGTCAGCAACCGGCGGTGCCGGGCGTGGTCGGGGTCGTCCATGGTGATGAACGACTTCACCCGCCCCCGGCGCGCGGCGACCCCCGGGGTGGTGTGCGGGAAGCCGGGCAGGTCGGAGTCGGAGCTGACCCTCGGGTCGGCCAGCACCGCCCGCACGTCTGCGTAGCGGGTGACCAGCCACGGGGTGCTGCCGTCCCACAGCCGCACCCGCGACACCGGCGCGTCCTCGCGCAGCCCGCCCAGGGGCGGTGGCGGGTCGAACGGGCAGCGGCCGTCCCTGGCCATCGGGTAGGCGGGGACTTCGGGCAGAACCCGGGTCATCGGAACCTCCTGTCACCACGCACAGTTACCAAACAATTGTTCGGATACTTGCTGAACAGATGTTAGGCAACTTGGTGAACCCTCGCCAACCACCCGCCCGCCGGTTCACCTCGACGGCGCAACACCTCTTGGGAGGAAGGGAAAAACCGGCCGTACCGGTGTGACGGACTACACGAACAGCAGGTCCACGAACTCGTCGACGAACGGCGTCACGGCCCGCGCGTGCTGCTCCCCCGGGTTGCTGTGCAGCAACGCCACGCGACCGTGCGCCCCCACGAACACCATCACCGCCGCCCGGTCCGCGGGCACCCGCAGCGCGTGCCCGGCCTCGGCGCACCGCTCGAAGGCGACCCGCAGGGTGTCGATCACGTCCACCAGCGGCCCGGCGGGCGGGCGGTCCGGCGCGGGCCGCTCGGCCCCGTTGCCCAGCATCAACCGGTAGTGCCCCGGGTTGTCCACGGCGAAGGCGCAGTAGGCGTGCAGCCGCGCCCGCAACCGCCCCACCGCGTCCCCGGCGTCGACGGCCTCGTCGGCGGCGCGCATGAGGTCGCGCAGCCGGTCGAACTCGTGCGCGACCAACCCCCGCACCAGCGCCTCCCGGTCGGCGAAGTGCCGGTAGATGCTGGCGGGCGCGATCCCCACCACCCGCGCCACACCCCGGATGGTCAGCCCGTCGCCACCACCGAGCTCCGAGAGCAACCTGCCCGCGCCGTCGAGGATCTCCCCGCGCAGCCGCTCCCCCTCGCCCCACCGGTTCCGGGTGCGCTGCACGGCCGCGGTGCCCTCATCCGACATCCGCCCATTCTCACCCGCCCACCGGACCGGGGTGAGCACGGCGCCCGGGAGGTCAGTCCCCCGCGGCGACGTCGAACCGGAAGTCCAGGAAGTTCGCCCAGTCCACGGCGATGCGCACGGGTTCACCCGCCCGCAGCCGCTCCGGGTCCGGGCCGACCTCGAAGTCGGGCTGCTCCCCGAGGATCACCACCGCGGCCCGCACCGACTCCACCTCGACGCGCAGCGCGCCCGCCAACTCCCCCAGGCTGGTGTGCAGCACGTCCACCGGGTCGTCGCCGTGGGCGCCGAACAGGTCGATCAGCCCGCGCACCACCGGCCGGTGCAGCGCCAGCCACCGCAACTCGTCCTCCGCGGCGACGACCTCCGCAGGCAGGTCCAACACCTCCGCGGGCAGCGGCGCCCGGGGGTTGAGCCGGAACCGCGCCCGCCGGTCCTCGACGAACCCCGTCACCACCCGGCACGCCACCAGGTAGTCCAGCACGTCCCCCACCGTGCGCGGCTCGACCACCCCCAGCCCCCGCGCGTATCCGTCCACCTCGGCCACGAGGTCCCGCAGCACCTTCGCCCGCTCCCGGTCCGGGCCGTAGGCGTCCCACGGCTCCAACCCCACCCACGCGGGCGCCGCCTCCCCCACCGCGGCGTCCGAGGACTGCCCGGCCAACCGCGCGATCTGCTCCCGGGTGGGCGCCCCGAGCAACACGATCACCCCCAGCACACCCGCCGCCGCGTGCGGCGTGAACCGCTCCCACCCCAGGCCCTCGAACACCTGGCGCGACACCGCCGCCCGGGCCACCTCGGCACCCACCTGCTCATCGGCCATACCCCGGAATCACCCCGGACCACGGCAGTGTTACAGGTCACACCCCACTTTCTCCGTCCGTCCCCAGTGGATCGCGCACAGTCACGAAAAGCGTGCTCAACACGGGTGCGCCCCCGGGGGTCAGTCCAACCCCGCCACCGGGGCAGGCCCGGACGCCCACCGCACCAGCCGCCGGGCCTTGCCGGTCTCGGCGCGGGGCACGGTCCCCGCGGCAACCACCCGGACGTCACAGGTCAACCCCAGGCGCTCCCGCAGCGCCACCACCAGAGCCGCCCCCACGGAATCAGCCCCACCCGAAGCCTCGACGAGCACCCGCAACTCCGGCCGCGCCGCCACCCGCCGGTCCTCGACGACGAGGTAGTGCGGACCGACCCGCCCGTCGGCGAGGAGGACGGCCTCGATCTCGGCGGGGAAGACATTGACCCCGCGGATGACCAGCATGTCGTCGGTGCGCCCGAGGACCTTCGACATGCGGCGCAGGGTGCGCGCAGCCCCCGGCACGGGCCCGGCCAACGTGGCCACGTCCCCGGAGCGGTAGCGCAACAGCGGCATCCCGGTCTTGGTGAGCGTGGTGAACACCAACTCCCCCGGCGTCCCATCAGGCACCTGGTTGCCATCGGCATCGAGGCACTCGACGTAGAAGTGGTCCTCGGCCACGTTCAACATCCCCTCGGAATCCAGCGATTCGGCCGCCACCCCCGGCCCGATCACCTCGGACAACCCGTAGACGTCCAACGCCCGGATGCCCAGCAGCGCCTCGATCCGCCCCCGCATCCCCTCCGTCCACGGCTCCGCCCCGAACACCCCCACCCGCAACGAAGTGGGCTCGACCCCCGCTGCCACCATCGCCTCCCCCAGGCGCACGGCGAACGAGGGCGTGCAGGTCAACACGTCCGGCCGCAGGTCCTGGACCAACCGCACCTGCCGCTCGGTCATCCCCCCGGACACCGGCACCACAGTCGCCCCCAACCGCACGGCCCCGTGGTGCACCCCCAACCCCCCGGTGAACAACCCGTACCCGTAGGCGTTGTGCACCACGCTCGACCGGGTCGCCCCCGCCCCACCCAACGCCCGAGCCATCACCTCACCCCAAATGTCCAGGTCACGAGCGGTATAAGGCACCAAAGTGGGCCGCCCCCCAGTCCCCGACGACCCGTGCACGCACACCACCTCACCGGCGTCCACGGCCCGCAACCCGTACGGGTAGTGCTCCCAGAGGTCCCGCTTCCGAACAGTCGCCAACCTCCCCAACGACCCCAACCCCACCTCCCGCCCGGAGGACACCCCGCAATCCCGCAACCGCTCCGCCTGCACCCCACCGGCCCCCAACAACCGGTCCACCAACCCCCGGAGCCGCCGCTCCTGCACCCCCCGCCGCTCCTCGACGCCAACACCCTCCGCCGCCGCGTCCACCATCGGGACAACGCTGTCCAGTCCGGTCACGCCCTCCGGTCTAACACCCCAGGTCGGACCTGGGAAGCCCCCAAGAGGGCACCCCCCGTTTTCGCCCTCCCGACGGGGTGTTGTAACGTATGCGCAGCACACCAGGGAGCACCCCTCCCGAGTGTGGCTGATCCGGGGCTGTGGCGCAGCTGGTAGCGCATCACACTGGCAGTGTGAGGGTCAGGGGTTCGAGTCCCCTCAGCTCCACAATTGAACAGCAGTACATTTTCACCCGCTGACCTGCGAGAACATGGTCAGCGGGTGATCTTGTTTTACCGTCCCGAGTGGACAGTGGTGCACCGGCATGGAGCAGATCTGGAGCAGCGTGCCCGTCGGGCACCGAACAGGGTCACAATCTGCTCCAGCGTCGT
>NZ_QHCP01000015.1:0-134081 GCF_003182415.1 Actinokineospora spheciospongiae | reverse complement strand
CGTCCCGAGTGGACAGTGGTGCACCGGCATGGAGCAGATCTGGAGCAGCGTGCCCGTCGGGCACCGAACAGGGTCACAATCTGCTCCAGCGTCGTTGACCCGATCGGGCATCCTTGTGGACCCCCGATCGTGGAAGCAGGTACGGGCTGCCGAAACATCGGAGCTACCGCGGGATTCCGAACCTCCATGTTGATCGCCTCGGCTCGGGCCACCAGCGCTGCCTGCGCCTGCGCCATAGCGGCGTCGTTGACAGTGAAGTTGCGATCCTCGCCGGCCCGGGAGGGCCGGCGCTGCGGGGCGTGTTCGGCGAGGTAGCGGCGGGTGCGCTCGTTGCGATCCTCGCTGGCCCCGGAGGGCCAGCGAGGCCCTGCCTGAACAGGCTATATGCGATATCGAGTATCCACGAAGCCCAATCACGCACAACCCCCAAGTCGGTTCGATGTCCGCTGAGCACCGACACGTCCTCAGCGACACGAACCCGGACGAGACCACCTTGCCGAACCGATGACCACCGCGCCGGTTATCCCCCTCGGCGCACAGCTGACCTCTTACCGGGGATCACACTTAGTCAAGCGTTTCCACCTAGAATTCATGCAATACCCTGGGCAAGCACCCGATGGCCCGGCGAACCCCACCTCGCGGAGCTTCGACACCTGGAGCGAGAAGAGCTCGACTACAACGCCTTCGCCACCCGCCTGCGCGACGGCGAGCGACGGATGCGCGAAACCGGAACTGAATGTACCCGCATCCCTGAGTGAACTACTACCCTCTCGAATCCACAGCAGACACCACCATTCATCGAATCTTAATTAGTTCTGGATTATTTCGCGTAGCCAGCAGACAGGCGCCACAACCACTTGCTCCGGTTGATGCGGTACATTTCATCGACTTACGGCTGAAACACCACGACCGCCTCGACCTTGGCTTCCATGCATGGGATTCATCACCCATGCATATAGGTCTTACATCCACCCGGACCATCAAAATCCAAGCGCACCTGATGTCCAGCATCGGGATCAAGACGCGCTTACTGCTTGCATGGTCACCCCGACTACCGGCCGACCGCATGCGTCATCCTCAGCCTGAGAACCCTTGCGTACTACCATCTCATGAGTTGGGCAAGCCAATTTTGCCATCAACGGCCACGCGGACATCTGACTCGTCGAATCACCACACTCGAGATTGCACTATGACGCAACACACGGCAAGCCTGTGCCATAAGTACGCGGTTGGCCGATGCGGCATGACGGTCACCGATCTTAATGTCGACTTCGTTGACGCCCGGCTCTCGGGCACCACATTGCAGAGGGGTCAGTAATGGGATTCGCGACCAAGGCGCTCGCCGCCGCCGGTCTGGTGCTCGCCTTCGGTATCGCCGTTCCTGGTGTCGCAGCGGCCAACGACGTCGGCGACGGCAGCTCGGACTGCAACTCGGGGGAACACTGCTTCGCGCTACACTCCAATGGCGGGGTCCCGCAGAAGCACTTCTACAACCCCGCCGACCACGGCGAGTACACCTTTCCGGGGTACGTTGAGCTGAAGGGGGAGGCGTCTTCGATCAACAACCGCGACACGGTCAACGACGTCTTCGTACACGAAGAGTGGGACTTGTTCGAGAACAACGACTACCAGCGGTTCTCCAGAGGAAACTTCTGGCAGAACTTCAACGGTGATGTCAACGACGACAACGGCCACCACAACTACTCCTCCGTCAGGTAGCGGGTAGCGGAGCCGTGGCGGGCACGGCGGCGACGCCGTGCCCGCGTTCCAACGGAGGATCAGTGAAGCCACGCAGGGAACTGTCCGTGATCTTGGCGATCGTGGTCGGCGTCATCCCGACTGCAACGGCCTGCGCGGCGGAGGCCCGCCCGGCTCTACCGCCGCTGCCGCCGGGGGCGCAGCGCCCGTTCGACCTGTTCCGCAGCGCGGATGTGGCGCTGATCAACGACGCGCAGATCAAGTTGCAGTCCCAGTGCATGGTCGACCGCGGGTACTCGCAGTTCTCGAACCTGTTGGCGGTGCACACGGAACCCGGTTTCGGGTTCGAGGCCGACCCGTTCGAGCCGCGCACCGAGGAGCAGGCCAGGCTGTACGGGTTGGGGAAGCCACGGCCTGCGACCCCTGGACGTGTGTCCGGGGCGGGGGATGCCGCGTACAACTCGGCAATCGACCACTGCGAGGAAACGGCCTGGAAGGCGGTCGTCGACACCGGTCCCTTCAGGCAGTACTACCAGTTGGGCAACGCCCTGGCCAGTGAGTACGGCGGTGTCCTGGATGAGGTCGGCGAGGACTTCCGCGACGCCGTGATCGACTGTTTGTCGGCAGGCGGCTTCACCGCTGCGGGTGGGGACCCCGGCTCGCCCGAGTCGTTCGGTGTCAAGCTGGGCAGCCACGTCGGCGGCAGCGAGCCTGCCGGAGAGGACGGCGGCACCACCGTGACGGTCCACCCGCCAACTCCCGCCATCGAGTACGTGCCGACGCAACAGGAGGTCGACTTCGCTGTCGCCCTCGTGCGGTGTCGAACGGAGACCGGCCTGTTCGCCAAGGCGGACCAGGTGGCCGAGGAAGAGCAGAGGTCCATCGTCGAGGACCACGCCGTCGAGTTCGTCGAGTTGAACCCCACGATCGAGGCCGCCGCCAAGGAGGCGGCGAAGGTGCTCGGCCGGTGACCCGACGCAGGCGGTGGGTCCGGCCGGTTGTCATCACGCTCGCCTTCGCGGTCGTTCTCGGAGCCGCGACCTGGGTCGCCCCGTCACTCAAGTCGCCTGAGCAGGTCGCCGCGGACGCAGCCGCGCCCCCACCTTCATTGATCACCGTGGCCGCGCAGCGCAAGACGCTGGTGGAGAAGGTCCTCCTGCGCGGGAAGGTCGAGGCAGGCGCGTCGATCGGGGTGTCGGCGCCGGTCACGGGACCGAACGCCGTGGTGACCAATGTCTTCGTCAGTGCAGGCGACGTCCTGGTCGAGGGGAAAGTCGTCGTCGAGGTCTCCGGGGAACCGGTCTTCCCGCTGGTTCTGCCGTTTCCCCTGTACCGGGACATCAGCGACGGGATGACCGGGCCGGATGTGCACGAGGTGCAGAAGGCGTTGCGCCGCATGGGGTATCGGGTCCCCGGCTCCGGCGCGTTCGACGCGGCGACCCAGGCCGCTCTCGGACGCATGTACCTCGCGCGCGGCTATCGACTCACTCAACGGTCCGCCCCGCCGGCGGCAACGGCCACCCCGGCCGCAGGCGATCCACAGGAAGAAGTGCACCCGCCGGTTGCGGTGGCGTTGTCGAAGGCGCACGTGATCCGCATCGACCGGCCGACCCGGGTGATCAGCAAGGTGGGTGTGGCCATCGGCGACGTCTTGGGGCAGACCGCCGCACCCGGTGCAGGAGAGTCCGGGGGAAACGGCCAGTCTCAGGCGCTGTTCGAACTCGACGCCGGACCGGCGACGGTGACGGCGGTGGTCGGCCAAGACCAGATCGGGGCGCTGCGGCCGGGTGCGGCCGCCGAGGTGATCGACGACGTGGGTGGCACGAGGTCCACGGCGGCGGTCGAGACCGTGGGGACCACACCGAGGCAAGGGTCCGACGGGGCGCCTGGGTACGACGTTCGTCTGGTCTTCCGCGGACCGGCCCTGGCACCCACGCCCAACCACACCGTTCGGGTCACGGTGGGTGACACGACTGGCGCGGCCCCGGTGCTCGCCGTCCCCATCACCGCCGTGTACTCACGAATGGACGGTTCGACCTTCGTCACGGTCGAGGATCGCGGCGCCACCACCGACCACGACGTCCGCGTCGGCGGAACGGCCGACGGGTGGGTGGCGATCGTCGACCCACCCACCGCGCTCACCGAGGGCACGCCGGTGGTCGTGGGCCGGGCCATCGGATGAGTGCCCTGCTCGACTTGCGGGGCGTCACCAGGGTGTACGACGACGGTCACGAAGTCATGGCCCTGCGGGAGACGGATCTGACCGTCCAAGCAGGTGACCACATCACGATCACCGGACCGTCCGGCGCCGGGAAGTCAACGCTGCTGAACGTCCTGGGCCTGCTCGACAAGCCGAGCAGGGGGCAGTACCTCATCCAGGGCGTCGATTCCGGCGCGATGACCGAAGCCGTCCGGGGAGCGGTACGGGGTCAACTCTTCGGATTCGTGTTCCAGGCGTTTCACTTGCTCGCAGGACGGACGGCAGTGGAGAACGTCGGACTGGGCATGCTCTACGGACCTCATTCGCCCAAGGAGCGAGGGAACCGTGCAGCGGAGGCTCTCGACCGGGTGCGCATGTCCCACCGCGCGGACGCGGACCCCAGGACGCTGTCAGGTGGCGAGAAGCAACGGGTCGCGATCGCCAGGGCGATCGCGGGGGAACCCGCCGTGCTGTTCTGCGACGAGCCAACCGGCAACCTCGACTCGGTCAACACCGAAAACCTGCTTGAGTTGCTGCATGAGCTGCACCGCGATGGCCTCACACTGGTCATCGTCACGCACGACCGCGAAGTGGCCGCGCGCGGCGACCGCATACTCACCGTGCGCGACGGTTCCGTGACGGAGGCAGCCGGATGTCCTTGAAGTCGTTGGGACTCGTACCCGCGAGGTTGCGCCTCGGTGATCTGGCCATGGAGGCCCTGCATTCCGTCACCGGACACCCCGCACGGTCCCTGCTGACGGCCTTCGGCACGGTTCTCGGTGCGGCGGCGTTCGTGGCGACGCTCGGGATCTCCTCGACGATCTCAGGGCAGGTGTCGGAGAGTTTCGACGTGCGCCGGGCCACCGAGGTCACAGTGGCGCCCGCGTCCAGCGGGACAGGTGCCGAACGCGCACACCGAGACGAGCAACCCGACTGGCAGTCCGACGTGGCACTGGACCGGTTGAATCGCCTCAACGGTGTGGAGTCGGCGGGCAGGCGCCTGCTGCTGCCGGAGTTGGCGGTCTCCCGGTCCTTCAGCCTCGACGAGGGAGCGCCGACAAGGGTCATGGGAGTCGACGCCGGGGCGTTGCGAGTCATCGAACCGCACATCGTCCTCGGGCGGGGATTCGACGGATTCCACCATTCGAGTGGCCAACCGGTCGCCCTGCTCCCGATCGGCACCGCCGAGCGCCTGGCGATCGATCGAGTTGGTGTCGCCGTGTTCATCAATGACCGGTCGTACATCGTGATCGGTGTTTTCGACGACGTGGAGAGCAAGCCGGAGACATTGGCCGGTGTTGTCGTCCCATACAGCAGCGCGGCGAGACTGGCTGACGGGATGCCCGACGTGCAGCACGACGTCGTGATCAGGACGATACCCGGGGCCGCATCCCTGATCGGTGCACAGGCGCCCCTGGCCCTCTCGCCCACCACCCCGACGGCGCTGACGGCCAACGCACCGCCGGACCCGAAGACGTTGCGCCGCGAAGTCGAAGCGAACGTGACGCAACTGTCCGTCATCCTCTCGTTCGTGTCACTGGCGATCGGCGCTGTTTCAATAGGCAACGCGGCAACCGCCCAGATCAGGTCCCGGGTCGGTGAGATCGGCCTGCGCCGCGCCGTCGGCGCGCGACCTGTGCACATCTTCGCCCAGCTGATCGGGGAGACGACCCTGCTCGGCACAGCAGGTGGCCTGCTCGGCAGCGCGACTGGCGTGCTGACCGTCGTCGCGGTGGCACTGTGGAACGGCTGGCAACCCGTCGTCGACCTGCCCTCGGCCGCCTTGGCCGTCGCAGGTGGGACCGCAGCCGGATTGCTGGCCGGACTCATCCCCGCATGGAGGGCCACCGCCGTGCAGCCGGTCGCCGCACTGCAACGCTGACCTGGAATTTTCAGCCACCTCGCACGCTGGGCCAGCAGAAGATCCACCAGAACACAGCACGTGAGAACACCCGGAAATCCATGACCTGATCCACCCTCTCCCACCACCCCGTGTCAACTGATCGGGCAGCAGGTGACACTTCAGAGGAGACCTCGGATCAGGGGTCTTCGCAAGCCGAGCCCTGAGACCTGGGGGACAGATCGGCACTGCCTTCACCTGGGGAACACGATGGACAAAGCCCCCAACGATCCCCAGCCCAAGCACTCCACCGTCCGCACTGCCCTCGTGCTGTTGCTCTCGCTGCTGACCGCCATCGCCGCGGGCATCCTGCTGCGTGCCGCCACCCACTCGACACCGCTGGCCGTGCTCACCGGCGGCACCGCTTTCGCGGGCGCTCGGGCCTTCGTCGACCGGCTCATCAGCCAGTCAGACAGCCTCCAAGCCACCCTGACATCCACAACGGGGTCGGCGGCTTGCAGTACTACCCAAGGTTGACCGATACGAACACAGCCACCCGCTCCTAACCTGACGACGAGAACACCCCAAGACGCCAGCACACAGAATGAGATCGAGCCGAGGACGCACCAAGACACGGACTCGGCCCCGACGACAGCAGCGCGTTCACCCTGGCGACCGATGACAGGTGCACGCAGCGCAACAGGCGGTCGGCTGGAGCAGATGTGGAGCAAGCTCTCGCGAAGAAGACCACCCAAGGACGCAAACCGTACTCAGCTGCAATCAACCGCACCACCCAACCAGGATGTTCTCCATTTCCGCAGGTCAGCGGCATGATCCGTCCGTGCTGGCAGTGTGAGGGTCAGGGGTTCGAGTCCCCCCAGCTCCACAATTGAACAGCAGTACATTTTCACCCGCTGACCTGCGAAAACACGGTCAGCGGATGATTTTTTTCGTCCCGAGTGGACAGTGGTGCACCGGCATGGAGCAGATCTGGAGCAGCGTGCCCGTCGGGCACCGAACAGGGTCACAATCTGCTCCAGCGTCGTTGACCCGATCGGGCATCCTTGTGGACCCCCGATCGTGGAAGCAGGTACGGGCTGCCGAAACATCGGAGCTACCGCGGGATTTCGGACCGCCATGGCGATCGCCGTGGCCATACCCCGGCCACGCATCTCCCCTGCCTCGGCATGCCAACGCCAGTAGCCGTTCAGCACCGCCCTGGCGGCCTCTGTGGTGACCTCGGGTGGCTCCGCACCGCCCCCCTCGCAGGCCGACGACGGCACCAGCCAGGCGCGGCGGTCCACGGCCGTGGGAGCGGGCCTCCTGGCGCTCCAGCCACACGACGAAGCCCACGAGCGCCCCGGCTGGCGCCAAGGCGTCCGAGACGCCCGGCTCGGCCACGCACCTCGGCCAGACCTTCCAGCCAGCGTCATGGGCGCAGGGTGCTCGCGGGCCGCTGGGTGCGGACGTATCCTCGGGCGGCCACTTCGAGCGCGGCGAGACGCTCCTCCGAGGTGGCAGGGAGGCGTCAACGGGAGCGACCTGAACGGCCGCGTTCCGCACTCGGCGTTCGCCGCGTCCTTCAAGAACCAGGTCGGCACCGCTTCCCCGGACCACCGCGTCCAACGGCGCATGAGCCTCGCCCGCGGCACCCTGTGCCGTGACAACCGATCCATCTCATGACTCGCCTTCGCCGCCTGCTACGAATCCGAAAGCGCGTTCAGCACGACGCTCCGCCGCGTGGTCGGCTCGTCGCCCAAACGGTTCCGCGACACCGCCCACCAGCTTTCCTGGTCACAGCGCAAGTGGAAAGACCGGGAGTCCAGTGGTACCGCTGAGGTGATGCGAACCGGCGATCACACGACTTCCTCCAGCTCTTCGCTTTCGGCCGCCGCAGCCCGCTTGCGCCTGCGCAGCACCACGACCACGCCGACCACCACCACGACACCCAGTACGACCCACATCGCCCCGCTGAACACCGACTCGACGTACTTCGCGGACGCGCCCGCGGCCGAGCCGATGCCGATGTGCAACGCCGACCAGCACCCCGCCCCCGCGATCGACGCGGGCAAGAACCGGCGGTACTCCAGCTTCGACGCACCCGCCGACGCAGGCACCAGGGTCCGCACGACCGGCAGGAACCTCGCGGCGAACACCGCCCGCGCACCTCGGCGCCGCAACAGGTCTCCCGCCTTGTCCCAGTGCTGCTGCCCCATCCTGCGCACGATCCGGCTGTCACGCAGCCGATCACCGCAACGGCGCCCAAGGTGGTGGCCGATGCTGTCCCCGGCGACCGCGCACGCCGTCACCACGAGCCACATGACCACGAACCGGGACATGCTCGTCACCGTCGTGGACGCCAGCAGCAACGCGGTCTCCCCCGGCGCGAGGAACCCCACCCCGAGGGTGCACTCCGCCAGCGTCAACGCACCCGTCACGGCCAGCACGGCGGGCTGCGGCAGACCGGCGAGCCCTTCGAGGGCATCGGTCAGAAAGGACATGGACTCCCCCAGGGGGACGCAGGACGAGCAAGAAGGTCACCGACAACACCGCGGCCCACTCGTCGTTGTGTGGTCCGAAGCGGTGATCGGCCTCAGCAGCAAGCGTGGAGTCCTGCCTGCGGACGGTGACCCCGTCAGTTGGCCGGAAGTCATCGCCGGTCGGCTGGACTTCTCCGAGTTCGTCCGCATCGCTGAGAACCGCACCGCCTTCCAGGGCCGGGGGTGCGGAGCGTGCCGACCGGCGGGGGTGGGTCCAGCCAGGCAGCGGGTTGTTCCGGACGTCCGGCAGGTGGGGGCGGCACCGGTGGCCCACAACACTGGGATGCGTCACGGGTTCGGTCATTCCGTCCCAGGAGGGGAGCTTCTCATGTTCAACCGGATGCTGAGTGCCTTCGGCATCGGTGGCCCGTCGGTCGACACCGTGCTGGACTCGCCGCATGCCGTGCCCGGCCAGTCGGTCACCGGACAGGTCCGCGTCCAGGGTGGCAGCTCGGACGCCGAGATCGGCCAGGTCGTGCTGTCCCTCGTGACCCGGGTCGACCGCGGCGGTTTCTCCTTCGGCCACGACGACGAACGCGGTGACGGCACGGAGTTCTCCCGGTCGGTGGTGCAGCAGGACCTGCGGGTGCCCGCGGGTCGACTGGTGTCGGTCCCGTTCCGGCTGGTGTTGCCGTGGGAGACGCCGATCACCGCGGTCGCGGGTGCGGCGCTGCCGGGGATGAGCGTGGGCGTGCGCACCGAGCTGGTCATCGCGGGCGCTCCCGACAAGGGTGATCTCGACGCTGTCCTGGTGGGTCCGCTGCCGTCGCAGAACGAGGTGCTGGACGCTTTCGGGCAGCTCGGTTTCTCGTTCCGCGGCACCGGTGTCGAGACGGGGCACCTGCCTGGGGTGGCGCACGAGCTCGGCTTCTTCCAGGAGCTCGAGTTCGTCCCGCCGGGGCAGTTCTCGGGCAGGGTCGACCAGGTCGAGCTGACCTTCGTCGCCACCGCGCACGAGCTGCGCGTGATCCTCGGGGCCGACCGGCGGCGGGGCGGGTTCAACTCCGGTGGGGACACCACCGGTCATCTCCGCGTATCCCACCAGGAGGCGCGGGCCACCGACTGGGTTTCCGCCATCGGCGCGTGGCTGACGCGGGTCGCCGCGTGTTCCGCGACGAACCCCGCCTTCGGCGGTGGTGCTCCCGACCCGGCGTTCGGCGGTCAGCCGGGCCACAACCCCGCTTCCGGCGCACCGATGGGTCACGGCGGGCAACCCGTGTACGGGGGTCAGCGCGCTTTCGGCGGCCAGCCCGGTCACGGCGGCCACGACCACCAGCAGGACCAGCGACGCGGGGCGGGCATGGGCGGCATGCTCGCCGCCGGCGCGGGCGGTGTGCTCGGCGGCATGGCGCTGGGCGGCATGGCGGACGAGTTCTTCGGCGACGACGAGGGCTGACCCACCTCGATGTGGTTCCCGGGCGTGAGCGGCGTCAACAGCCCTCAGCCGCGGGCCCGTCGAAACCAGCGTGGCAGGTGCGGCCTCCCCGGCACCTGCCACGCTCCTCTTCTGCGGGGAGAACGAAACGCATGCCGGGCACCCCGGACCTGCCGGTGATCACCGGACCGGCCCCCGTCGCCGCGACCGTGGCCGGGGTGCTCGCCGTGATCGCGTTGCTGATCCGCAGGGACAGGTGGTCGTGACGGGAAGCGCCCTGGTCGCGAGCAACGCACATTTCGACCTGTGCCCCACCACGCGTGCGGTGCTCGAGGTGTTCACGAATACCAGGGTGGACCCGGACGAGGCGGCACCGCCTGCGGCGCGCGTGCTCGAGGTCCCCGCCGGGCACCGGCTCGCCGATGGGTGGCGCAGGCCCGCTGACCTGCCTGAGAAGGGCACGGTGTCGGAGGCGGCGATTCCCGGTGCGTTCGCGGCGCGACCGGCGTGGACCTGCCTGCCGCCCGCGTACGCGGCGACGCCTCGTCCGCGGCTGCCGGTCGTGGTGCTGCTGCCCGGTCAGCCGGGGGCTCCGCGCGACTGGTTCGACGCGGGCCGCCTTCGCGAGCACCTTCGGCGCGTTCGCCCGCGAGCACGACGGGCCGGCTCCGGTCGTGGTGGTGGCCGATGTCCATGGCCTACCCGGACTCGGCCGCGCTTCCCCGCACCGCCAACGCGGTCAGCCGCGCCTACCTGCCCGTGTCACCGCACGGCAGGGATTTCGCTTGTCGTCCAGGGTGATCGGCCGTTCGTGACCGACCTGCGCGGCCGGACCGGTCGGCTGCGCGGGTCCGGCCGACCGGCGGGGTCCGCACCGCGACCTGACGGGTGGTCGCCCACTCGGCGCTCCCACGACAGTGTCGCTGTGAAACAGCTGCCACCAGACGACATCTCACCCGCGCGGGAATCAGCACGTCACCAACACGCGACACCGCCCGCACCGTCGACAGGACGCTTGGTCGGGATCGACCTGGCGCGCGCCCTGGCCGTGTTCGGCATGTTCGTCGTGCACCTCGGTCCCGCGGCCACCGCCACGACCGGCATCGGCTCCTGGGTGCGGCACCTGGCCGAGGGGCGCTCGTCCGCGCTGTTCGCGACCCTCGCCGGGTTCTCCCTCGTGCTGCTCGCCGGCCGTCTGGAGCCCAAGACAGGTCTGGCCGGTCGTCAGGCGAAGGTGCGCATCGCGATCCGGGCGGTGGTCCTCCTGGCGCTGGGCACCGTGATGGCCGCGTTCTACGGCGGCGTGGTCATCCTCGCCTTCTACGGCGTCTACTTCCTGCTGGCCCTGCCGCTGGTGCGGCTGCGCGCCCGCACCCTCGCGATCACCGCGGCCGTGCTCGCCGCGGTGCTGCCGCCCCTGGCGCTGGGCGTCAAGGCACTGGTGACCGAGCCGGTCAGCACCGCGCTCAAGGCCTACGACCCGCTGGACCTCGTCGGCGGTGTGGGCGTGCTCGACCTGCTGCTCACCGGCCTCTACCCGGCGATCCCCTGGATGGCGTTCGTCACCGCGGGCATGGCGCTGGGCAGGCTGGACCTGTCCTCCCACACCGTACGGCGACGGTTGGCCGTGTTCGGCCCTGGCCTGGCCGTCTTCGCCCACGGCACCTCGTGGCTGATGTCGCGGTTGTTCGAGGGCGTGCGGACGGCCGCGGAGACACAGAGGCGGTGGCTCTCCGCCACCGGTGCGAAGTCAGGTCCGAAAGACCTCGGCGCCATGGGTGACACGGCGTCGCCCGACGGGCTCGGGTCGGTGTGGTCATTGCTGACGGCGGGGCCGCACAGCGGCATGCCGTTCGACGTCATCGGCTGCGTGGGGGTCGCGATCACCGTGATCATCGGTGCCACGGTGGCACTGGACCGCTTGCCGTTGCTGCGCCGACTCGCGGCGCCGGTCATCTCGGTGGGCACCATGTCCCTCACCGCCTACGTCGGCCACTTCGTCCTGTCGCCCCAACTGGCGAGTGGCGGGAACGAATCGCGGACCTCCTGGACGCCGGTGCTCCTGTTCATCCTCGGGGTGACGGTGTTCGCCTGGAGCTGGTCCCGCTTCTTCCGCAGGGGCCCGTTGGAGTACCTGCTGAACCTCGCGACCAAGCCCGCGGAGCGCGTTCGCTGAGGTTCGGACGAACCGGGTCCTCCCCGCCGACCGGCAGGCCCGAACCCGCCGGTCGGCGGGGAGGGTCCGCCAGCTCCCGGATGGCGGGCCCGCACCGGTGGCGGGGAGACTGCACCCGTACAGGTCCGCAAAGGAGAAACGCATGATCCGGGTGGTCGTCGTGGACGACGAGGAGCTGGTGCGGACGGGGTTCCGCCTCATCCTGCAGGCGGCCGGGGACATCGAGGTGGTCGCGACCCCGACCGGGGCGCAGGCGGTGCGGGAGATCAGCCTGCTCAAGCCCGACGTCGTGCTGCTCGACATCCGGATGCCCGACGTGGACGGCCTCACGATCCTGCGCCGGTTGCAGGGCCTCAAGCCGCCGCCGGTCGTGGCGATGCTGACGACGTTCGACTCGGACGAGTACATCGCCACCGCGCTGCGGACGGGCGCGTCCGGGTTCGTGCTCAAGGACACCGGCCCCGAACAACTCGCGCAGATGGTCCGCACTCTCGCCCACGGCGGCGTGGTGCTCTCCCCCAAGGTCACCCGGACCGTGGTCGACGGCTACCTGGGGTCCGGCGCGGGGTCGGACGCGGCCGAGCAGGTCGGTCTGCTCACCGACCGGGAACGCGTGGTGCTCGTGCTGATCGCCGAGGGGCTGTCCAACACCGAGATCGGCGCGCGAATCCACATCAGCGTGGGCACGGTGAAGGACCACGTCAGCGCCATCCTCACCAAGCTGCGCGTCGGCAGCAGGGTGCAGGCCGCTCTCGTGGCGCAGCGCGCCGGGCTGCTCGAAGGCGATCAGGAGCCCCGGTGAACCCCCGGATTCCGGTCCGCCTCGCGGTGCTCGCGCTCGCGGTGGCCGAGGGCGTGCTGACGATGATCAGCGAGGAGGACCCGTACGGCGTGGTCACGATCGCGATCGCGGTGCTCGCCCTGCCTGCGCTCGAGCGCCTGCCGCTGCCCGCGTTCCTGGCGACGTTGCCCGCGGTGCTGGCCCCCGGCGCGATCGTCCCGGCGATCATCGGTCTCTACGTGGTCTCCAGCCGCTCCCGCGACTGGTGGGTCCTGGCGGGCTGCGGGCTGCTGGCCGCGGCCGGGTTCGTCTTTCCGACGGCGGACCTCGCCCCGTCGATCTGGAACTCCTACACGCTGCTCGGGGTCATCTACTTCACGATGACCGCGCTCGCCCCGATCCTGCTCGGCCAGTTCCTGCGCTCCCGGCGCGAGCTGGCGCTGCGGCTGGAGGAGGTGAAGGAGGCGAGGGAGCACGAGCGCAGGCTCGACGCCGAGGCGATCCTGGCCAAGGAACGCAACCAGCTCGCCCGCGAGATGCACGACGTCGTCTCCCACCAGGTGAGCCTGATCGCCGTGCAGGCGGCAGCGCTCCAGGTCAGCACCGCGGACCCGGACGCCAAGCTGGCCGCCGCGAACGTGCGGCAGTTGTCGGTCACCACCCTCGACGAACTGCGGCACATGGTGAACCTGCTGCGCGCTTCCGGCACCCCGGCCACCGAGCTCACCCCGCAGCCCACGCTCACCGACCTCGAACGCCTCATCGCAGGCAGTGCGATCGACGCGCAGCTGGTCAGCAACGTTCCGGAAGGCCTCGAACCGCCGGTGCAGCGGGCGATCTACCGCACCGTCCAGGAAGCGTTGACCAACGTGCGCAAGCACGCGCCGGGTGCCTGCGCCGTCGTGGAGATCAGCCACGATGACACCGACCTGACGGTGACGGTCACCAACACCCGGCCGACCCGGCCACACCTCGCGCTCCCCAGCGCCCGCCACGGCCTGGTCGGCCTGCACGAACGAGCGGCGTTGCTGAACGGCAAGCTGCACACCGGCCCCACGGCCGACGGCGGTTTCCAGCTGCGGCTGATCCTTCCCCTCACCGCACACGGCTGACTCCCGAGCGGGAAAAGGGACGGCCCTGCGGCGAACCGCAGGGCCGTCGCTCACCCGCCGCGTTCGCCGGTGAGAAGCTGCGTGGCGGCGAACTCGGCGTAGAGCGGATCGCTCGCGACGAGTTCGTCGTGGGTGCCGACAGCCCGCACCGTGCCGCTGTCGAGCACCACGATCCGGTCCGCCTGCGTCACCGTCGACAGCCGGTGCGCCACCACGAGCACCGTCATCGTCTTCGCCGCTGTGGTGACGACGTCCCGGATGGCCATCTCGTTCGCGGCGTCCAGTTGCGAGGTGATCTCGTCCAGCAGCAGCACTCGCGGCAGGCTGACCAGCGCGCGAGCGAGCGCGACCCGTTGCCGCTCCCCACCGGACAGGGAGCCACCGCGGTGCCCGACGGGGGTGTCCAGACCGGCGGGCAACCGGTCGACCAGCGAGTCCAGCCTCGTCCGCGCCACAACGTCGCGGACCTCCTCATCCGTCGCGTCCGGGCGGCCGTAGACGAGGTTCTCGCGCAACGACCCGGACAGCATGGGCGCGTCCTGTTCGACGTAGCCGATGCCCGCCCGCAGCCCCGCCAAGTCCCAGTCCGCGAGGTCGCGGCCGTCCAGGCGGATGCGACCCGAGTCGGGCTCGTGGAACCTCTCGATCAGCGCGAACAGGGTGGACTTGCCCGCGCCGGACGGCCCGACGAAGGCGGTCATGCCCGACGCGGGCACCTCGACGCTCACGCCCCGCAGGACCTCCGGCAGGTCCGGGCCGTAGCGGAACCGCACGTCGGAGAAGCTCAGGCGTGCTCCACCCCGCTCGGCGGGCCTGGCGGCGACGGTGCCGCCGGTGCCAACGGGCTCGGTCCGCATCTGCTCGACCTCACGCAGCCTGCGCACCGCGGCGAAACCGATCTGCAGCTTGCTGCCCGCGTGCAGGACCTGCCCGATCGGTTCCTCCAGGAAGAACAGGAACAGCAGGAACGCCACCAGCGTGGACAGCGGTATCGCGCCGGTCGCGACGCGCGCGCCGCCGACACCGAGCACGGCGAGGAAGGACGCCTGCACCGCGAGACCGTTGACGCCGTGCACCAAGGCCTCCCACCGCGCCGATCGCACACCGGCACGCCAGGCCTCCCGGGCACCGTGTTCGACGGCCGCGATCTCCCTGGCCTCGGCTCCGGCGGCCTTGACGGTGCCGAAGGCACCGAGCACCCGCTCCAGCCGTGCGCCGGTCTCCCCGACAGCGCTCTGCGCGGCGTGCGAGGACTTCTCGATCATCGGCATCCCGGCGAGCGCGAGCAGGCCCACGACCGCGAGCACGGCCAGGGTGATGCCCAGCAGGACCAGGTCCATCGTCCCCATCATCACGACCATCACCACGGTCGTCGCCGTACCGGTGATCAATCCGACGAGGGCGTGCGTGCAGACCTCGCGCAGCAACGTCGTGTCACCGGTGAACCGGGACAGCAGATCGCCCGGCTCGGCGCGCTGGAACTCGGGTACCCGCAACGACAGCAACCGCCTCGCCAGCCGTTTCCTGGCGCCCAGCACGACCGACTCGGCGGCACGCTCGAGCAGGTAGTTGCCTGCCATCGCGATCACGGCACCGGCCAGCGCGAGACCGACCAGCAGCACCAGCAAGCCGGTGATCCCGCCGCCCGCGCCCAGGCGGTCCACCAACTCCTTGGCCGCCAACGGCAGCGCCGCGGCGGCGAGACCGCTCAACAGGACGAGCAACCCTCCGCAGAGGATGGTGCGCCGCTGCGGTCTGGCATGCTCCAGAAGGGCCCGCAAGGTCGTGCGGTCGATCAGGGTGTGCACGGGAAACAACTCCGATTGTCCGGTCGTGAACGTGGAGCGCGATCCGGGCAGGCGGGAACGCCACCGCGGACCGGCCTCACGATCCTCGTCCCCGCCACCGCCCGGCGGCACCCGCGGACCAGCCGGAGCGCCCAGTCGAGTGGCCGGGTGCGGACAGCCGGTCAGGGGATACCGGACTTCTCCGGAACAGCGCACCGCGACGCGGCCGACACACCGGCCACAGCCTTGTCCACCCACATCGGCGTGATCGGCCTCGTGACCGCGGGCGTCGTCATCGGTCTGCTCGACGACCGGTCGATCAAGATCGCGCTGAACACCGAGGCGATGCTGCGCGTGGCCGAGATCGTGCTCGCCGGGGTGGTCGTGCCCATCGACTCCGCCCCCGCCGAACGGCTCGTGCGCTCATCGCCCGCCGCGGCGTCGAACACGGCTCCGGGCTCAGCGTGCGCCGCTGGGTCGTCGGGCGAGCCTTGGCGTTGTTGCACCGGTTCCGCCGCCTGCGCACCCGCTGGGAGATACGCGACGACATCCACGAAGCCTTCCTCGGCTCGATCACCTGCCCGCAGTGCGCTTCACCTGGGCAGAAGGTCCGTGGTTGACCTTGCCCCAAGGGCATGAGCTGGGATGGGTTCGCAAATCACCGGATCAGACGGGCGGGGGAACGACCATGCACTGGAAACATCGACTCGGCCGTGGGTGGGTTCTCGCGGCCGTGCTCGGCTTGAGTGTCCCTCTGGCCGCGCCCGCGATGGCCGACGCGCAGGCGACGCGGCTGGGGTGGACCGCCTGCCCCGACGACGTGGTGGCGGGAGCCGCTCCACGTGAGCTGCAATGCGCCGTGGTGCCGGTTCCGCTGGACTACACCGACCCGGGCGGTGTTCAGATCAACCTGATGATCTCCCGGCTCGCCAGCACGAACCCGGGCAAACGCCGGGGCGTGCTGATTCTCAACCCCGGTGGTCCCGGCGGTTCGGGTCTGGTTCTGTCCGCGCAACTGGCGAACAAGGGGCTGCCGACCAGTGTGTTGGACAGCTATGACCTGATCGGGGTGGACACCCGTGGTGTCGGCCGCTCCGCACCGGTGAGCTGCGCTTTCACCACCACCGGGCCGTACTTGGCCAACATCCCGCCCTACGCGGTCGACGACGCGGCGGTCACCGCGCAGGCCGCTGTGGCGAAGCGGGTCGCAGAGCAGTGCACGGCCAATGACCGCGACAACAGGTTGCGACACTTGACCACCGCGAACAACGCTCGCGACATGGACCGCATCCGGGCCGCGCTCGGTGAGCGGAAAACCAGCTTCTTCGGCCTCTCCTATGGTTCAGCCCTGGGGGCCGCCTACGCCTCGATGTTCCCCGAGCGTTCAGACCGGATCGTGCTCGACAGCAACGTCGGCGACACCCACCTCGACCACGACGGCATGCGCCGCTATGCGCTGGGCATGGAGCAGACGTTCCCGGACTTCGCCGAATGGGCCGCGGAACGACACGGTGCCTACGGTCTCGGCCGTACACCCGCGCAGGTGCGCCGAACTTACTTCGAGATTGCCGAAAAACTCGACAAGCAGCCCGTGGACGGCCTGGACGGTTCACTGTTCCGGCTCAACCTCTTCGGCAACTTGTTCAACGAGTCGCTGTACGCGAAAACAGCGCAGTTGTGGCAGATCCTGCGCCAGGACAGCCCCTCGGCACCGGGCCTGCGGGCAAACACGAAAACCGAGCTGCTGCCCACGGACAACTTCCTCACCGTGTTCCTCGCCGTGACCTGCAACGACGTCGAATGGCCCACCGACATCGACACCTACCGGCGCGCGGTGGCCGAAGACCGCCAGCGGTACCCGCTTTTCGGGGCGTCCGCTGCGAACATCACCCCCTGCGCCTACTGGCCACACCGACCAGCCGAGCCACCGGTGCCGGTCAACGACAAAGGTCCCCGGAACGTGCTGATCCTGCAGAACCAGCACGACGTGCCCACTCCGCACCGCGGCGGCGAATTGCTGCGGGAGAAGTTCGCGCAGCGATCCCGGATGGTCAGCGTCGAAGGCAGCGGGCACGGGGTCTACGTCGTGGGCGGCAACGCCTGCGCGTTGAACGTCACCACCACGTACCTGGTTGACGGCAGCCTGCCTCGAGACCAGCGCTGCAAGGCATCCCCGGAATAGCGCGATGCGGCGCCCGGCTGAGCTTGCGAGGGCGATACGAGCAGGCTCAGCCGGGCCGCCGACCGGCGAATTCCTCGCTTGCGAGCGTTCCCCTGAAACGCCGGATCACCTTTTCAGGCACCTGAGGTCGACTCCGCCCTCGGGCCACACCCGACACTCGGCGCCATGAGCATGATCAACGACGTTTCCCGTGGGTCGATATCGGAAGCTGAGCGGACTGCCGTCCGGTCGCCCACCGAAACGACATACGCACATTCGGCCACGTGCCTTCGATCAGTTTCCCGCCCGCACTTGTGCGTGTGCGAGAGCGAGGGCCTTGAGCTGGGCGGCGTTGAACCGCTCGACGACAGCAGATCCGATCGCAGCCTCGGCGAGCTCTTGGCGCCGCGTTCCCCCGGAGCACGGGTCCGCCATCCACGGGAACCGGGCGTGGCTGCGCTGGATCGACTCGGCCAGGCGGCTCGCGATCGCCGCGACAGCCCCATCGTCGGCGTCCTCGGAAAGGCGATCGAACTCCTCATCGACACCACGGTCGGTGGGCTCCGCCATCAACCGACAGAGGTCATCGATGGCGTGATCCGGCAAAGTCCCGGAGAACACCGTCAACATCGCCCAGTCTTTCTCCAACAGCCCGTCAGCGACGCCCCCGAACCGTGCCGGGGAATCCAACGGAGCACCGTGCTCGCGCTGGACCGCAAGCTCCCCGCGAATTCGCTGTAGCTGCTCGACCGTATCCGCCAACTTGGCGTCAAGCATGCAGAACGTGTCCTCCGAACCACCGTCGTCACCTCCCATCTCCCGAATCTGGGCGAGCGAAAGGCCGATGTCGGTCAAGCGCTTGATCCGGAGCAACCGGACAAGATGAGCCACGTGGTACTGCTTGTACCCGTTGGGTGCCCGGTCAGGCAGGTCGAGCACACCAATCCGGTGATAATGCCGCACCGTTTTGACAGTCGTGCCGGCCAGCTCTGCCAACTGCCGCGTGCTCCACACCACGCCCACCCCCCACTGCTCGCTGTCACGCCAGACAGTCCAGAGACGACCACCAGACAATCCAGCAGCGACGGCAAGCCTTCTGAAGATTACTTCTCGACCTGTCCACCGAACGTCACACTGTCACTTCACCCTACTGCAACGGCACTTATGCGAGTGGGTAGCCGCATCGTTCGCAGTGGCTGAGACGGCACGCCCGCCTCGGTTCAGCCCGGGCCCTTTCCGCCCGACGGCCGCGCGGCTCGGCAGTGGTCGTCGTCGGCAGTCCGCTGCGGGTCGGAGGTGGTCCGAGGCCGGGGCGATTCTCCCCCGGCGTGTCAGGTCCGGTACCGGATACGGTTTCGCATGGCCGATGATGGGCCGATGGACGAGGACACCCCTCATGACCGCATGGACGTGAGTGGCCGAGCCACCAACGCGGTCCAGGCGCGCAGCGTGCGGGATGTCCACTTCCACGGCCCGTCCCCGTACCAGGGGAAGATCGCCCCACCGTGCCTGTGGGGGGCGGTTCCCGACATCGCGCCGGGCTACCAGCCGCGTGCGACCACCACGGCGCTCCCCACCACCAGCGGATGCACGGTGGTCTTCGGGACCGCCGGGGTCGGCAAGACCCAACTGGTCGCCGAATACGCCCACCAGGAGTGGAACGGGAACAGGGTCGAGCTCCTGGCATGGATCACGGCGACCTCCCGCGCGGACCTGGTTTCCGGTTACACGGCCCTGGCCCAGGCCTTGACCGGGCGGGAGGACCCGGACCTCGCGATCCAGCTGCTCTTCAGTTGGTTCGCCACCACGGGCACCCGCTGGCTGGTCGTCCTGGACGACATCTGGCGCCCCCGGGACATCGAGAACCTGTGGCCGCCGTCGTCGCCGGTCGGGCGGACCATCGCCACCACCCGCCGTCAGGACGCGGCTTTCCAGACCCCGGGGCGCAGCTACGTCGAACTCGGCCTCTTCACCCCGGAGCAGTCCCGGGCCTGCCTCGAGGAGCGCCTGCGCGGTCGGCAGGACCTGTTGCGGGGGGTGGGGGCGATCGGGGAACTGGTCAGCCACCTGCCGCTGGCGATCGGCCAGGTCGCGGCGTACATCGCCGACCGCGGTCTGACCTGCGAGGCGTACGCCGTCCGCTGGGATGACCGCAGGCGCACCCTGAAGGACCTCTTCCCACCCCAGACCGAGCTGTTGGCCTCGGAACGAGCGGTGGCGACCACGTGGGCGCTGTCGGTGGACCGGGCGAACGAACTGGCGCCGCGGGGCATCGCGGGCAAGGTCCTCGACATCGCCGCCGTGCTCGACGCCAACGGCATCCCCGAGTCCGCCCTGGTCTCCGCAGCCGTGACGAAGTACGTGGGCACGGACGCGACGCAAGACGACCTGAGCGACGCGCTCGGCTGCCTGACCCGCCTTTCCCTGGTCACCAGGACGGGCCAGTCCGGTCAGATCCGCGTGCACTCCCTCACGCAACGCGCGACCCTGGAATCGATGGCACCCGGCGACCGGGCCACCTGCGTCCGGGTGGCCGCGGACACGCTGCTGGAGGTGTGGCCGGACACCGACACCACGAAACCCCTGAGCCCGGACGCCATCGCCCTGGCCGAGGTCCTGCGGGCGAACGCCATCGCCCTGGCCGAGGTCGCGGGCCCCGCACTCTGGACCCGCGGCGGCCACGACGTCCTCTTCCAGGTCGGCAACAGCCTCGGCGACGCGGGGCAGCACGAGGCGGCGGCCGACTACTTCCGCGACCTGCACTCCACCGCCACCGAACACTCCGGGCCCGACCACCCCAGGGTCCTCCTGGCCCGCTACAAGATGGCCTACTGGCAAGCCGTGGCTGGAGAAGACGGGGCGATCGGGAAGCTCCAGCAGGTCCTGGCCGAGCAGGAACGGGTCCTCGGGGCAGGCAGCCCGGACGCCCTACTCACCCGGCACAACATCATCTACCTGCAAGCCGAAGCCGGGGAAACGGACACCGCCATCACCAGCGGGGAAGAACTCCTCGCCGGTCTGACGGCACTCCTCGGCCGGGAGCACCGGGACACCCTGGCCCTCCGCCACAACCTGGCCCACTGGCGAGCTGAATCCGGGAACATCGGCACAGCACTCACCGAACTCGACGACGTCCTGGCCTGCCAGGTCAGCACCCTCGGCCCGCACGACATCGCCACCCTCACCACCCGCTACAACATCGCCCACTGGCGGGCGCGCGGCGGCGACATCACCACAGCACTCGACGAACTCCGGCAACTGCTCCCGCTCCAGATCGACATCCTGGGACCCCAGCACCCGGATGTCCTCAACACCCGCCACAACATCGCCCACTGGCGGGCGCGCAGCGGCGACATCACCACAGCACTCGACGAACTCCGGCAACTCCTGCCGGACCAGACCCGCGTCCTCGGGTACAACAACCCCGTCACCAAAACCACCCGGGGCTACATCGCCTACTTGCAGTACCAACTGCGCTGACCCCGGGGCGGGCGCTGCCGTGCTCGCAAGGCACGGGCACACCGCGGTCTCCACCGACGCCTTCGCGGCCGGAGTCCGGTGCCGCGCCGCGGGCAGGTCCGAGCCACCGCGAACGCCCGGATCAGGAAGTCCGGACCGGCGCGTGGCTCAGCGGGTCGGCAGGGTGAGTGTCGTGCGCAGCGGGTCCAAGACCACCATCGTCGTGTAGCGGCGGATGTTCGGGGCCGACTTCAGCACCTCGTCGGCGACGGACCGGTGTTGGCCGATGCCGGTGGTCGCCAGGACGGCGATGTAGTCGTGGTCGCCCGTGACGTTGTAGAGCTGCTGGACGTGGGGGTTCGCCAGCAGGTGCGCGCGGAACTCCTCGTGGGCTTCCACCGACTCGCGGTCGAGGGTCACCGCGCAGATGGCCAGGAGCGCGTCCGTGGCGGTTCGGGGGTCGAGGACGGCGACGGTGCGGGTGATGAGGCCGGTTTCGCGGTAGCGGGTGATGCGGCGTTGGACCGCGCTGGGGGACAGGCCGACCAGGTCGCCGAGGGCGGCGAGGGTCTTGCCGCTGTCCTGTTGCAGGAGGGCCAGCAGGCGGTGGTCGAGGTCGTCGAGGGGTTGCGGGGGCACGCAATATTTTCGCGCCAGGCGCGGGAAGTTTTCAAGCGCATTGCGGAGGGTTTCGACTACTGTCATTCCTCGGATGGGGAAAACAGGTCTGAATCGCGGTGAAAGCGTTCGGGAATCCGCCGCGTACAGCGTTTCCGGCGACAATCGACATATGTTAAATCGGGAGGGCTGGGCTGATGACGACCGCGATATCACCATCGGTTTCCACCATTTCTGACACCACCCGCTGCGCCCGGACCGCGGACGTGCTCGCGCGATGAGCAGGACGGGCCTGGCAGGCGGTCTGGCGCTCGGCGCGCTCGGCGCGGTGGCGATGGGCAGCGCGGCTCCCGCGTTGAAGCTGTTGGCGGGCAGCGGGCTGTCCCCGGTGAACGTGATCCAGGCGCGCACGGTGGTCGGCGCGCTGGCCCTCCTCGCGGCGGCGCTGCTGCTGCGCAGGGGGCGCATGTCCGTTCCGCGCGGCGACTGGTGGCTGGTCGCGCTGTACGGGGTGGTCACGATCGCGGTCAACCAGGTCCTCTACACCGTGGCGCTCGGGCGGCTGCCCGTGGGCGTGGCGTTGCTGTTGGAGTACCTGGCCCCGGTGCTCGTGGCGCTGTGGGTCCGGTTCGTGCGGGGCAGGCCGGTCCCGGCGTTGCTGTGGGTGGGGATCGCGGTGCTCCTCGCCGGTCTCGCGCTGGTCAGCGAGGTCGGCGGGGGCGGGTTGGACCGGGTGGGTGTCGCCTTCGGCCTCGCCGCCGCGGTGACCCTGGCGGGGCGGTTCTTGCTGGCGGAGCGGGGTCTGCGCACGCACGACCCGTTGGTCATGGCCACCTGGGGGGCGTGCCTCGGCGCGGTGGCGCTGACGGCGGCGGGGGTGTTCGCGCCGTTCCCGTTCGAGGTGCTGACCAGCACGGCGGGGTCGGCGCCGGTGTGGGGGCTGGTGCTGTACGTGGGACTGGTGGGGATGGCGGGCGCGATCGCGCTGGGCGTGATCGCGCAGCGGGTGATCCCGTCCACCTCGGCGAGTCTGATCGCGGCGCTGGAGATCGTCGTGGGCGGCGTGCTGGCGGCGCTGGTGCTCGGCGAGCGGTTGAGCGCGGCGCAGTGGACCGGGTCGGCGGCGATGCTGACCGGGATCGCGCTGTCGCAGTTGGCGATGGCCAGGCAGGGAGCGCCGGTGCGGGAGGGCCGCGCGGTGGACCCGGTGGCGGCGGGAGCGCCGCGGTGACCCGGTGCTGTTCGTCAACGCGAGGCGGCCCCACCTGGGGCGGGGCGCGGCGTCCGAGGCCGCCCAGCGGGCAGGGCACCCGGTCGTCCCTCGGTCCGTGGAGCGCGTCGCCACCGATCGCCGACCCGGCGGATGCCGAACGACAATCCCAGCCGTGATCCCTTTCGCACCACGTCGTGAATGATCCGCCATTCTTCCCACCGGACGGCGCTGGCATGAACATGGTTTTCGATATGCTGCCGATATGCGCGGGCTCGTAGCATCGGAGCATGCGAGTGCTGGTGGTCGAGGACGAGCTCTACATGGCCGAGGCCATCCGCGACGGGCTGCGCCTGGAAGCGATCGCGGCCGACATCGCCGGTGACGGGGACACCGCCCTGGAGCTGTTGAGCGTCAACTCCTACGACATCGCCGTCCTCGACCGCGACATCCCCGGGCCCTCCGGGGACGAGGTCGCCGCGAGCATCGTCGCTTCCGGTGGGGGGATGCCGATCCTGATGCTCACCGCCGCCGACCGGCTCGACGACAAGGCGTCCGGGTTCGGGCTCGGCGCCGACGACTACCTGACCAAGCCGTTCGAACTGCGGGAGCTCGTGCTCAGGCTCCGGGCGCTCGACCGCAGGCGCGCCCACAGCAGGCCGCCGGTGCGCGAGATCGCGGGCCTGCGGCTGGACCCGTTCCGCCGCGAGGTCCACCGGGACGGGCGCTACGTGGCGCTCACCCGGAAGCAGTTCGCCGTGCTCGAGGTGCTCGTCGCCGCCGAAGGTGGGGTCATCAGCGCCGAGGAGCTCCTGGCGCGGGCGTGGGACGAGAACGCCGACCCGTTCACCAACGCCGTGCGCATCACCGTCTCGGCGCTGCGCAAGCGCCTCGGCGAACCCTGGATCATCGCCACCGTGGCGGGCGCGGGTTACCGCATCGACGCGGAACGCGGGGGCGGGGAGCGTGGGTAGGGCGCCCGGTCCGAGCGTTCGCCTCAAGCTCACCCTCAGCTACGCCGGGTTCCTCATGCTCACCGGTGCCCTGCTGCTGGCCGTGGTGTGGGTGTTCCTGCTGCGCTACGTGCCCGAGGAGATCGTCCTCACCCCGCAGCGCAGCGCTCCCGGGGTGCCGTGGACGCCCGGCCCGCACGTGCCCGACCGCGCCGACCTGATGCGCGCCTTCGCCCCGAAGGTCGCCGCGATGCTGGTGTTCCTGCTGGTGTTCGGCCTCGTGGGCGGGTGGGTCCTGGCGGGCAGCATGCTCGCGCCGCTGACCCGCATCACCAACGCCACCCGCCTGGCCGCGAACGGGTCGCTCTCCCACCGAATCCAGTTGGAGGGCCGCGAGGACGAGTTCCGCGAGCTCGCCGACGCCTTCGACACCATGCTCGCGCGGCTCGACGCGCACAACGCCGAACAGCAGAGGTTCGCGGCCAACGCCTCGCACGAGCTGCGCACCCCGTTGGCGATCACGCGGACACTCCTCGACGTGGCCCGCAGCGACCCGAGGCGGGAGGCGGACGAACTCGTCGACCGCCTGCACTTCATCAACACCCGGGCGATCGACCTCACCGAGGCGCTGCTCCTGCTCAGCCGCGCCGACCAGCGGTCCTTCAACCGGGAACACGTCGACCTGTCCCTCATCGCGGAGGAGGCCGCGGAGACGCTGCTCCCGCTGGCCGAGAAGCGCGGCACCACCATCGAGACCTCCGGCGACATCGCCCCCACCGTCGGCTCCCACGCGCTCCTGCTGCAACTGACGACGAACCTCGTGCACAACGCGATCGTCCACAACCTGCCCGAGCGGGGCACCGTGTGGGTCACGACCAGCGTTCACCCCAGGGCCGTGGTGCTCACCGTCGAGAACACCGGCCAGGAGCTTGCCCCGCACCTGATCTCCACACTGGTCGAACCGTTCCAGCGCGGCACCCAGCGCATCCGCGACGACCACGCGGGGGTCGGCCTCGGCCTGGCGATCGTCAAGAGCATCACCCAGGCGCACGACGGGGCGCTCACCCTCACCCGCCGGGCCGCGGGCGGACTCCGCGTCACGGTGCAGCTTCCCATCGCGCCACCGGGCACCGACCGGTGATGACCACAGGGCCACAATCCGCCCCCGGGAGCGGAGTGCGCCAGTCGCATTCGCACACCTTCGACTACGCGACGGGAAAATCGAAGTAGGTGGACGGGTAGGGCTCGTCCTTGAGCGTGTAGTGCCACCACTCGCACTCGTAGGAGATGAAACCGCAGGCCTCCATCACCGAGCGGAGGTGCAGGCGGTTCTCCGCTTCGAGCCGCGTGACCCCCGGCGCTCCGTGGTGTGAGATCACGTCCATCAAGTCGTGGTCGCCGCCCATTCGCGCGAGTTCGCCGGTGGCCAGGTGGTAGAGCGTCAGGTCGACGGTACTGCCCCGGCTGTGTCCCGACTTCGCCGCCACATACCCTTTTTCGAACATCTCGGCCCTGTCGATGTGCGGGTAGTGCCGCAGCTTCGTCCGGCCGTCCTCCGGCTGTCGCGACCAGCGCAGGAAGCAGTCCACGGCCCGTTGCGGGCGGTAGCCGTCCCAGAGCAGCAGGCCGAAGCCGAGGGGCGCGGCCTTCTCCCGCACGTCCTCCAGGGCCGCGCACAGCGCCCTCGTGCCGACGACGCGGTTCACCGCGTACCCGTCCACGGGTTTGCCGGTGAAGTTGTCCCAGGTGGAGTACTTGGCGTCCCAGCGCACTCCGGGCACGAACTCGTCCACGAAGACGAAGTCCTCCCCCATCACGACCTCCCCGTCAGGGCCGACGCCACCGCCCGGTCGACCACTTCGGCGAGCGGAATCCCGGCGGCCGCCATCATCCTCGGGTAGCGGCTGTAGGAGGTCATGCCGGGGAAGGTGTTGACCTCGTTGAGGACCACCGTGCCGTCCTCCCGCAGGAACATGTCCACCCGCGCCAGCCCCGAGCACCCCAGGGCGCGGTAGATGGCCTTGGCCACCTCCTGGACACGCGACCGGGTCCGCTCCGGGATGTCCGCGGGAACGGTGACCGTCGAGTTCTCCGAACCGATCTCCGGGGCGCTTTCCTGGTGAATCCGGAAGAACCCGTGGGACAGCGAGATCCGGTCGACCTCGCCCGCGATCAGGTCCGGCCCGTCCCCCAGGATCGCGCACCCGACCTCGCTGCCGACGACAGCCCCTTCGATCAGCACCTTCGAGTCGTACCGCCGTGCGGTCCGCACCGCGCTCGGCAGTTCTTCCCGGCGGGTCACCTTGCTGACGCCGAAGGACGACCCCGAGCGCGCGGGCTTGACGAAGACGGGGTAGGTGAGCGGTTCGGGGTCGACGTCCTCGTTCGCCAGGACAGTCCGGAAGTCCGGCGTCGGGATTCCCGCGGCACCGGCGACCACGTACGCGAGCGACTTGTCCATGCACAGCGCGGAACTCTGGACGTCGCAGCCGACGTAGGGGATGCCGGAGAGCTCCAGCAGGCCCTGCACCGCACCGTCCTCGCCGAGCTTGCCGTGCAGGACGGGCAGCACGAGGTCCAGGCCGATCACCTCGAACTCCCCGCGCCCCGGGACGAGCAGTCCGCGGGCGCTCCGGTCCGGTGACAGCACGACCGGGCGACCGCCGCCCTCCCAGCCCGGGTCGGGGCCGTCGCAAAGCCGCCAGGCGCCGCTCTCGGTCACCCCGATCCAGAACGGTTCGTACTTGTCGGCGTCGAGGTGCTCGGCGATTTCCCGCGCGGACTTGACCGAGACGGGGTGTTCCTCGGAAACTCCCCCGAAAATTATTCCGATTCTCATGTCCGGTGCTGCTTCCTGCTCTCGAAGTCCAGGCAGTTGACGATGGAGTTCTCGACGGTGTCGACCAGCGCGTGGTCCGTGTGGTAGGCCGAGTGCGGGCTGATGATCACGTTGGGCATTCCCTGCAGGCGCAGCAGCAGATCGTTCTCGATGGACCCGTTCCGGCGGTCCGCGTAGAAGATCCCCTCCTCGCCTTCGAGGACATCCAGCGCCGCGCCACCCAACCCACCGCTTTCCAAGGCGGAGACCAGGGCCTGGGTGTCGAGCAGTGGGCCGCGCCCGGTGTTGACGACGTACGCGCCGCGCTTCATCCCCTCGATGCGCCGGCGGTCGAGGAGGTGGTGGGTGTCGGCGTTGAGCGGCGTGTGGAGCGTCACCACGTCGACCTGCTGCAACAACTCGTCGAGGGGAACGCGCTCGGCGGGGGTCGTGGGGCGGATGTCATGGGCCAGGACGCGACAACCGAAACCGCGCAGCCTGTCCATGACCGCCGTGCCGATGCGCCCCGCTCCGACCACCCCCACGGTCAGGTCGCGCAGCTCTTTCCCGCGTTCGTCACCCAACCGGTAGTCGTGGGCATCCGTGCGCCTGATGGTGGCCTTGGCGCCGCGCACGGCCATCAACATGAGCATCAGCGTGTAGTCCGCCACGCTGTCCGGCGAGTAGGCGACGTTCCCGACGGTGATGCCGACGCTGTTCGCGTACTCCACGTCGACGTGGTCGCACCCGGCGCTCCTCGTGGAGACGTACACCACGCCGGCCCGGCTGAGCGCGCGGAGAGCCCGGTCGGGAATCCGGTTCTTGTGACTGACGCTGACGCACCGGTTCCCGGCCGCCACCGCGGCGTTGGCCTCGGACACCGCGGCCTCGACGATGGTCGGCCGCACGCCGAAGCGAGGCGCCATCTCCCGGAACAGGTCGGCCTCGTCCTGTTCGCACCCGTAGACCGTGATCCCCGTTCCCGCAACGGCGGCGAAAGGCCGGACCGCGGGCGATCGGGTGCGGCAGGCCGCTGCCCGTGCCGGTTCGCTGTGGGTCATGCCGCCAGTCAAGACGGCGTGGTGTTGCAGGCACGTACGCGGTTTTCGATATGCGGGCGATAAGGTTCCGGAACCGGCCACGTCCAACTGGCGATCCCGCCCGGGAGCGAGGACGAGTGCCGTCGCTTCTACGTCGGCCTGCTCGGCCTGCACGAGGTGCGCAAGCCCCCCGCCCTGGCGGCTCGCGGTGGGCTGTGGGTGCGGGGCGACACCCTGGAGATCCACCTGGGCGTCGAGGACGACTTCCGGCCCGCCCGCAAGGCGCACCCCGGCATCGTCGTGCGGGCGCTGGACGACCTCGCCGAACGGCTCGGGAGCGCCGGGGTGGCGGTCGCCTGGGACGACGGGTTCCCGGGCTTCCGCCGCTTCTACTCCTGCGACTGCGTCGGGAACCGCCTGGAGTTCATGACGCCGGAGGCCTGACCGCGGGCTGTCCCGCCTTGCGCCGCTTGAACCGGCTCACGAGCGCGTCCACGGCCAGGAACACCAGCAGGCTCGCGCCGACCGCGGGGAGCACCCACGCCAGCGCCGCCACCCCGAGCAGGACCACGACCAGCGGGCCGCCCGCCAGTTGGCGCCACACCGGGCGCGGCAGCGATTCCCACCGCCTCCGGTACGGGTTGTGTATCCACCACATGCGGTAGCCGAGGGCGAGCAGGGCGAACGTGGCCGCCGCCAGCAGCGCGAGGGCGATCTGGTTCGCGAGGCCGAACAGGGTGCCGGTGTGGAACTGCGTGGCCAGGGTGCTGAGCTTCGCCACCGGCGAGTAGTCGCTCCAGTCGAGGTGTTCGGTCACCCCCTCGGTGTAGGGGTCGATCGCCACGGCACCCCGGTGGATGGGCAGGCCGTCCGAGATCTCCGTGACGGTGAAGGGCGTACCCGAACCCGACGGCGGGGTCACGGCCAGTTCGCCGCTCAGCCCGGCGGCCTTGGCGGCCACCACCGCGCGGTCGATGTCGATGGGCTGGGCACCCGCCGGGACCGGCACCGGGGCCGCCGCGAGCACGGGGGCCCGCAGGCGGCCGGGGTCGATCGTCGAGTCCGCCCGACCGCCCGCGAACCGGGTCATGGTGAGCCCGGTCCCGGCCAGGAGCACCAGGCCGACCGCGAGCCACAGGCCCGCGGCGCCGTGGATCGCCCGCAGCCGCGTCCACCCCATCTTGTCGCGGACGGACGGCAGGAGCACTTCGCGCCGGGTGCGCTTGCGGCGGGTGCGGGCCAGCCACAGCACCAGGCCGCCCACGGCGATCAGGGGCACCCAGCTCGCGGCGAGTTCGGCGTAGAGCCTGCCCGGTGCGCCCAGGTGCAGGTTGCCGTGGAACTGGCGCAGCCACGTGTTCGCGGGCAGCCGGTTCTCGACCGTGGTCAGCTCGCCGTTGATCAGCCTGGTGTACGGGTCGACGAACACCGTGCGGTCCTCGATCCCGTCCGGGCCGGGGACCGCCAGCACCACCCGGGTGGTGCGGTCGTCGGCGGGTGGGGTGAGGACGGCCTTGAGCGTCGCCTCCGGGTGGGCCGTGAGCGCTGCCCTGACCTGTTCGGCAAGGGGGCGGCGCACCTCGCCGACGTGGTGCACGTGCAGGTCGGACCGGTAGAGGCTGTCGTGGATCTGCGGGCTGAACACGTAGACGAGCCCGGTCAGGCACAGCGCCGCGAGGAAGGGCGCGACCACGATGCCCGCGACGAAGTGCAGCCGCCGGGCGACGATCTGCAGGACGGGGCTCAGGCGCGGCCGGGCGGCGGCCCGGCGGGTGGGGGCGGCGGGGGGCGAGGACAAGGCGACTCCCAGGCGGCTGGTGGGGGCGTTCATCGCACGTCGATGGGTTGCCCGACCGTGTGCGTGCTGCCGTCGGCTGCCCGCAGGGTCAGGGCGAGCTGCCACCGCCCGCGCTCGGGCACCGTCGCCCGGCCCGTCCAGTGGCCGGGGCCCGCGCGGTCCAGGGGCACCGGTTCCGTCCGGTTGTCGCGCTTGAGGGCGATGCTCACGGCGGTGTGGGCGCCGTGCGGGCCGAGGACCGACACGCGTACGTCGAGCCGGTCGGTGGTCGGGATGAGCACCAGGTCCAGCGAGCCCTGCCCGCTCGGGGTGCCGGTGTCGTAGGTGAGCCGCGCGGGCGGGGCCTGCTCGCGGATCGCCGCCGGGGCCTGACCCACCGGGCCCGCCGCGTGCGCGCTCTGGCCGGGGTCGAGGGCGATCAGCGTCGCGGTGGTCGCGGTGATCAGCGCGGCGGCTCCCGCCACCCCCACGACCTGGTGGCCGAGCCGGGTCGACCGCGCCTTCGCGGACCCGCCCGCCGCGCGGCGGGAGAGCAGCCAGGCGAAGACGGCGAGGACCGCGGCCAGGGCGAGGGCTCCGGCGGGGAGCAGGCCGAGGCCGTGCCCGAGCCAGGCCTGGGCGGTCCCGGCGACGGCGAGCAGCACCGCGCACCCCACCACCGACCGCGCGAGCCGGGCCACGGCGTGCCGGTGGCGACCGACCGGGAACCGCAGCAGCACCAAGCCGCCCACCGGGATGGCCAGGGCGACGAGGAGACCGATGTCCGCGGCGAGCGCGAGGGGGGACGGTGAACCGAGCGATCGGGGGTCGGCGAGGGGCCAGGTGGCGAAGACCGCCGACGCGCAGCCGAGCACCGCCGCGCCGCGCGAGCACCGCTCGACCGCCGTGGTCGCGGGCGGGTTCACCACCAGCAGCACGAGGCCGAGGGTGGCGGGGACGAGGGTGGCGAGGCGGGCGAGCAGCGCCGCGCCCCCGGTCGACTCGACGGCGGCGGAGAGGAGTCGCGGGTCGAGCGCGTCGTGCCACGGCACCCACGCCGCGTACGGCCCGAACGACACCAGGGCGACGAGCGTGCTCCCGACCAGCAGCCACCAGGCGACCTTGATCAGCCGACGGGTGACCCTGGCCCGCACGGCGGGGGGCCCGAGCGAGGCGACGAAGAACGCCAGGCCCGCGAGCAGCACCATGGCCGCGACCGCCAGCGCCCGCGCCGCCAGGTGCGCGGCCGCCACGACCGGGTCGCGCGTCGTCTCGATCGCCGGGATGCCGCCGGGCTGGATCGGGCGGGACACGTCGAAGGTGAAGGAGCCGCTGACGGGTTCCAGCCCGCTCGACGGCGCGGTCCACGCCACGGCGTAGGTGCCCTCGTTGCGCTGCGCGGGCATGGGGACGGAGATCGCGTCCTCCCGGCCGTCCGGGTGGGTCGGCCGGGTGAAGACCACCTGCCTGCCGCCGGGGTCGAGGACGCGCACGGTGGCCAGGGCGGCGGGCACCGGGCGGTCGAAGGTCAACACGACCGCGTCGGGTGACTTGACGAGCTCGGTGTTGCCCGGGGAGGTCGTCAGGAGCACCGGGTCCCCGGTCGCCCGCGGGGTGGTGGCGAGCAGCGCGCCCCAGCAGGCGGCGACCAGCAGCAGCAGCGCGACGAACTGCCCGGCGGCGGCGCGCGGGCGGGCGGGCGCGGCGCGGGGGCGTTCCCGCACGGTCGTCACTCGGCACCCACCCCGCTCTCCTCGACGCGCCCGGCCTTCGGTCCCGCGGCGCCGGGTCCCGCTGTGTCCGGCTCGTCGGCAGCGGACTCCGCGGTGTCGGATTCCGCGGTGTCGGGTTCCGCGGCGGCCGTGCTCAGCCCGCGGCGGTGGGACCGGTACCCGACCACCGCGATCACGGCGAGCGCGAGGCCCAGCGCGCCCCACAGCACGGCGAACGGGGGCCCGCCGGTGGTGCCCGCGCTCCGCGCCCCCTGGTCCGCGGGGGCGGCGGTGTCGACCACCTGGAACGGTTGCGCCGCGTCGACTTCGCCCGCCGGGGCCACGGCTGCGGGAGCCGCGCCCCCGCCCGCGCCGGAGCCCGCCCCGAAGTTGATCACCGGAGCGGGCGCGGTGTTCTGGTCCCAGCGCGAGACCGCCCCGTTGGCGAAGGTCTGCGTCGCCCCGAGCAGCAGCCTGCCCTCGGCGGGCAGCGGGCCCATGGTGACGAGGAACTGCTCGAACTGCCTCGGGCCGATCGCGCCGCCTTCGAAGACGAGGGCCCCCACGACCTCGCGGATCACCTTGCCGTCCGCCTCGATCGGCGGGTCGAGCGGCCGGGGGCGGATGGTGGCTGTCCAGCCCGGTGCCGAGGCGACCTTGACGTAGGGCACGGGCGGGGTCGCCGGGAAGACCAGTTCGAGCCGGGTGGACTTGGTGTCGGTTCGCTCGTTGGCCAACCGGAAGGCGAAGGTGCGCGTGCCGCCGCCATCGGCGCGGTCGGGCACTATGGACACTTGGGCGGTCGCGGGCGACGACAGCGCGATCGCGCCGAGCACGGCCGCGAGCAACGCGGACAGGCCGCGAGGGAGGGCTTTCCGGCGGTAGGCCATGGTGGGCTCCTGAGCAGAGTGGTCCGGGACCGGGAGCTCTCCCGGTCCCGGACCACTACCGTGTCGGTGTCAGCAGGTGGACTTGTCGATCGGGTTGAGCTGCCCGCAGGTCAACTGCGACCGCCAGCTCCCCTGGTTCTGCTGGGCCCACCCGTTGTAGACGAGCGGGATGGCCAGCACGCCCTGGCCGCCGTAGCCCGACTTCCCGGAGACGGAACCGTCCATCTTGGTCTTCGGGGTGGCGTCGAGCGTCAACTGGCCCGCGATCTTCGCGTCGTCGAGGGCGCCGTCGCCGTTCGGGTCGACGTCGATGATCTGCATGACGTTGGCGAACTTGTTGGAGACGTAGCCGTAGTAGCCGCCGCCCTTCTTGGCACCGAAGTTGATGCCGTGGCAGCCCGCCGAGCACGGCAGGTCCTTGACGATCTTGTTGGTCCTCGGGTCGATGACCGTGACCGTCTGGGACAGCACGTTCGCCGCGAGCATCGCGTTGCCGTCCGGGGTGACCGGCAGCTGGATCGTCAACCCGCCGAACGGCGCGCCGCTCTTCGGGCCGTCCTGCGGGCTGTAGTTCGCCCACAGGTCGATCGTCTTGCTGTGCGCCATCTGCCCGTTGTCCGCACAGGCGTCCTGCGCCAGCGAGACGCACGTGAGCGTCTGGCCGAGGAAGTCCGCCGTGTAGAACGTCGAGGAGTCCGGGGTCATGCTCGTGGCAATCGGGAACTGGCCCGTCTTCTCGGTGCGGATCGTGCCGGTCGGCATGTCGATCACCGACGCGTTGTTGGTCATCACGTTCGGGGTGACCACGGTCTTGCCGTCCGAACTGGTCCAGTGCGCGTGCGGGTGCCGGACCTCACCGGTCGGGCTGACCGTGATCTTGCGGAGCACGTTCGTGCCGCCCGGTGCCAGCTCGACGACCTCGTTGCCCGCGTTGATGCCGATGATGAGGTTGTCGCTGCCCGGTGCCGTCATCACGTGCGCCGGGTTGTGGCCGACCTGCGTGGACCGGACGAACTCGCCGGTCTCCCGGTCGAACACGTCCACCTTGTCGGCGAACCACTCGGTCTGGTACAGGTACTTGTAGTCCTTGTCGGTCCACATGTTGTGCGGGTTGTTCATGTTGATCGACGGGGCGCCGATCTTGCGGTCGACCGTCCAGTTGGTCACGTCGACCTTGGTGGCCGAGCCGACCGCCTTCTTGCCCGCCCACTCCTCGACCTCGGTGTCGATCCACACCTCACCGACGCCGGGGACCTCGGGGAGCTGGTTGCCCTTCGACAGGGTCTTCGGGTACGAGAACTTCTTGTCGAAGTAGGCGTCCAGGTTCGGGATCAGCACCGGGTTGCCCGCGGCGTCGTACTGCAGGATCGGCACCGGCGGCTGGATCGCGTTGAAGCTGTTCTCCGAGTCCGCCTTGTACTGCTGCCAGTTGTTCGGGTTGGTGATGTTGAAGAACGTGTTCACCAGCCGGTTGACGATGTCGGAGTTGGTCGGGACGACGAGGTTGCGCGAGTTCACCATCGACGCCTTGCCGAAGTCGAGGCCGATGGTGAGCGGGTCGTCGACCACCACCGCGCCCAGCATGTACGGGGTCACCATGTCGGTGAACGCGTACAGCCCGGGCTCGGTGAGCTGGATCGACCGCTGGCCGAAGAACGCGCCCGCGGGGTTCTCGTAGGGGAAGCCCTCGGCGCCCTCGGGGGCGATCAGGCCCATCGGGTTGCGGATGCCGGTCGACTCCTTCGGGTCGACCACGAAGTTGACCGTCACCGGCGCGCCCTTGACGGCGAACTTGGCGAGGTCGTTCAGGGCGCCCTGCAGGTCAACGCCGACCGGCAGGGAGTTCAGGTTGAACGGCTGGTCGGCGCGCATCGAGCTGAGCTGCTGGGCGAACTTGCCGAGCAGGTTCTCCGCCTTCGCCGCCGCCGGGGCGGCCTGCCGGTCGGCCGTCCCGATCGCCTTGACCGATGCCAGGGTGCTGTCGAGGTTCAGCGCCTTGCCCAGTTCGCCGCCGAGCGAACCGAGCAGCGGGAGCTGGCCGAGGAGGTTCCCCGTCAGGTTGCCGACCGCGCCGACGAGGTCGGAGTTCAGCAGGCTGGAGAGTTCACCCCCGGTGGTCAGTCCACCCAGCGTGCCGAGCCGGGGCATGACCGCCACCGCCAGGGACTGGTCTCCGAACAGGTTCAGCCCGGAGTCGAACCACTTGCCGTTGTCGTCCCTGAGGTGGAACGTGATCGGCACGGGGGCGAGCCCGATGGGCTGCTGGGCCGAGGCCGGGATCACGGCCACCGAGGAGATGCCGAGGGTGGCGACCGAGAGCGCGGCCACCGCCTTGGCGCGACGCCACCTCCGGTGGGCTCCTGGCGGAGCTTCTGGGAACATGGGTTTCCTTCCTATTCCTGTCCGGCCCGGTGGGAATCGGGCTGTCCGAACGAGGGAAAGTGAATCACGGAAAACAGGACCTACTCGGTTTCTTCCTGTTAACGAGAAGTGAAATAGACGATCGTGAAAAAATGTTCTCGCGGTGAGGAAAAGCGTCGAAAAAAGGACTGGGAGCGTTTGCGTTGAATACTTCCCCGCGCTCAGCCGAGCAGACCGAGGACGACGCAGAGCAATGGCCCCAGCAATCCGCTCGAATCGCATTCCGGAGCGGGCGGGGGCGGGGTCGGTCGAGGGGGCGGCGGTGTGGTGGTCGGGGGTCTGACGACCGGCGGGTCGGACGGTCGCGGCGGCGCGGGCGGGGTTCCGGTGGGAGGCGGTGGTGGAGGAGGCGGCGGGAGCGATTGCCCCGGTGCGGGCAGCGGTTCCCAGGTCGGTGCCGGTCGACCGGGTGTCCCCGGCGGCGCCGCGACCGGGGGGACGCGGCCGGTGGCGACCGCCTGCCCGACACCGACCGGGCGGCCCTCGGCGGTCGGACCCGGTTCGGGCACCGTCACCGGTGGTGTCGGGACCGGTGGCGGGGAGAGCGATCCGGTGCTCGTGGGTGGGATGATGACCGGGAACTCCGGTCCGGGCGCGGAGACCTGGGCGACCCGCGGTGGCGGGTCACCGAGGTGGCCCGCCACCGTCCAGAACGCCCAGCCGCAGGACGCGGCGGCGACGAGGGCCGCCGCGCGGGTACCGATCTTCGTCGTCAGCGCGGCCATGTCAGAGGTCCAACACCAGCTTCCGCCCGCGGGAGCGGGACACGCAGATCATCATCGTCTCGTTCGCGGCCTGCTCCTCGCTGGTCAGCAGCGAGTCGCGGTGGTCGGGGACCCCGTCGAGCACCGGGGTCTCGCACGTCCCGCACGTGCCGCCGCGACATGACGACAGCACCGGCACTCCCGCGTCCTCGGCCACCTCCAGGATCGACCGGTCGGCGGGCACCGCCAGCGTCAGCCCCGACTGGGCGAGCTCGACGTCGAACCCCGTCACCGGGCCGGTGTTCTCCTTGGGCGTGAACCGTTCCACGTGGAGGGTGAGTCCCGGGAGGCCCGCGCAGAGCTCCTCGGCCGCGGCCAGGAGCGGTTCGGGCCCGCAGCAGTAGACCGCGGTGCCGGTGCCCGCTCTGCCCAGCATCCCCGGCACGTCGGGCAGTCCCGCTTCGTCGCGGGGCCACAGCACCACCCGGTCGCCGTACCGCTCCCGCAGCCACGCGGCGAACGCCATCGACGTGCGCGACCGCCCGCCGTAGAGCAGTTGCCAGTCCGCGCCGTCCGCCTCGGCCGCGGCGACCATCGGGATGAACGGGGTGATGCCGATCCCGCCCGCGACGAACAGGTACCGCTCGGCGCGGACGTACGGGAAGTTGTTGCGGGGCCCGCGGACGCGGACCCGGTCACCGGGGCGCAGCGCGTCGTGCACGAACGCGGACCCACCGCGCCCGGCGCGCTCGCGCAGCACGGCGACTTCCAACACCGAGCGGTCACCGGGGTCTCCGCACAGCGAGTACTGGCGGACGGTGTCCGGCCGCAGCACCAGGTCCACGTGGGCACCCGGGGCCCACGGCGGGAGCGGGTCCCCCGCGGGGTGGCGGAACACCAGCCGGACGACGCCGTCGGCGATCGTCTCCTTGTGCGCCAGCAGCACTTCGAGGTCGAGGTCGGCCGAGGGAAGGAGGTGGGTGGTCATGGCTCTCCCGGTTTTTTGCACGTGGGTTCGAAGAACAAGTCAAACGAGCGCCGGAAACAGCGAAATAGCTGGACAATGAATTCCGTGTATCGCCGTTTTCACGGCGCACGGCGGGGGCGGTGAGCTTTTCCGAGAACCCGGGCAGGCACTGCTGTCAAATACTACCCATTTCTGCCGTCACCACCAGAGGTCATTTCGCCACAGAAATCGATCAATCGAGTGCGAAGCGCACCGACAGCAGGCCGGGGCGGGGTCTCGGCCACTCCCGCAGCATGTCGTCGTGCTGCGCGGGCCACTCGCAGACGATGACGTTGAGCCCCCTGCCGAACTGGTCGGTGAGCCGGGTCAGGAACTCGTCGGCCTGCCGCGCGTCGAAGGCCCCGCGCTGCGCCTGCAGGAACACCACCCCCCGGTGGGACAGGGCCAGCAGGAGGTTGACGTCGCCGAAGTGGTCGCGGAACCCGGTCAGCAGGTTCTGCCTGCCCGAGACCGGGCCGCGGCGCGGGTCGACCGGGGTGTGCGGGCGCGTCCAGGTCAGCCGCAGCACCTCCGCTCCCACGATCCACTCGTTGCCGGGGCGGGTCTCCCCCGGGCGGCCCGACGGCACCCGGCCGCGCCGCACCTGCGGCAACCGGCGCTCCTCGACCAGCCCCCACCGGGCCAGGTACTGCGACACCGTCGGCGAGCTGATCAGGATGCCGAACTCCCTGCGGACCAGCTCGGCGATCGCCTGCCTGGTCCACAGCCGCTGCGGCAGCCCGCACGCCTCGGGCGGGCCCGCCACGATCGCCCGCACGACCCGCGCCTGCTGCGCGGCCGACAGCGCGAACTGCTCGCCGGGCCGCCGCCCCCGGCGCCGCGGCCGGAGGGCCTCGTCGCCCCGGCGCCGGTACTCGGCCACCCACGCGCCGACGGTCTTGCGGGAGACGCCGAACAGGCGGGCGACCTCCGCCCGGGTCACCCCCGCCTCGACGGCCGCGACCGCCCGCCGCCGGAGCGCTTCGAGGGCGTCCGCGGAGAGGCTGCGCGCGTCACCGCTGGTCACGTTCGGGTCCCGGGTGGTGGCGGTTGCGCTGTTCGTGGCGGACTTCCTCTCGTGAACGGGATGTCACCGCTCGTCCCTCCTGCGGAGAACCTCGTGACCGGGGACGACGTCCCCTTCGCGGCCTGCCCTGTTCAGCGCGGGGAGCGCAAACCCCACCTGCGCACCAGTCGGGCGCTCACCGCGGCCAGCAGCAGGATCGCCGCCAGGACCGGCAGGGAGAGCTCGTCGGGCAGCCGCGTGGGCAGCCCCTCCACCCGCCCGACCGCACGCCGCGCGTCGGCCACCACCGGCACGACGTCCGCCCGCGGCTCCGCCGACCCGGCCGGGGGCCGCGCGTCGACCGCCACCGGCACACCGCCCGCCTGCGGCACCCCGGCGCCCACCGGGAGGTCGAACCCCGGCAGCCGCCCCGGGATCGGGGTGCCGAACACCGTGCCGCCGCTCGACGTCGCACCGGGCACGGCCGCGACCACCCACTGCCGTCCCGCGGTCGGGGGGTCGCCGCCGCCCGGCGGGACCGCGCCGTCGCCGCCCGGCGGGACCGTGCCCCCGGCGGACGGCGGGGGCGGCGCGGGCGCGGACTCCGGAGGGGCACCCGGGACCCCGCCGCGCACGAGGATGCGGCAGAGCGGGGTGAGCACCGTGTCCACAGTGGAGAGCAGTGGGGTGAGCACCGGCGCCAGCACGGGCAGTTCACCGAGGCGCGCCAGCACCGCGTCGGCGATCCGATCCCCCGGGATCTCGGCCTCACCGGTGGGGACCGTCCCCACCGGGATGGGCGCCGTGGTCGCCCAGACCGACCGGAACACACCCGTCAGCAGGCCCAGCGGGTCCAGGGGGACGAGCGCGGACACCACGGGTTCGGTCACCGACGCGGGCGCCAGCGCCACCCGCCCGCCCGGCGTGCCGGTGACGATGGCCGCACAATCGGCCACCACCACCGGGGCCTCGTCCGCGACGGCGGGCGCCGCGGACAACAGGGTGAGCGACAGGGCACCCGCGGTGAGAAATGGTCTGGTTCGCACGTGCCGCCTCCTCGGGCGCCGGACTCTTGGCCCAGTCTCAGGTATCCGCCGTTCGCGTGTGCCAGGCTGGGAAAACCGGACCACGACATGGTGGCAGCTCCACCGTTTTGTTGACCAGCAGGCAGAAAACAGGCGGTCTGCTTCGTTGCGCCGATGTTGCCGCCACCGGTGAACGTGCCCCCACCAGGGTCTACGCGACTTTTCGTCCATTATGGATGGCAAAGGTGAATTGCCTTCGGCTGGCAAATACCGGACACCCCCGCAGCGGCGGGAACGAGGTCGCGACGGGACCGGCGCGGATCACCTGTAACCCCTTCAAGGCAGGGACGGCACTTCTGTTCCACGACATCACCGCGCCCGATCGCCGAATCGGGAGAACGTTTACGCGCGGGTAACACGCAGCGGGCACGAAAAAAAGCCGCCGATCCGGAATCCGGATCGGCGGCCTCGTCGGCACCGGGCTCAGGTGGGCCGCACGGCATCCCGCCCGGGCCCCGCGCACTCGCCCAGCAGCGCGGCGTGGGCGGCGGGCCAGTCGTGCGGGACCAGCCGGACGTCGCGACCGCACTGCATCCGCAGCCTGCGCCGGAACTCGGCGATGCCGGTGAAGGGGGTCTTCCCCACCAGGAAGTGCAACGTGCCGCGGCCGCCGACCGCGACCAGCGCGTGCAGCTCGTCGGTGCCCGCGGGCGGGCGCGGGTGCGTCCAGGTCACCGACAGCGTCCCCGGCGGGCAGCCCGCCCGCCGGGACACCCCGCCCTCGCGACCCAGGAGTTCCCACCGGAGCAGGTACTTGTCGATCGTCGTCCCGGCCAGCACGAGCCCGCACTCGCGCGCGATCAACTCGGAGACGGCCTTGCGCGTCCACACCAGCCACGGCAACCCGGCCTCGTCGGGCGGCCCGGCGGCCAGGGCCTCGACCACCTCGCGCTGCTGCGCCGCGGACAGCACCAGCCGCTCACCGGCCCGCCGACCGCGCGGCCGGGGCCGCAGCGTCGACTCGCCGCCGGACTGGTAGGCCCGCACCCAGGTCCCCACCGCCTTCCTGGACACCCCGAACATGCTCGCGACCCGCGTCTGCGACAACCCCGACCCGACCGCGGCCACGGCCTGCCGCCGCAGCTGTTCCAACGCGTCCATCGGCAGGCTCCTGGCGCCGCCCGCGCCCCGGCCCCGCTGAACCTCCACCATCGCCACCCCATCCTGTTCCGGGCTACGGCTGGACCTCTTCCGCGCACGGGTCCCGCAGGCGGCCCCGGACCGACGGCCACCGCCTCGACCGCACGACAACACCCCACCCGCGGCCACGGGAGCGACCGCGTCCACACCGGACACTCCGGCCACGTCGGGCGGGCACCACCGCGATCCCGGCGAGGTGCGGCACCGGCAACGGCGTCGACGCCCCGATTCGCGGTGCCGGTGCGCGCGGTCGCCCTTCCGCAGGGCTCACTGCCGCGACCGGACCACTCCCGGTACGACCGGATGGTGGAACGAGGAATATGTTCCGGGCAATGGCACGGGAACACGTGACGGGCGGGTGAAGCTTTGTTGACAGTTCTTTACCGGGAGTTCTCCGCCTCCCGGACGCACCCGGCGATCCGCCACGGGTCGCGCGAAAGGCACCGGGGCTGTCCGTAAACAGGTGCCACGCGGTCGGCGCACCCGGCGTCTCGCAGCGCTCCTCTTCCCAGCTCAGACCGACTGAGCTGGCACCCTGTGGGTCCAATCGAGTGAATCACCTATTTGCCTGGAGCCCTTTCCCTTGACTCGGCGAGGTGCTCGGCCGACCGGTTCAGGTGCGGTCGACGGGGAGTTCGCGCATCCCGCGCAGCGGCGAGAAGAACACCCAGCCGACCGCGAGCCACGCGCCCGGTGCGGACACCAGCAGCACCGGGCGCAGGCCCACCGCGCCACCGAGCAGGCTCCCGGCCGGGATACAGCAACCTGAAGTCCCGGTCCCGCCGGAGCGACACGGCGATCTCAGGCGGGGTGGCGGAACCAGAGGCAGCCGTAGGGAGCGACGGTGAGTTCACCGTCGGCGAAGGGGATGGGGGTTCGGGTGAGGAGGTCCAGGTAGGGGCCGTCGGGGAAGGGGAGGGTCGTGGTGGCCTCGTGGTCGCCGAAGTTGTGGACGGCGGTGATGGAGGCGCCGTCGGCGGTGCAGGTGTGGGCGAAGAGGGCGTCGTCGTCGGTGGGGTGGGGGGTGAACTCGCCCCAGGCCAGTTCGGGGTGTTCGCGGTAGCGCTCGATGAGCAGGCGAATCCAGGACAGCAGGGAGTCGGGGTCGTGGCGCTGGGCGGCGACGTTGACCTCGGACGGGCCGTAGGTGCCCGCGGGGGGCGGGGCGGGGAAGGTCGACGGGTCGGCGGTGGAGAAGCCCGCGCCGACGCCGGGTTCCCACTGCATCGGGGTGCGCACGGCCTCACGGCCCTCCACGGCGAGGTTCTCCCCCATGCCGATCTCCTCGCCGTAGAACAGCACGGGGGTGCCGGGCAGGGAGAACAGCAGGCTGTAGACCATCCGGATGCGCCGCTGGTCGCCGTCGAGCATCGGGGGCAGGCGGCGGCGGAGGCCGCGGTCGTAGAGCTGCATCTGCGGTGCCGGGCCGAACGCCGCGAAGACCTCGGCGCGCTCGGCGTCGGTGAGCTTGTCCAGGGTCAGCTCGTCGTGGTTGCGCACGAACGTCGCCCAGTGCCCGTCCCTGGGTGGTTGCGGGCGCTTGGTGAGCGCCCGGACCAGCGGGGCCGCCGAGCCGCGCGCCAGCCCCAGGTACATCTTCTGCATGCCGATGAAGTCGAAGCACATGGTCAACTGGTCGCCGACGCCCGCGCCGAAGTACTCCATGGTGTCCTCGTACGGCAGGTTCACCTCCCCCAGCAGCACCGCGTCCCCGGAGCGTCGGGTCATGAAAGCGCGCAGGTCGACCAGGTAGTCGTGCGGGTCGGGCAGGTCGGGCGCGTCGAGGGCGCCCTCGGTCTCCAGGAAGAACGGCACCGCGTCCACCCGGAAGCCGGACAGGCCCAGCTCCAGCCAGAACCCCATGATCCGCGCCATCTCGTCGCGCACCGCCGGGTTGGCGACGTCGAGGTCGGGCTGGTGCTTGTAGAACCGGTGCAGGTAGTACTGCTCGGTCTTCTCGTCGTACTCCCAGAGGCTGGTTTCCTCGTCCGGGAACACCACGCCCTCCGGCCCGTCCGCCGGCGGCTCGTCGCGCCACACGTACCAGTCGCGGTAGGGCGAGTCCCGGCTCTCGCGCGCCGACCGGAACCACGGGTGCTGGTCGGAGGTGTGGTTGACGACCAGGTCGGCGATGACCCGCATCCCGCGGTCGCGCGCGGTGCGCACGAACTCCACGAAGTCGCCCAGCGTCCCCAACCGCGGGTCGACCGAGTAGTGGTCGGTGATGTCGTAGCCGTCGTCGCGGTCCGGTGACGGCAGGAACGGCATCAGCCACAGGCAGGTCACTCCCAGCCGCTCGAAGTGGTCCATCCGCTGCGTCAGCCCGCGGAAGTCCCCGCAGCCGTCACCGTTGCCGTCCTGGAACGTCTCCACGTCCAGGCAGTAGACGACCGCGTCCTTCCACCACAGGTCCGAGGTCTTGGTCAGCCGCACAGTTCCCCCAGCACCTTCGCGCCGAACGCGTCGATGAAGGCGTCCTGCTCCTTGCCGACGTGGTGCAACTGGATCAGGTCGAAGCCGAGGTCGGCGTACTCGCGCAGCCAGGCGGTGTGCCGCCCGAGGTCCGCGGAGACGTTCACCGAGGCGCGCACCTGCTCGGGGGTGACGAAGCGGGCCACCTCGTCGAAGTGGGCCGGGAGCATGTCCCAGCAGACCGGCGGCGGGAACACGTTGCCGCGCCACTGCTCGTGCGCCACGGCCAGCGCCTCGTCCTCCGACGGCGCCCAGCTCAGGTGCACCTGCAACGCCAACTCCCCGCGCCCACCCGCGTCCCGGTAGGCGTCCACCATGGACCGCAGGTGCTCGACGGGGGCGTTGACGGTGATCAGCCCGTCGGCCCACTCCGCGCACCAGCGAGCCGTCTCGACGCTGACCGCCGCGCCGTAGAGCTTCGGCGGCGTCTCCGGCAGCGTCCACAGCCGCGCCCGGTCCACGGTCACCAACCCGTCGTGCGACACCTCCTCACCGGCGAACAACGCCCGGATGACGTCGACGCACTCGCGCAACCGCGCGGACCGGACTTCCTTGCGCGGCCACACGTCACCGGTGATGTGCTCGTTGGACGCCTCACCGGTGCCCAGCGCCGCCCACAGCCTGCCCGGGTACATGGCGCTGAGCGTGGACATGGCCTGGGCGGTGATCGCCGGGTGGTACCGCTGACCGGGAGCCGTCACCACCCCGAACCCGAGCGACGTCGCCTGCAGTGCCGCCCCCAACCACGACCAGGCGAAACCGGACTCCCCCTGGGCCGACGTCCACGGCGCGAAGTGGTCGGAGGACATCGCCGCGCCGAACCCGGCGTCCTCCGCGCGGCGCACCGCGTCGAGCAACCGCGCCGGGTGGACCTGTTCGTGGGATGCGTGTAAGCCGTAGACCGCCATGCGGGGTAATTACCCACCCCGGGCAAATCCGACACGGAGAGGCGCGTACCCCATTGCCTCAAGGGCGGCTCAGCAGCTCGATCGACCACACATCACCGGCTGCGACCGGGTGGGTGCCGCCGATCACGACCTGCTCACCGTCGAGCACGTTGATCAGCGCGTCGGAGTCGACCACCCGGTAAGTGCGGGAGCCCGGGTAGTGGCGGTGATCCTCCACCCCGTTCGCCGACCGCAGCTCGATCGCAGTCCGGAGGTCCTGGAAAGGGACCACCCAGGGCGGCGGCGGGAAGTGCGGCGCGAGCACACCGGGGGCCCGGCGGTCATCATCAAAGGCGAAGCGGTGGACCTGCAGCATGATCGACTGGCAATGCCCCGCGCTCAGGACGACCTCGACCAGGCCGTAGTCCACGAACACCGACCCCTTCTGCCTCGTCTCCGCGCCTCCCGGACCGAGGGCGGCTCGGACCTCCTGCTCCGGGGTGCCCACCGCCACGCCCGCGATCACGCCGCGGCAGGTCACCTCGGCGAGGTACTCGATCACATTGGTCATCCGCCCATTTTCCCCACGTGTCCACCAACCGCTCGTCCATCGCCGACGCGGCCTTGGAAATGAGGTCTCGCACGGTCACGGACGGCGCGGCGCGGTTGTGGACCGGGTGGAGAAGGCGACCGCACGACCGCTTCCGACGTCGATCCCGGCCAGGGGGCCGAGCGATTCCCCGACGACGACCCTGCTCCCCGCCGCGGACGTGGTGGCGACACCGCGGGCGAACGCGACGAGGACGGTCTCGACGTACATGCCGTTCGGCCCGGCCTCGGGGAACGGCACGATCCGCTCGAACGGGTCGCCGCTGAGGCCCGCGAGCCAATCCGCCTCGGCCGTGACGACGCACCACCGCGAGCCGAGGTCGACCCGCACCGCGCCGATCCCCCTGCGCAGCACCTGGTCGACCAGGCTCGACGCCAGGTGGGCCGGGTCGTACCCACCCGTGGGCAGGTAGGTGCCCGGGCTGGCCCGGATGGCTTCGACCGGGTCGATGCGCCGCACGTCCTCAGGGCGGTACACCGGCTCCCTCCCGCGCTCCGGAATCGGTCGGACGGCCGAACCGTAGCCGCGGGCACCGCGGCGGCCGCCGGGAACCCCCGGTGGCCGCCGCGGTGTCGAAAGGACCCCGGGTCACTCCTTGTACGCGCTGAGCAGGAAGCCCGGCGGGTTCTCCAGCAGGCGGCCGAGGCGCGCGGTGTCGTCGTCGGAGACCGGGGAGTGGGTCATCTGCTCCCAGTCGACCCGGGTGAAGCCGGTGGATTCGAGGGCCCGGGTGAGGCTTGCCCGCGGCCAGTGGTGGACCCGCACCGAGGCGGGGGGAGTCGTGCCGATGGTGACGGTGAAGGGGGCTCCCTCGCGGAGGTCGGCCGGGCGGTCCACGGAGAACCCGAAGTCCCGGGCCGCCTCCTGGTCCACGTCGGCATTGCCGACGTAGGCCAGCAGCCTGCCGCCGGGGGTGAGGTTCGCCGAGATCCGCCCGCACATGGCGGCCAGCGTCGCTTCGCTGTCCGCGTAGTGCAGGACGTTGACGGCGATGACCAGGTCGAATTCGCCCAGTGTCGGCATCGTCGCCACGTCGTGGACGTGGTAGGTGACCCCGAGTGGTTCTTCGGCCTCGGCGGCTTCGGCCAGTCGGATCATCTCGGCGGAGGAGTCCGTTCCCACCACCGGGCCCGCGCCCCGGTGGGCGACCAGCCGCGCGTAGAGGCCGTCGCCGCACCCCACGTCCAGCACCCGTTTGCCCTGCACCGGCCCCAGGGCGCGGAAGAAGGAGTGGAACTCCACGTTCTCGCGGTAGAAGTGGATGGCCTTCTCGATGTCGCCGAGTTGTTTGGCCAGGACGTCGTACTGTGCCATGGGGCCCCTCAGGGTGGTGTCGAACTGGAAACCGCGGGCGGAACCGGTCTCACCGCGCCGGGCGAATGGTGGCGTACCCCTGCCGGGCAGGCGCCCGGAGTCGGGATTCCCCGGAGAAGACGACTTCGGCCAGGGGGAGGGTGCGGTGGTAGAAGTTCAGCGACGTCGAGACGCCGAAGATGTCGGTGGACGCCAGGAAGAAGGGGAGTTCGGCGGTCAGGTACCGCATGGACTCCTCGATCTGGTCCGCGGTGAGCGGTCCCTCGTGCCCCCTGATCCGGAGGACTTCCCGGCTCATCTCGGCGCACGTCCGCCGGAGGACGTCGTCCTCGCCCAGCACCCGTTCGCACTCCGCCAGCTTCTCCCGGTAAACGGCGCCGGACGACAGGTCCGACATCCGGTGCAGGCCGTCGGCCGCCCTGGGTCCCCCGACGCTGTCCCAGGCCCGGGTCACCCGGTTGTGCAGCACGTTGATCTCGCCGCGCGCCTTCTTCGCCGCCCGCTGGGGTTCGTAGCCGAGGGCGAGGTAGGTGTGCACCAGCGCGGAATCCGGGATGACGGCGTCGACCCGGTCGAATTCCGCGCGGAGCCACCCGAAGAGTTCCGCCATCCGCGCGACCTGGAAGTAGCTGTTTCCGGGGCTGATGCCGAAGACCGCGTGCTCCCGCCGCTCCCACACCCGGCGGGACGCCTCGGTGAGCGGTTCGACGGTGAACAGGCCCCGCTGGATGACGGGGTTCAGACCTGCGTCGCCCACCGGTGCCATGCTCATGTCCACCGCCCGTGACCGGGGTGGCCGACGCCCGCGAGGTACCGCGTGCGCAGGGCTTCCCGGAGGATCTTCCCCGTGCCGGTCCGCGGCATGTCCTTGAAGGCGATGACGATCGGCTCCGCCAGGGCGGGCACACCGCGCACCGCCGTGCGCCACCGCTCCCGGTCCAGGCTGCCGTCCGGCGTGGCCACGATCGGCACCGGCGGCCCGTCGGGCACCGGGAGCAGGGCCACGTCGTGCCCGTCGGGCAGGTGGTCGACGATCACGTCCTCGTGCTCCAGGCAGCTTCCCCCCGGCGCGTAGTTGACCTCTCGGTCGAGCAGCGTGAGGGCACCGGTCCGGGTCATGACACCGATGTCACCGGTGTTCCACCACTCCCCCACCGCCTTCTCCTCCCAGCGCTCGGGTTCCCCGTAGTAGCCGACGCACCGGGCCTTCGTCTTGGCGAGGACGATCCCCGGCTCGCCGGTCGGCACCGGCTCGAACGTCGTGGGGTCGACCACCTTCAACTCGACGAAGCCGGGCATCGGCCGCCCCACCTTGCGGGGTCCGGGCCGCTCGTCGCGCCGCTTGTTCGCCCGGTACCGGGTGATCATGGTCATGCCCAGGCCGCCGGTCTCCGACTGCCCGTACCCCTCGCGCCAGACCGGGAACCAGTGCCGGGAGGCGTTGAGGAACGTGCGGATCGCCGACCAGCGCATGGCGTCGAAGTTGCCGATGAACGTGCGCACCGAGGCGAGGGCGTCGCCCCGGTTCTCCCCGGCGAGGGGCGCCATCCGCAGGAAGTCGATCGGCAGCGCCTCGACCACCGTGGGCCGGTGCTGCCGGAACAGCGGGCCGACCACCTCGGGGTCGTTCTCGCTCATCAGCAGGACCGTGGCGGGCGAGAGGGTCAGCACCGAGTAGATCCAGGTGAAGGCGCGGGCGTGCACGTACGGCAGGAACATCGCCACGACGTCGTTGCGCCCGAAGGTCAGGGGCGGCAGGTGGCGGCACTCCAGCCTGGCCATCTGCCCCTGGAGCTTCTCCGGGGTGTACATGATGAGCTTCGGGATGCCCGTCGTCCCCGAGGTGTGGGTGAGCATCATCAGCTCGTCGTCACCGCGCGGGACCGGGGCGGGCTCCGGCCCGCCGAGGACGTCGACGAGGGCCAGCGCGTCCGGCACGCCGCCGTCGAGGCTCAGGGTCCGCTCCGCGAGCGAGGTCAGCGGGCCCCCGTCGGACCCGGCCTCCTCCAGCAGCCTGCGGTTGCTCACCAGCAGCGTCGGTTCGACCCGCCGCAGCAGCGCGCGCACCGAGTCCGGCGGCAGCAGCCCCGACAGCATGACCGGGACCGCGCCGATCCTGATCGCGGCGGCGGCGAGCAGCAGGCAGTCGAAGTGGTTCTCCTTGAACACGGCGACCCGGTCGCCCGGCCGGGCCCCGGCCGCGTGCAGGGCCGCCGCGGTGCTCCTGACGAACCCGGCCAGCGCGGGCAGGTCGAGGATGAGCTGCCCGGAGGGGTCGATGTCCATCGGGCGGCTGAGGCGGAAGAACATCGGTTTGCCGATTTCGGCCCTGCGATCGAAAAGAAGCCCGAGACTCGACTTCCATAATTGCATGCCGGACACTGATCCCCCATTCAGCCGGACAGTTCGACACCGGAGACGTTACGACCGGATTACGGACAAGGTCAAGAAGCCCGAACCCCTATCGAACCCCGACGGCGGGCATCCCGGAATCCGAAAGGGACATGGACGGGTGGCCATGAACTGCGACTATCCGCACCACCCACCGGTATACGACTCACTATTTCACCATTCAATGTGTTCCAGGTCACTGCCGTGCTTGCGGGAGTCGTACCAACAGGCTGTGCCGGACGGTCCCGAATGCGGCGGGTTCCGAGGTGGCAACGGCAATAACAGGACACCGGACGCAATAGGGGCCGAGTGCCCTTGCCGATCCGGGGTCGCGGGAGTAGAGGAGAAGGGGTGACCGGCAATCGGCGCAGCCGGAGTTCTCGCGTCCGACACCGAGAAGGTGCAATAGGTCGGATGATGTTAAGTCCGGGGCGGATTGAGCCATCGTGGAAGAATTGATTGTCCCTCGACCCTCCGGCGGGACTTCTCCTTCTCGGACAAGAGCCCGCGATGTCGTGCGGTTTCCGGGCCGCTGCCGTTCCCAAGGGGCTCGGGCGGCGAGCGGGCACGGAATCGACCGCTTCGCGAGCCCCCACCCGCCGTCCGCGGCAGTCGGGTGTCGCAGCGAACAGCCACCGGCCGCGTCGGAGACGTTCGGCCGATCGCGTTGATACGGTTGCCCACATGGAGCGCGGCGGGAGCCCTTGGTCGACTGTGCGGGCGGAGCGGCTCCTGGTGATCGCCGTCCACAACGTGACGGCCGCGACGCGACTGGTGGACGTGCTGCCGCTGATCGCCGGCGATTCCCGGGTCCAGGTGCGATTCGCGGTCACGGGTTCCTCCGCGTTCACCGACGGGACGGCCGGGTTCCTCTCCGCCATGGGCGCCGATCCGGTGGACTGGACCACGGCGGTCGAGCTGCGGCCGGACCTGGTCATCAGCGCCAGCCACGGCGGTGACCTGCGCGAACCCGGGGCACCCGTGATCATCTTCCCGCACGGGGTCGGGTACAATAAGTACCTCGACCCAGGAACCCAGGAACCCAGGAACCCAGGAACCCCGGTCTTCGGGCTGTCGCCTGAGTGGTTGTTGGACGCCGACGGTGGTGTGATCCCGTCGGTTCTGGTGCTGTCGCACGCAGAACAGGTCGACCGGTTGGCCTCGGCGTGCCCGGAGGCCGTGCCGGTCGCGGTGGTGGCGGGTGATCCGTGCCTGGACCGAATCCTGGCCAGCCTGCCGTTGCGGGCGGTGTACCGGTCCGCGTTGGGCGCGGACGGGCGGACGGTGGTGGTCGTCTCGTCGACGTGGGGCCGGGAGTCGCTGTTCGGCACCGACCCGGGGTTCGTCGCGCGGTTGGCGGCGCGGTTGCCGGTCGACCGGTACCGCGTCGTGCTGGTGTTGCACCCCAACGTCTCCGCGTGGCACTCGCGCTGGCAGGTGGAGACGTGGTTGCGGGAGTGCGCGCGGGCCGGGGTGGCCGTCCTGGACCCGGTGGAGGGTTGGCGGGCGGCGCTGGTGGCGGCGGACCTGGTGATCGGCGACCACGGCTCCGTGAGCCTCTACGCGGCGGCAGCGGGCAGGCCACTCGCGCTCGCCGTCGCCCCGGAGTCCACTGTGGACCCGCTGTCGGCGATCGGGCGGATGCTCGCCGTGACGCCGAGGATCGCGGTGGACGACGACGTGGCCGCACGGGTCGACGAGTTGGCCGGGCGACCGGTGTCACCGGAACTGGCGGCGGTGGCGGAGTTGGCGAGTTCGGGTCGCGGCGAGTCGGCGCGGCTGCTGCGGGCGGCCCTGTACGGGCTGATCGACCTACCCGAACCGCCCGAACCCGCCGACGCCACCGCCGTCCCCGTGCCGCCACCGGCGTCCGATCGCGGCCGCAGCCACCTGGTCACCGCGACGATCATTGCGGTCACCGAGGACTCGGCCGAGGTCGAACTGGTGCGGTACCCGGCTCCCCGGCTGCGGGACTGGGTCGGCGGCTCGGCGCACCTGGTGGTCGGCTTGGCCGAGCCGTACCGGCGTTGGCTCGACTTGGCCGAGGTCGTCATCGTCGATCGGAGCCCGGCGGACGCGGCGGCGGTGCTGGCGAGCCTGCCGGGGTGCCTGCTGGCCGCGGTGTCGGACGGCCCGCCGACCGTGCTGGTGGCCGACGGGACCCGGGTGCGGTTCACCGAGGTCACCGGGGACGGCGACCCGCACCCGGACACGGCGGCGTTGTGCGCGTCGGCGGTGCACTGCTGGCTGGTCGACGGCCGCGCCCTCGCCGACCTACCCCGGCTGCTGCGCCTGCGGGTCGGCGGGCGGGTGCGCCGGGTCGAGGTCGGCGAGCTTGCGCGCCAGCCGGGCCCCGTCGTGCGGGAAGACCTCGGTCTCGGCGATGGATAGCGCCTCCCGGTACCGGGCGGCGGCCTCGGCGTGCTCGCCCTCGGCGGAGGCGAGGTCGCCGAGGGCCTCGCGGGTGGTCATCCGGTCGAAGCGCTGGTCCAGCACCCGGTCCGCGCGCAGCAGTTCGGCGCGGGCCTCGGCGCGGCGGGCGGGGTCGGCGATGAGCCTGCGCCCGCGCCACTGGGCGGCTTTGCCCGCGTTGTAGGTGTCCGGGGGCTCCAGGCCGAGGAACTGCGCCTCGGCGGCGTCGAGCAGCGCCAGGGCCGACGGCAGGTCGTCCACCTTGGCCAGGTGCAGGCGGGCCAGCGCGGTGCGCCTGGGCTGCCCCAGTTCCCCGGCGAGGTCGAGGTTGTGCCGCAGCGTCCGCGCGGCGGCCTCGTCCGCGCCCGCGGCGATCTGGGCCAGGCCCAGGGATTCCAGGGCGGTGGCAGCCAGGTCGGTGAACGGCGTGGTCCGGGCGAGCGCGAGCGCCCGGGTGAACAGCTCGGCCGCCGCCAGGGCCTCGCCGCGGTGGACGTGGCCGAACCCGAGCTGGGTGGTGAACAGCGATTCGGCGGCGACGTCGCCGAGGGCCCTGGCCGACTCGACCCCCAGGTCCCCGCACCGGCGCAGGTCGTCGAGGTGCTTGCCGCGCTCGTGCAGCGGCCACAGCATCAGGCACATCTGGCACACGACCTCGTGCAGCCCGAGGTCGGACGCCGCCACCACCGCGGCCAGCAGGTTGGCGCGCTCGTCCTCCAGCCACCGCCAGGGCACGTCGACCTCGGGCAGGGCCTGCCCGGGGCGCAACCGCTCCCACATGCCCCGTCCGGGCATCGCCCGGTGCCCGCCCGCGACCGCGCGGTCCCGGTAGAAGGCCACCACCCGGCGCAGCAGCGCCTCCCGCTCGCCCTCCGGGGCGGCCACCTGCCTGGCGTGCGCGCGGACCAGGGAGTGCATGGAGTGGCGGGACTCGGTGAACTCGGTCACGAGCTGGGCGCCCACCAGCGAGTCCAGGCTGTCGTGCACCCGGTCGAGGTCCCACCCGAGGGCGGCGGCGATGACGTGGGCGCCGAACCCGCCCGGGCCGGGGTGCGCCCCCGCCGCGCGGTAGCAGGCCCGTTCGTCGTCGGTGAGCCGCTGGTAGGCGGTGTTGAACACGGCGGTGACCGACAGGTCGCCGCCGTCGCGGGACAGGGCCCGCAGCCTGCGCTGCTCGTCGCGCAGCGCCCCGACCAGCCGGGTCATGGACCGCTGGGGGTGCGCGGCGACCATCGAGGCGGCCACGCACACCGCGATCGGCAGGCCGTCGGCGACCTCCAGCACCTCGGCGACGGCGTCGGGTTCGTCCACCGCCCGCTCGGGGCCCGCGATCCGGCCGAACAGCTCGCGGGCCGCGCTCGCCTCCAGCGGCGCCAGCTCCAGGAACGTCACCACGTTGTCCGCGCGCAACCCGTGCAGCGGGCCCGCCTGCGTCACCACCAGCGCCGACCCGTCCCCGGCGGGGGCGAGCGAGCGCACCTGGGCCGGGGTCGAGGCCCGCTCCACGACCACCGCGACCCGGCGCCCCGCCGACCAAGAGCGGAACAGCCCGGCCCGCCCCTCCGGTGAACTGGGTATCTGCTGGGCCGCGAACCCCGCCGACAGCAGGAAGGCACCGAGCAGGTCCGCCTCCGCGCCCACCCCCGCACCGGTCAGGTCGGCGTGGAACGTGCCGTCGGGGAAGTCCCGGCGGCGGTCGTGGACCCACGCCCGCGCCGCTTCGCGCTTGCCCACCCCCGGCGGGCCCGTCAGGACCAGCACCCACCGGCCCGCCCCGGCCTCGGCGAACGCCCGGTCCGCCGCGCGCAGCACCGCCCGCTGGTTGGTGAAGTGCGGTGTCGGCCGCGGCACCAGCTCCGGTGGCGGCGTCGACGGCCCGTGGAAGTGGATGCCGCCCGACACCCCGCCGCCCACCTGCACCACGTGCCCGCCCGCCCCGGACACCCGGTTCACCACACCCGATTCCTCGGACACCCCGCCCCCTGCCCCGCGACAACGATTACCCGAGGGTACCCATGAGATCACCCGCCGCGCCGGGGGTTCGACGCGACCGGTGGGTGTTCACCGCGGGGCGGCGAATCAGCCGTCCCGGGGGCGGGCGCTGGTGGCTTGTGGTGGTGGACCTCTTCTCACGCTCGTGGGCGGCGTTGCGCGCGGTGGTCGCCGGGCTCCCGGACGGGGACTTCGCACGGCCGGTTGCGCCGGTTGGCTGGTGCGGGACCTGGTGTGCCACCTGGTCAGTCGCGAGAGGACGATCGGCGGGGTCAGGTGGTGGTCTGCTCGGCGATGGACACCGCCGTCGAGGTGTCGGTGGTGGCGACGACGGTCACCGTGTCGCCTGCGGCCAGGTCGGACTTGGTGACCGTGGACTGGGTGGTGCCGGGGCCGCCGCCCATCGCCGCGTAGGTGGTGGTGGCGTCGATCGTGTAGGTCTTGGTGTACCCGTCGGTGCTCTCGGTGGTGATGGTGGTGTCGGTGATCTCGGTGACGGTGCCGGTCTGCATGGCCTCGGTGACGTAGTTGCCGGAGGAGTCGGTGGTGGTGAACTCGCCGTGCAGGGCGTCCATCAGGGCGGAGCCGCCGCCGGGTCCGCCGCCCGTGCCGCCCGCGCCACCGGGGCCGCCGCCCGGCGCGCCCGCCTGGGCGGAGGTCTCGGCGCTGCTGCTCGACGCGGCGTAGACGGCCGCGCCGCCACCGCCCGCGATGGCCAGGGCGACCGCGGCGGCGATGACGGCCTTGCGGGTGCGGCTGGCCCGGGGCTCGGGGGCCTGCTCGGCGGTGGGCGGGGTGTACTGCTCGGTGGTGGTCATCTCCGGCGCTCCTGACTGGGGTTCTCTTCGCTGCTGAGAACCACGATCGGCGGCGCCGCTGTGCGTGGTCTGTGCCTGCCGTGGGACCCCCCTGTGGGTTCAGCGCTGTGGGTTCAGCGCTGTGGGTTCAGCGCTGTGGGTTCAGCGCTGTGGGTTCAGCGCTGTGGGTTCAGCGCTGTGGGTTCAGCGCTGTGGGTTCAGCGCTGTGGGTTCAGCGCTGTGGGTTCAGCGCTGTGGGTTCAGCGCTGTGGGTGCAGGCGCGGATCACACCGACCAGTGCGGGTCGAGGACCGGCTACACCAGGTAGGTCCTCGGGCTGAGCAGGGCGGTGGCCTCGGCGACGAGCAGGTACCCGCCGTCGGACGCGGTCTCCGCGCCAGGGTGTGGCAGGAAAGTGCCAGGTCACCGGTAACGCGGACGTGGCCTGCGGAGATGCACGGTCCATGGCCGAGGAAGAAGTCGACGGGGAAGTCCTGCGCGGTGGGGTGTTCCGCGACGTCTTCGACGGCTTGGGCTGGAGCCGGTTCGTCCCGCACGCGGCCGTCGAGGTCCTGGGCGTGGTGGTGCTGCTGGGTGCGCCGACCCGCGACCAGATCGGCAGGCTCGTCGGCCGCACCCCGGACGCGGTGGTGGGCCTGTCCGGGCCCGCCTGGGACGAGTTCGAGCCGTGGACCGAGCACACCCTGCGCACCGCCCTCGACGGCGCCGCCCCCACCCCCGGCGAGGTCGCCAGGGCCAACACCGAGGACCGCGCCTGGCTCGACGGCCTCATCGCCGAGATCGACTCGCATGCCGACGCCCTGGGCGTGTTCCGCCCCCGCACCCTGTCCGACGTCCTGGACTACCTGACCGCCTGCACCGTCCTCATCGCCACCGGCCGCGACGGGGACACCCGCTACGAGTTGAACCCGTGGGCGATGCTGCCCGCGGAGGTGCTGCCGCTGACCCGGGACCAGGTCGACGAGGAGGACGCGCTGCGCTGGATCGGCCTGCACCGGCCGGTGGTCCGCAAGCTGATCGACCTGTTCGGGCCGTACGCCGACGCCCCGCTCGACGTCCTGCGCACGACGCTGCTGGACCTGTCGCGGACCTGCGGGGTGGACCTGGAGTCGACCCGGGCCGCGGTGACGATCCTGGCGGACCAACCGGACTTCGAGGTCACCGGCGACGCGGAGCGAGCGGAGCCGGGCGCGGAACTGGAGATCCGGGTGGACTGGGCGAACTTCCTCGAGTACCGGCTCGACATCGCGGCGGGCACCATCGACTCCCCATGACCGCCGCGCGGGTCCGTCAGTCGCCATGCGGTGCGGGACGACGACCCCGCCGTGCGCGGGTTGGTCCAGGCGTTCGTGGTCGGTGCGGACGTACTCGTCGAGGACGGCCACCAGCTTGGCGCCGAGGTCGGCGGCGGCCTCCGGGGACAGGTGCAGGGCGAAGCGGACGGAGGTGCGGACGGGGGCGGGTGTTGGCGCAGGTGCTCGGCGTGCGGGCGGTGTTCGCCGTGGTGGGGTTGTTCGCGGTGGTGGTGCTCGCGGCGGTCATGTCCTCCGCGCGGGCGGAGGACATGACCGGCTGATCAGTCCCGGTCGCGGTCGGGGAGGAATTCCTGGAGCTTGGTCTTGGCTCCCTGGGTGATCAGGTGCAGCGCGGCCGGGTCGCCCTTGAGGACGGCCTCGGTGACCGAGCGGACCTGCTCGAAGGTGGCGTGCGGCGGGATCGGCGGGACCTCGGGGTCGCAGTGCACGTCGAGGACCATCGGGGAGTCGGCGGCGAAGGCCTTGTCCCAGGCGGGGCCGAGCTGGTCGGGGTGTTCGACGGTGATGGCGGCGAGGCCGAGGGAGCGGGCGAACCCGGCGTAGTCGACCTCGGGCAGCGACTGCGACTCCTCGAACTTGGGGGCGCCGCCCATGGCGCGCAGTTCCCAGGTGACCTGGTTGAGGTCGTTGTTGTGGAACACGCACACGACCAGCCGCTGGTCGGACCAGCGGTGGCGGTAGCGGGCGATGGTGATCAGCTCGGCCAGGCCGTTCATCTGCATGGCCCCGTCGCCGACCAGGGCGACGACCGGGCGGTCGGGGTGGGCGAACTTGGCGCCGATGGCGTACGGCACGGCCGGGCCCATGCTGGCCAGGGTGCCCGACAGGGACGCGCGGATGTCGCCGCGGATCTTGAGGTGGCGGGCGTACCAGTTGGTGGAGGAGCCGGAGTCGGCGGTGACGATGGCGTCGAGGGGGATGCGGGCGGACAGCTCGGAGACGATCCGCATCGGGTTGACCGGTTTGGCCTCCAGCGCGGCCTGGCGGTCCATGGTGTCCCACCACGAGGCGACGTTCCCCTCGATCGTGGTCCGCCAGGACCGGTCGGTCTTGGGCACCAGCAACGGGATCAGCGAGTCGAGGGTGTGCGCGCTGTCGCCGACGAGGTTGACCTCGGTCGGGTAGCGCAGGCCGATGTGGCGGCCGTCGACGTCGATCTGGACCGCGCGGGCCTGGCCGAACTCCGGGAGGAACTGCGAGTACGGGAAGTTCGAGCCGACGATGACCAGGGTGTCGCAGTCGCGCATCATCTCGTAGCTCGGGCGGGTGCCGAGCAGGCCGATCGCCCCGGTGACCCAGGGCAGCTCGTCGGACAGGACGTCCTTGCCGAGCAGCGCCTTCGCCACCCCGGCACCGGTGACCTCCGCCAGCTCGCGCACCTGCTCGGCGGCCCCGCGCGCGCCCTGCCCGATCAGGATGGCGACCTTCGACCCCGCGTTGATCAGCTCCGCCGCCCGGGCCACGCCCTCGGCGGGGGCCACCGTGGTCGACCACGCCGCGCTCGGCGGGCTCGACGGCACGTGCTTGAACTCGTGCCGCGGCGCGGTGTACTCCAGTTCCTGCAGGTCGGCCGGGATGATGACCGCGGTGGGCGACCTGGTGGCCTGGGCGGTGCGGATCGCCCGGTCCAGGGCGTTGGGCAGTTGCTCGGCGACGTTGACCTCGACCAGGTAGTCCCCGGCGACGTCCTTGAACAGCGCCTGGAGGTCGACCTCCTGCTGGTAGCTGCCGCCCATGGCGCTGCGGCTGGTCTGCCCGACGATCGCCACGACCGGCACGTGGTCGAGCTTGGCGTCGTAGAGGCCGTTGAGCAGGTGGATCGCCCCGGGGCCGGAGGTGGCCAGGCACACGCCCACCGACCCGCTGAACTTCGCGTGGCCGACGGCCGCGAACGCCGCCATCTCCTCGTGCCGCACCTGCACGAACCGGGGCCGGTCGTCGGCCCGGCCGAACGCCGCGACGATCCCGTTGATGCCGTCACCCGGGTAGGCGAACACCTGGTCCACACCCCACTCGCGCAGGCGGCGCAGCAGGTGGTCGGCGACGGTCTCGGACATGGGCGCTCCTCCGGCTCGGCTGGGTGGGGGCTACCCCGCGCCGCGGCGACCACACCTGCGGTGTGGTCGCGACCCGGGCGCGGGCGCGCCGCAATTGCGTGGGCCGTACGCCCCAGCCGGGTACGCTTCCCGGCGGATGGCGCCGAGGGAGGTCTGCGTGCGTTTCACACGCGATCAGGTGGTGGCGGAGCTGCGGGCGCTGCGCAAGGGGCGCGGGGTGCAGAAGCCGGACGTGGCCGAGCAGCTCGGCCCGGCGCTGCGGTCCCTGTGCGGCATCTCACCCGCCGACGACCCGGCGGTGGTCCAGGTGAAGCTGCTGGGCAGGCTGCGCGCCCTGATCGACGAGCTGCCCGAGGACCTGGGGCTGGTCGTCGCCGTGGCGATGGGGCTGCACCCGGAGACCCGGCAGAAGTTCCTGCAGGAGCGCACCGAGTGGCTCGCCGCCAGGATGGAGCGCGACCCGCGCACGGTGCGCCGCCGCATCGACGAGGGGGTGGGGCTGCTGGTGTCGCAGGCCCTGGCCGGGACGGTGGCGCGGCGCGACGACAACCTGGGCTGGTACGTGCGGCGGTTCGAGGCGGTGCTGCGCCACGACAAGGCGTCCCCGGAGTGCCTGGAGCTGCGGTGCATCGTCGCCGAGCGGCCGGAACTGGCCGGGATCGAGCTGTCGTTCACCGTGCCCCCCGCCTCCGACGACCCGCCGGAACTGCTGGTGGAGCCGGTGTACGGGGTGACGGTGACCGGGGTCGAGCGGGTCCGGCGCAACCGGTTCACCATCCGGCTGGGGCTGCCCCGGCCGCTGGCGGTCGGCGAGGAGCACGACTTCGCGGTGATCACCCGGCCCGCCGCGCACCAGCCGATGCGCTCGCACTACGTGTACTTCCCCGAGCGCCGGTGCGACGAGTTCGACCTGCGGGTGCGGTTCGACCCGGACGCGGTGCCCGCCCGGGTGTGGGGCCTGGCGGAGGCGTTCCCGCGCGACGTGGACGAGATCCGGCCCAGCGAGGACATCCTGGTGCCGGACGCGGTCGGTGAGGTGCACGTCGCCTTCGACCACCCGCGCACCGGCCTTGGCTACGGCGCCCAGTGGGCCTGACGGCCCGGGTCAGCCCGCGACCAGCCGTTCGAGCCAGTCGGCCTGGGAGGTGTCGACCACCTTGTCGCCCACCGCGAGCGTCGGGGTGCCGAACGCCTTCTGCCCGTTGCCCGCGTCCTGGAGCAGGTACTCGGTACCGCGGGCCTTCTCGTAGGCGGCGGTGACCTGCTGGTCGTACTTGCCCGCGCGGACGCCGTCGGCGAAGGCCTGGCCGGTGAGGCCCACGGCCCTGCCCAGCTCGATCAGCTGGTCCTTGCTCCAGCCGCGGGCGCCTTCCTCGGGCTGGCTGTCGTAGAGGCTCTTGTGGAACCGGAGGAACTTGCCCTCGTCGGCGGCCAGCAGCGCGGCGTTGGCCGAGTCGGTGGAGTAGCCCTCCGGGTCGGAGCGGCTGTCGAGCAGGTTCACCAGGTGGAAGCGGACCTTGAGCACGCCCTCGTCCAGCTTCTGCTCGATGGCCGGGCCGAACCGCGCTTCGAACCCGCCGCAGGCCGGGCAGAGGAAGTCCTCGTAGACGTCGAGGGTGCCCTTCGCGGAGTCCTTGCCCACCAGCACCGCGGCGTCCTCGCGCGTGGTCGGCAGCTCCTGGCGCGCGGCGGCGACCGGGATGGCCGCGTCGGCGGTGGCGTTCTTCCTGTTGTTCGTCCAGATCACCCCGCCGATGACCGCGGCGGCCACGACCACCACGGCGACCACGCCGAGGATGACCTTGGTGCGGTCGTTCTTCCCGCCGCGCGCCGCCGCCAGCGCCGCCTGGGCACTGCCGGGCTTGGGAACGGGCCTGCCGCCCGCCTTGCCGCTGCCCGCCTTGCCGTCGCCCGCCCTGGCACCGCTCGTCGCGCCACCGGGCCGGGCACCGCCGCCCTGGTTCCGCTTGCGCTTGCGCGCATTGCGCTCCGCTCCGCCCACCGGTTCCTCCTCACCTCGCGTCCACTGTCGCACGGGCGAACCGGCCGTCGACCGACAGCCCGGTCCGGGGTCGCACCGCCAGCCACCCGGCCACCAGCAGGAACCCGACGTCGCGGGCGATCTCCTGCGGGTAGCGGGTGTCACCGGCGGCGACCTGCCCGCCGCCGCCGAAGCAGCCGCAGTCGATGCTCAGCCCGCGCGCCCAGGACTGGGCCACCGCGCCGATGAAGGCCAGCAGCACGACCCCGGACAGCACCGCGGCGGCCCGGGTGCCCAGCCCGAGGAGCAGCAGCGCGGCCAGCGCCAGCTCGACGAACGGCACCGCCGCCGCGACCGGGCTCACCAGCCCGGCGGGCAGCAGGTCGTAGGCCTGCACGGCGACGAAGGTCTGGTTGGGATCGCTCACCTTGAGCCACCCCGACACCGCCCACACCGCGGCCAACCCCAGCCGCAGCAGCGTGCCGACCCCGTCGAGCACGACAGCCTTGGTCACAGCAGGTGAGGCTACCCGCGCACGCTGAGCGAAACCTGAGAGCCGCGCGCCCCCCGACCGGCGGACCTGACAGGCTGGGCGCCATGCGCGACCTCCCGGTGCGAGCCGCCCTCGACGAGATCACCGGCGCCCTCGACGCGCACGGCACGGCGGTGCTCGTCGCCCCGCCCGGCACGGGCAAGACGACGCTGGTGCCGCCGGCGCTGCCGGGTTCGGTGGTCGTCGCCGAGCCGCGGCGGCTGGCGGCGCGGGCGGCGGCGACGCGGATGGCGGCGCTGCTGGGCGAACCGGTCGGCCGGACCGTGGGCTACTCGGTGCGCGGCGACCGGCGGGTGTCGCGGGACACCCGGGTCGAGGTCGTGACGTCCGGGTTGCTGGTGCGGCGGTTGCAGCACGACCCGGAGCTGTCCGGTGTGGACACGGTCGTGCTGGACGAGGTGCACGAGCGCCACCTGGACGCGGACCTGCTGCTGGCGCTGCTGCTCGACGCGCGCGAGGGGCTGCGGCCGGACCTACGGCTGCTGGCCACGAGCGCGACGGTCGCCTCGTCGGCGCTGGCGGGGCTGCTGGGCGGGCCGGTGGTGTCGGTGGACGCCGAGGCGTTCCCGGTCGAGGAGACCCACGTCCCGCCGCTGCGCGGTGAGCGGGTGGAGGCGACGGTGGCGCGGGCCACCCGGGCAGCACTGTCCGCTGTGGAGGGTGACGTGCTGGTCTTCCTGCCGGGCGTGGGCGAGATCCGCCGGGTGGCGGCGATGCTGTCAGACCACGAGGTCGTGGAACTGCACGGGCGGTTGCCGCTGGAGCGGCAGAGCGCGGCGCTGCGGTCCGGGTCGGCGCAGCGGGTGGTACTGGCGACGGCCGTGGCGGAGTCGAGCCTGACCGTGCCGGGGGTGCGGGCGGTGGTGGACTCCGGGTTGTCGCGGGTGTCGCGGGTGGACCACCGGCGGGGGATGTCCGGGCTGGTGACCGTGCGGGTGTCGGCGGCGGTGGCCACCCAGCGCGCCGGTCGCGCGGGCCGGGAGGCGCCCGGCCGGGTGTTCCGCTGCTGGCCCGCGCACGAGCAGGCCACGCTGCCGCGGTTCCCGGAGCCGGAGATCCGCACCGCCGACCTGACCCGGCTGGCGCTGGAGCTGGCGGTGTGGGGGACGCCGGACGGGTCGGCGCTGAGCTGGTGGGACGCCCCGCCCCCGGGACCGCTGGCGGCGGGGCGCGAGGTGCTGACCGCGCTGGGCGCGCTGGACGCGTCGGGGGTGACCGAGCGCGGGCGGGCGATGGCGCGGCTGGGCCTGCACCCCCGGTTGGCGCGGGCGCTGCTGGACGGGTCGCGGGCGGTCGGGGCGCGGACCGCCGCCGAGGTGGTCGCGGTCCTGGACGACGACGGGCTGGTCCCCGGGGCCGACCTGGACGCCGGGCTGCGCGCCCTGCGCTCCGGCACGCCGTCCTCCGCCCGGTGGCGCCGCGAGGTCGGGCGCCTGGAATCCGCGCTGGCCGGGGACGGCCCCGGCGGGAGCGGAAGCGGCGGCGGGAGCGAGCACGGAGGAGGAAGCGGGAACGGCGGCGGGAGCCGGGGCGGGCGGCGGGGGGCGGCGGCCCTGGTCACGGCGCTGGCGCACCCGGAGCGGATCGGGCGGCGGCGGGCCGGGGGCGGGGCGGTGTACCTGCTGGCCAACGGCACGGCGGTGGAGGCGCCGGGGCTGGGCGAACCGGAGTGGCTGGCCGTGGCGGTGGCCGACCGGGCACCGGGGGCCGCGCAGGGGAAGGTGCGGCTGGCGGCGGCGGCCGACGAGGACCTGGCGGCAGCGGCGGGCACGGTCACCGAGGAGGACGAGGTCCACTGGGACGGTGACGTCGTGGCCCGGCGGGTGCGGCGGCTGGGCGCGATCGTGCTGTGGGAACGGCCGCTGGCGACACCGCCCGCCGAGGCCGTGCGCGCGGCGGTCCTGGCGGGCCTGCGGCGCGGCGGCCTGTTCCTGCTGCGCTTCGACCCCCGCGCGACCGCCCTGCGGCAGCGGCTGGACCTGCTGCACCGCGTGCTCGGCGAACCGTGGCCCGCGGTCGACGACGACGCGCTGCTCGCCACCGCCGAGCACTGGCTCGGCGGTGCCCGCTCCCGCGCCGACCTGGCCCGGATCGACGTGACCGCCGCCCTGCGCACCCTGCTCCCGTGGCCCGAGGCGACCCGGCTCGACGAGCTGGCCCCGGAACGGCTCACCGTCCCCTCCGGGTCCGCCGTCCGGCTCGACTACAGCGGCGACGGGGTGGCGCTGCCGGTCAAGGTGCAGGAGGTGTTCGGCTGGACCGAAACCCCCACCCTCGTCGACGGCCGGGTGCCGGTGGTGCTGCACCTGCTCTCCCCCGCGGGCCGCCCGGTCGCGGTCACGGCCGACCTGCGGTCGTTCTGGGAGACCGGGTACGCCACAGTGCGCTCCGAGCTGCGCGGCCGCTACCCCAAGCACCGCTGGCCGGAGGACCCGCTGACGGCCCCGCCGACCCGGCACAGCATCCAGCGCAAACCCCGCTGAGCGGACCCGACGCCGTGGAACCGGGACAAACGGGCACCCACCCGGGCATCCTGTAGGCGTGAGTCGACGTGCGCAGCGGTCCGGGTTCCTGTTCCGGCTGGCCGTGGTCGTCAAGGGGGCCGACGGGGTGCTGCAACTGCTGGGCGCGCTCGTCCTGCTGCTCGTCCCGCCCGCGCTGATCACCGGGGTGGCCAACGCGGTGATCACCCGCGACCTGCTCGGCGACCAGCGGGGCGTGCTGGCCCACCACCTGTCGCGGGCCGCGGCGGACCTCACCGAGGGCGGCACCCGCGGCTTCGCCGTCTGGTACCTGCTGCTGCACGGCGTCGTGAAGATCGGCCTGGTCGTCACCCTGTCGCGGCGGGTGGTGACGGCGTTCCCGGTGGCCTGCGTGGTGCTGCTTGCCCTGGTGGGCTACGAGGTGCTGCGGGCGGTGCGCACCGACTCGATCGGGCTGGCCGCCTTCGCCGCGGTGGACCTGCTGGTCGTCGTCGCGGTGTGGTGTGAGTTCCGCCGCCTGCGCCGCGAGGTTTCCGAACCACCCGCGGTGGGGTAAGGAACGGGAGTGCAGTCGACGACGACGGAGCCCGGCGGGCTGGCGGGCTGGGCGCTCGGCGTCATGGACGTCCTGGGGGCGCCCGGTGCGGGCCTGCTGATCGCGGCCGAGAACCTGTTCCCGCCGCTGCCCAGCGAGGTGTTCCTCCCGCTCGCGGGCTTCGCCGCTGGTCAGGGGCGGATCTCGCTGGCCAGCGCCCTGTTCTTCACCACGCTCGGCTCGGTCGTCGGCGCGCTGGCGCTGTACTGGCTGGGCGCGCGCCTGGGCACCGACCGGCTGCGCGCGCTCGCCGGGAAGATCCCGCTGTTCCGGGTGTCCGACGTGGACCGGACCGAGGCGTTCTTCCGGCGCCACGGCGGGGTGGCGGTGTTCTTCGGGCGGATGCTGCCGGTGTTCCGCAGCCTGATCTCCATCCCGGCCGGGGTCAGCCGGATGCCGCTGTGGCGGTTCATCGCCCTGACCACGGCGGGCAGCCTGCTGTGGAACTCGCTGTTCGTGGTCGCCGGGTACCTGCTCGGGGAGAACTGGGACCGGATGGAGGGGTTCGCGAGCGTCTTCGAGTACCTGGTGATCGGGCTGGCCGCGGCGGCGGTGGTGTGGTTCACCGTCAAGCGGTTACGCGCACGCGGGTAGGGCTGGTTCGATGGGGGGCAGGAGAAAGAAGGTGGCCCCGATGCGCCGACTGGTGGTCCTCCGGCACGCGAAGTCCGCGTGGCCCGAGGGCGTCCCCGACTACCGCAGGCCCCTGGCCGACCGGGGCCGCCGGGACGCCGCGGCGGTGGGCCGCTGGCTGGCGGCGAAGGTCGGCCCGGTCGACGTCACCCTGGTCTCCCCCGCCACCCGCACCCGCCAGACCTGGGACATCGTCGCCGCCGAACTCGACGGCGCCCCGACGGTCGTGCACGACGAGCAGCTCTACGGCGAGGGCCCGGACTCGATCCTCGCGGTGCTGGGCACGCTGCCGCAGTCGGCCGAGACGGTCCTGCTGATCGGGCACAACCCGGACCTGGAGGACGTGGTGGCCACGCTCAGCGGCACCCGCCCGGTCCTCAAGACCGCCACCCTGTCCCTGCTGACCTGGGACGGCGACCGCTTCGACCTCACGCCGGGCGCGGCGGAGCTGACCACCACCGAGAAGGTGCGCGGGGACTAGGGCGTTTCCTCGATCCGGCGGTCGGCTGCTGTTCCGGCCCAAAGTTCCGGGGTTTTGGTGGGTGGTGCCCGGCTGGGTGGATGTGTTTGGCCGGGGCCCCTATGGCGATCATGTGCTCCAGTGCGTCAGGTGGGGCTGAAAAGATGCCCCACCGCCCAGGCAGGCTGTCACATGATCGCCACCCCCGGCCAAACACATCCACCCACCCGGGCAGTTCGCTCGCCGGGCCGCCGGTTTTCGGGTGGTCGGCGGCTGCGCCGATGAGGTTCGGGCGGCCGGTTGCCAGCCAGGGCTGCGGTTGGCTGGGTGGCCGAGCGGCTTCGCGAGCAGGTCTAGGCGCGTTCCAGGAAGGTCAGCACCGCGCGGACCCGCCGGTGCTCGTCGCTGCTGGGTTCCAGGTTCAGCTTGGCGAAGATGTTGCCCACGTGCTTCTCCACCGCGCCGTCGGAGACCGTCAGCGAGCGGGCGATGGCCGCGTTCGACAGGCCCTGGGCCATCAGCCCCAGCACCTCGCGCTCGCGCGGGGTCAGCGCGTCGACCGGGTTGCGGCGTCCTCGGGCCATGAGCTGCGCGATCACCTCCTGGTCGATGCTGGTGCCGCCCCCGGCGACCCGGCGCACCGCGTCCACGAACTCGGCGACGTCGGCCACCCGCTCCTTGAGCAGGTAGCCGACCCCGCCGGTGCCCGCCGCCAGCAGTTCGACGGCGTAGCGCTCCTCGACGTACTGCGAGAGCACCAGCACCGGCAGCCCCGGCACCCGCTCCCGCGCCCCCAGGGCCGCGCGCAGCCCCTCGTCGGTGAACGTCGGCGGCATCCGCACGTCGACGATCGCCAGGTCGGGCCGGTGTTCGAGGACCGCGTCGAGCAGGCCGGAGCCGTCCTCGACGGCGGCGACGGTCTCGATGCCCTCGTCGGCGAGCAGGCGGGTGACCCCGACCCGGAGCAGGACGGAGTCCTCGGCGATCACGACGCGCATGCCGGTCATGGTGTCACCGGGCGGTGTCACCACGCGCACGGCAGGTCCGCCCGGACGACGGTCGGGCCGCCGAGCGGGCTGACCACGGTCATCACCCCGTCGATGGTCGCGGCCCGGTCGGCCAGGCCCGCGAGCCCGCCGCCCGCGCGCACGGTCGCCCCGCCCACGCCGTCGTCGGTGACCTCGACGACCACCTGGTCGGCCGGGGTGCGCCAGACCTTGACCGCCACCAGGCGCGCGTTCGCGTGCTTGGCGATGTTGGTCAGGCACTCCCCGACGATGAAGTACGCCGTGCTCTCCACCGCGGCGGGCGGGCGGGGGTCGACGGCCACGGTGACCTCCACCGGCACCGGCGACCGCGCCGCCAGCGACGACAGCGCCGCGTCGAGCCCCCGGTCCCCGAGCACCGCCGGGTAGATCCCCCGCGCCAGGTCCCGCAGCTCCGCGACGGCCAGCTTGGCGTCGGCGTGCGCCTCCTCGATCAGCGTCCTGGCCGCGTCCGGGTCGGCGTCGAACTTGCCCTTGGCCCGACCCAGCCCCATGGCCACCGCGACCAGCCGCTGCTGCGCCCCGTCGTGCAGGTCCCGCTCGATCCGCCGCCGCTCCGCCTCCGCGGCGTCGACCCCCCTGGCCCGCGACGCCTGGAGCCGGTCGGCCCTGGCGGACTGCTCGGCGGTCCGGTCCGGTCCGAGGACGGCCACCGCGAACCGCGCGTGCAGCCAGGCCACCCTCGGCGCGACCAGGAAGGCCAGCGGCACCAGCGGGATGCTGACGACGCCGACGGCGAAGCAGAACACCGAGATCGGGAAGGCCACCAGCACGAAGGCCAGGTCGCGCCAGGTCCGCCGCTCGGTCAGCAGCTCCCGCCACTGCCGCAGCACCCCGGCGTCGGTCTTGGGCAGCAGCGGCCGGGCGGGCAGCTCCACGTCGGCAAGCGCTTGCGCCCAGGCCCGGTGCGCGTTCCCGAACGCCCGCGCCGCCACCGCCGCCCCCACCAGCACGGCCACCCCGACCCACACGACGACCGTGCCGACGCCCACCGCGACCAGCACCACGGTCGTGATGAAGGCGGTCAGGCCCAGCGGGAACAGGCCGATCAGGTACAGGATCGCCTTCGCCGGGTTCGGGTACCGGCGGTTCACGCCAGGCTCCGGGCGGGCCCGAGCAGCGCGCGGGCGAACCGGGCGTGCGCCCGACCCAGACCCCGGGTCACCAGGACCGTCAGACCCAGCAGGACCACCCCCGCCAGCGCGAACGGCACCGCGTCCGGGATGGAGTCCACCACGACCCAGGGCCGGTCCCAGTCGAACACCCGGAACTCGCCCTCCGGCAGCCACCGGTAGAACAGGGGCAGGAAGACCAGCCCGAGGCTGGTCGACCACAGCGTGACCACCACGGTGAACTCCGCGATCCCCACCGGCAGCATGAGCAGGAAGTACAGGGCGTCCCGGTAGGTGTTGACGTCCTTGACCCGCGCCCGCCACCGGTTCTCCTCCGGCAGGGCCGAGTAGGGCAGGTCGATGTGCGTGTCGAGCATCGCGTACACCCGCGCCCGCTCCAACCGCGCCCCACCGCGCGAGAGCAGGATCGCCAGCGCCAGCACCGGCAACCCCACCCACACGACCGCCGTGCCCACCCCCACCGCGAACAGGGTCACCACCACGGTGAACCCGATGATGCCGACGGCGAGGTTCATGGTCAGGAACCCCAGGGACCCGACCACCGAGGGCCGGGGAACCGCTGCTGGTGTCACGGTTGCCGGTGTCGCGGCTGCTGATGTCATGGCCCCAGCATCTCGGGACCCGGCGGCGGGGTCGATGGGGAGCGCAGGCGGGTCCGGGGTGGGGCTGTCCCCACCCCCGTCCGGGCGCCTCCCGCGGGCCCGGGGAAGACCCGTGGGGGGAACCGGGATGAAACCGGGGCCGCGGGGCGTTAGGATGGGCGGAGCAACGTCAACACCCAGGGGGTGAACGGTTTCGACTCTGGCCGTGGATTCAGGAGAAGCGTGCAGGTGCAGGCGGGATTGACCACCTCAAGCGTCGCCCGCAAACCAATAAGCGCCAAGACTAACAGTCGCGCTGACTTCGCCCTCGCTGCCTAAGCGAGTGTGAGTCTGTCGGCCCGGGAGTGCCTCCGTCCCGGTCGCCGGCATCAGCCAGGAGGCTCACCGCCAGTCCCGGTCACGGGGCCTGAACGGGAAGCTCACAGTGACTGGGCCCGTCACACTGGCTTGTTCGCGTGACCAGTGGGGCCGAGTAGAGACAATGCGAACTGCGCACGGAGAAGCCCTGTTGAAACGACAGAGGACCCGGGTTCGATTCCCGGCACCTCCACCATCGCCGCTCTACTCGAACCGTGGTCCGCAAGGACCACCGAGAGCAGATCGACGTCGGTAGCTAGATCAGACATGGCTCCGTCCTCATCGAGGACGGAGCCATGTTCGTTGTCGGTGGGGGTTGAGCTGGGGTGTCCGGCTGTGGTGCCTGCTTGGACGAGGCCGTGGATGCCGTCGGTCAGGGTATGGCCAGCGACGTCCTCAGCGTCGATGTGCAGCTTGTGGAAGATGACTTTGGTGACGGCTCGCTTGACGGCGTCACTGCCTCGGCGGTGGAAGCCTTGGGGGTCGGCGAGCAGGGTCAGGGCGGCCCCGAAGAACTGGCGGCCTTCTTCGAGCTTGTTGGTGGTGTCGGTGAGCTGGGACTGGATGTCGACGCGCTCGCGCTCGATGGTGTTGAGCTTGTGCTTGATCTTGGCTCGGGGCCAGTCCGGGTCACCAAGTAGTTCGAGCAGGTTGTCTTCCTTGGTGTCGAGCTGGTCAAGGCGGGTGCGAAGCTGCTTCTTCAGGCTGGAGAGGTGACCTTGCTCGGTGAGCAGGGTGTCATCGAGCTGGCGGCGGACTGCAACCTGGAAGTCGTCGCGGAGCCGGACGGTGCCAAGGTGTCGGTCAACGGCCTTCTCGACCTTGTCGACTGCCAGGTACGGCAGATCGCAGACGCGCTTCTGCCTGCCTCTGCACAGATAGTAGAAGTAGGTGCCGCCGTTGCCACGACCAGGAGCGATGACGAGCCGGTCGCCACAACGGTGGCACCAGATGATGCCTTTGAGCCAATGGTTGTGCTGGCGTTGGCGGGTACCCCCTCCGCCGCGTAGGGCAAGCACGCGCTGGACCCGCTGGTAGGTCTCTTCCGTGATGAGGGCTTGGTGGCGGCCGGGGTACTCGACGTCGTCGTAGGAAACGAAGCCGCAGTAGTAGCGGTCGCCCAGGATCTCGTAGAACTGGCTCAGCGACAGCGGCTTGGGTGTGCGGCGCCGGTCACCGCGAGTGCGCAGGCCAGCGTTGTTGATCTGTTCGAGCGCTTCTTGCGCTGTGTACTGACCGGTGGCAAATAGCTCGATGCCCTTGGCAATGAGTGGGCCGCGCTCCGGGTCGACAGTGACCGTGCGGATCTCGCCGCCTTCCGGCTTGGCCTCACGGACGTTGCTGTAGCCCAGCGGTGCCAGACCGATGGTGCCACCATTTTTGATCTTCTGACTCATCTTGTAGCGGATGTCAGCGCCGCTGGCTTCGGACTGGTACTGGTCGACGGCGTGGAGGATGGTTTCCACCATCGAGCTTTCGGGGCTCTCTCCCATGTCGAGCACGGTTGAGACGATTCGGGTGCCGACCTTCTTGAGGTCACGCTTGGTTAGCCCGGCGTCGACACTGTTTCGGAAGACCCGGTTGAAGTGGTAGACAATGACGTAGTCGATGTCCTTTTGCAGCTTAACCCACGCGATCATCTCCTTGAAGGTCGGACGCTTGTCGATGCTGGTCGCGGTGCGGCCCGGCTCGACGAACTCCTTGACAACCTGAGCACCGAGGCTGTCGGCCTTGATCTTGCCCGCCTGCCTCTGAGCTGGGATGGAGATGCCCTCCGGGTCGTAGTCGGTGTGCACCTGTCCGGGCGTGGACACCCGCAGGTAGAGCACGGCCCGTTTGACCGGCTTGCGCGCCGCTGACATCACGGTATCGGCATTAAGAGTTGTCTTGCTCATAATAATCTCCCTTCTTCGTTTGCTGTTCACGTTCCAGCAGTTCGCGGCCTAGCATGACGACAATCTGCGCCATGAGATCTGTGTCGATCTCACTGAGTTGAGAGCCGTAAGCTCGCACCTCCCATTCCGGCCGCCTGGCTGGTGACATACACTTTGTTCCTCCTATTATTTTCTCAGCCTTTCCTGAATATGCCAAGAAAGGCAATCCTGTCCTTGTAGTGGAAGAGTGGGGTGGTGGACGGCATGTGACTGCCACCCACCACCCCGGCAAGGGGAGACTTCGTTACTCGCCCTGGGCCTTACGGGCACGGTTGGTGCCGGGCTTGGTGTCCGGCTCGGCGGTGGGTACGCCGCCGAACAGGCCCTCGATCGCCGACCGCCGGGCGGCGGCCTCGCGCTCGATCTCGTCCAGCACCGCCGCAGCCCGCGCGGCGAAGTCCGGCTCGGACCGCTTGGTCTCGACGTACAGCTCAACGGCCTTGAGGACCGCGTCCGACAGGTTGAGCTTGTCGAGCTGGGCAACCAGAGCGAACTGGGCGTGCAGCTCGTTGGGCAAGCGGATACCCAGCGTCTTGACGCTGTTGGCGTTCGTCACGTCGTTGTCTCCTTCCTCGGTGTGGTGGGACCGCCCACGGGCATGTGGGCAGCCCCAGGCCACCGGGGACGGCGGCCCTTGCCTTAGCTGGCGGCTTGCCTTTGCCGTGCATCTGCAATCCGCTGCTTGGCCAGCTCGGCGTAGGTCGGGTTCAGCTCAATCCCTACCCAGTCGCGGCCATACCGTTCAGCGGCGACCGCCACCGTGCCGGAACCCAGGAACGGGTCCAGCACGATGCCGCGCCGCCAGTCCTGGTGCGGGCAGTCGGCTCGTAGCGGCCCGGTAGCCAGCCAGCGTCCGTTGCGGTGTTGCTTGGTTCGTCGCCACGCCCGCCCGCACTCGGTGCAGACACGCTCTGGGCAGGTTGAGAGCAATGGTCGCCGTACCAGGTCGACTGGAAAGGTGGCGAAGTGCGCGCCTCTGTAACTGGCGGTGGCCAGCCGCCAGACATCGCCGGGGTTCTTGCCCAACGGGTGACTGCCAGTGCCGCTGGCTTTCATGGCGGACAGTCCCTGGTTGAGGTCGATGCGCGGGCTGGTACCGCCGCCGAGGTTGGGCACGGCATTGCGCGGTGGGTAGACGGCCGCCGTGGTCTTGCCTGGCTTGACGGTGGCGGCGGACGGCTCGCGGATGGCGTCAAGGTCGAAGTAGTAATCGGGCTGCTTGGTGAAGAAGTAGACGAACTCGTGGGTAGTCGTCAGGCGGTCGGTGACGCTCGACGGCATCGGGTTCGTCTTCGACCAGATCGCCTGGTTACGCAGCAACCAGCCTTCCCGGGTCAATCGCAGGGCAACCCTCTGCGGCGCCAGCAACAAGCTCTTCTTACTAGCGCCGTCCTTCGGAGTGCGGGCATAGGAGTCACCGAGGTTGAGCCACAGACTGCCACCGGGCACCAGCACCCGCCGAAGCTCGGCGCAGATGGTGGCAATTTCGTCCGCCCAGCTGTCCACGTCGGCTTCCGCACCGATCTGCCCGTTGTGACCGTAGTCACGCAAAGCCCAGTACGGCGGACTGGTGATGATGGTGTCCACCGCGGCGTCCGGCAGCTCGGCCAGCTTGGTGCGTACGTCGCCGATGATGGTCCGGTTGGTGAGCAGGGTGGTCACGAGTTACCTCCTTCCGTGGTGAGTTGGTCTGCGGCCTGCTCGATCAGAGCGACCACGAATAGGTCGCGGGCGTCGGCGGGAAGCCGCCCGATCAGTCGGGACAGCACTGCCGCCCTCCGGCTGTCGGGCACGAGCCACCACACCTCTGGGAAGATGCCGTGCTCGGCCTGCTCTGCGCCGCTGCGCCAGTAGTCGACGTAGACGCTGAGCTTGCGGGCCAGTGTGGGGCCGCTCTCGGTCGCCAAGTCCATCTCGGCGAAGGCGTGCAGCTCGACGTCCCCGATGCCCAAGCGCAGGAAGGCGTCCGGTTTGAGGATGCGGCTGCCCCCGCCGTAGCCGCTGAAGCGCCGCCAAGCGGCCGGTTCACCGTCGAAGACCAGCAGCTCAGCATGGCCTGTCAGTTCGCGTTCTTTGAGCGACACGAACAGCTCGCTTACCTGGAGGACGTGCTCTTGGAACGCCAGCTTGGTGTCGCTGACGCCCCGGTGACGCTGCCCGGCGCGCTCAGTGCCGACCGCCAGTACGGCGTGACCGAGGCCGCTGAGCCCGATGACGTGACCCTCACTCCCGGCGTAGATGCCACCGACCCGGCGAGCGAGTCGCACCACCACGCCCAGTTCCGCCAGCCGCACCAGCAGCGCGCGGACCTTGCGGGCTTGGGTGACGCGGTTGCCGTCTGGGTGTAGGAGTCGCCGAATCTGCTGGCCGGTCATCAGGCGCAGGTTGGCCAAGGTATGCAGCAGTTCGAGATCACGTTCGCCGAGCTGTTGGCGGACGCGCCGGGCCCGCGCGCTCATGCTCCACCTCCGTTAGGAGTGGAGTGTCGGCGGTCGTATCCGCTTGAAGTCGCACGTGGGGGCGTTGCCCACTTGAGGCGATGGGTAGGGCGAGCGGCAGCGGTCACGCGGCACCTCCGCGCTTCTTGCGACCCACCGGGGAGGCGGTCGCTGTGCCTTGCCAGCGTGCGAGTAGAGCGGCATCGACTTCAGTGGGGAGACGGCCGTAGCGGTTGAGGCTGGCCAGCGCCACCGTCTCCGGGTCGCTGACCGGCGTGGGTGGCGGCAAGGTCTGTATCTCGAAGGCCGAGCTTGGCCGGTTGCCGACCAAGACCGAGGCCACCGCACGGAAGCCGTCGAGGCCGAGCAGGGTTTCGCTCGGCACGCCGAACAACTCGCCCAGCGCCTTGGCATCGTCGATCGACGGCCGGAAGGTGACGCGGTTCCTGGCGTTAGCGGCCATCGCCGCTCGCAACTCCCGGCTGAACTGGCCCAGGTGCTGATGCGCTGCCACGAACGACACGTTCGCGCTGCGCGCCTTCTGCAACAGCTCAGCCACATCCAACCCAGCCGTGAAGTCGCTCAGCTCGTCAACCATCACCATGACCGGCCGACGCTTGGCCATCGGCACGGCGGCCTGGCGCTGGATGACGCCCCAGCACTGGCTCAGCAGCAGTCCGCCCAAGAGACGGCTGGCCTCCTGGCCGTTCAGACCGGCGTTGGCCGCCACCAGCACGATCTTGGGTGTGCGGAAGGCGTCCTCCAGCGAGAAGGCGCTGGCAGACTGACCCAGCATCCGGCGAAGCGACGATCGGTTGAAGGCGCGGAGCTTGTTGAGTACCGGGCCTACTACCCGCATCTGCTCCGGTTCAGTGAGTCCATCGAAGCCAGCCGCCCACGGCCCAAGTACCAGCGGGTCGGCAACTTGCGCCAGGACTCGTCGCCGGAATCCGGCATCGGTCAGAAACGGCGCCACGTCTGGCAAGCTGCCGTCATCCAATTTGGCGATAGCGAGCACGGCATGCCAGAGAGTGTCAGCACTCCTGGGCCCGATGGCACCGCCGAAGACCGACACGAACTGATGCAGCACCGCGTCAGCCCGACGCTCGGCATCTGCGGCATCACCGGCCAACGGATTGAAGCCGGTCACCGGCCGCGTGTCGTCGTTGCTGGGCTGAAGTAACACCACGTCGTCGCGGCGACCGGGGCTGACCACGCTGAGGACGTCGCGGACCAGGTCGCCCTTGGGTTCGATCAAGATCAACGAACGCCTCACCGACAACCAAGCCGCTGCCCAATGGGCGAGCAGTACCGACTTTCCTGACCCGCTCGGCCCCGTTACCAGGGTGTGCTTGCTGGTGCTCTCGCTCGGGATGCCGACCAACTGGCCGCGCCGACGCGGGTGCGGACTTGTCCCAAGGATCAACTGCGTGCGCTTACGCACGACGACCACACCATCCGGCGGCACCGTTAGGCCAGGGCGCTCACCCGGCACCGGCACGCCCTCGACAGGGAAGGCCAACAGCGTCGCTAGCTCGCGAGCGTTGGCGATCGACGACCAGGTGCGCCGACGACCGAGAGCCGCGTGAAGCTGTTCAGCGATGCGCCGGGTTTGCAGTCCGGCCGTTACCCGTACTCGGTCAGTCGAGCTGAGCCCGAGGGCCGCCGCTACCGGACTCATCACGGCAGCTGCGCGACGAAGATCGGCTGCGGCGGCACCAAGCCGCCCGCGAGCACCGAACAGCGGTTCGTCAAGCTTTTGCCGGAAGGCAGCCCGTTGACCGGTATCCGGTTGCGGCGCTTTGACGAAGCCCAAGTACTCCAGGGGCGTCCACTCCACGGGCTGACGCGACATGCGCTGACTCGGTCCAATCACCCACTGCACTACCACCGCCTCACTAGCGTGGAGCTGCTTTTGCGCGGCCAAGACGCCTGCCGTCACCGCGGCGGCGGTGTCCTGCCGCAGCGATGCCCCCGCCGTTGACAGCCGCAGCTCCCGTCCTGTCACCGGCAACGGACGGCTCGGCCGCTTGACCGGCACCACCCCCAGCCCGCCGACCTGGGCCGCCAGCTCACTCGGCAACCGCGCGGCCAACGACTCATCGCAGCCGACCAGCCAGCGCACGTCATCCGGGTACAGCCACATCTCAAATACCACCGGCGCCTGCAATCGGCGCAATCCAACGTGTGGCCGACCGGCCAGCACACGCACCAGCGCCGTAACGTCGGCCAACTTGAGCGCGGGTGGTGGCGCAAGTTCAAACCACGTCACATCAGGCACGGTGCACCCCCGATCCAGTCTCGCCGGGTGTGGCGGCCTCTTGGCGCTGCCAGCGCACTAGCGCGATGCAGACTCGCGCCAGTCGCCGGATCGCCGGGTGTGCCCGCTGCTGACCGGTCACGACCACCGGCCGAAAAGAACCACTACTCATACATGCGTTCTCCCTTCTCGCTCGAAGCTAAGAGACCACGAAGACACACCCCCTTACCCCATGAATTGACAAACATGGGTACAAGGTGTGTAATGAGACGGTCGCTCAATTCGAGCGCAACTATTTATTGAAGCGAGCCGAAGTAAGCGGGCACGCACAGCTGGAACCGTTGTCGAAGATTGTTCCGCTGGTGCTGACGCCTACCCGGCTCGCTTCTTTACTATCTGTCAACTATGTTTCTTTGACAAGGGCTATCGCTCGAACAACAACACCGAACGGTAGCCCTCAACCTCTGATGAGCTGCCAGGCGAACGCGCCTCTCGGCGCAGCTCGGCTTCCAGTTCGCGGAGCGCCTGCTCACGCTCGCGCTGCTCGGCGTCCTCCCGCTTGCCGCCGACCAACCGGCGCCGGGTTTTTCTGGGCATGTGGGGACATAGCCCTCCTTCCTGCTGTCGATCTACTTGCGAAAGCCGCTGAACAACCAGCGGTACACCCCGGCCAAGAAGATGGCCGGGATCACGACGGGCACCAACACCGCCACAACCTTGGTGGTCTCGCTGACCACCACCAACACCATGAGCACCCCGACCGCCATACCGAGCAGCCGCCCAAGCAACGGCGGCCGGGGTGCGTCATCACGGCGAAACAGCCAACGGCCTATGACCAGTCACCCTCAACGATGGTGGGGTGATTGGTGTCGCGTTCCGCCCGGCGCAGCTGGTCCCGCGCCGTGAAGAACACGTCGTTGATTTGGCGGGTCTGCTCCAACGCCCGCCACTCGGCGTCGAGCACCTGGCGCTCGGTCTCCACACTGGCGCGTTCGGCCGCCATCTCGTCCTTGGCCAGCCGGTAGCCCAGCCAGACGAGCACGCCCACCGCGGATGCCACCAGTATCACCAGCAGCCAGGCCATCTAGTCCCGCCCGGTCTCGGCCACGATCCGCGCCAGCGCGGAGGTGGCCGTATCGACGATGGCCTTGTAGCGCGCATCCCCCAACGGGGTGCGCTGGAGCGCCTGCGCCTCCATCTCGGTCAGACCCTCAACGGCCCGCAGCGCCGAGTGACCGACGTACTCCACGGCCTGCGTCCTGGCTGCCGCCACGATGGCTCGGCCTTGCTCAACGGCCACGTCGTGCTGGACGGCCCGCTGGATGCGGGCGGTACTGCGGGGGTAGTTCACTGCCGATAGCGCCGATGTACGGCGTTCGGGGAGGTGGGACATGGTTGCCTCCTTGGTGTTGTTCGACCTACCAAGCAGCCAACAGTTCAACGTAGAAGTTCTGCACCACAGACGAAAGACAAGTTTTCGTGCAAAGGCTCTAGTCAGGGTGCAATGAGAGAAGATCGGCTTACACAGACGTTGTGCTCGTAGCGCCCTTCACGGCAAAAACAGAACACCCGGACACCACAAGGGGCATCCGGGTGTTCTGTCGGCAACTCCTGTCGAGAACATGTCCCGACGGCTAGCCTGGTAGGGCACACACGGGTGCACTACCCGTGGGTGTGGTGGAGGCGGCGGCAGGCTACGCGCCTAGGAACCCGTGCCTGCCGTCGTCCATCACACCCGGCCCAGCAGGAACAGCCACCAGAACGGGTGGGAACCCATGTCACTCCCTTCCTTGTCGGGCCTGCATGTCTGCGGCCGGGCAAGGAGTAGAAAACTACGGTGGGGTGTGGGTTGTAAGGCTGCTGGACTGTGGAAAACTTGTGGGTCGTCACCCATGGCAGGAGAGGTCTAGTTATGGCCATACCCACTTTTGACAGGCCACCGGCATTGGAGAAACTGGCCGCAGATCTGCGTGACCTTGTTGTTGGAGGTCTACCTGCTACTGAAGAGACTGCCAGCGTTAACCTTATAGGATTGCGTGGCGTATGGGCTCGTGCCGTTGATGCCGAGGATATGACAAGTCGAGTAAAAGCATTAAACCAACTACTTAAGCAAGAGATTGAGAGAATACCTGCTGACACAAAGGGCAGAGACTGGTCGCTTGGCGCCAAAATAATCTTCGGACTGGCCGCAGGTTCGAGGAGGGCCAACATGACTGACCGTCGAGATGAAGCCGCTCGCACCATTGGCTACAACGAGGCGTACTTTAGAACAGATATTGTTCCAAAGATTCTTAAGCAACTTGCACGGCAACTACGAGAAGATAGCCTGAATTATGTGCCACGCAACCGCGAGGTCCCACCACGTCAAGAAATATCGGGCGACACGCCAAGCATCTCCGAGAAAGACATTTCATCGCGCGACCGGATTTTACATGAAGAGCGCATATCGAGACTATGGGAATATGTTTACGGCCTTCGCGCTGAAATGCTTGCTATACAACGCCACAAGACATGGCCAGAAAATGAGTACAACGCAGAGAAACTGGAAGAGGCGCGTATGGCCGCACTATGGCAACTTGCGCGAACGATGAATGGTATACAAGACTACATCTCGGAATATGGGGAGCGAATCCTCATGGGTGAGGCGGAATACACCGCTGCTCGGCTAATCGCCCTGGCAGGATGGAAGGGTGAACTACCCGCAGAGTTGGCATATAAGCTTCGACTGCTTGCCCAACAGCACCCAATCAAAGAAAGTTTTGTAGCGGCCGTCAAAGCTCAAGGAATCCGTATGGCTTCTGGCTAACCAGTGCTAGTGGCTTGCAGGTGGCTCGACGAAGTAGCGACTCACAGCCTCTCGATCTTGTTCGTCTTCGCTGCGGTTTAACATATCAATAAAATCGGAGGCTTTCTCTGGGTACGCTACTGGCAATTCGCGTAGCGCGGACTCAAACTCCGTTGTAATCGGGTCTATACCAAAAAAGGCCGGATTGGCTCGCATAAGTCGCATCAAACCAAGGATTTCCCCTGGAGTCGCCTCTTGGCCTAGCGCGTCGACAAGCGGCATGGGGGTTAGACGTATTTCATTTTCCATTCATATGCCATAGTAAAATACTTATACCAACCTTGCAAGTCTCGCTCATCATCAACTGTCTACTTTTTGTCCTGGCTGTCGCTAGTTTGTACTGCTGTCCTCCCAGGCGTCTTGGACAAAGCCTTGTCTGCTGCGAAGCTGAGGAGGCGACCAGCCACCCAGGCGACATGGAGCAGGCATGGCACCGTCTGACAGCACCGCCGTCAAGGAGCTACAAGAACTGCGCAAAGGTCGTGGCCTGGCCACGGACGACCTACGCGGCAGAGTGGGGCCTCGCCTGCGCCGGTTGTGTGGCATCACTGACGCCGATCCGGCCTTCACCGTGCGTCGAGCCGTCATCCTCAAGCTCACCGAGCTGTGCGAAGAGCTGGACGAAGACCGCAAGCTGGCCGCTCGGGTTGCCCTGAACCTGCACCCCAGCGCCCACGGGTCGACGTTGGAGGACCGTGTTGCTTGGCTTGCCGCTTCCCTCGGGCGTGACCCCAAGACCGCGATCCGCCGCGTTGACTCGGCCTTCCGAATGCTCGCCGAACTCATTGACGAGATGACTCGGGACGGTGCCAGCCCGTTCGCTCCCAGCGGTTGGTACAACCACACCATCCGCACCACACTGTTCGTTGACCGCGACGTACCGGTAATCCGGGAAGAGCGGCGCATCATCGCCACCGTTGACGGTGTCCGCGACATCGACTTCTACTTCAGCGCCCCGCGTCCCGCCGACTACAACGGTCCGCACCGCATCGAAGCCGCGGTGCTCTACGGCGGGGAGCTGGTGGCCGAAGACCGGGCCGCCACCGAGTACGCCAAGTTCACCGTCCGGCTCCCACACACTCTCAACCTCGGCGACCCCCACGACTACAGCGTTGAAGCCAGCTCCTACCCGCGCGAGTACATGTCCCCGTACTACGAGATGGCCCCACTGCTGCCTGTCGCCCACTTCTACCTCCGCGTCAAGTTCGACCCCGCGAACCCACCGCAGACAGTTTGGCGTGTCGATGGAGTGCCACGCTTCGCCAGCGCCGACAGCGCCACACCTCGTGAACAGCTCGACCCGGACCGCCTCGGTGAGATTGCCACCGAGTTTCATGGGTTGAAGCCCAATTTGAGTTACGGAGTTCACTGGCAACAATGAAGCGTTTCTAAGTACTTCACATTCTGAGCATTCGCATTAAGTAAACAATTCACCGAAGGGTATACCTATGTCTTCTGACAGGCTAGATCAACAAACCCTCTTTGCCAAAAAACCTTACAAACGCGGATACTCGGCACCCAATAAACTCCGCAATATAATCGCAGCGGCACATGTGACTAATTTGACACGGTCAACGCTGACCGCCTTGCTCGACCTCATGGGGGTTGTCGCGTTTGCCGCGTTTGCTTCCGCAACATGGACGCTGCTCCCTCTGGCCTTGTCGCTGCCACTCAGTCTCATCTTTGTACTTGCATGTGCGAGGCAACTTCGAGCTTTGGAATGTCTCGTACATGATGCGTCACACTTCAACTGGTCGCGCACAAATCGCAGAGCCAATGACATATCGGCAACATTGTTTGCAGCTATCCCTACCGGTACACGAATTAGCGACTACCGCCAAAGCCACCTCCTGCATCACGGCAAGTTCGCCACACGGCAAGATCCCGACCGACAACGGTACGCGGAATTGGGTTTGGACAAACTTGACCGGAGTTCGTACGGCGCGTACTGGCTGGGGATAATCCGACTGCTTCCAAAGTACCAGATTGGCTGGTTCAAATCTTTCCTTAGCAATCCAGCCTACCTGCTTTTTCCGCTGTTGTGGGCAGCCGTGATTTTTCTTACAATCTTTTCGAGAGTTACCGATACTCGATTTGCCCTGACCTCCTTCGCCGCATGGCTTCTCGCATACGGACTTTTTCTTCCCATTTTGAGACTGGCGGGAGAATCCGCCGAGCATAGATACACCAAGGCGGATACAATATTCGGTGCCACCATCTCCAATATCGGAATAATGCACCGAATATTATTCCACCCCCACGGCGATGGTTACCACACCGTCCACCATCTCTGGCCCGGCGTCCCTCACCATTCGTTGAAAGCTCTGCATGGTAGGTTGATCAAAGAAGATCAAGAATGCTATGGTAAGAATGTAAAGACGCGCCGCCGAATGATCGACGACCCATGATTTGGTCGCCTATCAATGGCACACACAGGAGGAAATAACTATGAAACACACTTTCACATTGTCACCTGAAGTAAGCCAAGCCTACCCGAATGCTCAAATCCGGTTTGTTACGGTGACTGGTCTTCGTAATGGCGAGGTGTGGGACGCTGTCGAAACGCGCATCGCGGATTTGGAGGCGCAGGTTGCTTCGGGAACTTGGCAACCCCTTGAAAAGAGCGATGCGCCCATCGCTTCATGGCACGATGCCTACCGATCCTTCGGCACCAATCCGAACCGAAATCGGCCGAGTGTCGACGCTTTGAGTCGCCGACTCACCAAAAACGCCAAGTTGCCGAGGATCAACAGTGCCGTCAATGCTTACAATCTGATCTCTGTTCTCTACGGCGCACCCTCGGGCGCTTTCGACCTGGACAAAATCTCAGGGCCGGTCACGATTCGTTTCGGACAAGGTGGCGACCATTTCACACCACTCGGAGAACCCGAAACGAACGAAGAACCCACCACTACAGAAGTTGTCTATGCACAGGGAAGTACTGTTCTCACCCGCCACTGGAATTACCGTGACTCTGATCTAACGAAAGTCACCGAAGACTCGCGGTCTGTCGTATTTCTTATGGAGCGAATATCCGCCGAAGCAGTGTCAAATGAGCGTATGCAGCAGGCGCAGAATGATTTGGCAGAGCTTCTGCGCCCGCATTGTGAAACTCTGATAATGTCAGTCATCGAGCCTGAAACTCCTTCTACGGAGCTTCAAGACAACGAGCCCGGTTTCATGGTCTAGCTTATTTAGGGACGACAAGCAGCACTTGGCCGGAGGCGTCGTACCAGCGACAAGTCCAGCCAAGTGCTGTTTTTGAATTATTCTCGTTTTTGCTTTTCACCACATCCCACTTACTAAGCTAACCCCTACCTGATTAACCGCCGCCAACAACTCCCCCGACCGCACCCACACTACCCCATCAAGTTCCAACTGCGGGATGCTGCCGACGTAGTCGGCAGCCCTCTTCCGCATGGCCTCCTCTTCCGGCCCTTCGCCCCAAATGCAGGTGAACCGCCGCGAGGTCCGGTTGAACCGGATCAGCACCAGCACCCCAAAGTCCATCGTGAGGGCAATGGCCAGCCTGCGGTACGGCTCCGAGCGGTTCCGGTTCTTCCGGCGCTTCCTGCCTCCGGTCATGGCACCTACTCCCGTTCCCTCACGCCCACTTGCGGAGTCCGTCGAGTACCTGTCCCATGAAGCCCACGTCCTCCATGTACTCGCTCGGCCCCACACGCGGCGGAATCACCGTTAGGCCGGGGCGCCGCTTCGGCAGCAGCTCCCGGCCCTCCGGCGCTTCGTCGGCCAGCTCGTGTTCGGAAGTGGGTTGCGTACGTTCGGACGGGACTTGCGAACAAGTCCCATTGTGTGGCTGTTCGTCCACCACGGTGCGGTCGTCTCGCAGTCTCGGGAAGAAGCCCGTCGGGCAGTCGTCCCGCTTGGCGTCCAAGATCAGGCCGTCGAGGCCGTAGTCCTTGTCCCGCCAGTTGAGCCGCAGGGCGTAGCCCTGTTCGGCAACGCGGCGCAGCAGCTCCGCCACCGGCACGGCCGCGGCCTGGCTGCCGTCGTGGCGGGTCACGTCGGACTACCCGGGTGTTGTCGGTTCTTCGGCATGGTGGCCGGGTCTGGGAAGACCGGCGCGGGCATGTCCTTGGGCAAGGCGTTGACCACCCGACCCGTGAGCGCCATGCCGACCTCGATCAGGGAAATGCCCAAGGCGCCCACCACCGACGCCGACAAGGGGGCTTCCCCCTCGGTGTGCTCCCGGATGAGGTGTTCCAGGTAGGTGGACAAGGCCACGTTGACCTGAGTCAGACCACCCAAGAGCACCTGGTCATCTCTCCAGGGGTTGTCCGACTCAGCGGCAGTGAAGGGCATGTCGTTCGGGTCAGTCATGGGAGTACATCCGTTCTGTAGCAAGGAATAAGTCAGCAGGAGGGGGAGTCAGAACGCGGCGTTGGCCTACGACTGCTCGCCCAACCGCTCCGGTAGTGCGGGGTGGGCCTTCGCGGCCTGGCGCAGCTTGCGAATGGCGCTGTCCGCCCCGTTGACCTCCCGCGGCTCCCCCAGGGAGGTCACCACCCAGGCCGCCCGTGCCATAGCCGCCAGCTCCGTGAGGGTCAGCGACACCGTGACTGGTACGGCCTTCTCGGGCGGTGGTGGCTTTCTCTCCGACGTGCCAGGCGGCATGACCCCGCACCGGCGCTCTAGGCCCGCGACTGGCGACCGGACAACACCCGCTCAACGTCCGGGGGCAAGCCGCCGTCCATCACCCACGGCTCGATGCCTCGCAGCACCAGCTCCCGCACCAGCGAGGCCACCACCCCCACCCGATGTGACAAGTGGCCACCGTCGACCACCACCACGGCCACCGCCTGGTGCATGTCGAGGGCGTCAAGCAGGCCCGTGAAACCCGGCCGCTCGTCGGCCTCCAGCACACCCGAGCAGATGTCGGTGAACACCGTCCACAGCTCCCAGCCCTCCCGGGCACACCACCCGGCAAGCGTCTCCTTGCAGCCCTCCACGTAGCCCGGCCGGTCACTGACACTGCGCACGTAACCGAACACCACCTCCGCCGGGGGTGCGACCTCCAAGAAGGCAGGCGGCCCGGCCGCCCCCTGCCTGGTGTGCGGGCTACGGCGGTGCGGCGAACTGGCAACCTGACGCGACGGCATCCGACTCGACTCCTTGGCTCGGAGGTGAGGGCGGCACCCGCCGCCCGGAGGCGGGGTTAAAGGGCGGCGGGTGCCTTGACGTCACTCTTGCGGAACGTAACGGACAGTGACAGAAAGTTACTCCGTACATTTGTCGTACATCTGTCGCATTCGGCGCCATCCGACCGATGCCCTGTGCATTACCGTTTACCAGGGCGGGACCGTGCCGCCTGAGACGGCATAGGGGATGCTTCGTGACCAGTCGGAAGCGGTTGGCAGACCAGCGGCGAAGCGCTGGCTTCACACAGGAAGCGCTCGCCGAGCGCCTGGGCGTCAACCCCTTGACGGTGCGGCGCTGGGAGAGTGGACAGTCCATACCGCGCCCGCGCGCCCGGCTGCGGTTGGCGGAAGCACTGGGCATCTCCAGCGATGCCCTGCGGGCGCTGTTGGAGTCTTCGCAACCATCTTTGCTCGCACCAGCAACGTCGGGAACGGTCTTGGCGGACCTGCGTCAAGTTGTGCTGAGCGGCAGCGGCATGGGCGAGCTACCAGCCGTGGCCGACGCCAAGACAGCGGTCACCACGGCGCACCAGCTCTACCAGCGCGCCGACTACGACGCAGCCGCCCGCTACCTCCCGCCACTCGTGGCTTGGCTCCACCGGGAACAGGCCGCCGATGCTGCGCAGGCAGCGGCCTACATTGCTGTGGCCAAACTGGCAACCAAGCTGGGTGACAGCAGCTTGGCTTGGGTGGCGGCCGACCGAGCCTTGCGAGCGGCTGAGTCCGCAGCATCGGCGCCCTTGGTTGGGGCCGCCCAGTACCAAGTGGGCTGTGCGCTGCTCCGCGGTGGAGATACTGACGCTGCCGAACAGGTGGCCGGAGAGTCAGCGGCTCGCCTGGCTTCGGATAGCGCAAACGACCCCGCTGCCATTTCGACCCGAGGTGCACTGACGTTGCTCTCAGCCGTACTGGCTGGCCGCCGCGGTGATGCGCAAGATGCCGAAGCCCACCTCCGAACAGCCGGAGACCTGGCTGTCGTGCTGGGCGGTGAAGGTAACTGGCTCTGGACTGGCTTCGGACCGACCAATGTCGCCCTCCACGGTGTGTCGGTGGCGATGTACCTCGGCCAGCCCGAACGTGCCCACCAGCTCGGGGCCGCGATTGACACTGACGGCCTCCCGTCAGCCCTGCTTGGTCGCCGCTCCCAGGTGCATATCGACCTGGCGCGAGCAGCAGCCAGTGTTGAGCAAGACGGGTTGGCGGTGCTTCACCTTCTGGAAGCCGAACGTGTCGCCAAGGAGGTTGTCAGCCGCAACATCGGGGCCGTGTCTCTGATCGGGACGCTGCTCGGACGGGAGAAGCGCAGTGCCACGCCGGGCCTGCGTGCCCTGGCTGAACGTGCCGGGGTCCAGCGGTGAGCGGCGACCAATCGGAGCAAGTGCTCTACGTCGTCGGTTGTGCCGCGCCACCCGTCCGCGACCTGGGCACGTTGATAACGCTGCTCCAGGCGGAGGGCTGGACGGTTTGCGTGCTGCTCACCCCGACTGCGGCCGAGTGGGTCGACACAGCGGCGCTAGCTGAGCAGACCGGCTATCCAGTGCGCAGCCATCCCCGGTCACCGGACGACGGACGCAGCTTGCCCAAGGCCGATGCCATCCTGGTGGTGCCCGCGACGTTCAACACGATCAACAAGTGGGCGGGTGGTATCTCCGACAACGTCGCCTTGGGCACGCTCAACGAAGCCATTGGGCTGAAGCTGCCAGTGACGGTGGTGCCATACGCTAAGGCGGCGCTGGCGGCGCATCCAGCATTCGGTGACAGCTTGCGCAAGCTGGCTGGGTGGGGTGTGCGGGTGTTGGAGAATGAGTTGGTGCGACCAGCGCAAAATAAGGAAAAGTGGAAGTGGACTTCTTTGCGGAATGCACAATTAAAGTAAAATGAGAAGCGAGAAGAGGGTATGGTGGAAACGACACTTTACAACAAGAATGGTACACCCCAGGCTTATATCGCAAGCGACGGGGAGACTATTTACACTTGGGATGGTCAGGCGGTAGCCTATATCTCAGACGGTCGAGTGTTCGGCTGGAATGGATGCCATCTCGGTTGGTGGCAAGACGGTATTGTCTACGACGGTAGCGGATCGCGCGTAGGGTTCATCGGACAGCGATGTCCCGTAGTCCGCAGCATTTCGCCTATCAAGTCGATCAAATCCATACGATCGATCAAGAGTATTCGATCTGTGCCTAGCGTGAGACCCGTCCTTTCTCTCGGTTCGTCACAGCTCGACCTTCGTGAGTTCTTGATCGCCGGAGCGTAACCCGTTTAAAGGAGCAGACGTTAGGCTCTCAGTGGCGTATAATAGGGCCATGTCTAGTCGCCGAGTCAACCCAGCTGTACTTCATCCGCTGAAAGAAGCTTTGCGACTCACATACTGGTACAAAGATGACCTTCGAGCGTTCTTGAATACTTGCCTTGGTGACCGTTCTCTGGTGGCCAGCTTGAACTGGGCCGCGTATAAGCGACAGATTGTGGCTGAGCTTGTCGATCTGTTGGCGGCTGATCAGCATAAGTATTTTGAGATGCTTCTAGACTTGCTTCTCGCGGTCAGCGACATCGAAGATCCAGCCCACCTTAAAGTTCTTGAGGACGGAAAGAAGAAGTACGATGAAGCTGTCGACGCTCTCAACACACTGAGAAAACAAACTGAACGTTACCGAGCGCTGAGGTCAGAGCAAGAAGAGGCGACGCGGCGGCGCGAGACAGAAAAAGCACGCGCGGAGAACGCTCAGACAATGACCGAGAAGCTGCAACAGCTCAATTCCACGTTTAAATCTCTGCAAACTCAGGATGAGCAGAAACGCGGATACGCGCTCGAAACCCTTCTGACTGACCTATTTGCGCTATACGATGTTGACACGAAGGGATCGTTTCGTATCTACGGCGAGCAATTGGATGGCGCTTTCACGTTCGAAAACGGGGAGTATCTATTCGAGGCAAAATGGCGTAAAGCCCTTACTCCGCTTGCAGATCTAGATACATTCAACATGAAGGTTCAACGGAAACTTGACAATACGCTTGGGTTGTTTTTCTCAATGAACGGGTTCCAGCCAAGTGCCCTGGGTCTTGGCGGATCGGGCCGTCCGAGGGTTCTCCTAATGGATGGTTACGACCTCACACTCGTACTCGAAGACCGTGTCTCTTTTCCTGAAGCACTGCGACGCAAGCGCCAGCACGCTGCAAGAACTGGCGAGATATTTTTGCGTGTGGCAGAGATGCTGTGAGTAGAGAAGCTGATCAGTTCGCCACGATAAAGCACGCCCGCTCGTAGAGTTCGTCGAATGTCACTACCTCTACGTCTCTAATCGACGTTCGAAAGAGTTCGAACGACGACAATTGTTCTGGATTTATTCCAGCTTGGGTCTTGAACTGGTTGAGGTGACCGATAACAAGGATCTGCCGTGGCCGGATTGTAGAGACACTTACTCCCGTAGGCGTTCCATCATCTTCGTAGATGTCGTGTAGCGATCTCGTCACTAGCTGAATAGCCTTATTTACCGTTTTCTGGACTTGGGCGATTCCCCCGACTACGTCATCTGAAGGCTGGTATACATCCGGCGGCCGATAAGCAGATCGCTTAAGTAGGGGACTTGCATGCGTCTTAATCTCGCAAAAGGCTAGGCTGCTGATGTAGCCCCTGGAGCGCAGCACGGCGTCTGCTCTCTTTCCCGCACCTGTAAAAATATTCGCGCCAGCCGTGATCTGTTCCAGTTTCTCGTCATCAAGTGGCTGACATGAGATTAGTGAAAGTCCATAGCCGAAGATCCAAGGGTTCGTTTCAAAGAAATGCTGCCACACTGCTTCAGGCCCTCGGGCCGAAAGTCGCTTTTTTTCGCTCTCAAAAAACTGTCCATCGGCGAGAAGGCGTTCGAATATATCTAGTTGGCTCTTGCGATTCCCCAAAAGGTGGAGGTCGGCTTCAGTTAAGGAAGACCCGAGCGTTATGCGAACCGCGTCGAGAATTGTCTCTTTATCTTTTCCTTGAAAGCTCTTAAGCAACTCGGCTTCGTCGGACTCGACAACACGAAAGCCACTCTTAGGAAATGAAAGGTCCGAGACGCTCTGCAAATAGTGTATGACCTTCCAGAAGTTCTCATGCGCGGAGTCCGTGTCTACAGTAGCCTTGATCATTTTGGTAGTCCCGTCTAGCGGGGCCACATGCTCCACTGCAACTTTGCCACTTTTAGACTTGTCGCGCTTCCATAGACGAATGCGTGGTGTAAGTTTGCCCTCTTTTTCGATTATTGTAACTTGACATAGTGTTGACACGCGTTGACTGTCCGCAAGCACAAAGTCTGTCACCAAACTGCGTGTCTCCGTGTTATAAAAGTACTTAAATCCGTTACCTTTGCCGCCGTCTCGAATTTCAAGCACAGAGAAGTCAGCGTTCTCAACGAGGAATTCGGTTTCGAACGCAATGAAGTTTATTGAAAATTCTGCCATGTTGAATATTATTTCACATTCGGTGGTAGCTGAGGAAGATACAAGGTCTGCCGTTCAGTGTACGGCTACGACTTTCCTTCCGCTTGCATACCCCTTAACAAGTGTTCACCATTCCTCCTCACTCCAAACTTCAACAACTTCTTCTTGATCGTACTGGTGTGCACGCCCAGTCGAGCAGCCAACTGTGGTGCAGTCACCCCCGCCCGGTAGGCCACAATCAAGTCTGCGATCTCACGTTCGGTGAGGGTGCGCCGAGGCAAGGCTGTCCTCCCCTGGATGGTTGTCACCGTCTCCTGGGCATCGTCGGACGGATCGTTGATCCGCCGCAGGACGGCCACCAGCGGTCCCAGGAGGTCGGGACGGTTCATGTACCGTCGGAGGAGTTCCACGAGACGACCTCGGCCGACCTGTGTTCGCGGAAAGCGCGAACCAGGTCGGTCGTCGTTTTCCCTGGGGGGCGACCCCCCAGACCCCCACAGTGCGGTGTGTTGCGTTCCGGGGTGGTCCGGTTGGGTGGGGGACGTTCCGGGGCGGTCCGATTGGGCGAGGGTCCTTGTCGGTCCGACGGATGGGCGGGCCGCGAGGCGTCGTGATGCGGGAGCTGCCGGTTTGGTTGCCGCTCGATCGGGTGGTAATCGTTTCTGGGCGTTGCGCTCGTCGGTTGCGCCGAGGAACCTGACTGTTCAATAAGCAAACACATCATGCCCGTCCGGTCTGGAACGTGGCCCGGGTACGGCGACTGGCCTCGACGCGGTGGAACCGCTCGACTAATCGGCCAGCCGCTTTCAGCTGCACCCAATCGTGTGACGATCCCCGGTGTGTCGGCGCTTCCTTGCGCGGTAGTGTGTGTCGTGCAGTGAAACGGGATCGAGAGCAACCCGGACAATGGTCGACCGCTGAACGTGTTGTGGACGCCATTGGGCGCAATCCCGGGTTTGGATTGGAATCGGTCTCGCGTCTCGTGCATTCTTCAGGTGGAGCGTCCCAGGAAGGGAAAAGGCACGGCGCCCCGGGTGGCAGCCCAGGACACCGCGCCCCTTCTGGCGGCCGCGCCAAGTTCGACGTCCAGTGGATAGGAACGAAGGAGCAACGCGGCCGATGGCCACACTACAAGGCTTTCCCGAAGAAGTTCCAGATGATCATGCGCACGTCCCCGGATCGTGGTCGTCGCCACGAAGGGGCGCCGACGACGACACCGTTTCCCTGCCGGAACTGCTGGCCTGGGGAGAGTTGGACCACCTGCGGCACTCCTGCGGCAGGCGGTACGACCGACCCGACGTGCAGGACTGGCTGCGGCGGGTGGAGCGGGTGACGACCCACGGGCCGGTTTCCACGACGGCCTTCGTGTGGAAGTCGGTGGCCATGGGCGTCCTGGCGGTGTCCTTCCTGCTGCTGTTCCAGTGGCTGGCGCCAGGAACACTGCCCGCCGTGGCTCCGACGCTCGGGGCGATCGTGCTGACCAACTGGATTCGACTCTTCTGGCAGTGGCGTCACTGACTGCCGGGAGAAAACCCGAGGGGGGCGGGGGCAGCCTGCTGCTGGTGTTGGCAACAGCAGACCACCCCCTGCTCGGGAGGTGACGGCCGTCCGGTTTGCCCTGCCGGCGGAAAGGACGGCCGTCACCGCACTTGCGGTTTCCTCGTGTCCTGGCGTCATTGCCGGTGCACGTGCAGTCAAGCGTGCAGTCGGCCGCAACAGAATGACCGGCGACCGCAGCCACACCATCGTGTGGAGCACCTTGCATTTCGCCATTTCCCGTGCCGTTGAACGGTGCCGCGCTCACCTGCACCGCGAGCCGGGGTGGCGACTTCCGGTCACACGCGAATGCATTTCATCCTGAGCGTGTGAATCGTGGGGAAACGCGGCAGCGCGGGCCGACACCGGGTGGTGTCGGCCCGCGCTGCCGTTCTCACGCCGCCAGGACCGCCGCCCTGTCCTCCTCCAGGGCGAGCTCCACCGCCTCTCGGACGTCGGTGACGAAGTGGATGGTGAGTGCTTCGCGGACGGCGTCGGGGACGTCGTCCATGTCCGGTTCGTTGCGGTGGGGCAGCAGGACCGTGGTGATGCCCGCCCGGTGGGCGGCCAGCAGCTTCTGCTTGACGCCGCCGATCGGGAGCACCCGGCCGGTGAGGGAGACCTCGCCGGTCATGGCCACGTCGGAGCGGACCGGGCGGCCGGACAGGAGCGAGGCCAGGGCCGTGGTCATGGTGACGCCCGCGCTGGGGCCGTCCTTGGGGACCGCGCCCGCCGGGACGTGGATGTGGACCCCCCGGTCGGCCAGGGTGGCCGTGGGCAGGTTCAGCTCCGCGCCGTGCGAGCGCAGGTAGGACAGGGCGATCTGCGCCGACTCCTTCATGACCTCGCCGAGCTGGCCGGTCAGCGTCACCCCCGCGGCGCCGGTGCCGGGCTCGGCCAGCGACGCCTCCACGAAGAGGACGTCGCCGCCCGCGCCGGTGACGGCCAGGCCCGTGGAGACGCCGGGGACCCCGGTGCGCTCGGCGGACTCCGGGGTGTGGCGGGGCCTGCCGAGGTGGGTGCGCAGGTCCGCCGCGTCCACCCGCAGGGGCAGCTCCGAGGAGCCCAGCGCCAGCCGCGCCGCCACCTTCCGCAGGACGCGGGCGATGGAGCGCTCGAGCTGCCGCACGCCCGCCTCCCGGGTGTACTCCCCCGCCAGCAGGCGCAGGGCGTCCCGGGACACCGAGACCTCCTCCGCGGTGAGCCCGGCCCGCTCCAGTTGCCTGGGCAGCAGGTGGTCGGCGGCGATGGTGACCTTCTCGTCCTCGGTGTACCCGTCGAGCCGCACCAGCTCCATGCGGTCGAGCAGCGGGGCCGGGATGGACTCGACGACGTTCGCCGTGGCCAGGAACACCACGTCGGACAGGTCGAGTTCGACCTCCAGGTAGTGGTCGCGGAAGGTGTGGTTCTGCGCCGGGTCCAGGACCTCCAGCAGGGCGGCGGTGGGGTCGCCGCGGTGGTCCGAGCCGACCTTGTCGATCTCGTCGAGCAGGACGACCGGGTTCATCGTGCCCGCCTCCTTGATCGCCCGCACGATGCGGCCGGGGAGGGCGCCGACGTAGGTGCGGCGGTGGCCGCGGATCTCGGCCTCGTCGCGGACGCCGCCCAGGGCGACGCGGACGAACTCGCGCCCCATGGCGCGGGCCACCGACTCGCCCAGCGACGTCTTGCCGACCCCGGGCGGGCCGGACAGGGCCAGGACCGCGCCGGAGCGGCGGCCGCCGACCACGCCCAGGCCGCGCTCGTCGCGGCGCTTGCGCACGGCCAGGTACTCGATGATGCGGTCCTTGACGTCGTCGAGGCCCGCGTGGTCGGCGTCGAGGACGGCGCGGGCGCCGGGGATGTCGTAGGAGTCCTCGGTGCGCGTGGTCCACGGCAGGTCGAGCACGGTGTCGAGCCAGGTGCGAATCCAGCCGACCTCGGGGGACTGCTCGGAGGTGCGCTCCAGCTTGTCGACCTCGGCCAGCGCGGCGTCGCGGACCTTCTCCGGGAGGTCGGCGGCCTCGACGCGGGCGCGGTAGTCCTGCTCCTCGGAGGCGGGCTTGCCGTCCAGCTCGGCCAGTTCCTTGCGGATGGCGGTGAGCTGTTGGCGCAGCAGGAACTCCCGCTGCTGCTTCTCCATCCCCTCCCGCACGTCCTTGCGGATGGTCTCGTTGACGTCGAGTTCGGCCAGGTGCTCGCGGCCCCACTCCAGCAGCCGGGCCAGCCGCTCGGCGACGTCGGTGGTCTCCAGCAGCCAGACCTTGTTCTCGTCGGAGACGTAGGTGGCGTACCCGGCGAGGTCGGCCAGCGCCGACGGGTCGTCCACCGAGGCCACGCTGTCGACGACCTGCCACGCGCCCCGCTGCTGCAGGATGCGGGTGACCAGGTCCTTGTAGTCGCGGGCCAGCTCGGGCACCCGCTCGTCGACGACCTCGTCCAGCGTCTCGACCTGCACCCACAGCGCGGCGCCGGGGCCGGTGGTGCCCGCGCCGATGCGCACCCGGCCGGTGCCGCGGACGACGGCGGCGAGCTGCCCGCCGGGCAGCCTGCCGACCTGCTCGACCACGGCCAGCGTGCCGACCCGCGCGTACCTGCCGTCCAGCCGGGGCACCAGGACCACCCGGGCGGGCTCGCCGCCGGAGCGGGCGGCCTCGACGGCGGCGCGGGCCTCGTTCGCGTTGTCGCCGCCGGTGAGCTGGATGGGGACGACCATGCCGGGCAGCAGGACCGTGTCGTCCAGCGGGAGCACCGGCAGCGTCAGAGCCTCGGACATGCGGATCACTCTCCAAGAAGTTGAGTCTGATCAGCTCAACCTCCCTGAGCCCGGTGCTGTTCCCCCCTCGTGTTCGCCGTGAGCGAGCGCGGAACGCGGTATACCTGTGATCGACAAACCGGACTAGGAGCGGCCCTGATGAGCGACCTCACCCTGCACATCGACGCGGAGGGCACCCCGGCGACGCTGGACCGGCTGACCGACGGCCTCGCCGACGACCTGCGCGCCGCCCGGGTCGGCACGGTTTCCCGGGGCACCGCCGCGGGCGCCCCGGGCAGCAAGTCCGGCCTCGCGCAGACCATCGGCGAACTGCTCGTCGGCGGGGCGGTGCCGGGCAGCCTGCTGGTGGTGCACCGCACGGTCGTCCAGTTCCTGGAGCGGTCCAAGGCGCGCTCGGTCACCGTCGAGGTGAACGGCAAGAAGATCACCATCACCGCCGCCACCGCCGGGGAGACCGCCGAGGCCCTGCGCATCGCCGCCGAGGCCGAACCGGGGGAGTAGCCGTGGCCGAGCGCAGAGCGCTGCTGATCGGGACCTCCCGCTACCAGGACCCCGCGCTGCCCACGCTGCAGGCGCCGGGCAGGGAGACCCGGCAGCTCTCGGAGCTGCTCAACGACCCCGACATCGGCGGGTTCGCCGCCACCGCGCTCATCGACGAGCGCAAGGCCGTCGTCGAGCGCGAGATCGAGGAGTTGTTCGCCGACCGGGGCGTCGACGACCACGTGCTGCTCTACCTGTCCGGCCACGGCATCAAGAACGCGGACAACCAGCTCTTCTTCGCCACCACCGACACCCGCCAGGACCGCCCGTACTCCACCTCGATCCCGGCGGTGTTGGTGCAGCGGCTGCTGCGCGAGTGCCAGGCCCGGTTCAAGGCGGTGGTCCTGGACTGCTGCTACAGCGGCTCGTTCGCCCCCGGCGCGGTGGCCAAGTCGGGGGCGGCGGTCGACGTCAGCGCGCTCGGCGAGGGCACGTTCGTCATCACCGCCACCAACGCCCTCGACCCGGCGTTCGAGGACGAGCGGGTGGTCTTCGGCAACAGCACCCCGTACTCGGTGTTCACCGACGCCCTCATCGCGGGCCTGGAGACCGGGGCCGCCGCCCGCCCCGGCTCCGACGAGATCAGCGCCGACGACCTGTACGACTTCCTCGACCGCGAGCTGCGCAAGCCGCGCGCCGACGGCCGGGTGCAGCGCCCGCACCGGCTCAACCACGGCCTGGGCGAGTTCAAGGTCGCCGGGGCGCGCACCCGGCGGCTGGCGGTCGACGAGACCACCGCCTCGCCCCGGCTGGCCGAGCTGGTCGCCAGGGACGACCCGGCGGCGGCCCGCGCGCTGCGGGTGCCGATCGGGCAGGCGCACCGGGCCACCGCGCGGCGACGACCTGGTGCGGCTCGACCTGGCCGGCCCGGACGGGCACGTGTGCGTGGTGGGCCGGATCTGGTCGGGCAAGTCGACGCTGCTGCGCACCCTGATCGGCGGGCTGCGCACCGGCCGCTCCCCCGCCGAGGTGCGGTTCGTCTGCCTGGACGGGGGCGGGCAGCTCGCCGACCTGGCCGACACCCCGTACGTCGACCGGGTGGTGGCGCCCTCGGACACCGAGGGCGTGCGGGCGGCGCTGGCGCACGTGCTGGCCACGATCGAGTTCCGCGACCGGCTCTTCCGCGCGGGCTCGATCCGGCTGACGCACCACTACCGCGAGCTGCGCCACCGCAACGCGCTGCCCCCGGGCGACCACGCCGACCTGTTCCTGGTGGTGGACGGCTGGGACCGGTTCCACACCCGCGGCGTCGCCGAGGACGTGCGGCGGATCGCGGGCACCGGCCTGGGCCGGGGCGTGCACGTGGTGCTCACCGCGCGCACCTGGTCGGAGGTGCCGCCGGAGATCAGGAGCCTGCTGCGCGGCCGGATCGAACTGGGCCTCGACGACCCGCGCGAGTCCCACCACCCGGAGCTGTCGGCGAGCCTGCCCAGGACCGCGGGCTGGGGCCTCTGCGACGGGCGCCCGTTCCTCACCGCCGTGCAGGAGCACGACCAGACCGAGGAGGAGATCAACGCCGTCGCCGCCCGGCTGGCCAGGATGGCCGGGCCGGAACCCGCCCCGGCCGAGGAGGAGACGACGGTCCCCGACCCGCTGCTGTCGAACCCCGCGCTGCTCGACCTGCTGGGCCTGCCGGACGCGGGCGCCACCGCGCGGTCACCCGAGAGGCCGCCGGAACTGCGCTACCGGGTGGCGTTCGGGGTCGACGGGCACGGCGACCCGGTCGAGCTGGACATCAAGGAGGCCGCCGAGGGCGGCATGGGCCCGCACGGGATCTGCGTGGGCGCGACCGGCTCCGGGAAGTCGGAGTTCCTGCGCACCCTGGTGCTCGCCATGATGGCCACCCACAAGCCCACCGAGCTGGGCTTCGTGCTGATCGACTTCAAGGGCGGCGCGACCTTCCTCGACCTGGGCACCGCGCCGCACGTCGCCGCGTCGGTCACCAACCTCGACCGCAACCTGCCGCTGGTCGACCGGCTCGGCGCCGCGCTGCGCGGTGAGGTCTCCCGCAGGCAGGAGCTGTTGGCGCGGCACGGTTTCGGCAAGGTGGCCGACTACGACGCGGCCCGCCGCGGCGGGCGCGTCCTGCCGCCGCTGCCCGCGCTGTTCGTGGTGGTGGACGAGTTCTCCGAGCTGCTGACCGCCCGGCCCGACCTCCTCGAGGTGTTCACCACGATCGGGCGGCTCGGCCGCTCGCTGCGGATGCACCTGCTGCTGGCCGCGCAGCGGCTGGAGGAGGGCGCGCTGCGCGGGCTCGACTCGCACCTGTCGTACCGGGTCGGGCTCAAGACGTTCTCGGCGGCGGAGTCGCGCGCGGTGCTGGGGGTGCCGGACGCCTACGAGCTGCCGCCCGTCCCCGGGTCGGGTTACCTCCGCGCCGACGTGAGCACCATGGTCCGGTTCAAGGCCGCCTACGTCTCCGGTGGCGCCACCGGGCGGTCGACGCTGGAGGGGGTGCTGGCGGTGCTGCCCGACACCGGCGCCCCGGTGGCCCCGATCTGGCTGCCACCGCTGCGCGAGTCCGACCCGCTGGACAGGGCGCTGCCGGGCCTGGGGCCGCGACCGGGTCGCGGGCTCAGCGCAGGCGACCACGGCGGCGGGCTGACCGTGCCGCTGGGCGTGGTCGACCGGCCCTACGAGCAGCGGTACGAGTTCCTCGTCGCCGACCTGTCCGGTGCCGCGGGCCACGCCGTGATCGCGGGCGGCCCGCAGTCGGGCAAGTCGACGCTGCTGCGGACGCTGGTGCTGGCCGCCGCGCTCACCCACACCCCCGACGAGGTCCGGTTCTCCTGCCTGGACCTCGGCGGCGGCACGCTGGGCCCGCTGGCCGGGCTGCCGCACGTCGGCGACGTCGCGGGCCGCACCGACCCCGACCGCCTGCGCCGGATCGCCACCGAGTTCACCGACCTGCTCGCCGAGCGCGAGCGGTCGTTCCTGGCCGCGGGCCTCGGCTCCATGGCCGAGGCCCGCGGCGCCGGGGTGCCGGACGTGTTCCTGGTCGTCGACGGGTGGCTGAACCTGCGGCAGGAGTTCGAGGACGTCGAGCAGGCGGTCACCACCATCGCCAACCGCGGCCTGACCTACGGCGTGCATCTGGTGCTGACCGTGAACCGCTGGGCCGAGCTGCGGGCGGCGGTCAAGGACCTGGTCGGCACCCGGCTGGAGCTGCGGCTCGGCGACCCGAACGACTCCGAGGTCGACCGGCGGACCGCCGCGACGGTGCCGGAGCGGACCCCGGGGCGGGGCGTCACCGCGGGCGGGCACCACTTCCGCGCGTTCCTCCCCCGGGTCGACGGCTCCCGCGGCACCGCGGACCTGGGCACGGCCCTGCGCGCGGCGGTGGCGGCGGTCGGCGCGGCTTGGACCGGCGAGCGGGCCCCCCGGGCCCGGTTGCTGCCGACGACCATCGACCGGTCCGCGCTGGCCGGGGACGAGGGGTCGGGCAGGCGGTTCCCGATCGGTCAGGACATCCGGCTGCGCACGGTCCACCTGGACCTGGAGGCGGACTCGCACTTCGTCGCCTTCGCCGACGGGGAGTCGGGCAAGACGAACCTGCTGCGCACGATCATGACCGGCATCACCGAGCGGTACACCGACCGCGAGGCGGTGATCCTCCTGGTCGACTACCGGCGGACCCTGCTGGGGTTCCTGGGCACCGACCACCTGCTCGCCTACGCGGTGTCCTCCGCCCAACTCGACGACATGATGCGGGACGTCCGCGGCTCGATGCTCAGGCGGCTGCCGGGCCCGGACGTCACCCAGGAGCAGCTCAGCGACCGGTCCTGGTGGCGCGGCCCGGAGCTGTTCATCCTGGTCGACGACTACGACCTGGTCGCCACCCCCGGGGCCAACCCGTTCGGCCCGATCGTGGAATTCCTCGGCCAGGCCAAGGACGTCGGCCTGCACCTGGTGCTGGTCCGGCGGACCGGCGGGGCGGGCCGGGCGATGTTCGACCCGGTGCTGGGGCGGCTGCGCGAACTCGGCACCCCCGGCCTGGTGATGAGCGGCAGCCCGGACGAGGGGCACCTGCTGGGCCGGGTCAAGCCCGCGCCGATGCCGCCCGGCCGGGGCACGCTGGTGAGCCGCCGGTCCGGGCAGGAGCTGATGCAGGTGGCGTGGACCGACCCGTCAGCCGTGCTCCAGCCCGAGCTGCCGGGCACCGTCCTGCCCGATCCCGAGCAGCCGGGCACCGTTGTCGTGCAGTACGGCTCGCAGGAACGGGTCGCCGAGGCCGGGGGCGGCGGCCCAGCCGGTGATGGCGGCGACCTGCTCGGCGTAGGCGTAGGGGATGCTCGGGAAGTCGGTGCCGAAGACCACGCGGTCGGCGACGTCGGCCAGCCTGCGGGTCCAGTCGGCGGGCAGCGGGGCGATGTCGGTGGTGAAGGGGACGCCGACCATGGTGGTGTCGAGGTGGACCCGGGGGTGGCGGTCGAGGAGGTCCAGCGCGAGGGACAGCTCCGGCATCCCGGCGTGGGCGAGGACGGCGGTGAGCGCCGGGTGGCGGCGCAGCACCTCCTCGAAGACGGGCAGGCCGGTGTGCTCCCCGGGGAGGGGGCCGTGGCCGCAGTGGACGACGACCGGGACCCCGGCCTCGGCGAGCAACCCCCAGGCGGGGTCCAGTAGCGCGTCGCGGGGGTCGTAGGCGCCGACCTGGACGTGGGCCTTGACGCAGCGGGCACCCGCGCGGACCGCCGCGTCCAGGTAGGACACGACGCCCGGTTCCGGGTAGAGGGTGGCCGTGGGGACGGCCTCGGGGACGGTGGCGGCGAAGTCGGTGACCCAGTCGGTGAGCCAGGCGGCCATGCCCGGCTTGTGCGGGTAGACCAGCGGGGCGTAGGCGACGACGCCGAACGAGCGCAGCAGCTCGACCCGCTCCGGGACCGGCAGGCGGTAGTGGATCGGCCACGCCCGGCCGTAGTTGCGCTCGGCGTCGTCGAAGTACTGCCAGACCTTGCGCTGGACCTGGTCCGGCAGGAAGTGCACGTGGATGTCGACCAGGCCCGGGACGCCGAGGGAGCGGGCCAGGCCGACGAGGTCCCCGTCGCGCATCAGCGCATCCCCTTGGCCGCCCGCCCGAGCGAGCGGGTGATCTCCTTGTTGGCGTCGCGCTTGGCCAGGTCCTGGCGCTTGTCGTAGGACTTCTTGCCCTTCGCCAGCGCCAGCTCGACCTTCACCTTGCCGTCCTTGAAGTACAGCGACAGCGGCACCAGCGACAAGCCGGACTCCTTGATCTTGCCGATCAGCCGGAGGATCTCGCCCTTGTGCATCAGCAGCTTGCGGGTGCGCCGCGGCTCGTGGTTGGTCCAGGTGCCCTGCGTGTACTCGGGGATGTGCAGGTTGCGCAGGTAGACCTCGCCGTCGTCGACCGTGGCGAACGCGTCGACCAGCGAGGCCCGGCCCTCCCGCAGGCTCTTGACCTCGGTGCCGACCAGGACCATGCCCGCCTCGTACGTGTCGACGACCGAGTAGTCGTGCCGCGCCTTGCGGTTCGACGCGATCACCTTGTTCCCGCGCTCCTTCACCATGCCGCGAACTCTACGGAAGCAGCCGGGTGGGCGGCGACGCAGTTGTCATGTGCGCACGTAGAGGCGCAGGGTGACGTAGCCGGTGATCGCGGAGATGCCCAGCGCGACCAGCAGCAGCCACGGCGAGACCAGCAGGATGTCGAGCCCGTCGACCGAGCGGACCACGCCCGCGTTGATCGGGTCGGCCAGCACGTCGTCGAGGAACACGACCTTCAGCCCGACCAGGCCGAGGATCGCCACCAGGGCGCCGATGAGGCCGGTGACCATGGCCTCCAGCAGGAAGGGAAGCTGGGTGTACCACCGGGTGGCGCCCACCAGGCGCATGATCCCGACCTCGGTGCGCCGGGTGAACGCCGAGAGCTGCACCGTGTTGGAGATCAGCAGCAGCGCGGCGATGGCCATGAAGAGCGCGACCGCGAAGGTCATGTTCCGCACGCCGTTGAGGGCGTTGAAGAACCGGTCGAGGAACTCGCTCTGGTCGGTGATGGTGTCGATGCCCGCCTGGCCCTGGTAGGCCTGGGTGACGACCTCGGGCCGCTCCGGGTCGACGAGCTTGACCCGGAAGGACGCGGGCAGCGCCTCCGGCCTGGCCAGCTTCACCAGCTCCGGCTGCGCCTCGAAGATCTGCTTGAACCGCTCGAACGCCTGGTCGCGGTTCTCGAAGGTGATCGAGTCGACCGCGGGGTCGCCCTCCAGCTTCGACCGCAGCCCCTTGCACGGGTCGTTCTGGCACTCCTTGTCGGTGGAGGACACGTCGTCGGTCAGGTAGATGCTGACCTCGACCTTGTCCTGGTAGAGCGCCTGGGTCTTGTCGATCATGCGCACGACCAGCAGTCCACCGCCGAGCAGGGCGAGCGAGATGGCGGTGGTGATGATCATCGCGATGGTCATCGTGATGTTGCGGCGAAGGCCGGTCAGGACCTCGCTGAACACGAAGCTGGCACGCATGGGGGGCGGTGTTCCTCGCTGTTTCGGGGCAGTCGGGGGCTGGGGTGATCGACTAGCGGCCGACGCCGTAGACGCCGCGGGCGTCGTCGCGGATCACGCGGCCCAGGTCGAGCTCGACCACCCGGCGGCGCATGGAGTCCACGATGGAGTGGTCGTGGGTGGCCATCAGGACGGTGGTGCCGGTGCGGTTGATCCGCTCCAGCAGCAGCATGATGTCCTGGCTGGTGTCCGGGTCCAGGTTCCCGGTCGGCTCGTCGGCCAGCAGCATCAGCGGCCGGTTGACGAACGCCCGGGCGATCGCCACGCGCTGCTGCTCACCGCCGGAGAGCTCGTGCGGCATCCGCTCGGCCTTGCCCTCCAGGCCCACCAGCTCCAGCACCTCGGGCACCACCTTGCGGATGGTGTGCCGGGGCTTGCCGATGACCTCCAGGGCGAACGCGACGTTCTCCGCGACGGTCTTGTTCGCCAGCAGCCGGAAGTCCTGGAACACGCAGCCGATGGACTGCCGCAGCCGGGGCACCCGGCGCCGGGCCATCCGCGCGACGTCGAAGTTCGCCACGTAAACCCGCCCCTTGCTGGGCACCTCCTCGCGCAGCAGCAGGCGCAGGAACGTCGACTTCCCCGACCCGGACGCGCCGATCAGGAAGACGAACTCACCCTTGTCGACCTCGACCGAGATGTTCTCCAGGGCGGGCCGGGTGGAGGTCTTGTAGACCTTGGAAACCTCTTCGAGCCGGATCACGGTGGGCGAGTCTACCTTCGGTCGTCATCGAGCCGTTGCCTCGGCCTCGGCGAGGAACCGCCTGGTCACACTGCGTAAATCTTGTACACCCCGGCACTACACCGCGCACCCACCCCGCCAAGCCGGGGACGATGCCGGGCGGGGAAGAGGGGGTGGGTGGCGGGAGGGAATGTCACTGCGTGCGGCGCCAGCGGATGCCTGCTTCCAGGAAGCCGTCGATGTCGCCGTCGAGGACGGCGCTCGGGTTGCCCATCTCGAACTCGGTGCGCAGGTCCTTGACCATCTGGTAGGGGTGCAGCACGTAGGAGCGCATCTGGTTGCCCCACGAGCCGCTGGAGCTGTCCTTGAGCGCGTCCATCTTGGCCTGCTGCTCCTGCCTGCGGCGCTCGAGCAGCTTGGCCTGCAGCACGGCCATGGCCGAGGCCTTGTTCTGCAACTGCGAGCGCTCGTTCTGGCAGGAGACGACGATGCCGGTGGGCAGGTGGGTGAGCCGGACGGCGGAGTCGGTGGTGTTGACGCCCTGCCCGCCGGGGCCCGAGGAGCGGTAGACGTCGACGCGCAGGTCCTTCTCGTCGATGTCGACGTGGTCGGTCTGCTCGACGACCGGGGCGACCTCGACCGCGGCGAAGGAGGTCTGGCGGCGGCCCTGGTTGTCGAACGGCGAGATCCGGACGAGCCGGTGCGTGCCCTGCTCGACCGACAGGGTGCCGTAGGCGTAGGGGGCGGCGACCTTGAAGGTGGCGGACTTGATGCCCGCCTCCTCGGCGTAGGAGGTGTCGTAGACCTCGGTGGGGTAGCCGTGCCGCTCGGACCAGCGGATGTACATCCGCATGAGCATCTCGGCGAAGTCCGCCGCGTCGACCCCGCCCGCCTCGGAGCGGATGGTCAGCAGCGCGTCGCGGCCGTCGTACTCGCCGGAGAGCAGGGTGCGGACCTCGAGGGAGGAGATGTCGGCGCGCAGCTTGTCGCGCTCGGCGTCGGCCTCGGCGAGGGAGTCGGCGTCGCCGCCGCCCTCCTCGGCCAGCTCGTAGAGCACCGGGAGGTCGTCGAGCCTGCCGCGCAGCTCCTCGATGCGGCGCAGCTCGCCCTGGCGGTGCGAGAGCCTGCTGGTCACCCGCTGGGCGGACTCCGGGTCGTCCCAGAGGTCCGGGGCGGCGGCCTGCTTCTCCAGGTCGGCGATCTCCACGCGGAGGCCGTCGAGGTCCATGACGGTCTCGACGCTCGTCAGCGTGGCGGAGAGTTCCTTGAGGTCAGCGGCGACGTCCGGGTTCACGTCGGGAAAGATTACGCGGACGCGGACGCCGCCGCTGCGGCGGTAGGCCCCTGGTGGGGCCTCGCCGGGGCCTCGGGCGGGGGACTGGAGGTGCGGGTGCGGCCTGCTAGGCCTTGGGGATGGAGTCGAGCAGCTTGAGCACGGCCTTCGCCCTGGCCACCCCGAACTCGGCGATCGCCTTGGCGTAGGGGTCCTCGGCCGACTTGACCGCGGCGCGCGCGGACTCGTGCTCGCCGTTGTAGACCTGCTTGGCCGAGTCGATCAGCGCGGCCCGCTGCTTGGCGGTCAGGGTGGAGGCGTGCACCAGGCGCAGGATGAGCGGGCTGCGCAGGTGGTCGGGGCCGGGCTCACCGCCCAGCCACGCCTTGAAGGCCTTCTTGCCCGCGGCGGTGATCACGTACTGCTGGCTGGACCGGGGACCCTGCTTGCCGAGGCGGACGAGGCCGTCCTCGGCGAGCGCGGGCAGCTCGCGGTAGACCTGGCTGCGCGTGACGCTGAAGAAGGAGCCGAAGCGTTCGCGCGCGGCCGCCACGAGCTGGCCACCCGTCTGCGGTCCCTCGTGCAGCAGGCCGAGGAGTGCGGCTGCGGTTGCGTTCAATTCAGACACCGCTCCACGGTCCCACGCAGGGCCCGCGCTGTCCACAGTGGCCATGAGGCTGAGTCCACAGTGGCTGATCGCACATAGACACCACCGGCCCGTTCGGCCCGCCACCGAACAGCCGAACCGGACCCCCCTGTCCGGAGCAAAATCCGGCGGTCCCAGGTGGACACGGGGCGCGCACTCGCCTGAACGAGTGGATCTCCGTACGGCGCACTACCCGTTCAGAGCAATGCCCCCGGGCGTGCGGTAGCCGTCCGAAACCCGCCGAAAACCCCTCCAATGTGATCCAGATCACTCTGATATCCCCAGGTCAGGGGGTGAATCAAAACCGGTTGCACAACTGAGGCGCACCTGTTATCCGAAACCCTACTAAAGTAGGTTCCTCGCGAGCGGTTCACCACTGAGTATCCCCTTCCCAGAGGCGACACCACCGTGCTGCGGCGATTATTCCACCGCACACCCGCACACCCCGGTCCGGCCCGGGGCCGCACCTGACCAACGGGAAAGGCTGGAACCCGCGTGATCGGCTTTCTCCTCCGGCGCCTGGCGAACTACGTCGTCCTGTGCCTGGCGGCGACGTTCCTCGCGTTCGCGCTCGCGTCGGCGACGTTCGACCCCATCGCGATCCTGCAGCAGCGCAACCCGCCGCCGCCCGCGGCCGTGCTCGACGCCAAGCGCGCCGCCCTGCACCTGGACCAGCCGGTGCCGCAGCGGTTCCTGACCTGGGTGGGCGGGGTGGCCCACGGCGACTTCGGCCGGACGGTCACCGACCGGTCCGTCGTGGAGGAACTGCCGCGCCGGGTCGGGGTGAGCCTGCGGCTGTTCCTGATCGGGGTGGTCCTCGGCGTCGGCTTCGGCGTGCTGCTCGGGGTGATCAGCGCGATCCGGCAGTACAAGCTCAGCGACTACCTGGCCACGCTGTTCTCCTTCGTCGTCCTCTCCACCCCGGTGTTCGTGCTCGGCACGCTGCTCAAGCAGCCCGCCCAGGGCTTCAACGACCTGATCGGCACCAACTACCTGCAAACCCTGGGCGAGCAGACCCCCGGGTTCCAGGGGAGCTGGTTCGCCTCGCTCGGCGACCGGTTGCGCTACCTGATCGTGCCGACCGCGACCATCGCGCTGGGACAGATCGCCTACTACAGCCGCTACCAGCGCAGCGCCATGCTCGACGTGCTGGGCAGCGACTTCCTGCGCACCGCCCAGGCCAAGGGCCTGACCCGGCGGCGGGCGCTGTTCAAGCACGGGCTGCGCACCGCGCTGATCCCGATGGCCACGCTGTTCGCGTTCGGGTTCGGCCTGCTGATCACCGGCGGCACGTTCACCGAGCGCATCTTCGGCTGGTACGGCATGGGCGACTGGCTCATCACCGGGGTGGTGTCGCAGGACGCGAACATCGTGGCCACGGTGACGCTGTTCATCGCCGTGCTGGTGCTGGTCTCCGGCTGGCTGTCCGATGTGCTCTACGCGGTGCTGGACCCGCGGGTCCGGGTTTGAGGGCGGGGAGAAGGACATGGTGACTCTGACCGAAGACGGCGCGACCCCCGGCGGCTCCCCGGTGGACACCTCTGTGGCCGCGGAGCGCTCGCCGAGCCGCTCGCGCCTGGTGCTGCGGCGGTTCCTGCGGCGCAAGCCCGCGCTGATCGGGCTCGTCGTCGTGGTGCTGCTGTACGCCGCGGCGTTCCTGTCGCCGCTGTTCGCGCCGTGGGACTACGCCGAACCCGACTACACCGCCTTCCTGCAACCGCCCGGCGGCACGCACTGGTTCGGCACCACCAAGATCGGCGAGGACGTGTTCGCCCAGGTGATGCGCGGGTTGCAGAAGTCGCTGACGATCGGGCTGCTGGTCGGGCTGATCTCCACCTCGCTGGCCGCGGTGGTCGGCGCGGCGGCGGGCTACTTCGGCGGCTGGACCGACCGGGTGCTGATGTGGCTGGTCGACCTGCTGCTGGTGCTGCCGTCGTTCCTGGTCATCGCGGTGGCCTCGCCCGCGTTCAAGGGGCAGAGCTGGCTGATCTTCGTGCTGCTGCTGGCCGGGTTCAGCTGGATGATCACCGCGCGGATCGTGCGCGGCATGACGCTGACCCTGCGCGAGCGCGAGTACGTCAAGGCGGCGCGGTTCATGGGGCAGGCCCCGTTCCGCGTCATCGCCAAGCACATCGTGCCGAACATGGCCTCGCTGCTGATCATCGACGCGACCGTCACGGTGGGCGCCGCCGTGCTGTCGGAGACCGGGCTGAGCTTCTTCGGCTTCGGCGTGCAGCCGCCGGACGTCTCGCTGGGCACGCTGATCGCCTCGGGCACCGAGTCGGCCATCACCTACCCGTGGCTGTTCTACGTGCCCGCCGGGTTCCTGGTGGTGTTCGTGCTGTCGGTGAACCTGTTCGGCGACGGCCTGCGCGACGCGCTGGACCCGAGCGCCGCGGGCAGCCGCAAGCGGGACAAGAAGGCCAAGAAGGCCGCCAAGAAGACCGGGACGGGAGCGCAGGCATGACCGCGGCGGAGACGCTGTTCGAGGGACCGGACGCGGAGCGGGCCGGGCCGGTGCTGGAGGTCGACGACCTGCGGGTGTCGTTCCCCAGCGAGGACGGCCGGGTGCAGGCGGTGCGCGGGCTGAGCTACCGGGTCGCCCCAGGCGAGGTGCTCGGCATCGTCGGCGAGTCCGGCTCGGGCAAGTCGGTGTCGTCGCTGGCGGTCATGGGCCTGCTGCCGGATTCCGCCAGGGTCACCGGGTCCATCCGGTTCCGCGGCCGCGAGCTGCTGGGCCTGTCCGACGGCGAGCTGTCGAAGATCCGCGGCCGCCGGGTGTCGATGGTCTTCCAGGACCCGCTGTCCGCGCTGACCCCGGTCTACACCGTGGGCGACCAGATCGCCGAGGCCCTGCTCACCCACGGCCGCGGCCGGGTGAGCAGGCAGCAGGCGGACAAGCGCGCGGTGGAGCTGCTGGACCTGGTGGGCATCCCGAACGCGGCGGCGCGGGCGAAGGCGTTCCCGCACGAGTTCTCCGGCGGGATGCGCCAGCGCGCGGTCATCGCCATCGCCATCGCCAACGACCCGGACCTGATCATCGCCGACGAGCCGACCACCGCGCTCGACGTGACCGTGCAGGCGCAGGTCCTGGAGGTCCTCAAGACCGCGCAGGAGGTCACCGGCGCGGGCATCGTGATCATCACCCACGACCTGGGCGTGGTCGCCGGGTTCGCCGACCGGCTGCTGGTCATGTACGCGGGCCGCGCGGTGGAGACCGGCGACGTGCACGAGGTCTACCGGCGGCCGAGGATGCCCTACACGCTCGGCCTGCTCGGCTCCATCCCCCGGCTGGACGCGGCGCAGAAGCAGCCGCTGGTGCCGATCGAGGGCCAACCGCCGTCGCTGACCGACCTGCCGCCGGGGTGCCCGTTCGCGCCCCGCTGCCCGATGGTCGTCGACGCCTGCCTGACCGAGGAACCCCCGCTGTTCCAAGTGGACGGCTCGGTCGACGCGACCGGGGACGGCACCGGGCACCGGGCCGCGTGCATCCGCAGCGCGGAGATCGCCGAGCGCGAACCGGACGCGGCGGAGGTGTTCGGCGCCGAGGTCATCGGCGAACCGGAGATCGCCGCGGTGCCGCGCGCGGAGCGCGAGGTCGTGCTCGACGTCGCCGACCTGGTGAAGACGTTCACCGTCACCAAGGGCTCGGTGTTCAAGCGCAAGGTCGGCGCCGTGCACGCCGTCGACGGCATCTCCTTCGACATCCGCGCGGGCGAGACGCTGGGCCTGGTGGGCGAGTCCGGCTGCGGCAAGACGACCACGCTGATGGAGATCCTGGGCCTGGAGGAGCTGATGGGCGGCTCGATCAGCGTCCTGGGCAAGCGGGCCGCCGAGCTGGACAAGGCCGGGCGCAAGGCCATCCGCCGCGACATGCAGGTGGTGTTCCAGGACCCGCAGGCCTCCCTCGACCCGCGGATGCCGATCGGCGACGTGCTGGCCGAACCCATGCAGGTGCATGGGTACTCCGCCGCCGCCATCGCCGAGCGGGTGCCCGAACTGCTCGACCTGGTGGGGTTGCGCCGCGAGCACGCGGGCCGCTACCCGGCGGAGTTCTCCGGCGGTCAGCGCCAGCGCATCGGCATCGCCCGCGCCCTGGCGCTGAACCCGAGGCTGATCGTGCTCGACGAACCGGTCTCGGCGCTGGACGTGTCGATCCAGGCCGGGGTGATCAACCTGCTGGACCGGCTCAAGGCCGAACTGGGCCTGTCGTACCTGTTCGTCGCGCACGACCTGTCGGTGGTCCGGCACATCGCCGACCGGGTCGCGGTCATGTACCTGGGCAAGATCGTCGAGATCGGCGACGTGGACGCGGTGTTCGGCGCCCCCCGGCACCCGTACACGCAGGCGCTGCTCTCGGCCATCCCCATCCCGGACCCGGTCAAGGAGCGGCAGCGGGAGCGGATCATCCTCGAGGGTGACCTGCCGAGCCCGGCGAACCCGCCCACGGGCTGCCGGTTCCACACCCGGTGCTTCCTGTACGCCTCGCTCCCCGAGGAGCGGCGGCGGATCTGCGTGGAGACCGAACCCGCGCTGGAGGGGTCCGGCGACCACTCCGACGCGTGCCACTTCGCGCGATCGCGTGCGGTGGTCGAACCGATGGCGGACGATCACCGGTGAGTTTGCCGCCGCGCACGAGTGCGGCGGCATGAGTGAGGAGGCTCGATCCTGTGAGTCGGAGCAAGTTGGCAGCGCTCGTCGCGCCCCTGACCGCGGTCGCGCTGGCCCTGAGCGCCTGCGGCAGCGGCGACAGCGGCGGCGGCGGTGGGGTCCAGGCTGGCGACCAGGCCACCCAGGGAAGCTGGGACATCAACGAGGTGGACGTGTCCAAGCTGAAGGAGGGCGGTGAACTCAAGTGGCCGCTCGACTCGCTGCCGGACAACTGGAACTACAACCAGCTCGACGGCACGCTGCAGGACGGCGACTACATCATCAGCGCGATCCTGCCCAAGCTGTTCAAGGCCGACAAGGCGGGCAAGGTCGTCATCAACAAGGACTACCTGGAGTCGGCCGAGCTGACCTCGACCGGGCCGCAGGTCGTCACCTACAAGATCAACCCCAAGGCCAAGTGGAGCGACGGGACGCCGTTCACCTGGGAGGACTTCGACGCCCAGTTCAAGGCGCTCAACGGCACCAACACCGAGTTCTCGGTGTCGGGCACCACCGGCTACGAGGACGTCGAGAAGGTCGAGAAGGGCGCCTCCGACCAGGACGTCAAGGTCACCTTCAAGCGCAACTTCGGCGAGTGGACGAACCTGTTCACCCCGCTGTACCCGAAGTCGCTGAACGCCACCCCGGCGGAGTTCAACACCGGCTGGCAGACCGCGCCGAAGGCCACCGCGGGCCCGTTCAAGATCGGCACCATCGACCCGACCGCCAAGCTGGTCACCGTGGTCCGCGATGACGCGTGGTGGGGCGACAAGCCCAAGCTGGACAAGATCACCTACCGGGTGGTCGAGCGCGCGGCCCTGGCCGACTCGATGACCAGCGGCGCCATCGACTGGTACACCATCGGCTCCAGCGTCGACCTGTACCAGCGCGGCAAGGCCATCCAGGGCGCCGTCATCCGCCAGGGCCCCGGCAAGGCCTACTCGCACCTGACCTTCAACGGCGCGCCGACCTCGATCCTGTCGGACCCGAAGCTGCGCATCGCGGTCATGAAGGCCCTGGACCCCGCCACCTACGCCAAGGGCATCCTCGGCCCGATCGTGAGCGACCCCAAGCCCCTGGGCAACCACTTCTTCCTCCAGGGCACCGGCAACTACGCCGACAACTCCGCCCCGGTCAAGGCCGACAAGGAGGCCGCGAAGACCGAGCTGGACGGCCTCGGCTGGAAGCTCGACGGCGAGTTCCGCAAGAAGGACGGCAAGCAGCTCGACATCCGGCTGGTCTCGACCGCGGCCAACCCGATCTCCGAGCAGATCTCGAAGCTGACCCAGGCGCAGCTCAAGGAGATCGGCATCAACGTGGTCATCGACGCCCAGCCGTCGTCGGTGTTCTTCAAGGACTTCGTCAACACCGGCAACTTCGACATGGTCGGGTTCCAGTGGTCGCAGACGCCGTGGCCGATCAGCTCGTCCAAGGGCATCTACTACCTCGACGAGAAGAACGTGAACCAGAACTACGGCCGCATCGGCTCCGAGGAGATCAACAAGAAGCTCGACGAGGCCAACCAGGAACTCGACGAGGCCAAGCGGGTCGCGCTGACCCAGGACGCGGACAAGCTCATCTGGGCCGAGGGGCACCACCTGCCGCTCTACCAGACCCCGGCCGCCCGCACGGTGCGCGCCACCCTGGCGAACTTCGGTTCGTTCGGCGTGGCCGACCCGGACTACACCAAGATCGGCTTCACCGGCTGATGACCGCCCCGACCGGACCGCGCGCGCTCCCGCGGGTGCGCGCGGTCCGGCAGGTCGCCGCCCGGACCCTGCTGCTGCTCGTCGCCTGCGCGGCGGTGGCGGCGGTGTCCGGGCTTTCCTCTTCCACCGCCTCGGCGGCGCTGTCCGGCCTCACCGCCCGCGCCACCGGAACCGTCTCGCCGCTGCGCGAGGGCGTGGTCCTGGCCCGCTGGGAGGTCGACGGCCGCGCGGTGTCCGCGGAGGTCGAGATCGCCGTCCGCGCCCCCACCGGGACCACCCCGGCGAACATCGCCTACTCCCCCACCGACCCCACCCGCGCGGTCGTCCCCGGCGCGACCCTGCTCGCCACCGCCGACCGCGCCGCGAGCGGGGTGGTGTTCGCCGCCCTGGTCGCCGCCCTGGCGGTCCTGTTCGACCTCTGGCTGCTCCTGAGCCGCCTGCACTCCGCCCGCGGCCCCGGCCGCCCGCTGGTGGTCCGCCGGGTCCGCGTGCAGCGCGGCCTGCTGGCCCGGTCCTGGCTGGAGACCGAGTCGGGCCCGGACCGCTGGATTCCGGTGCACTTCGACCCGGCGCTGCTCACCCTCCCCACCCCCACCGAGGTCACCGCCACCGGGGGCCGCTGGAGCACCGTCCGCCTCCCCACCGGCGAAACCCTGCACCCGTCCGGCCCCACCCGCACCACCGAACCGCGGGGCCGCCGCACCGACAACGCCACCGCCCCCGACCCGGCCGCCGCCCCCCGCTGGACCCGCCAGTGGCGCGTCGACGCGGCCGCCGCCGTGCCCGCCCCGGTCGTCGGCCTGTTCTGGTCCCACCTCGACGGCAGCGGCTTCCCCGGCTGGCTCGCCGCGACCACCATCACCGCGGCGGTCGCGGTCTGGCTCTGGTCCGTGCGCGGCTCCGACCCGAGCTGACCGCCCCTCCACTCAGGACTATCCGGCACCACATCCAGCCAGGCGCCCGAGCGCCGGTGGTCGTCGGCGTTCGTGGTCCCGACCCCGGAACCCGCCCCGGATCGGTCGACCGCATTGCTTGACCTCTCGTTTACTGGAGGTTTTAGCGTTGTCGGCATCCCACGGAGAGGCGAGGACATGACGATGGAGCGGATCACCCTGGCGGTGGTCATCGGCAGTGTGCGGGAGGGCCGGTTCGGGCCGACGGTGGCGAACTGGTTCGCCGAGCGGGTCGGGGCGGACGGCGCGTTCGAGGTGGTGCTGGTGGACGTGGCGGACCGGGACGGCGACTTCGCGGCGGCGGTGGACCGGGCGGACGCGTTCGCGGTCGTCACCCCCGAGTACAACCACGGCTACCCCGGCGCCCTCAAGGAGGCCATCGATTCGGTGCACACGGGGTGGTTGGCGAAGCCGGTGGCGTTCGTGTCCTACGGCGGGTTGTCGGGCGGTCTGCGGGCCGTGGAGCAACTGCGGCAGGTCTTCGCCGAGCTGCACGCGGTGACGGTCCGCGAAACCGTCAGCTTCCACAACGCCCACACCCGGTTCGCCGGGGGCTCCCCTGTGGACCCCGGTGCGGACGTGGCGGCGAAGAAGCTCCTCACCCACCTGCACTGGTGGGCCACCACCCTGCGCGAGGCCAAGCGCACGAACCCGTACCCGGCCTGAAAAAGCGCGAGAGGCCGGTCCCACCGGGACCGACCTCTCGCGTTCGTAGCGGGGACAGGATTTGAACCTGCGACCTCTGGGTTATGAGCCCAGCGAGCTACCGAGCTGCTCCACCCCGCGCTGTGAGAACAACAGTACACCACCCCGAAACCCACTTTTAACCACCCCCCACAACCCCACCCAAACCCCCTCTGACCAGCCCCGAAGCGCCCGACTGGGGGTCAGGCGCTCTACGCGGCAGAGGCACACGACACGAGGAGGGCGCCCCGGCGAAGCAAACTTTCTCCCACGAGCCGAAGGCTCAAGCAAACAGCCCACCCACCCGCACCCGACCACCGAGGCCGGGGGTCCGGGGGCAAGCCCCCGGGTGGGGCGTGGGGGCTCCGCCCCCACAGAAATAGCGAAGAACCCCCCGTCTGCGTTTTCTGCAGACGGGGGGTTCCTCGTTCGTAGCGGGGACAGGATTTGAACCTGCGACCTCTGGGTTATGAGCCCAGCGAGCTACCGAGCTGCTCCACCCCGCGCTGTAAGAACAACAATACACGGGGGTGGAGCGGCTCATTCAGGGGGGGTCACCCACCGCCGGGGGTGGGCGACGGGGACGCTCCCGGGGAGGACGGTGCCGTGGTCGGGGCGGCGCCCGCCTTGGCCTTGGCCGTGTCGTACGCCTTGGCCGCGGCGTCCAGTTCGGCCAGCGCCTTGCCCTGCTCGGTGAAGTCGCCGTTGCGCTGGGCGGTGCGCAGGTGTTCCAGGGCCGAGTTCAGCGCCTGCACGGCCGAGTCCATCTCCGCGGTGGCACCGGTGCCGCCGCCCGCGGGCGGCGGCGTGCTGGTCGACGGCGGGGTGGTCGAGGTGGACGGGGGCGTGCTCGGCGTGGTGTTCTCGCCCGGCTGGGTGGCCGACTGGCCGGTGCCCGCGCCGAACACCTCGTCGAGGGCCTCGTTGATCGTCGCGGCGAAGCCGACCTTGTTGCCGAAGGACACCAGGACCCTGGCCAACTGCGGGAACGAGTTGGCGTCCTTGCGCTGGATGAAGATCGGTTCGACGTAGAGCATCCCGCCCGCGACCGGGAGGGTCAGCAGGTTGCCGAACAGGGGTGAGACGCTGGGGTTGTTGAACAGCGTCCGGTTCTCCGCGACCTCCGGTGTGGTCTGGAACCGGTTCTGCACCTGCCCCGGGCCTTCGACCTGGGCGGCTTCGGTGGGCAGTCGCAGCACCCGGATCTTCCCGTAGTCCTGCGGGTCCGACGACACCGACACCCAGGAGGCGAGGAACTGCCGGTTCAGCAGGGTCAGGGCGCTGGTGATCTGGAACGTCGCCCGTGTCTGCCCCGGGCTCTGCGCGAGCACGTAGTACGGCGGCTGCTTGGGGCCGTCGTTGTTGGCCGCGGCCGCGGTGGCCGCGGCCGCGCCCTCCTCGGTCGGGTCGGCCGGGACGTTCCAGAAGGTCTTCTGCGAGAAGAACTCGTTGGAGTCCGAGACGTGGTAGCGCGAGAGCAGTTCGCGCTGGACCTTGAACAGGTCCTCCGGGTAGCGGAAGTGCGAGCGCAGCGAGTCGGAGATCTCCGAGCTGGGCTTCACCGTGCCGGGGAACACGCCCTGCCAGGCCTTGAGCACCGGGTCCTCGTCGTCGATCGAGTACAGGTTGACCGAGCCGTCGTAGGCGTCGACCGTGGCCTTGACCGAGTTGCGGATGTAGCTGATGGTGCGGTCCTCCTGGCGGACCACACCGCCGAGGGAGTCCGTGGTGGCCTCGCCGAGCGGCGTGCGCTGGGCGTACGGGTAGTTCTCCAGCGTGGTGTAGCCGTCGATGATCCAGGTGATCCGGCCGTCGACGACCGCCGGGTACGGGTCGCCGTCGATGGTCAGCCACGGTGCCACCTTCGACACCCGGTCGCGCGGGTTGCGGTTGTACATGATCTTCGCGCCCGCGTCGATCTGCGACGAGAACAGGATGTTGCGCTCGGTGTAGTTCGCGGCGAAGACCAGCTTGTTGAACAGCCCGTCGATGGGGACGCCGCCGGTGCCGTCGTAGGCGAAGGTGCTGTTCTGGGTGTCGTACTCCATCGGCGTGCCGCCGTTCTTGCCGCCGACGATCGCGTAGTCGTCGGTGGCCAGCTCACCGAAGTAGATGCGCGGCTGCTCGACCCCGAACGGGCCGGGGTCGCTGATGTCGCCGACCTTGAACAGCGGGTAGCCGCCCTGGTCGTTGGTGTCGGCCAGCGCGGAGTTGATCGTGTTCGCGGGCGCGGCGACGAAGCCGTTGCCGTGGGTGAACACCATGTGCCGGTTGATCCAGCCGCCCTGGGTCTCGGTGAGCCCGGAGGTCTTGATCTCGCGCGCGGCGACGATGTAGTCCTGGGTCTTGCCGTCGACGGTGTAGCGGTCGATGTCGAGCTTCTCCGGGAAGCCGTAGAAGTTCTCCCGGCCCTCGCGCTGGGTGAACGTCGGCGCCAGGATGTTCGGGTCGAGCAGGCGGACGTTGGAGATGGTGTTCGTGCTCGCCGGGTCCGACCGGATCGCCGCGGGCGCCGCCGAGCTGACCCCGGCGTAGTCCTCGGTGGTGACCTTGTCCTCGGTGAGGCCGAACGCCTGCCGGGTGGCGTCGATGTTGCGCTGGATCGACATGGCCTCCTTGGCGTTCTCGTTCGGCTTGACCGAGAACTGCTGCACCACCTGCGGCCAGGCCGCGCCGACCAGGACGCCGGAGAGCACCAGCAGCGCGGTCGCGATCGCCGGGAGCTGCAGGTTGCGCAGGAAGGCCCCCGCGAAGAAGGCCACCGCGCAGAACGCCGCGATGAACATCAGGATCAGCTTGGCGGGCAGCACCGCGTTGAGGTCGGTGTAGGTGGCGCCGCTGAACAGCGTGTTGCTGCTGGAGAACATCAGCTCGTAGCGCTCGAAGAAGTAGTCGACCGCGTAGACCAGCACGAACACGCCCGCGGTGATCGACAGCTGCATCCGCGCGGCGGCGGCGAGCTGCCCGCCCTTCCCGGCCAGCCGGATGCCGCCGAAGACGTAGTGGGTGATCAGCGCGCCGAAGAACGCGATGGCCACGGCCACGAACAACCAGTTGATCAGCCAGCTGATGAACGGCAGGGTGAAGGCGTAGAAGCCGATGTCGATGCCGAACTGCGGGTCGGTGACACCGAAGTCGGTGCCGTTCACCAGCAGCTGCCAGAGCTGCCAGTCCGCCTGCGCCGCGGAACCCGCGATCAGGCCCATCACCACCGGGATGCCGATGCCGAACAGGCGCACCCGCTGCACGATGGTGGAGCGGTAGCGGGCCAGCGGGTCCTCCGCGCCGGACACCGGCACGAACACCGGCCGCGAGCGGTAGGCGATCCACAGGCTCACCGCCAGCAGACCACCCACCAGGGCGCCGACGGCGAAGAACAGGCCGACCCTGGTCCACAGGACGGTGCTGAACACCGACCGGAACCCGACCTCCCCGAACCACAGCCAGTTGACGTAGGTGCTGAGCAGGCGCGAGCCGACCAGCAGCAGCAGGACGAGCGCCGCCGCGATGACGAGCAGGACGCGGCTGCGACGGGATAGCTTCGGCAGGCCGATCGGGGGCCGAGTGGCCACTGGGCACGCTCCAGAGTCGCTAACTTAGAGAACTTCCGGACCGGCCGGGACCGGTCCTGGTTCGTTCAACTGTATTAGGGGTGGTTCAGGTTCCCGTGAGGGTGCCCGAAATGGGCGGATGCCGGGCCCGCGCACCCCGGATCGGGTGACGGCGGGCGGGCGGCGGGATGCGAGGATGGCGCCCGTGACGCAGCCCCGCACCGCCCCAGAGCTGTCCTCGGTCGCCCGCGAGGTGGAGGAGTTCGTCGCCTCGGGCGGCTGGGACCAGGGGCCGCAGCTGTTCGCCCTGGTGCCCACCGACCACCTGCTGCGCGAGCAGCCCGACCTGGCCGACCGGCTCGACCCGGCGTCCGCGCTGACCCCGGTGGCCCAGGACGCGCTGGAGGGCGACCTGGCCGACGCGCTGGCCGGGATCATGTGGCCGGAGGTCGTGGTGGGCTGCGCGCTGGCCCAGGAGATCGTCATGCTCCCGCCGGAGGCCGAGGCCGAACTGCCCGACGGCGACTCCGACGCCCTGGGCCGGATCGCCGCGGGCCACCCGGAGGCCAGGGAGGCCCGGCTGGTCGCGGCCGTGTCCCGGGACGGGGCGATGGCCTGCGTGCTGCGGCTGCGCACCACCGGGGAGGGCGAACTCGACCAGGTCGTCGAGCACCCCGGCCTCGCCCGCAACCTCACCGCCGCCCTCCTCGACACGCTCCGCGCCTGACCGGCCCGCGCCCGACCGCCCGGGTCAGCAGCCCTGGGTCGGCCTGCCCGCCTTGAGGTTGTCGAGCTGCGTCACCGCGTCGGACAGGGTGGCGACCTTGATCAGATGGAGGCCGTCGGGGACGTTCGACCTGGCCTCCTCGCAGTTGTCGGCGGGCACCAGGAACGTGGTCACCCCCGCCTCGCGGGCGCCGACCAGCTTGAACGGGATGCCGCCGATGCGGCCGACGTTGCCGTCCGCGTCGATCTCGCCGGTGCCCGCGATGACGTGGTCGCTCGCCAGGTCACCGGGGGTGAGCCGGTCGACGATGGCCAGGGAGAACATCAGCCCCGCCGACGGGCCGCCGACGTTCTCCAGGCTGATCGAGATCTTGAACGGCACGTCCGGGCGGTCGGCGGGACCGAGCCCCAGGAAGCCCTCCGCGCGGTCCTCGGCACCGAAGTCGGCGGCCCTGCCCAGGGTGACGGTGGCCGTCTTCTCCTGGCCGTCGTGCTGGAAGACGATCTCCACCGACTGCCCGGGGGTGGTGCCCGCCAGCGCGGGGCGGACGTCGGCGGCGGTGGAGACGGCCTTGCCGTTGACCCGGACCAGCCGGTCGCCGGGGGCGAGGACCTTGTCCGCGGGCGCCCCGGAGGTGATCTCCTGGGCGATGACCTTCATCGGGTACTTCCCCAGGTAGCGCAGGGCGGCCACCTCGGCGTTGCTCTGCGAGTCCTGGAACAGCTTGGTGTTCTGCTTGTCGATGTCCTCCTCGGTCTCCCCCGGGCGGAAGTACTCCTCGCGCGGGGCGAGTGCGTACCGGCCGCTGATCCACAGGCCCAGGGCGCCGAAGAGGGTGATCTCGTCGTTCACCGACACGGTGACCATCCGCAGTTGGCCGCTGGTCGGGTAGGTCTGCTCGCCGTCGACGGAGACGATCTGGACGTCCTGCGCCTCACCGAGGGTGTCGTAGGTCGGGCCGGGGCCCAGCGACACGTACGGGATGGGCACGGCCAGGCCGACGACGAGGAACGCGACGGTCAGCACCACACCCACCAGCACCGTCCAGCCGCGCCTGGTCAGACCGCGGCCGGGGGCGGGCGGCCCCTCGCCGCGGGGTGCGGGCGGCGTCACGGGCGTCTCCGACGGGGTGCTCACGGGTCCACAGCGTACGTGCGTTCACGCGGAGCGGATCACCAGGACAGCGCGGCCGCGCCCACCCCGCGTACCGTGGACCCATGAGCGAGTTCAAGTTCGGCTTCGGACTGCCGGACCCGGACGACAGGGACAAGGACGGCAACCCCAAGCCCGCGGGCGGGCCGGAGAACCCGTTCGACGGGTTCGGCCAACTCGGGCAGATGCTCAGCCAGTTGGGGCAGATGCTCAGCCAGGCCGGGACGGGCGGCGGCGGGCCGGTCAACTACGACCTGGCCAAGCAGATCGCCGTGCAGCGGCTGTCCGGGCAGGTCGGCTTCGCCGCGCCCCCGGAGTCGGCCAAGGCGGTCACCGACGCCGTCCACCTCGCCGAGATGTGGCTCGACCCCGCCACCACGCTCCCCGCGGGCGCCACCACCACCAGGACCTGGACGCCGCGCGACTGGGTCGAGCACACCCTGCCCACCTGGCAGCGGCTGTGCGACCCGGTCGCCCGCCGCATGTCCGGCGCCTGGGTGGACGCGCTGCCCGCCGAGGCCAAGGCCCAGGCCGGTCCGCTGCTGGCCATGGTCGGGCAGATGGGCGGCATGGCCTTCGGCTCCCAGTTGGGCAACGCCCTGGCCCAGCTCGCCTCCGAGGTGCTCACCTCCGCCGACATCGGCCTGCCGCTCGGCCCGCCGAACACCGCCGCGCTGCTCCCGGCGAACATCGAGGAGTTCACCAAGGGCCTGGAGCGCCCGGCCAGCGAGGTGATGGTCTTCCTCGCCGCCCGCGAGGCCGCCCACCAGCGCCTCTTCGCCGGTGTGCCGTGGCTGCGGCAGCGGCTGCTGGGCGCGGTGGAGGAGTTCGCGAGCGGCATCAAGGTCGACACCGCCGCCCTGGAGCAGTTGGCCGCGCAGGTGGACCCGTCGAACCCGGAGACCATCGAGCAGGCCATGCAGTCCGGCATCCTCGAACCCGAGACCACCCCGGAGCAGAAGGCGGCACTGGCCCGCCTGGAAACCCTGCTGGCCCTGGTCGAGGGCTGGGTCGACATCGTGGTCGGCGACGCGGTGGCCGAGCGGCTGCCCGGCGCCGACGCGCTGCGCGAGACCCTGCGCCGCCGCCGCGCCTCCGGCGGCCCCGCCGAGCAGACCTTCGCCACCCTCGTCGGCCTGGAGCTGCGCCCGCGCAAGCTGCGCGCCGCCGCGGCGCTGTGGCGGCTGGTGACCGACCGGCACGGCATCGACGCCCGCGACGCCCTGTGGGCGCACCCGGACCTGGTGCCCACGGCCACCGACCTCGACGACCCGCTGGAGTTCGCCGACCGCATGGGCACCGCCTCCGCGATCGACGACGACCCGATCGCCCAGCTCAACCGCACCGAGCAGTCCGCCGAGGCCAAGGAGGCCGAGCAGTCGGAGCAGGACAGCCAGGACGACGGGGGCAAGCCGGGCGCCTGAGGCACCCGACCGGGAACGGACCCCCTCCGCACCGGCGGAACGGGGTCCGTCGCCCTGTCCGGCCCGCTCACTCCGTGGCGATGCCCCACCCGGCGGCGGCGGAGAGCCCCTCCAGGAACCCCATCGCCCGCTCGGTGCGCGGGTAGGCCCGCACCAGCTCCCAGAAGTCCGCCCCGTGCCCCGGCACCAGCAGGTGGGCCAGCTCGTGCACCAGCACGTAGTCCAACACCCAGGCGGGCACCTGCCTCAGGTGCTCGGAGACGCGGATGGTCCGGTCCACCGGTGTGCACGACGCCCACCGGGTCCGCATCGGCGGCACCCACCGCACCGCCGCCGGTTCACACCTCCCGTTGAAGTACCGGTCCGACAACTCGACGCAACGCGCCAGCAGCTTGGCGTCGGAGGTGCGGCTCGGGCCGCGCCTGTTCGTCTCGACGCGCAGCAGCCTGCGCTCCATTTCCTCAACCCAGTGGGCCTCCTCCTTCTTGGAGAGCCTGGCCGGGATGAGAACGATGAGGGTGTCACCTTCGCGATAAGCGGTGACGGTGCGGGTTCGGCGCTTGCTCCTGCGCACCTCGACTTCGGCCACGGCACAACCGTAAGGGGAGACACCGACATCCGGGGAGGACCGGCCGGGTGTGACTCTCGCCTGTGGACAACTTTTCCCACCATTCGGCGGAAACAGGCACGATCGGGGTATGAGCGAAGCCCCCGATCAGACCCTGCCCGCCCGCCCCCGACTGCGCCCCGGGCTCACCGTCCTGCACCGGCGCAGCGGCGAGTTCCAGGTCGGCGTGCGCCCCGGCCGGGCCACCGTCGTCAGCGGCGTCCCGACCGCCGTCCTCGACGCCGCCGAGGAGTTCCGCGGCGGCCGCACCACGGCCGAACTCCTCAGCCGGGCCGGGCCGGAACACCGCGCGGCCATGGTCGACCTGCTCTCCGGGCTGGCGGGCGAGGGCCTGGTCGAGGACGCCTCCGGCCCCGGGCACCCGCTGGCCCGCCGGATGGCCCCCGAGTCCACCCTCGCCGCCCGCCGGGGCACCGCCGACCCCGCCACCCGCGCCCGCTGCGGCGTCGCCGTGCACGGCGACGGTCGCCTGGCCGTCGCCGTGGCCTGCCAGTTGGCCGCCGCGGGCGTGGGCCGGGTCCGGGTGAGCGCCCGGGGCGCGGTGACCGCGGAGGACGTGGGCGCGGGCCTCACCCTGGCCGACATCGGCAGGCCCCGGCGGGTCGCGGCGAACGAGGCGGTGGCCAGGGCCGAGGTGGCGGTGGACACCACCGCCTTCACCCACCGCCGCCCCGACCTGGTCCTGGTGGCCGACGCCCTGGTCCCCGACCCGGCCCTGCTGGCCGAACTGCACGCCAGGGCCCAACCCCACCTGCCGCTGCGCGCCGCCGACGGCGTCGGCACCGTCGGCCCCCTGGTCGTCCCCGGCCACACGGCCTGCCTGACCTGCGCCGAGCACCACCGCACCGCCCGCGACGAGTGCTGGCCCCTGGTCGCCGCCCAGCTCACCGCCCGCCCCCACCCCACCGACCTGGCCACCCTGCACGCCACGGCGGCGGTGGCCACCGCCCACACCCTCGCCGCCCTGGCGCTGACCGACCTGACCCACTCCCGCCTGCACAACACCACCCTGGAGGTCGACCCGCTCGGCGCCACCCTCACCGCCCGCACCGCCCCACCCCACCCGCACTGCCCCTGCGGCGCCGCGACCCGCGGGCGGGCGGAGGGGGTTGCGAAAACCGGGACGGTTGTCAGGTGATGACAGGTCTTCGGTTCCGGGGACCGGTCGGCGCCTGCGGGAAAACCGGGTTCTCGGCCGCCCCTGGAAGGTTCATGTGCGCTGTCGTGCCCGGAGAGGGGACAATCACCACGTGACTGACATGCCGCGCAAGACCGTCGCACGCACCGCCCGGTTGGCCAGCATCCCCCTCGGGGTCGCGGGCCGGACCGTCGGCGGGTGGGGGAAGCGGTTGGCCGGGCAGAGCGCCGAGCAGGTGAGCGCCGAGGTGGCCGCCCGCACCGCCGAGCAGCTGTTCGCGGTGCTGGGGCAGCTCAAGGGCGGCGCGATGAAGTTCGGGCAGGCGCTGTCGGTGTTCGAGGCGGCGATCCCGGACGAGCTGGCCGAGCCGTACCGGGAGGCCCTGACCCGGTTGCAGGCCGCCGCCCCGCCGATGAGCGCGCAGACCATGCACCGGGTCCTGGCCCAGCAGCTCGGCCGGGGCTGGTCGGAGCGCTTCACCGAGTTCGACGACACCCCGGCCGCCGCCGCCAGCATCGGCCAGGTCCACAAGGCGGTGTGGCGCGACGGCAGGCAGGTCGCCGTCAAGGTCCAGTACCCGGGCGCCGACGAGGCCCTGCGGTCGGACCTGCGCCAACTGCAGCGGTTCAGCAAGCTCTTCCAGCCCTTCGCCCCCGGCATGGAGATCAAGCCCCTGCTGCAGGAGCTGGCCGACCGCATGACCGAGGAACTGGACTACCGGGCCGAGGCCGAGAACCAGCGCGCCTTCGCCAAGGCCTTCGCGGGCGACGAGCAGATGCTCGTCCCCCGGGTCGTGGCCAGCGCCCCCAAGGTCACCATCACCGAGTGGGTCGACGGCAGGCCCCTGTCCTCGGTGATCAAGGACGGCACCCCCGAGGAGCGCAACGAGGCGGGCCGCCTCCTCTCGGAGTTCCACTTCTCCTCCCCAGCCCGGGTCGGCCTCCTGCACTCCGACCCCCACCCCGGCAACTTCATGATCACCCCCGACGGCCGCCTGTGCGTCATCGACTTCGGCGCCATCGCCCGCCTCCCCGAAGGCCTCCCCGAACCCCTCGGCGTCATGACCCGCCTGGCCGTGCAGGGCAAGTCGGCGGAACTGGCCACCCTCATGCGCGAAGAACACTTCATCCGCCCCGGCATGAACCTCGAACCCGAAGACGTCCTCGCCTACCTGGCCCCCTTCACCGAACCCGCCTCGGTCGAGGTCTTCCACTTCACCCGCCGCTGGATGCAACGCCAAGCAGGCCGAGTAGGCGACCTGCGCGGCCAGGACTTCAAAACCGGCCGCTCCCTCAACCTCCCCCCGCAATACCTCCTCATCCAACGAGTCACCGCAGGAGCCACCGGCATCCTCTGCCAACTGGACGCCGAGTTCTCCATGCGCTCGATCATCTCCCACTGGCAACCCGGCTTCGCCGAAAACTGACCCCACCCACCCCCCGCCCCACCCCCCTTCCCAGAACCACCTGCTCCACCAGAAGTTGTCCACAGGCTCTCAACCGAAGACCGTGGATTGTCGGTGGTCACGGGTAAGCTTGAGTCGGAATGGCGCGCGGGGGCGAACACACACATCAACCGAACACGCACCCACCCGATCCCCCGATCCCACCCCGCTGTCGATCCCACTCCACTGCACCCGCCCCCGATCAGATCACGGAACCCGGTGCAGATCCGCCGCCGATCCGGTGCCGCTCCGAGCCGGTCAGGTGCCGGTGGAGCCGCCCGTGCTCGCGATGGTGGGGACCAAGATCGCCGCGAACACGGCCGCGTTGACGGCGTTGACCGCCTTGCGCACGGCTTCGCCCGCCCAGTCACCGTCGGCGATGGTCTTGGCCCGGGCTTTGGCGGTGCGCTGGTCGTCGACCTCGATGACCTTGGTGAGGATGCCGAGGGCGTGCAGCAGGGTGATGAGGGCGGCGGCGTGGTGGTCGGGTTCGGCGCCCGCCAGCACCTGCTCGAGGCGGGCGCGGAGGGCGCGCTCGTGGGAGCCGTCCTCGGCGGGGATGCGCTGGGTGGGAAAGACGCCGAGCACCTTGCGGTCCTCGCGGCGGAGGACACCACGGCCGACCAGGCTGTCGACGACGGCTTCGCGCAGGCCCTTGCCCACCTTGTCCAGGGCGGCGGCGGGGGTGGCGCCCTCCAGGTCGGCGAGGCGGGCCAGGGTGGCCTTGAGCACCGAGTCGGCGGGTGGGCGGCCCTCGCGCAGGACGATGCGGCCCTCGCGGACCTCTTCGCCCGGGCCTGCGACGTCGACCAGGCCCAGGTCGGCGAGTTCGAGCAGTGCGGCGCCCGCGAGGCCCCGGTCGAGCTGGGCGCCCGCCGGGCTGACCTTGCCACTCTCGTCGTCGACCAGCAGTAGCAGCAGTTCTTCGGCGATCAGCATGGGGATCACCGTAGCCAGGTCACCAGTACTCGGCTGGGAGCTTGCCCTCGATGTCGCGGACGTGCGCCCGGGCACAGGTGCCGCACAACCACCCGGTCTGCCCTCGCTCGGTTTCGCTGACCCAGGCCAGGGCTGCCAGCGGGGGCTCCTCGGCGCGGGAGCGGCCGCAGAGGCCGCAGGCGGCAACGGTCGCGGCAGGCCCGGTCGCAGCGGGATCAATCGCAGCGGGATCAGACGCAGCAGCACCAGTCGAGGCAGGCCCGGTCACGACGGGATCGGTCACGACGGGATCGGTCGCGGCAGGTCTGGTCACAGCGGGGTCGATCGCGGCGGGGTCGGTCGCGGCGGGGTCGGTCGCGGCGGGGTCGGTCGCGGCGGGGTCGGTCACAGCCGAGTCGATCGCGGCAGGTCCGGTCACGGCGGGGTCGGTCACAGCTTGCGCAGCCCCTCCAGCACTCGACCCATGAACGCCAGGTCGGGGGCGTCGCCTGTGCGGTGGTGGATGGTGACCGCGTGGGAGTCGGCGAGGTCGCTGATCAGAACCCGGGCCACCCCCAGGGGCAGGCTCATCAGGGCGGACACCTCGGCGACCGAGCGCGGGGTGGTGCACAGCTCGGTGACCGCGCGGTGCTCCCAGGAGGTGGCGAGGTCGGGGGCGACGGTGGAGATCAGTGCCTCGATCGCCAGGTCGGAGCGGGTGTGGGTGCGGCCTCGGGTCCAGGCGTAGGGGCGGACCAGGGTGTGCGACTCGGGGCGGCTCATCCAGTCGGCGTCGGACCACTCGCTCGGGTCGTCGGGCAGCCAGGGGTTGGCCGGGGGGCCGGGCTGGGCCGGGGGGCCGGGCTGGGCCGGGGGGCCGTCGTGGAACAGGTCGGCGGCGGAGTCGCGCTGGGGCGGGGTGCTGTCGTCGAACAGGTCGTTGGTGGAGTCGTGCTGGGGCGGGGTGCCCTCGTCGAACAGGTCGGCGCGGTTGCGCTGCGTCGGGGTGTCGTCGAACAGGTCGCCGGGTTCGGCGGCGCGGTCGCGGGTGTGGGGGTCGACAGCGCGGAGCTCGTTGGCTCGGGCGTCGATGGCGCGGAGCTCGGCGGCGAGGTCGTGAGCGGCGACAGCACGGGGCTCGGCGACGCGATCCGTGGCCTGGGCTTCGGACGCACGGGCCTCGGCGGCGCGGTCACGCCCCCGGGCATCCACACCTCGAGGCTCGGCGGCACGGTCGCGGGCTTCTCGGGCGGCGGAGGCGCGAGGCTTGGCGGCGCGGTCCCCGGGCTGGGCATCGCGAAGGTCAGCGGGCCGGGCGGCGCGGTCCCCGGGCTGGGCACCACGAGGGTCAGCGGGTCGGGCGGCGCGGTCGCGGGGGTCGACAGCGGCCCCGGACTCGGCGGCGGGATCGGCGGCGGGATCGGCGGCGGGATCGGACTGCGGTGGCGGGGTGGCGCGCTTGCGCTTGCGGGAGCCGCCGAAGCGGGCGCCGACCCGGCCGATCTCGGACTCGGCGGCCGCCGGGTCGTCGTCGGGGTTGGGGTCGTCGGGGGCGGTCAGCCGCCACTGACCGGGTGGCCCGAACCGGGCTCCCGTGCGACCGACCTCGGTCCGGCGCTTGAGCCTGCGTCTGCCGTTCTCGCCACCGGCGTCTTGCACGTTCTGCACCAACGTGAGCCCCAAGGCCGTCGGGAACAGGGGCTTAACACCATAAGCCCACCCCGGCGCGACCGTGGTGACAATGGCGTTTCCATCCTATTTCCCACCCTAACGGACGGATGCCCGCCACCGATCCGGTGGCGGGCATCGCGTCGATTCGGGTGAACGGGCTCACTCAGAGTGCGGCGGTGGCGCGATCGGCGCGCCGGGCCGCCCACTGCGAGAGCCGGTTCCAGCGCCTCGCGGCGCTCAGGTGGCGGACCAGGCGGCGCGCTCGCGCCACCTGCTCCGCCTCGCGCATTCGTGATCTCGCGAGATTTTCTTGGAGAAGCATGTCCGTGGGACCTTCCGGCTTGAAGGTGTACGTGGGGTCGTTGTGCACGGGGTTCACGCTGCGACCCCGTCCCGGTTGCGGGCGGCGCGCTCGGCGGCGTCGCGGGCGACGTCCTCCTTGCGCGGGCGGCCGCGGGGCCGCTTGCGGGCGATGACGACGCCGCGCTCGAAGATCTCCCCGCCCCAGACGCCCCACGGCTCGTGCCGGGCCTGCGCCGAGGCGAGGCAGGCGGCGCGGACGGGGCAGTCGCCGCAGAGGGTCTTGGCGCGCTCGAGGTCGGCGGGCGCGTCGGCGAACCACAGGTCGGGGTCGGTGGTGGAGCGGCAGGGCAGGTCGAGACCAGCGGAGGGAGCCGCGTCCAGCAGCTCGCTCACCCCGGAACCGGACTGCGCGAGCAGCTCGTTCAGGTCTCCGCAGGGCAGCGGAGTGGTTGTCGACATGGTCGAAGAACTCCTGACTAGGAAGAAACCGTTGTGGGAAAACAAAAAGGCCGCGGATTCCGGTGTCGGAGTCCGCGGCCTCGGGGCCAGGAGTTGCTTGACCTGGGTCAAGTCCTCCAGCCCGAGCCTGCGGAGCGCAGACGGGTCGGAACGTCGACATCGAGGGTGGTCCAACGGACGGTGTGTGCGGTGTGTGCAGCGGACGCCCCCAGAGCGGCCACACGCTCACGACGGACCTGGATGAGCAGGCCGCCCCCAAACGCGGACAGAACAGGCCGACCGCACATCGGGTAGCCGGCCGGGTTCTGCTTCTCATTCATGATCGAGATCTTCACGCGGTCCACCTCCCTGATGTTCTTGGTCGTACTGTTGTCATTCGGGGCGCTCTCGCGACCCGCCAGAGCAGGTTATTGGGCCCGCGGGAAGCCGTGCAACTGATTTTCCGGAACTTCGAGTGACGCGCGTCACACTACCTCGGAGACGCCTGACGCCGACTCAGTTCGCGCCGGTGACCAGCGACAACACCTCGGAGCCGAATTTGTCCAGCTTCGAGGCGCCGATGCCGGAGATCGCCACGAGCGCGGCCCGGTCCGCCGGGCGCTGTTCGGCGATGGCCAGCAGCGTGGCATCGGTGAAGATGACGTAGGCGGGCACGCGCAGCGCCTTCGACCGCTCCATCCGCCATTCGCGCAGCCGATCGAGCAGGCCCTCGTCGAGGTCGGCTGGGCAGTCCGAGCAGCGGCCCAGCTTGGTGGGCATGACGCCGTGGAGCTGGTCGCCGCACACCCGGCAGAACCTCGGCCGCTCGACCACCCGCTGCTCGCGCTGCCGGGACGCGGCCGGTCGGGACGCCGGGTCGTTGTCCGGGATGACCCCGTAGAGGAAGCGGCTGCGCCGCCGGTAGCGCTTGCCGCCCTCGGCGCGCGCCAGCGCCCACGTCAGCGACAGGTGCACCCGCGCGCGCGTGACCCCGACGTAGAGCAGCCTGCGCTCCTCCTCGATCGCGGCGTCGTCGCCGTCGGCGTGCTGGATCGGCATGGTGCCCTCGACCAGGCCGACCAGGAACACCGCGTCCCACTCCAGGCCCTTGGCCGCGTGCAGCGACGCCAGCGTGACGCCCTCCACCGTCGGCGGGTGCTGCGACTGCGCGCGCTGCTCCAGCTCGGCGGCGTAGCGGCGCAGGTCAGCGCCCGGTTCGGTGGCGACCAGTTCCTCGGCCAGCTCGACCAGGGCCAGCAGCGACTCCCACCGCTCCCGCTGCCTGCCGCCGGGCGGCGGTTCCTCGGTCAGGCCGAGCGGCACCAGCAGCGCGCGGACCAGCGCGGGCAGCTCCCCCCCGGGATCGGACCCGGCGGCGGTGCGGAGGGCCGCCATCGCCTGGCGCACCTCCTGCCTGGCGAAGAACCGCTCGCCGCCGCGCACCAGGTACGGGATGTCGAGCTCGGTCAGCGCCTGCTCGTACACCTCGGACTGGGCGTTGACCCGGAACAGGACGGCGACCTCGCTGAGCGCGACCCCGCCGTCGACCAGCTCGCGGATGCGGGCGGCGACCGCGGCGGCCTCGGCGGGCTCGTCGTCGTACTCGGCGAAGCGCGGGTTCGGGCCGGGCGGGCGCTGCCCGATCAGCCGCAGCCGGGAGCCCGCCGGGCGGTCGCGGGCGGCGCCGATCACCCGGTTCGCCAGCGACACCACCTCCGGCGTCGACCGGTAGTCGCGCTCCAGCCGCACCACGGTCGCCTCGGGGAAGCGGCGGGTGAAGTCCAGCAGCGGCCGCGGCGAGGCACCGGCGAAGGAGTAGATGGTCTGGTTCGCGTCGCCGACCACGGTCAGGTCGTCGCGCTCCCCGAGCCAGGCGTCGAGCACGCGCTGCTGCAGCGGGGTGACGTCCTGGTACTCGTCGACGACGAAGCAGCGGTAGCGGTCGCGGAACTCCTCGGCCACCGCCGAGTGCTCCTCCAGCGCGGCGGCGGTGTGCAGCAGCAGGTCGTCGAAGTCGAGCACCCGCGCGTTGTTCTTCAGCGCCTCGTAGCCCGCGTAGACCTTCGCCACCAGCTCGGGGGCGGCGGGCGGGTCGCGGCGGGCGCGGGCGGCGGCGGCCGGGTAGTCCTCCGGGCCGATCAGCGACGCCTTGGCCCACTCGATCTCGCCCGCCAGGTCGCGCAGCGCCTCGCGCTCGGTGCCGGTGCCCGCCCGGTGCGCGGCCTGGCCCACCAGCCGCAGCTTGCCGTCGAGCAGGTCCCACGGCGCGTCGCCGACGACCCTGGGCCAGAAGTAGCGCAGTTGCTTCCACGCCGCGGCGTGGAAGGTGCGGGCCTGCGCGCCGTGCACGTCCATCGCCCGCAGCCGGGTCCGCATCTCCCCCGCCGCGCGCGTGGTGAAGGTGACCGCGAGGACCTGACCTGCGGTGACGTGGCCCGCGCGGACCAGGGCGGCGATCCGGCTGACGATGGTCCTGGTCTTGCCGGTCCCCGCCCCCGCGAGCACGCACACCGGGCCGCGCGGGGCCCGCACCGCGGCGAGCTGGTCCGGGTCGAGACCGGCCAGCAGGTCCGTGGGTCGGTGTTCGCCAGCCATGCGTGCATCCTGACAGAGCGCGCCTCGTGGACGCGGCACCCCGCCCCGTATCCTCGGGGTCATGGCGGATAAGCAGGACAAGGCGGCCGCGAAGGAAGCCAAAGCGGCGCGCAAGGCGGCGTCCAAGGCCAAGCGCGGGCAGATCTTCCAGGCGTTCAACATGCAGCGCAAGGAAGACAAGGCGCTGATCCCCTGGATGGTCGGCGCCCTGGTGGTCGTCACCGGCGTGGTCTTCCTGATCGGGCTGCTGATCGGCATCGAGTGGTTCCTGCTGCCGGTGGGCATCGCCTTCGGCCTGCTCGCGGCGGTGATCATCTTCGGCCGCCGGGTGCAGCGCAACGTCTACGGCAAGGCCGACGGCCAGCCCGGCGCGGCGGCCTGGGCCCTGGAGAACCTGCGCGGCCGGTGGAAGGTCACCCCCACCGTCGCGGGCACCACCCAGCTCGACGCCGTGCACCGGGTGCTGGGCCGACCGGGCGTGGTGCTCGTCGCCGAGGGCGCCCCGCACCGGGTCAAGACCCTGCTCGCCCAGGAGAAGAAGCGCGTCGCCCGCATCATCGGCGAGAGCACCCCGATCTACGACGTGATCGTGGGCAACGAGGAGAACCAGGTCCCGCTGGCCAAGCTGCAGCGGCACCTGATGAAGCTGCCCAACAACCTCCGCCCCGCCCAGATGGACACCATCGAGAAGCGCCTCGCCGCCCTGGCCACCAAGGGCGCGGCGCTGCCCAAGGGCCCGATGCCCGCGGGCGCCAAGATGCGCAGCGTGCAGCGCACCATGCGCAGGCGTTAGGCCATTTGTCGTAGCCCTCTGCCAGGGTGGTCGACACAGCGAGGAGGAAGCCATGACCGCGATGCCGCAGCATCAACACGAGTCGAGCGCGCCCACGCACCTGTTGACCATCGAGGAGTACGCCGCCCTCGGCGAGACCGAGAGCGGCTACACCGAACTGCAAGAGGGCCGTTTGTTGATGTCACCCAGTGCCGGGCGCCCGCACATGCGAGCGTCCGGGAAGTTGTTCATGCACCTGGAGAACCAGCTCCCCGAGCACCTGGAAGTGACCCAGGAACTGGACGTGGACCTCGCCCTCACCGCTCCGGGCGAGCCGGGCAACAGCCGCCGCCCGGACCTGGTCGTCTACGAACGCGCCACGGCGGACCGGGTCGAGGACGAGGGCAGGATGTTCCCGGCGGCCGAGGTGCTGCTGGTCGTGGAGATCGTCTCCCCCGGCTCCCGCCGGACGGACCACAAGGTCAAGCGCGCGGAGTACGCGGACGCCGGGATACCCCACTACTGGATTCTCGACCTCGACGACCCGGTCTCGCTGCTGGTCTGCCGCCGCACCGAGGAGTTCGGCTACGTCGACGACCAGGAGGCCACGGGCGTGTTCCGCACCGACGTGCCGTTCCCGGTCACGATCGACCTCGATTCGCTCGGCTGATCGTTTCCACTGGCTATACGGTCGGTGGGTGACCGACGCCGTCAAGCTCGCCGTGCGGATCGCCGCGGCCCAGTTGTCCGGGTTGAGCCGGACCCGGACGCTCGTGCCCGCCGGGCCGTTCACCGGGCTGCTGGCGCCCAGCGGACCCGACTACCTCAACTACACCGTCGCCGCCCGGCCCGGGGAGCCGGTGCAGGACCCGGCCGAGGTGGACGCCGGGTTGGACGCGCTGCGGGCGGCCTTCCCCGAGGGCACGCTGCGGTTCGAGCTGATCGACGAGGCCACCCCGGGAGCGGTCGACGCCCTGGAGGGCGCCGGGCTGGGCGTCACGCTGCGGGTGCCGGTGCTGACCATCGAACCCCCGGACCTGGTCCGGCCGGAACCCGCGCCGGGGGTGACCGTGGAACTGGTCACGACCGAGCACGACCACGTGCTCGGGTCCGTGCTGGCCCACCGGGCGTTCGGCATGGGCGGGGCCGACCTGCCCACGGGTCCGCCCCCGGAGCCCCCCGACGGGGGCATGGTGCTGGCCCGGATGGACGGGGAACCGGTGGCGGTCGCCTCGTGGACCCCGGTGGCCGACGGCGTCACCGAGGTCGTGGGGGTCGCCACGGTCGAGGAGTACCGGCGCCAGGGGTTCGGCGGCCTGGTCACCGCGTACGCGGTGGACCGGGTCGTGGCCCTCGCGGGTGCCACGCTGGCCTGGCTGACCCCGGGCAGCGCCGACGCCGACCGCGTCTACCGGAAGGTGGGCTTCCGACCGGTCGCCACGGCCGTGCACCTCGCCGAGGAACCCGCGCTGTAGGCGCGGGGAGCGACCCGCGGCACCGGTGTGGCCTAGCGGGTGCGCAGCACCGAGGTCCCCGCCAGCTTGTCCTGCAACCCGCGCCCGTCCTTGTCGGTGATCGCGCCCGGCAGGATCAACCCCACCAGCACCGTGCGCGGGATCGCGCGCAGCGGCCCGACCAGCGCCGTCCCGTCGAGGCGGACCACGCGCAGGCCGAGCAGCGCCTTGCCGGGGGTGAACCCGGCCAGGGCCACCCCGGCGACCGTGATCAGGAACCACACCGCCCCCGACCACAGGTTGTGGGTGCGCATGACCGCCGGGTCGCCCACGTCGAACGGGACGAAGACCGAGGTGGTCAGGGAGGCGAGGACCAGGTCGATCAGCAGGGCGGCGAAGCGGATGCCGTTGGCCGCCGCCGAGCCGGGGCCGCTCTCCGGCAGGCCCAGCCGCTCACCCGGCCAGCGCTGGGGGTCCCCGTCGGGGGTTCCGGTGTCCGAGCCGGGCAGCCAACTTCCGGTCCATCTGCTCACCCCTCCAGCGTAGGACGCGCTGCCGGACGTGGCCGGGCCTGGCATGATTCCGGTCGTCCACGGGCGCCGGACGGTGCCGTTAACCCGCGCGAAACACGAGGGTGATGGTCGGGCAACACCGCCCTCCTAGTTTCATCACGCAGAGCGGACAGCCGTGATCAATTGCCGTCCGTTGAGCGCGGTGGGCCGGTCGCGGCCGGCGGAGCAGACGTAAGGAGCCAACAAGCGTGTTCAAGTCTTCCGACGAGGTCTTGCGCTTCATTGCCGATGAGGGCGTGAAGTTCGTCGATGTCCGGTTCTGCGACCTGCCGGGCGTCATGCAGCACTTCACCCTGCCCGCCGAGGCGTTCGACGAGGACGCCTTCACCGAGGGCCTCGCGTTCGACGGCTCCTCCGTGCGCGGCTTCCAGTCGATCCACGAGTCGGACATGCTGCTGCTGCCCGACCCCTACACCGCGCGGATCGACCCGTTCCGGATCGAGAAGACGCTGATCCTGAACTGGTTCGTGCACGACCCGTTCACCCGCGAGGCCTACTCCCGCGACCCGCGCAACATCGCCCGCAAGGCCGAGCAGTACATCGCCGAGTCCGGCATCGCCGACACCGCGTACTTCGGCCCCGAGGCGGAGTTCTACATCTTCGACTCGGTGCGCTTCGACTACTCCGAGAACGGCTCGTTCCACGAGGTCGACTCCGTCGAGGGCTGGTGGAACACCGGTGCCGCCGACGAGAACGGCCGCAACAAGGGCTACAAGACCCGCTTCAAGGGCGGCTACTTCCCGGTCCCGCCGGTCGACCACTTCGCCGACCTGCGCGACCAGATGGTGCTGAACATGCAGGGCCTCGGCTTCACCGTCGAGCGCGCGCACCACGAGGTCGGCACCGGTGGCCAGACCGAGATCAACTACCGGTTCAACACCCTGCTGCACGCCGCGGACGACCTGCAGCTGTTCAAGTACGCGATCAAGAACACCGCCTGGGCGGCCGACAAGACGGTCACCTTCATGCCCAAGCCGCTCTTCGGCGACAACGGCTCCGGCATGCACGTGCACTCCTCGCTGTGGAAGGACGGCACGCCGCTGTTCCACGACGAGTCGGGCTACGCCGGGCTGTCGGACACCGCGCGCCACTACATCGGCGGCCTGCTCAAGCACGCCCCGTCGCTGCTGGCGTTCACCAACCCGACGGTGAACTCCTACCACCGCCTGGTGCCCGGCTACGAGGCCCCGGTGTCGCTGGTCTACTCCCAGCGCAACCGCTCCGCCTGCGTGCGCATCCCGATCACCGGCAACAACGCCAAGGCCAAGCGCGTCGAGTTCCGCTGCCCCGACTCCTCGGGCAACCCGTACCTGGCCTTCGCCGCGATCGTGATGGCGGGCCTGGACGGCGTGAAGAACAAGATCGAGCCGCCGACGCCGATCGACAAGGACCTCTACGAGCTGCCGCCCGAGGAGGCCAAGGAGGTCGCGCAGGTCCCCGCCTCGCTCAACGAGGTGCTCGACCGCCTCGAGGAGGACCACGACTACCTGCTCGCCGGCGGCGTGTTCACCCCCGACGTGATCGAGACGTGGATCAACATCAAGCGCGAGCACGAGATCGACCCGCTGCGCCTGCGCCCGCACCCGTACGAGTTCGGCCTGTACTACGACGTGTGACCTGACCTCTCGTCACCGACCGGCGCCTGCCTGGGGACCTCCCCCGGCAGGCGCCGGTTTTTTTGCGCCACCAGCACGTCCACCACCCGGTTCACCGAGCGCCGGTACCCCCACCCGGACCACCGGCGTTCACCCTCCGTGCAGTCGCCATTACGCAGGTTTTACGCGGAACGATCATTCCCCCGGGGGTGATCCAGCCCATACGCTCCCCGCAGCCGCGCGGCTCTCGCGCGGTGACCACTCCGGCCCCACCCGAGGGAACACCCATGTCCGCTGCCCTGGACCCGGTACGAGTCGACCGCCTCAAGAAGGCCTACGCCGTGCGCCTGCTGGACGCCGACGCGCTCACGCCGCCGCACCCCGCCGAGCACCGCCCCACCCACGGCGACGTGGTGCTCGCCGAGGTCACCTCGGTCGGCTACCACGAGGTGCTGGAACTGGCCGACGGCCGCAAGGCCCGCCTGTTCGTCGGCGACCGGGTGCTGGTGGCCTACGCCGCCCGCTACGCCCCGGACCACTTCGAGGCGGAACTGCCCGACGACCTGGGCCCGTGCGACCTGGTCGCGGCGGGCGGCATCCTGGGCAAGGTGCGCAGCGGCAACGCCGCCGTGTCCGCCCCGACGACCGTCCGCCCCCTCAGCCTGCTCGCGGGCCCCACCGGCCGCCCGCTCAACGTGGCCGACTCCGCCCTGCCCGCCCCACCCCCGCCCGACCGCCGGGTGCCCACCTTCGTCGTCGTCGGCACCTCGATGAACTCCGGCAAGACCACCACCGCGGCCTCCCTGGTGCACGGCCTGACCCGCGCGGGCCTGCGCGTCGGCGCGGCGAAGGTGACCGGCACCGCGGCGGGCGGCGACCCGTGGCTGTTCCGCGACGCCGGGGCCGCCCTCGCACTGGACTTCACCGACATGGGCATGGCCACCACGTTCCGGGTGCCGCTCGAGCGCATCGTCGCGGGCACCGAGGCCCTGCACGGACACCTGACCGCCGCGGGCGTCGACGCCGCCGTCCTGGAGATCGCCGACGGCGTGCTCCAGCCCGAAACCGCCCAACTCCTCGACCACCCGGCCACCCGCGCCCTGACCGACGGCGTCCTGTACGCGGCGGCGGACTCCGCGGGCGCGATCTTCGGCGTGCACCGCCTGCAGGGCGACGGCCACCAGGTCCTCGCCGTCAGCGGTCTGCTCACCCAGTCACCGCTGGGCGTGCGCGAGACCCAGGCGCACGTGGACGTCCCCGTCTACGGCCCCTCGGACCTGCGCTCCCCCACCATCGCCGGTGAACTGCTGCGCCGGGTCACGACACCGATCCCGGTCTGAGGCAGGCCACCTCGACCCCACGGCCGCGGGTGCCGGTGCTGACCATCGCCCCCCGGACCATCCGCCCCCCGGACCTGGTCCGGCCGGAACCCGCGCCGGGGGTGACCGTGAAGGCCGGGGGTGACCCTGGAGTCGGGGCACCTCGACACCGGTGGCCCGGTGCGGAAGGCCAGCGCGAGGGCAGCCCCGGCGTCGTGGAACAGCCGTCGTGGAACAACCACGGGCCGTCTCTTCCCACCACAACCGGCCGGTGCCACGGATCAGGGCGACCGGTACCACAGCCGACCGGCACGTCTTCCTGGGATGGGCGCCGCCCGCCCCCGCGCGTCTTCCTTCTGCTCAAGCTTAGCCGCGGGGTCGGACAAAACCGGGCCCGGCGCGGGAGGCCTGTGGACAACTCAAGACAGGCATCCACAGAGGAGGGCCCGGCCTTGACGGGGGGCTAGCCGTTCAGCACGGACAGGTCGAACCCGTGGGCCTCCATCACGGCCCGCGGGTCGGCCACCAGCTTGCGCGCGGTCAGGTCCATCACCCCGATGACGCACGAGACCTCGGCCGAGACCGTGCCGTCGGGCTTGGTCATCACCGAGTCCACGTTGAAGGTCTTGCCGGAACCGAACTTGATCTCGCAGGTGATGTCCACCGCGTCCCCGGCCCGCAGCTCGCGGCGGTAGGCGATGGTGGACCCCAGCAGCACCGGCGCGGTCCCGGACGCGATCAGCGTGTCCCAGGAGCACCCGGCCGCGGTGAAGCCCTCGATGCGGGCGATCTCGGCGTACTGGTGGTACACCGCCTGGTTGACGTGCCCCAGCGCGTCCAGTTCGTAGCTGCGGACGGCGACCCGGCAGCTCCACGGCTCACTCATGCCCCGAGCCTAGGCCGCGGCACCGACAGAACCGGTCCGCTCGTGTCAGTCGTCATAGAAGCCGGGTCAGTCGTCGTAGAAGACGTGCTCGACCACCGCGTGCGCGCGGCGCGTGGTGCGGCGGTAGAAGTCGAGGAACTCGCCGGGGTCGGACATGCCGCCCGGGGTGTCCGGTCCCAGTGCGGTGACCACCCCGGCCAGTTCCCGGCCCTGCGTGGGGAGTTGGTCGGACGGCTTGCCCCGGACCAGGGTGATCGCGTTGCGCACCCGGGTGGCCAGCAGCCAGGACTGGGTCAGCTCGGCGGATTCCTGGGCGGTGATCAGCCCGGCGTCGACCGCCGCCGCCAGACCGTCCATGGTGGAGGTGGTGCGCAGTGCCGGGTGCTCGTGCCCGTGCCGCAGTTGCAGCAGTTGCAGCGTCCACTCCACGTCGGCCAGTCCGCCGCGGCCGAGCTTGGTGTGCGTGGTCGGGTCCGCTCCGCGCGGCAGGCGCTCGGTGTCGACCCGGGCCTTGATCCGCCGGATCTCGCGCACGTCCTTGTCCGCCAGTCCGCCCTCCGGGTAGCGGATGGGGTCGATCATTTCGACGAACCGCCTGCCCAGGTCGTCGTCGCCCGCGACCGGTCGGGCCCGCAGCAGCGCTTGGGACTCCCAGACCTCGCTCCACTGCCGGTAGTAGGCGCGGTAGGACTCCAGCGTCCGCACGATCGGTCCCTGCCTGCCCTCCGGCCGCAGGTCGACGTCCACCTGCAGCGGCGGGTCCTGGCTGGGTGAGCCGAGCAGCCGCCGCACCGCCGTGGCGACCCGCCCGGCGTACTTGAGCGCGTCGGAGTCCGACACCCCGTCGGCGGCCTCGCACACGAACATCACGTCCGCGTCGGACCCGTACCCCAGTTCGGAGCCGCCGAGGCGGCCCATGCCGATGACCGCGATCCGCGCCAGGTGCCCGCCCGCCGACGCCGCCTCCGACCGGTCGACCGCGGCGAGCGACGCCTCCAGCACCGCGCACCACACGCTCGACAGCGCCGAGCACACCGCCAGCACGTCCATGAACCCCAGGAGGTCCGCGCACGCCACCCGCAGCAGTTCGTGCCGCCGCAGCGACCGGGCCGCGGTGACCGCGTTGCCCAGGTACCCGTGCCTGCGCACGGCGTTGCGCAGCGACGCGGCCACCTCGGCCGGGTCGCGCAGGGTCAGTTCCTTCGGGTCGGCCAGCAGCCGCAGCACCTCGGGGGCGCGCACCACCAGGTCCGGGACGAGTTTCGAGGTGCCCAGCAGCACCGCCAGCCGCTCGACCACCGCCCCTTCGTCGCGCAGCACCCGCAGGTACCAGGGTGTGGCCGCCAGCGCCTCGGACACCTTGCGGTAGGCGAGCAGGCCGCCGTCGGGGTCGGGGGTGGCGCCGAGCAGGTCGAGCAGCACCGGCAGCAGCGCGGTCTGGATCGCCGCCCGCCTGCTCACCCCCGAGGTCAGGGCCTGGATGTGCTGCAGCGCGCCCTGCGGGGAGGAGTAGCCCAGTGCGGCCAGCCGGGCCTCGGCCGCCTTCGCGGTCAGCCGAAGCTGGTCGGTGGGCACCCGGGACACGGCTTCGAGCAGCGGCCGGTAGAACAGCTTCTCGTGCAGGCGCCGGATTCGGTTGGCGCGCCTGCGGAACTCGGCCAGCAGGACCTGCGCCTCGGAGCGGCCGCCGTCGGGGCCGATGCCGGTGGCGCGGGCCAGCCAGCGCAGGTCGTCGGTGGCGTCGTCGGCGGGGAACAGGTGGGTGCGGCGCAGCCGCTGGAGCTGGAGCCGGTGTTCGAGGGTGCGCAGGAACCGGTAGGACTCGGCGAGTTCCAGGGCGTCCGTGCGGCCGACGTACCCGCCCGCGGCGAGCGCGGCCAGCGCGTCCACGGTGGCGGCCCGGCGGAGGGTTTCGTCGGTGCGGCCGTGCACCAGTTGCAGTAGCTGCACGGCGAACTCGATGTCGCGCAGGCCGCCCCGGCCCAGTTTCAGCTCGCGTTCCAGCAGTTCCGAGGGCACGTGGTCCTCGACGCGGCGGCGCATGGCCTGCACGTCGACGACGAAGTTGTCCCGGTCGGCCGCCGTCCACACCAGCGGCGCCACCGCGTCGGTGTACCCGCGGCCCAGCTCGGCGTCGCCCGCGATGTCCCTGGCCTTGAGCAGCGCCTGGAACTCCCAGGTGCGCGCCCACCGCTTGTAGTAGGCCAGGTGCCCGTCGAGGGTGCGGACCAGGGCGCCGTTGCGGCCCTCGGGGCGCAGGTTCGCGTCGACGTCGAAGCACGCCTCGGTCGCCACCCGCATCATGGCGCTGGCGACCCGGGTGGCCAGGCCCAGGTCGTCCTCCCCGGTGAAGATCACGTCGACGTCGCTGACGTAGTTGAGCTCGTGCCCGCCGCACTTGCCCATGGCGATCACGGTCAGCCGGGCCCGCTCCTGGGCGGTGGCGCCGCCGTTCTCCGCCCACGCCACCGCGAGCGCGGCCCGCAGCGCCGCCTCGGCCAGGTCGCTGAGCCTGCTCGCGACCTCCTCGTAGGTGAACTCGGGCAGTTCGGGTTCCACCAGGTGACCGAGGTCGTCGGCGGCCAGCTCCAGCAGCAGGCCGCGGTAGGCGAACTTGAGCGCCTTCACCGCCTCCGGTCCGCGCTTGGCCGCGACCGGCCCCTGGGGGCTGTCCCCGGTGGCGCCGACCTCGGCGAGGAGGGCGGCGGTGTACCGGTCGGCGGGGGTTCCGGCGCCGTCGAGCCGCCGCCACTCGGCGGGGCGGGCGGCGAGGAGGTCGGCGAGCGTGCTGGACCCGCCGAGGACCGCGGCCAGCCTGCCGCGCAGCCGCCGGTTGGTGCCCAACTCCGCGCGGAGTTCGGGCCAGGTGCCGGGGTCGGCCTCGCGGACGCGGGCCAGGCCGCGCAGCGCCAGGTCCGGGTCGGGGCTGCGGGAGAGGGCGGTGAGGACCAGTTCGTGCTCGGGCACCGGGCCGTGGTCGTCCCACAGGCCCGCGGCGCGCAGCTCGGCCTCGGCTCGGGGTTCGGTCAGGCCGAAGCGGGCCGCGGAGGAGATCGGGCGGGAGCGGTCGGGCATGTGCTCGTCCCCGGTCTACAGCAGGTTCTTCGCGACCGGGGACAGCTCGCCCCTGGCCAGCTCGACGAACCGCTCGACGAACGGCCGCCAGGTCTGCTCGACGTCGGCGTGCAGCTCGGCGATCCCCTCGGGGGTGCGGTCGACCGCCCGCGCGAACTCGGCTCCGGCGGGGTCCGTCCGCAGCCAGGTCTCGAACAGCTCCGGCGTGGTCTCGATGTGGAACTGGATGCCGTACCCGACCGGCCCGACCCGGAACGCCTGGTTCGGGTAGCGGGTCGCGGAGGCGAGCAGTTCGGCGCCCGCGGGCAGCCGGGTGATCACGTCGTGGTGGAACTGGACCACGTCCGGCATCAGCGGCAGGTCGGCGAACAGCGGGTCGGCCCACCCGAGGTCCCGCTTGGCCACCAGTTCCCGGCCGACCTCCGGCCCCTCGTGCCCCGGTTCGACCTCACCGCCGAGCGCGGTCGCGAGCACCTGCGCGCCGAGGCAGATCGCCAGCAGCGGAACCCGCCGGGTGACGCAGGTGCCGAAGAACGCCCGGAGGGTCCGCAGCCACGGGTGCCCGTCGAGGTCGTTGGCGTTCATCGGCCCACCGAGGCAGACCACGGCGGCGAAGTCCCGTGGTTCGGGGAGTTCGCCGGTCCGGTCCAGCCGCACCAGCTCGACCTCGGCGCCGGAGTCGACCAGCCACTCGGCCAGCCGCCCGGGCGAATCCAGGTCGGCGAGCTGGATGACGAGGATGCGCGTGGTGGTCACCCCTCACAGCGTATTCGGCTGAGCGAGTCCCGTCTCGACCGAGTCGTGCACCGGGACGAACCCGAGCGCGGTGTAGATCGAGTTCGCCACCCGGTTGTCCACGTCGGCGAACAGCAGGACGTCCCGGGCGCCCCGGCCGCGCGCCCACCGGGCCGCGGCGGCGGTCGCAGCGGAGGCGTAGCCGTGTCCGCGCAGGTCGGGTGGTGTGTAGACCGGCCCGATCCGCGACATGCCCACCACGGGCGGGGACACCAGGGCGAACGACACCGGGCGGTCGTCGACGACCCAGAGGTGGTGGGCCCGGCCTGCTGCCAGCGCCGCGCGCACGAACGCCGCACTGCCGCGCGGGTTCGGCGAGCCCGGGAAGCCGACCTCGGTGAGGAAGTCGGAGTTCCACCGGGTCACCAAGGGCACGTCGGTGCTGGTCGCCACCCGGGAATTCCCGGCGACGCGCGGGGGGATGAGCTCGGCGAGCCGGAACAGCCTTTCGGGAATCGCAGTGGTCACGATCGCACCCGTGCGATGGCACCACCGCTCGACGAAGGGGTCGGTCACGTCCCGGGGGCCGTGCGCGGACGAGGGGTGGATGTCGTGCCGGATCAGGTAGTCGATCACCTGGTCGTGTGCGGGCAGCGGGAGGGCGGAGGTGAGAGCGACGCCGGGGGGCATCAGGACCAGAGCGCCCAGGAGGTCGTTCCCGTGGTGGGCGGTGAGGAGGATCGAATCGTGGCGCGGGTGGAAGGCGAGTTGACCGAGGACCCCGGTGTGCCGGACCGGGTCGTCGACGAGCAGCCTGCCCACGGCGGCCTGGAACGCGGTCGGATCGGCATGTCGGACGACGCTCATCACCCCATCATCCGCGCAGCGGCGCGGCGGGTGCACTGAATTCCCTGGAACGCAAAAATGCCCTGGGGCTTGAGAACGAGTGTTCTCAAGCCCCAGGGCGTAATTTTAGTCCGGCGGCGTCCTACTCTCCCACACCCTCACGAGTGCAGTACCATCGGCGCTGGCAGGCTTAGCTTCCGGGTTCGGGATGGGACCGGGCGT
>NZ_QHCP01000014.1:0-184708 GCF_003182415.1 Actinokineospora spheciospongiae | reverse complement strand
GATCGCAGCCCAGGCCTTGTCCGTCAGCTCACCACGTCCGACCACACCCCATCATCTGCACACGATCATGGGAAAGATCCGCAGGACACGCCCTAGGCCATGGGTTTGTTGCTCGTGGGAGGGGGGTGCTGGTGGCGGGGGTGGTGGCTTTGGGGTGGCTTGTGGCGGGCGTGCGGCCGGGTGGGTGTGGGGGTTTGGCGTTGGGTGGCGGGCCTGCGTTTCGTTGCAGACCAATGGCTTTCAAGGCCGGTGGACAAGCAAGTGGCCCCCGGCCGGCGCCGGGGGCCACTTGCTTGTCGCTCACGTTTTTACTTGCTCACTGCTCACTGCTCACTGCTCACTGCTCACTGCTCACTGCTCGCGGCCTGAGGGCTGCTGGGCTTGTGGTCAGCGGCCGGTGCGGGCGGGGGTGCCGTTGGTGTTCGAGGGCTTCTGCTGCTCGGCGGCCGTCTTGAGGGCTTCGGGCTTGACGGCTGCTGCGCCCTCGGCCTTGGTGAACATGTCGGTGAAGTGCTTCTTGGCCTCTTCGAGGATCGAGAAGGTGTTGGTGACCTGCTCGGAGACGCGCTTCTCGAACGCGTCGGCCTTGGAGTGGCGGTCGTTGGCGTCGGCCAGTTTGGTTTCGGCTTCGGAGACGAGGCGGGCCGCGTGCTTCTCGGCCTGTTCGCGCTGGGACTTGAGTTCCGCCTCGGTCCTGGTGCGCTGGTCGGCGACGGACCTCTCCGTGTCGGCCTTGTGCTTCTCGGCGTCGGCGATGAGCTTCTCGGCCTGCTTCTCCGCTGCCTCGCGCTGGGACTTGAGTTCGGCGTCGACCTTGGCGCGCAGGGCGGCGATGGACTTCTCGGTGTCCGACTTGAGCTTCTCGGTGTCCGCGACGAGCTTGGCGGCTGCCGCTTCGGCCTGTTCGCGCTTGGCCTTGAGGTCGGCGTCGGTCTTGGCGCGCTGGTCGGCGAGGGCCTTCTCGGTGTCGACCTTGTTCTTCTCCGCGTCGGCGACGAGCTTGGCGGCTGCCGCTTCGGCCTGTTCGCGCTTGGCCTTGAGGTCGGCGTCGGTCTTCGCCCGCTGGTCGGCCAGGGCCTTCTCGGTGGCGGCGGTCTGGTCGGCGAGGGCCTTCTCGGTGCGGGTGGCCTGCGCGTTGAGGTCGGCCTCGACCTTGGCCTTGCGGTCGGCCAGTTCCCGATCGGTCTGCTCGGTGCGGGCCTTGAGGGTGGCCTCGACCTCGTCGGTGCGCTTGGCCAGGGCCTGCTCGGCCTGGGCGCGCTTGGCGGCGAGTTCCTTCTCCGCCTGGGCGTCGGCGTCCTTGCGGGCGCGCAGCGACTCCGCGTCCAAGCCCTCGCGGACCCGCAGGGCCTCGGCGTCGAGCTGCTCGCGGTGGGCCTTGGCGTCGGCGTAGAGCTGCGCGATGCGGGCGTCGTTGGCCTTGGACTGGTTCTCGACCTCGGCGCGGGCGTCGGCCATGAGCTTCTTGTGCTCGGCCGTCAGGCTCGCGCGCATGCCCTCGTACTCGGCGTCGAGCTCCGCGTGGTTGCGGGTGTAGTCGGCCTCGAGCTGCTTGCGGCGCTCCTCGAGGTCCACGATCATCTTGTCGTGCTTGCCCTTGAGGTCGGCCGCGTACTTGTCCGCGGCCGCCCTGGTGTTGGCCGCCGCCTCGTTGGCCTTGTTGCCGGTGTTCGTGGCGTAGGTCTCGGCCTTGAGCCGGGTCTGCGCCGCGTACTCGTCGGCCCCCTTGCGGGTGCCCGCCGAGTAGCCGTCGGCCTCCTTGCGGGTGTTGGCCGCGTAGCCCTCCGCGTCCGCGCGGGTCGACTTGCCGTACTCGTCGGCCTGCCGCTTGAACTCGGCGATCTCCTCCTCGGCGAGCTGCATCATGAGCCGGACCCGCTCGGTCATGCCCTCGGTGCTGTTGGGGTTCGCGCTGATGCGGTTGAGCCGGGTGGTCGTCTCCAGGAGCTGCTGCTGCAACGAACCGAGCGACTTGGTCAGCTCGCCGATCTTGCTCGCCGCCTCGTCCCGGTCCTTCGTGGCGTGGCGGAGGTCGTAGGTCAGGCGAGTGACTCGCTCGTTGACCTGCCGCGGGTTGTAGCCGCGCAGGACGGTGTCGAAGTGGGGGAGCCGGTCGTTCGACTCGGCGGCGTCACCAGAGGGCATTGCCTCACTTTAGTATGACCACCTGCCGGGTGAACACGGCGCCCACGATAATTCTCCGTATCGAACAGCAGAGCAACTCGGGCGGCCCTCGGCACGATGAGCGCACCCGGGCGGCGTCGGGTGCGGACACCGGGTCGGAACGCTCACCCCCGGATGAAATCCTTGTCCGACAGGGCTTCTGAAATTCTTCTGTCCTATCCGGTCAGACCGGAACCGCTTCCGGGCTCGTCCATTTCCGACCGTTCCCGATATCCTCTCGTGTTCGGCCGATGACGCATCGTGGCCAGCGGATTCCGGTCTTTCCCGCTTCCGCCATGAACCCGACTCACTCGAACGGGTGACAAGTTGTCCCGCTGAACCGGGGCGATTAAACCGGACAAGCGTTCGGTGGCGGGTGCCCCGCCAATGGCGCGAGGCCAATGGTGGCGGGCCACTCCGGCAATTGGTGAACCTTGCCCGGTTCGTGCCGCGCCGCTAACGAGGGAGACATGAAAACCACTCGCACCCGCCGCCCGCTCCTCGCGGTGGCCGCCCTCGTGCTGCTCGGCGCCGCCACCACCGCGCTGCCCGCCCACGGGACCGCCGCCCGCGAGACCGCCGCCGACTACGTGGTCACGCCCGCGCGCGGCCCCGGCTACACCGCCCGCCTGACCCCCTCGGCCGCCGCCGCCCTCGCCGCGGACCCGGCCGTCGCCGCGGTCGAACCCGACGGCACCGTGCACGCCCTCGCCGACCAGCCCAACCCGCCGAACTGGGGCCTCGACCGCATCGATCAGCCCGCCCTGCCGCTCAACGCCAACTACCACTACGAGACCACCGCGGCGAACGTGCGCGCCTACATCGTCGACACCGGCGTCAGCGCGCACCCGGACTACGCGGGCAGGCTGCTGCCCGGCCACGACGCCACCGGCTCCGGCTCCACCGCCGACGGCAACGGCCACGGCACCTTCCTCGCGGGCATCGTCGGCGGCACCGCGCACGGCGTGGCCAAGCAGGTGCGGATCGTCCCGGTGAAGGTCCTCAACGCCTCCGGCTCGGGCACCACCGCCCAGGTCGTGGCCGGGCTGGACTGGATCGCCGCGAACGCGGTCAAGCCCGCCGTGGTCAACATGAGCATCGGCGGCGGCCCCAGCACGGCGATCGACGCCGCGGTGCGCCGGGTGATCGCCTCCGGGGTGACCGTCTCCGTCGCCGCGGGCGGTTCGGCCGCCAACGCGGCGAACTACTCGCCCTCGCGGGTCACCGAGGCGCTGGTGTCCGGCTCGCTGACCACCACCGACTGCCGCGCGAGCAATTCCAACTACGGCCCCACCGTCGACGTGCACGCCCCCGGCCAGAACATCCGGGGCCCGTGGCCCGGTGGCGGCACCAACACCCTGTCCGGCAGTTCCATCTCCTCCGCCTTCACCGCGGGCGCCGCCGCGCTGCGGGTGGCGGTCAACCCGACCTGGACCGCCGCGCAGGTGCACGCGGCCGTGGTCGGCACCGCCGTGCCCACCCCGTGCCCGTTCCCGACCGGCACCCCGAACCTGATCCTCCACACCGGACCCTTCGGCGGCTGACCGGGCGGACGTGCGCCCGACCCGCTCCCCGGGCGCACGTCACGCCCAGTAGTCGAACCGGAGCGTCGGGGTACGACGGGGACGATCTTCCGCAGTGCCCGCGGTGCCCGGAAACCCCGCCGCGACCGCCCCGGCAAGAGCCGGGCAATGTGACGGCCGACACTCACCCCGGTGCGGGAGAACGCCGGTGGATCGGTCCAGGGCACGCCGAATACCCGCACGCCCGGCACAATCGCGCCCGGGGTGGGAGCCTGCGGTGAAGATCTGTACCGCAGGAGGCGGACCCGGTCCGGGGACCGAGCGGGATGGCACCCATCACGCGGAACGATCCTCCCGGTGCCTGGGAAAACCACGGTAACCTCCTGCAACCGTCCCTGAGTCAGCAGGAGGTAACCGGGCATGTTCCGCAAGGTGCTTGTCGCCAACCGAGGCGAGATCGCCATCCGGGCGTTCCGAGCCGGGTACGAGCTCGGCGCCGGGACGGTCGCCGTCTTCCCGCACGAGGACCGCAACTCCCAGCACCGGATGAAGGCCGACGAGGCCTACGAGATCGGTGAGCCGGGGCACCCGGTGCGGGCGTACCTGTCGGTCGAGGAGATCGTCAAGGCCGCGCGGAAGGCCGGTGCCGACGCCGTCTACCCCGGCTACGGCTTCCTGTCGGAGAACCCCGAGCTGTCCAAGGCGTGTGCGGACGCGGGGATCACCTTCGTCGGCCCGAGCGCGGAAATCCTGGAGCTGACCGGCAACAAGGCCCGCGCCATCGCCGCCGCCCGCGAGGCCGGTCTGCCGGTGCTGCGCTCGTCGGAGCCGTCCGAGGACGTCGAGGCCCTGCTGGCCGCCGCCGAGGACATCGGGTTCCCGATCTTCGTCAAGGCCGTCGCCGGTGGCGGCGGGCGCGGGATGCGCCGGGTCGAGGAGGCCGCCGGTCTGCGCGACGCGCTGGAGGCGGCGATGCGCGAGGCCGAGTCGGCCTTCGGCGACGCCACCGTGTTCCTGGAGCAGGCGGTGCTCGACCCCCGGCACATCGAGGTGCAGATCCTCGCCGACGGCGCGGGCAACGTCATCCACCTCTACGAGCGCGACTGCTCGCTGCAACGGCGCCACCAGAAGGTCATCGAGATCGCCCCGGCGCCGAACCTGCCGTCGGAGCTGCGCGACAAGATCTGCCAGGACGCGGTCGACTTCGCTCGGCACATCAACTACAAGAACGCCGGGACCGTCGAGTTCCTGCTCGACACCCGCGGCAACCACGTCTTCATCGAGATGAACCCGCGCATCCAGGTCGAGCACACGGTGACCGAGGAGGTCACCGACGTCGACCTGGTGCAGGCGCAGTTGCGCATCGCCGCCGGGGAAACCCTCGACGACCTCGGCCTGCGCCAGGAGGACATCTACCTGCGCGGCGCGGCGCTGCAGTGCCGCATCACCACCGAGGACCCGGCCAACGGGTTCCGCCCGGACACCGGGATGATCAGCGCCTACCGCTCCCCGGGCGGCAGCGGCATCCGCCTCGACGGCGGCACCGCGGCGGGCGCCGAGGTCAGCGCGCACTTCGACTCCATGCTGGTCAAGCTCACCTGCCGGGGCCGCGACTTCGACCTCGCGGTGCGCCGGGCCAAGCGCGCCGTCGCCGAGTTCCGCATCCGCGGCGTGGCCTCGAACATCCCGTTCCTGCAGGCCGTCCTGGACGACCCGGACTTCCGCGCGGGCCGGGTCACCACGGCCTTCATCGAGGAGCGCCCGTACCTGCTGACCGCCCGGCACTCCGCCGACCGCGGCACCCGGCTGCTGACCTACCTCGCCGACGTGACGGTCAACAAGCCGCACGGCGAGCGCCCCAAGGTCATCGACCCGGTGGAGAAGCTGCCCCCCGTCGACCTGTCGGCGGAACCCCCCGCGGGCTCCAAGCAGAAGCTCGTCGAGCTGGGCCCGGAGGGCTTCGCCCGGTGGATGCGCGAATCCGTGCGCGTCGGCGTCACCGACACCACCTTCCGCGACGCGCACCAGTCGCTGCTGGCCACCCGGGTCCGCACCCGCGACCTGCTGGCCGTGGCCCCGCACGTGGCCCGCTCCACCCCGGAGCTGCTGTCGCTGGAGGCCTGGGGCGGCGCCACCTACGACGTGGCGCTGCGCTTCCTCGCCGAGGACCCGTGGGACCGGCTGGCCGCGCTGCGCGAGGCGGTGCCGAACATCTGCCTGCAGATGCTGCTGCGCGGGCGCAACACCGTCGGGTACACCCCGTACCCGACCGAGGTGACCGACGCGTTCGTCGACGAGGCCACCAAGACCGGCATCGACATCTTCCGCATCTTCGACGCGCTCAACGACGTCGAGCAGATGCGCCCGGCCATCGAGGCGGTGCGCGCCACCGGCACCGCCGTCGCCGAGGTCGCCCTCTGCTACACCGCCGACCTGTCCGACCCCGGCGAGCAGCTCTACACCCTCGACTACTACCTCAAGCTGGCCGAGCAGATCGTCGGCGCGGGCGCGCACGTCCTGGCGGTCAAGGACATGGCGGGCCTGCTGCGCCCGCCCGCCGCGGCCCGGCTGATCACCGCGCTGCGCAAGGAGTTCGACCTCCCCGTGCACCTGCACACCCACGACACCGCGGGCGGGCAGCTTGCGACCTACCTGGCCGCCATCCAGTCCGGGGTGGACGCCGTGGACGGGGCGGTCGCGTCGCTGTCGGGCACCACCTCGCAACCGTCGCTGTCGGCGATCGTGGCCGCCACCGACCACAGCGACCGCGAAACCGGGCTGTCGCTGCAAGCGGTGTCGGACCTGGAGCCGTACTGGGAGATCGTGCGCAAGATCTACCGCCCGTTCGAGGCGGGCCTGCCCGCGCCGACCGGCCGGGTCTACCTGCACGAGATCCCCGGCGGTCAGCTCTCGAACCTGCGCACCCAGGCCGTCGCCCTGGGCCTGGGCGACCGGTTCGAGGAGATCGAGACCACCTACGCCGCCGCCGACCGGATGCTGGGCCGCCTGGTCAAGGTCACCCCGTCGTCGAAGGTCGTCGGCGACCTGGCCCTGCACCTGGTCGGCGCCGGGGTCGACCCGGCGGAGTTCGAGGCCGAACCCAGCCGCTTCGACGTCCCCGGCTCGGTCATCGGCTTCCTGCACGGCGAACTCGGCGACCCGGCGGGCGGCTGGCCGGAGCCCTTCCGCACCAAGGCCCTCCAGGGCCGCCCCGCCCCCAAGGGCGTCGCCGAGCTGACCGAGGAGGACCGCACAGGCCTGGCGGAGGACCCGCGCGCCACCCTCAACCGCCTGCTGTTCGCAGGCCCCACCAAGGAGTACCGCGCCCACCGCGACCAGTTCGGCGACACCAGCGTCCTGGCCAGCAAGGACTTCTTCTACGGCCTGGAACAGGGCAAGGAGTACGCGGTCTCCCTGGAGAAGGGCGTCACCCTCCTCATCGAACTGGAGGCCATCGGCGACGCCGACGAGCGCGGCGTGCGCACGGTGATGGCCACCCTCAACGGCCAACTGCGCCCGATCCAGGTCCGCGACCGCTCGGTCGCCTCCGACCTCCCGGTCGCGGAGAAGGCCGACCGCGCCAACCCCGACCACGTCGCCGCGCCGTTCGCGGGCGTGGTCACCCTGGCCGTCGCCGAGGGGGACCGGGTGGAGGCCGGGGCGACCATCGCCACGATCGAGGCGATGAAGATGGAGGCCGCGATCACCGCGCCGAAGGCGGGTGCCGTGGCGCGGTTGGCGATCGGTGGGGTGCAGCAGGTTGAAGGCGGCGACCTGCTGGCTGTGCTGTCGTAGGGTCTCGGGGTTTGTTTCGGTGCACGGCCGGGTGAATTTGCTCGGCCGTGCACCGTTTTTGGGGGCTGGGTTTTGGTGGGTGGTGCGCGGTTGGTCTGTTTTGGGGCCCGGTCGTTTGTCGTGGGTGCCCGGCTGGGTGGATGTGTTTGGCCGGGGCCCCTATGGCGATCATGTGCTCCAGTGCGTCAGGTGGGGCTGAAAAGATGCCCCACCGCCCAGGCAGGCTGTCACATGATCGCCACCCCCGGCCAAACACATCCACCCACCCGGGCAGTTGCTTGGCCGGGCCAGCGGTTCTCGGGGCGGTCGGCTGACCAAGCGCATCCGCCCACCCGGGCAGTTGGCTCGCCGGGCCGCCGGTTCTCGGGGTGATTGGCTGACCAAGCACCTCCACCCACCCGGGCAGTTGGCTCGCCGGGCTGGCGGTTTGTGGGGTGGTCGGCTTGCCTTGTTTCCTGACCCACCCGACACCGCCCACCTCGGTGGTGTCGGGTGGGGTGCTGTGGCAGTGGACGTGGTGGTGCAGTGGGTGCGGACGTGGTGGACGAAGGAGTCGCGCAGTGGCGTTGCGGCTGCCCGCCGCAACGCGCTGCCGACGGTGTTCCTCGGCGTGCCCACCCGGCACGTCGACGAGCGCGTTCAGTTGACCGTGTACCGCCGGTCGGCATCGCGGTGACCCGCTCCCGCGAACCCGTGCCGGGCTGATCACCCACCCCGACGACGAGGGCCGCGCTCCTGGTGGGAGCGCGGCCCTCGTGCTGTTCCTGGGATCTGGTCAGCGCCCGTCGGGCCAGGTCTCATCCGTCGTGAGGACCGTGAGGCGTTGGGTGGCGCGGGTCAGTGCCACGTAGAGGGTGCGCGGGCCCGTGGTGGACTCGGCGACCAGTTCGCCGGGTTCGACCAGGACCACCGCGTCGTACTCCAAGCCCTTGGACTCCAGGCCGTCGACCACGCGCAGGCGGTCCTCGCCGAGGCCCTCGGCGGCGGTGCGGAGTCCGGGGAGCCTGGACGAGGCGGTGATGATGCCGACCGTGCCGTCCACCTCGGACAGCAGGTCGGCGGCGGCCTTGAGGGCGGTGGTGTCCAGTTCGTCCTCCACGCACACCTGGACCAGGGGGTCGACGCCGGTGCTGCGGACCGCGTGCGGGAGCTGGTCGGGGGTGGCGACGTGGGTGACGACCCGGCCCGCCAGGGCGAAGATCTCCGCCGAGTTGCGGTAGTTGGTGCGCAGCGCGAACCGCCGGTGCTGGGTGCGCGGTCCGCCGAACGCGGCCTCCTGGGCCTGGCGGGCCTCCGCCGGGTCCGGCCAGGAGGACTGGACGGGGTCGCCGACGACGGTCCAGCTCGCGTACTTGCCCCGCCTGCCGACCATGCGCCACTGCATGGGGGAGAGGTCCTGGGCCTCGTCGACCACGATGTGTGAGTACTCGTCGTAGTCCTCGCGCGGGGGTGGGAGCTGGTTGTCGCGGCTGCGGTGCCGCCGCCTCGGGGGGCGGCCCAGCAGGACCCTCAGTTCGTCGAGCAGGGCGACGTCGGCGACGGTGAAGCCCGCCTCCGGGTCGGCCCAGGAGTCGGCCAGGAGGTCGACCTCGGCGCGGGTGAGGCCGCGCCCGGCCGTCCTGGCCAGCCTGCGGCGGTCGGACAGGCCGCGCAGCACCTCGCCGGGGGTCAGTAGCTGCCACCACACGACGACGAACCGGTGGAAGTCGATCCGCTCGCCCAGTTCGGTGATCAGCTCCGCGCGCTTGACCGGGAAGTCCTCGTAGGACTCCGCCTTGCGCCACAGCGCCTCCAGCAGCGCCTCGGCCGCGTCGACCCGGGACTGGTTCGGTGGGCGCCGCCCGTTGTGCACCGAGGCCCGGACCCGCGCCAGTTCGCGCGCGTCGAGCTTGAGCACCTCGCCGTGGTAGACGATGCGCAGTTCCGTCGGGGCGTCGGCGGGGGCCTCGCGGATGGCCTTCTTCAGCACCCGGCGCATCCGCAGCGAACCCTTGACCGCCGCGACCGGGCCGGGGTCGGTGCGGGTGGCCTTGACCCCGTCGAGCAGGTCGCTCAGCGAGCGCAGCTCCACGGTGTCCTCGCCCATCGAGGGCAGCACCCGGGAGATGTAGGAGGTGAACGCGGGCGACGGGCCGACCACGAGCACGCCCGCGCCGCCCATCCGCCGCCGGTCCCGGTAGAGCAGGTACGCCACCCGGTGCAGGGCGACCGCGGTCTTGCCGGTGCCCGGGCCGCCGGTGATCTCGGTGACCCCGCGCCACGGCGCCCGGATCGCCTCGTCCTGCTCCTTCTGGATGGTGGCCACGATGTCGCGCATGTTCTCGCCGCGCGCCCGGGTCAGGCTGGCGATCAGCGCGCCCTCGCCGACCACCGGCATGGTCTCCTGCCGCGCCTCGGGCATCAGCAGGTCGTCGTCGATGTCGACCACGGACTGGCCGGTGGAGCGGATCACCCGGCGCCGGATCACGCCCATCGGCTGCTCGGCGGTCGCCTGGTAGAACGGCGCCGCCGCGGGGGCGCGCCAGTCGGTCACCAGATTGTCGAACTCGCTGTCGCGCACCCCGAGGCGGCCGACGTACATCGTCTCGGTGTCGGTGGTGTCCAGCCGCCCGAACACCAGGCCCTCGTGCTCGGCGTCGAGCGAGCGCAGGATCTGGTTCGCGTGCCGCACCATCACGTCGCGCTCGAAGAGCATCGCCGCCTGCTCGAAGACGGCCTCGTTGCGCGCGCCGTGGGCGAGTTCGTCGCCGCGGTCGCGCATGGCCTCCGCCTCGTCGCGCATCTCGGCGACCCGCGTGTAGACGACGTCGACGTGCTTCTGCTCGACCGCGATCTCGGCCTCTCTCACCGAGGTTTCCGACACCCAGCGCTCCCACGGTTCGTTCGGACGGGAAAAGCGAGATTACGCGCTTTGTCCCGGCCGGTAATCGGCCGCCGGGTCTATGTGCTCCGCCTCACCCCCGTGCCCCGCCCCCGCGGGTCCCCGAGGTGCGGTCGGCGACCCGGGATCGGGCACGATGGGGTGGTGACCAGGATCGTGGCCGGGACCGCGGGCGGGCGCAGGCTGGGGGTGCCCGCGAAGGGCACCCGGCCGACGTCGGACCGGGTGCGGGAGGCGCTGTTCAGCGCGCTGGAGGCGTCGGTGGGCCTGCGCGGCGCCCGGGTGCTCGACCTGTACGCCGGGTCGGGCGCGCTGGGGTTGGAGGCGCTGTCGCGCGGCGCGGCGCTGGCCACCCTGGTCGAGCACCACCGCGACGCGGTGGGCGTGCTGCGCCGCAACGCGGGCGCGGTCGGGCTGCCCGGCGCCGACGTCCGCGCGGGCAAGGTCGCCACCGTCCTGGCCACACCCCCGGACGCGCCCTACGACGTGGTCTTCGCCGACCCGCCGTACGCCATCGCCGACACCGAGCTGGCTGCCGCGCTCGCCGCCCTGATCGAGCGGGGGTGGACCGCGCCGGGCAGCACCGTCGTGGTCGAGCGGGCGGCGCGGGCCGGGGAACCCGGCTGGCCCCCGGAGCTGGCCCCGGACCGGTCCCGCCGCTACGGCGACACCGAGCTGTTCTGGGCGACGCACCGGGGCTGAGCAGGTGACACGTCGGTGAACAGGGCTGGACGCCGGGGCCGACTCCGGTAGTTTCCGGGCATGACCCGAGTCGTCTGCCCCGGTTCGTACGACCCGCCGACCAACGGTCACCTCGACGTCTTCGAACGGGCCTCGCGCCTGTTCGAGGAGGTGGTGGTGCTCGTCGGGGTGAACAAGAGCAAGAAGGGCCTGTTCACCGTCGAGGAGCGCATCGAGCTGCTGGCGAGCGCGGTCGGGCACCTGGGCAACGTGCGGGTCGACTCCTGGTACGGCCTGACGGTCGACTACTGCGCCGAGCACGGCGTGCAGGCGATCGTCAAGGGCCTGCGCACGGCCACCGACTTCGACTACGAGTTGCCGATGGCGCAGATGAACCAGCAGCTCACCGGGGTGGAGACGCTGTTCGTGCCGACCCGGCCCGGGTACAGCCACCTGTCCAGCTCGCTGGTCAAGGAGGTCGCCGCGTTCGGCGGCGAGGTCGTCGACATGCTGCCCCCCGAGGTGCACAAGCGCCTGCTGGTCCGGCTGGCCGAGCAGCGGGACAGGGCCTAGCGCTCGCGGTGCCGGTTCAGAGCGGCAGCTTCATCCCGACGTGGCTGGCCACGAACCCGAGCCGCTGGTAGAAGCGCTGGGCGTCCTTGCGCGAGGCGTCGGTGGTGAGCTGCACCAGGACCGCGCCGCGCTCCCGGGCGGTGTCGATCGCCCACTCGAACAGCCGTTCGCCGAGCCGGGCGCCGCGCTGGTCCGCGCGCACCCGCACGCCCTCGATGGTCGCCCGGGTGGCGCCCATCCTGGACAGGCCGGGGGTGAGGGTCAGTTGGAGCGTGCCGACGACCTCGCCCGCCTCCTCGGCGACGACCAGGACCTGGTGCGGATCGGCCTCGATGGCCCGGAAGGCCTCGTCGTAGCTGGGGGAGCCGGGCAGTTCGCGGCTCGCGCCCAGGGGGTCCTCGGCCAGCATCGCGACGATCGCGGGAACGTCCTCGGCCCGGGCTGGTCGGATCTCCACGTGATCAGACTGCCACAGCGGGTTCACCTCTCCGTATTGGAGTGATCACCACATCAGGTTACTGTTGGTTAATGAGCAACATCACACTGAAGATGGTGAAGCCCCTCCTCGCGCTGGTGTTCGCGACCCTCGCCCTGCTCGGCCTCGCTGGACCGGCCGCTGCCACCCCGGCCCTGCCCGACCCGGCCGCCACCGCGCTCGCCCAACCCGCGTGCGGCAACACGTCGAGCTACGACCTCGTCCGGCTGTCCGCCCTGCCCGCGCAGGCCACCGACACCTACGAGCTGATCCAGGACGGCGGCCCGTTCCCGTTCACCCAGGACGGCACCGTGTTCCAGAACCGGGAGGGCATCCTGCCCGCCTGCGCGGCCGGCTACTACCACGAGTACACGGTCATCACTCCGGGCTCCGGCGACCGCGGCGCCCGTCGCATCGTCACCGGCAACGGCGGCGAGTACTTCTACACCGGCGACCACTACGGCAGCTTCTCCCTGATCGACGTCTGATCCCCGCCCATCCCCGGACGTGGGCGCCGGGCGGGGACACGCCCGGGGCCTGCGTCCCGCTCCGCCGCGCCACCTGCGGCAGAATCGGTGCGGGAGCCGTGGTGGAGGTGGAGCTGTGTACAAGGTCTTCGAGGCGATCGACGAACTGGTGACGATCCTGGAGGAGGCCAGGGGCGTGCCCATGACGTCGGGGTGCGTGGTGCCCCGCGGTGACGTCCTGGAACTGCTCGACGAGGTCCGCGACGCGCTGCCCACCGAGGTGGACGACGCCCAGGACGTGCTCGACCGCAAGGACGAGATCGTCGGCGCCGCCGAGCACGCCGCCGAGTCGATGCTCAGCAAGGCCAGGCTGGACGCCGAGACCATGGTCGCCGACGCCCGCGCCGAGGCCGAGCGCCTGGTCGCCGAGGCCGCCGCGCACGCCGACCGGCTCGTCGCCGACGCCCAGGACGAGGCCGACCGGGTCGCCGCCGCGGGCCGCGCCGAGTACGAGGACCTGGTCGGGCGCTCCCGCGACGAGGCCGACCGGATGACCCAGGCGGGCCGCGAGTCCTACGAGCGCGCCGTCGAGGAGGGCCGCTTCGAGCAGGGCAGGCTGGTGTCGCAGACCGAGGTCGTGCAGGCCGCGCGGACCGAGTCCGCGCGCATCCTCGACGCCACCGCCGAGGAGGCCGCCCGCCAGCGCGCCGAGTGCGACGCCTACGTCGACGGCAAGCTCGGCGAGTTCGAGGACCTGCTCTCGCACACCCTGCGCACCGTCGGCAAGGGCCGGGTGCACCTGCGCGGCGGGATGCCCGCCGTGCCCGCCGGGGTGGCCGCCCCCGCCTTCGACGGCCACGGCGCCCCGTTCGACTACGACGGCGCCTGAACCGGATTTCGCCCGCGGCGCCGATTCGCGTACCCTGACCTGGTTGACCGCGTGGTCGGACGAACCCCCGCAGAAGGTGCTGACGAGCGAGCCATGTCCTCTTCCCGCAAGAGCCAGCAGGACCGACCGGTCCTGACCAGTTCCTGGGTCATCGACACCCGTGAGCTGGGCAGGCGGCCGGGGTCGAGCCGACCCGTCCGCCGCACGGCGCAGGCCGAGCACGCCATCGGGCTGGAGGGCGTCATCGCCGTCCCGGCCGGTGCCGAGGTCGAGCTGGACCTGCTGCTGGAGTCGGTGGTCGAGGGCGTGCTGGTCTCCGGGACCGCGGCCGGGACGCTGGTGGGCGAGTGCTCCCGGTGCCTGGACCCGATCACCGAAGAGGTCGACGTCGACATCACCGAGCTGTTCGCCTACCCGGATAGCACGACCGACGAGACCACCGACGACGACGAGGTCAGCAGGCTCGTCGACGACCTGGTCGACCTGGAACCGGTGGTCCGCGACGCGGTCGTGCTGGCCGTGCCGCACGTGCCGCTGTGCGAGCCGGACTGCGCGGGCCTGTGCGCCGAGTGCGGCGGCAAGTGGGCCGAGGTCGGGCCCGATCACCGGCATGAGACCATTGACCCTCGGTGGGCCGCGCTGCAGGAGCGGTTCCAACAGGGGTCGGGTCAGTAGTCCGCTCAGCTTCACCGCCCGAGTCCTGCACAAACAGCTCGTCAGAGGAGATTCAGTCGTGGCCGTCCCCAAGCGGAAGATGTCGCGTTCCAACACCCGCTCGCGCCGTTCGCAGTGGAAAGCCAGTGCCGTGCACCTGGTGAACTGCTCGAACAAGGCGTGCCGCGAGCTCAAGCCGCAGCACATCGCCTGCCCGACCTGCGGCCAGTACGACGGTCGCCAGGTCGTCCAGCCCGCGTGACCCTCCGGCGGAAGTAGAACCAGGCATGGGGGCCAAGGCGTCCCGCGGGCCCACCGCGGAGCCTGAGACGCTGCTCGACGCGCTCGGCGTCCAACTGGACGCCGAGCTGCTCGTGCTCGCCCTGACCCACCGCTCGTACGCGTACGAGAACGGGGGCCTGCCCCCGAACGAGCGGTTGGAGTTCCTGGGTGACGCGGTGCTCGGCCTGGTGGTGACCGACCACCTCTACCGCACCCACCCGGACCTCCCCGAGGGCCAGTTGGCGAAGCTGCGGGCCAGCGTGGTCAACATGCACGCGCTGGCCGGGGTCGCCCGCGGCCTCGGCCCCGGCGGCCTCGGCGCGCACCTGCTGCTGGGCAAGGGCGAGGAGCTGACCGGCGGCCGGGACAAGGCGAGCATCCTCGCCGACGGCATGGAGGCGGTCATCGGCGCGGTGTACCTGGAGCACGGGATCGACACCGCCCGCCGGGTCGTGCACAAGCACTTCGACCCGCTGCTGGCCGAGGCCCCGCTGCGCGGCGCCGGTCTGGACTGGAAGACCAGCCTGCAGGAGCTGACGGCGTCGGCGGGCCTGGGCGTCCCGGAGTACCGGGTGCGCGAAGAGGGCCCGGACCACCGCAAGGAGTTCACCGCCATCGTCGTGGTGAACGGCCAGGGCTACGGCAACGGCGACGGCCGCACCAAGAAGGAAGCCGAGCAGAAGGCCGCCGAGGCGGCCTGGCGCGAGCTGACCGAGAAGATCTCCTCGGCCGGGGACGGTGCCTGAGCTCCCCGAGGTCGAGGTCGTCCGCCGCGGCCTGCGCGACCACGTCGTGGGCAGGCACATCGCGCAGGTGGACGTCTTCCACCCGCGCGCCATCCGCAGGCACGTCCCCGGCGCGGTCGACTTCGCCGCCCGGCTGGTCGGGCACTCGTTCACCGACGCCCGCCGCCGTGGCAAGTACCTGTGGGTCGACCTCAGCTCGGGCGAGGCGGTGCTGGCCCACCTGGGGATGAGCGGCCAGATGCTGGTCCAACCCGTGGGCGCCCCCGACGAAAAGCACCTGCGGGTGCGCGTCTCCTTCGCCGACGACGGCCCCGAGCTGCGCTTCGTCGACCAGCGCACCTTCGGCGGCCTGTCCGTGGAGGGGGTCACCGAGGTCGACGGCGTGTCGCTGCCCACCCCGGTCGCCCACATCGCCCGCGACCCGATGGACCCCGACTTCGACCCGGTGGCGGCGGTCGCCGCGCTGCGGCGCAGGCGGACCGAGGTCAAGCGCGCCCTGCTGGACCAGACCGTGGTCTCCGGCATCGGCAACATCTACGCCGACGAGGCGCTCTGGCTGGCCCGGCTGCACTGGGCCCGCCCCGCCGACGGGCTGAGCAGGGCCAAGGCGGCGGAGCTGCTGACCGCCGCCACCGACGTGATGGACCAGGCCCTCCGGGCGGGCGGCACCTCGTTCGACGCCCTGTACGTCAACGTCAACGGCCAGTCCGGTTACTTCGACCGGTCGCTGAACGCCTACGGCCGGGAGGGCGAGCCCTGCCCCCGCTGCGGCAGGCCGATCCGCCGCGAGCCGTTCATGAACCGCTCCTCGTTCTCCTGCCCCCGGTGCCAGCCGCACCCGCCAGGCTTCCAGCTCTGACCTGCTCGATTCCACAGCCCTGAGCTGCACTTCGTCAGCTTCGCTGTTCCGCGCCTTGCGCGGTAGTGCGCTTTGCGCAATAGTGTTCCTAGCGCGATACCGGGGAGGGGATCGATGGACACGAGCCAGTTGCTCAAGGGGGTACTGGACCTCGCTGTGCTCGCCGTGCTCCAGGACGAGGACGGCTACGGCTACGACGTGCTGCGCAGGCTGCGCGGCGGCGGCATGGGGGAGGTGGGCGACGCCTCCGTCTACGGGACGCTGCGGCGGCTCTACAAGGCGGGCCTGCTCACGTCCTACGTGGTGCCCAGCGACGAGGGACCGCACCGCAAGTACTACGGGATGAACGACGCGGGCCGGTCGCGCCTGGTCGAGTCGGAGAAGGCGTGGCGCGCCTTCCAGGAGACGTTGGACGCGATTCTGCGGAAGGGGGCGGCGGCGTGAACGGCGAGATCGACACCCGCCCGGGACTGGAGGACTACCTCACCGAGGTGCGGTCGGCGCTGTCCGACCTCCCCGCCGACGAGGTCGCCGAGATCATGGAGGACGTCGAACCCAACGTCTACGAGGTCTACGGCGAAACCGGTTCCCTCCCGGCGCTCACCGCCCGCCTGGGCACCCCGCAGTCCTACGCCGACGAACTCCGCGCGGCGGGCGACTACCCGCCGCCCCCGGCACCGGCCCCGCGCGGGACGGGCCGCGCCTTCCTGGCCAGGTACGTCCTGTGGATCACCGGACTGACCCTCGTGGTGGCCCTGATCACCGGGATCGCGGTGGAGAACCGCTACGAACCGGAGCGGTTCGCCGTGCTGTTCGTCGTCGTCCTCGCGCTGCTCCCGGCGCTGTGGCTGCTGCACTCCCGGCGGGTGGGCCGCGCGGACGTCGAGGCGCTGGCCGAGTACCAGGCCGCGCGCCGGGCGGGCCGCTCCGCCGTCGAGGCGGTGCCCGCGCACATCACGGCGTACCTGCGCGGCCTGCAACCCGCGTGGTGGCTGGTGCGCATCGTGCTGCTCGCCGTGGCGCTGGTGGCGGCCCTGATGATCCGCTCCGGTGGCTTCGTCCTGCTCGGCGTCGTCGTGGCGATCCTGCTGTGGGCGGGTCCGCGCGTGCGCCACGACCGCCGCTGGCTGCCGGTCGTCCTGGCCGCCAACGCGTTCACCGTGGGCGTCGCCATCGCCCTCGCCCTGTCGGTCTTCTCCGACGCGGAAGCCTCGTCCAACCCGTACCGGTACGGGTACGCGGGCTACTCCGCCTCCGGCCTCACCTACGACGGCAGCTCGGTCGCCAACCTGTACGCGGTGGACGCCCAGGGCAAGCCCATCCCGGTGTTCTACCTCTACGACCAGGACGGCACCCCACTCCGCTCGTACAGCTCGACCTGCAACTCCCAGGGCGGCCTGCACTCCGAAGACATGACCAACCGGTACCCGCAGCCCGAGGTCGACTACGGCCAGTACGGCTGCGTCGAGAGCACGACCATGCCGTTCGTGCCCCTGCCCCCGGTCGCGGCCCCGAGCCCCACACCCACCGCGCCGACCGGGCCGACCACCCCGTCGGTGTCCCCGGCGCCGACCCTGCCGCCGTCCGCCGCGCCGACCACCACCCCACCACCCGCGACCACCACCCCGTCGGCGCCCGCCGCGCAGCCGCCGACACCACCGACCACCGGGTAGGGGAGACCCGGCGGCAGGGGGGCCGGGAGCGGGAGCGGGCGTCGGGGGCCCGCTCCCGCTCCTGCGTCTACCGTGTCTACGTGACCCGAGTGCTGGTGGTGGACGACGAACCGCAGATCGTGCGGGCACTGCGCATCAACCTCACCGCCCACGGGTACGAGGTCGTCACCGCGGCCGACGGCGCCGCCGCCCTGCGCGCCGCCGCCGAACGCCACCCCGACGTGGTGGTCCTCGACCTGGGCCTGCCCGACCTCGACGGGGTGGAGGTCATCGAGGGCCTGCGCGGCTGGACCACCGTCCCCATCCTCGTCCTGTCAGCCAGGGTCGACAGCGGCGACAAGGTCGCCGCCCTGGACGCGGGCGCCGACGACTACGTCACCAAGCCGTTCGGGATGGACGAACTCCTGGCCCGCCTGCGCGCCGCCGTGCGCCGCGCCGCGCCGGTGGCGGACGAACCGGTGGTGCGCACCGCGTCGTTCACGGTGGACCTGGCGGCCCGGAAGGTGTCACGGGCAGGCGCGGAGGTCCACCTGACACCGACGGAGTGGGGATTGCTGGAACTGCTGGCCCGCAACCGGGGCAAGCTGGTCCCGCAGCGCCAACTGCTGCGCGAGGTCTGGGGCCCGGGGTACGAGTCGGAAACGCACTACCTGCGCGTGTACCTGGCCCAACTGCGGCGCAAGCTGGAGGACGACCCCGGCGCACCCCGACACCTGATCACCGAGGCGGGGATGGGCTACCGGCTGGAGGTCTGACCTGGCCCCGCGTTGTGCGGCCGATCCTCCTGCGCATGTGGTGAGCGGATCAGCGCTCGCGCCAGGCCAGAGACGACACGGTGAGCGCCGCCTCAGCGATGCGGCGCCCGGTGGCCGTGGTCAAACCCGCCCGCGCGGAGTCGATCCAGCCATCGACCCGTTGGACACCGGTGTCGCGGTACTCGACGGCTTGCAGCAGCATCTCCAGTTTGTCCGCGTCGGCCGCGCAGCGCGCCTCCGGGGAATCCCGCGCCTCGTACTCGTCCACGGCCGTGCGCACCAGCTCGCGGGCGGTGTCCGGCAGGTCGGCGGTCTGGTCGGCGGTGATGTGCCGGGGATCGGGCTTGGTGAGGTAGCCCTTCACCGTGTGGGGCAGGTCCCCGGTGCGGGTCTCCTGCGTGTCGTGCCACAGTCCCAGGAACGCCGCCCGTGCGGGGTCGGCTCCCTCCGCCACGGCGATCAGCGCCGCGAGCTGGGCCACCCGGGCGGTGTGCTCGCCGACGGACTCCGGATCGCGGACCCCGACGTGCCACCACCCGCTACGTCGAATGCGCTTGAGAACGCCGAGTTCGTAACCGAAGGCGGCCACTGCGGCGGCATCGGTGGTCTGGTCGGACACGGTTCTCCTACCGTTCGGCGATGCGCAAAGCATAGTGCAAGCCCGTGACTTGACTGTGGCCCATGCGCGTCAAAGGGCCAGCGGAAGCCACGCGGTCCAAGGCTTCGGCGAGCGGCTGGCGAATGGTGGCCGCATCAGTGAGCAGTGTGGGTCGGGAGGCTACCAGCGCGTGAATCGTATGCAGGTTCAGTGGTAAGTGCAGGGAAGTGGGGACCAGACGCTCGGTGAGGTGGTGTAGCAGTCTTGCCCCAGACCAGAGGTGGGTGTCGATGTCACGCATGAAGTCGTCGCTGTTTTGCTCGCGGGGCGATTCGCCGATCCAGTGTGCCCAGTAGTTCAAGTTCGCTGTCTCCGCTGTCGTGTTGGCGGTGACGGTGAGGAAGTCGTGCAGGCTGCTCTCATCACCGGTCGATGCCAGGGCGACCGACGCGGACCGGGCTTCCATCAGGGTGGTGATGTCCCCGTCCGGCGACAACTTGCGGCCTGCCCTTTGCCACTCTTCCCGGAGCCAGTCCACGATGTGCGGCCGATCGTCGAAGCTGAGCAGGTATACGGCTTGCCTGCGCAGCAGTGCGTCTTCCGGACGTCTGCCCTGTTCGGCCACGGTGATCAGGTGGTCGAACAACCGTCGGATCTCTTCGGCCGAAAGATGTGGCTGCCGTGCACCAGGCCCACGTCGTGGGACCTTTGGTATGAACTCGGTGAAGTGGGGCGGTGGCTTGCCGGTCAGCGGCCAAGTGATCAGGTTGGTCAGGCTGCGGCGGTGCACCTGCGTTGCCAAGGGGTGCATGTCCGGCTCGATCCAGGCATCCGCAGCCGTGATCCCGGTGGCCAAGACCAGATCGGCTTCCAGTGCCTCTCTCAGGTGCCGTCGAGTGGAAGGTGGCGCTCCCAGGTGGATGAGTCGGTCACCGAGTCGGAAGAAGTCCCCGGCGGGCATCGCAGCGAGGGGGCGCCGCCCGGATTCCCAACTCTGCAAGGTGGTCACGTCCACACCCAACGACTCAGCCAGTCGTTCTTGGGTGAGACCTGCGGTTCGGCGGGCCAGTTGGAATACGAAACCTGAAATGACGCCGGTGGATCGCGAACCCTGACTGCTGGTCAGGGTTGTTGGGCTCTTCCACATCCTCGCAGCCTCCCGTGCCCCGGAAGTCAGGGGCGCACTTGTACTCCCGGTCGGTTTTCATTGCTGTCGAGTGATCGTAGCGTCACTTCCTGTGAACAGAGCTGAGAAAAATGGCCGAATTCGCCTGGTCAACATCCTCAGGCAGCCCTCGACGGCTGTGCAGGATTCAGTTTTGTCACCGGTCGGGCTCTTGGTGGTTGCACGCACCGGGCGTGTGAGCACTGACGAGGCGACGGCGGCTTTTCCCCAGTTGATGCGCCTGACCACAGTGCCAGACGTCGGGTGGGTGTTCCTGCCGCCGCCGGTGGCGGACGGCCACTCGGCTGAGGCCCACGGTGTGCGCACGTGGCCTGATGGATCGGTGGACGCGATCCGGGTGCACCACGACACCGATGCCGCCGCACTGCGCTGCGACCGCGAGGGCGAGATCACCTGGGAGTGGGGCGGGGATCTGAACGAGGTCATCGACGGGTTGTTGACGCTGCCCGCTCACGGTGGCTGCCCTGCTCCCTTCCGGTCGTAGTGCACCTGGTTCCGCAGATGCCTTGACTCTCCGCGCTGACCGGCGCGGCGACGAAATCGGAGGAGTTCACGTGATCGCTGTTGAAGAAGTTCAGCGCACCACAGGCCGATCGCTGATCGATGACGGCCTGTTCGACCGACTGGTCCGCCGGATCGGTGCGGAGGAGAAGATGGACCGCAGCCTCGCCGAGCGGGTTGTGGACCAAGCCCTCGCCTTCCTCGCCGCGTGCGCGGTCAACACCGCTGACCCGCTGGCGCCAAGTGAGTTGGTGGACATCGGGTGGCACACGTTCATCCTGCACACGCGGGACTACGCCCAGTTCTGCCAGCGCATCGCAGGCCGCTTCATCCACCACGTGCCGACGAGCGAGCACGACCACGATGCCGATGGGGACAATGCGCGTGCCACTCTGGTACGCACCGTGGAAGCCATCGAGCGCACTGGCTTGGCCCTCGACCAGGACCTCTGGTCCACTTCGGGGTTGAAGTGCCAGAAGTGCAGCGGTTGCCACAACGGTTGTCATGACGATCCACCGCCGCCACCCGCATAGTCCAGAGGAAGACAATGGCCAGTTGCCCCTGGGGCCAGTTGCCCCTGGCGGTTCGCACCGCGATCGAGGAAGCCACCGGGAAGGTCCTGCACACCGAGACCTCCCCGGCAGGCCGCAACTCCGACTTCTCGGCCGTGCTGCACTCGTCAGGCGGGAGGGTGTTCTGCAAGGGGATCGCGGGTTCCCAGAGCAAACGCGGGCGTATGCACCGCCATGAAGCGGACATCAACCCATGGTTGCCCGGGGCGGTCGCACCGGCACTGCGGTGGCGGGCCGAGGCCGATGGGTGGCTGCTGCTCGGGTTCGACCCTGTGTCCGGGCGGCATGCCGACCTGACCCCCGGGTCGCCGGACCTCGTGGCCGTGGCCGACGTGATGACCGCCCTGACCGATGAACTGGCCCACTGCCCGGCCGAGGCGCCCCGCCTCGCCGAGCAGTGGGCCAGGTTGGCCGCGTGGCGCAGGCTCGCCGTGGACATCCCCGACGAACTCGACGGCTGGGCCAAGGCGCGCCTCGACTCACTCATCGACTGGGAGTCGCGCGCGATCGAATTGGTCGACGGCGACGACCTCGCCCACACGGACCTGCACCCGCTGAACATCCTCGTCGACGACGGCGGCGCGAAGGTGGTGGACTGGGCGTGGTCGCGCAAGGCCGACGCCGCCGTGGACGTGGCCTTCCTGATTGCCCGGCTGATCGACGCCGGGCATTCGGTCCCCGCTGCCGAGCGGTGGGCCGAGGCGGTGCCGGTGTGGCGCGCGACGCCCCCGGGAACCCGCACCGCGTTCGCTGTGGCGATCGCGGGCATCTGGGCATTCCTGCAACAGGAGCAGCCATTGGCGCATCGCGCCGCTCTGACCGCCGCCGCGTGCTCGTGGGCACGCCACCGGCTCGACGGCACGGGATCGGGTGACTGAGCGGGCTATTCCCCTCGGGCAGCGGATGGCCGGCTCTGCTCTGCCGCCGGTGTCGCCTCGTCGGGGGCTGCCTGTGGTTCGGGGGGAGCCTGGGAATCGTTGATCGGCTCGGCGGGCCCAATAGTGTCGGGGTCGGCCGGGGCTTCGGCCGCTTCGGCTGCTGCCTGGGCCGCTTCCGCCGCTGCCTGTTCCGCCTTCGCCTTGGCGGCGGTGATGTGGGCGGGGGCGGGGCGGGATTCGTTGAGGCGCTGGGAGATGACCTGGGTGATGCCGTCGCCGCGCATGCTGACGCCGTAGAGGGCGTCGGCGATTTCCATGGTGGGTTTCTGGTGGGTGATGATGATGAGCTGGCTGCTGGCGCGCAGTTGTTCCAGGAGGCCGATGAGGCGGCGCATGTTGGTGTCGTCCAGGGCGGCCTCGACCTCGTCCATCACGTAGAACGGTGAGGGGCGGGCGCGGAAGATGGCGACCAGCATGGCCACGGCCACCAGGGACTTCTCGCCGCCGGAGAGCAGGGACAGGCGCTTGACCTTCTTGCCGGGTGGGCGGGCCTCGACGTCGACGCCGGTGGCGAGCATGTCGTCCGGTTCGGTGAGGATCATGCGGCCCTCGCCGCCGGGGAACAGGACGTCGAAGACCGTTTCGAATTCCCTGGCGACGTCGAAGTAGGCGGAGGTGAAGACCTCCAGGATCTTGTCGTCGACCTCCTTGATGACGGTGAGGAGGTCGCGGCGGGTGGCCTTGAGGTCTTCGAGCTGGGTGGAGAGGAACCGGTAGCGCTCCTCCAGGGCGGCGAACTCCTCCAGGGCCAGCGGGTTGACCTTGCCCAGCAGGGTCAGGTCGCGCTCGGCGCGCTTGGCGCGGCGGGCCTGGGTGTCGCGGTCGTACGGTGTGGACGGTGGGGTGGAGACCTCCTCGCCGCGTTCGCGGGCCGCCTCGTACTCGGCCAGTTCGGCGGGCGACGGCGGGACCGCGACGTCCGGGCCGTACTCGGCGACCAGGTCGTCGAGGCCGATGCCGAACGTCTCGGCGATCTTGACCTCAAGCTGCTCCAGGCGCAGGCGCTGCTCGGCGCGCAGGACCTCGTCGCGGTGCACGGCGTCGACGAGCTTCTCCAGTTCCGACGACAGTTCGCGGACCTTGGCCCGGACGTCGGTGAGGACCCGTTCGCGCTCGGCCCGCTGCGCCTGCACCACGTCGCGCTCCTCGGCGGCGCGGGCCAGCGACAGCGCGATGCGCTCCAGGGCCAGTTCGCCGCCGTCGACCACGGCCTGCGCCACGGTCGCGCCGCGCTGCCGGGCGGCCATCGCGCGGGCGGCGCGCTCCCTGGCCTCGCGTTCGGCGCGGGCGGCGCGGCGGAGCTGGTCGGCCTTGCCCTGCAGGGCGCGGTGGCGCTCCTCGGCGGTGCGCAGCGTCAGCCGCGCCTCCATCTCCTCCTGCCGCGACGAGGCCAGCGCGCCCGCGTACTCGTCGCGCTCGGCGGAGTCCGGTTCGTCGTCGACCTGCTCGTCCTGCGCGACCGCGAGGCGTTCCTCCAGGTCGGCGAGCTTGGCCAGCGCGTCCTCCCGGGTGGCCTCGACCTTGCCGCGCTGGGTCAGGGCCCGCTCCACCTCGGCTTCGGCCGAGCGGACGACCTGGCGCAGCCGGTTGAGCCGCTCCGACGACCGGGCCGCGCGGACCTTCGCGTCGTTCATCAGCTCCTTGACCGCGTTCACGTCCTCGCGGCGGGCCTGCTGCTCGGCGCGGGCGCCCTCCAGCGCCGCCGCCGAGTGCTCCAGCGACCGTTCCGCCGCGGCCAGCTTGCCGTTGGCCTCGTCCACCGCGGCCTGCACCTCGATGACGCTCTGCGCCCGCTCCGAACCGCCGATCGCCCAGTGCGCGCCCAGCAGGTCGCCCTCGCCGGTCACCGCCCGCACCTGCGGGTGCTCGGCGACCAGGGCCCGCGCCGACGGCAGCGCCTCCACCACGGCCACCAGGTCCAGCGCCCGGTGCACCGCGGGCAGCAGCGCCTCGGGCGCCTGGACCAGGTCGACCGCCCAGCGCGCCCCCGGCGGCAGCACCGGCCACCCGGACCGGTCGACGGTGAACGCGCCGCCGACGAGCAGACCGGCCCGGCCCGCGTCCCCGGCGCGCAGCATCCGCAGCGCCTCCACCGCCCCGTCCGGGTCGGCGACGGCGACCGCGTCGGCCACCGGGCCCAGGGCGGCGGCCAGGGCGGCCTCCGACCCCGGTTCCACGGTCAGCAGCGCGGCCACCGACCCGAGCAGCCCGGGCAGGCGGTCGGCGGCGGCGAGCAGCGCGCCCGCGCCGTCCTTGCGGGCCAACCCCAGCGACAGCGCGTCGACCCTGGCCCTCCACGAGGCGATGTCGCGCTCGGCCTGCCGCTCGGCCCGGACCAGCTCGTCCACCCTGGCCCTGGCGGCGTCACCCGCTTCGACCGCCCGCTGGTGGCGCTCGGCGAGCCCGGCGTCGTCGGTGTCCTCGACCTCGGTGCCCGCCTGCTCCTCGGCCAGTTCCTCGGCGGCGACCTCCGCGCGCTCGCGGGCCTCGCCGAGGGCCACCGACAGCCGCTCGATCTCCTCGCCGGTCGCGTTCGCCTTGCTGCGCAACGCCTCCACCTGACCGGAGAGCCGGGCCAGGCCCTCGCGCCGGTCGGCGATCGCGCGGACCGCGGCCAGGTGCGCCTTCTCCGCCGCCTGCACCATCCGCTCCAGCTCGGCGCGGCGCTCGGTGGACTCGGCCAGGGTGTAGCGGGCCTCGGCGACGGCCTCGAACAGCTCGGCCTCGCGCATGGCCGTGTGCTCGGCCTCCTCCTCCAGCTCCTCCGGGTCGCGCCCGCCGCGCGGGGCCTCGCCCGCCGCCGACAGGTGCCGGGCGCGCTCGACGGCCAGGCGGACCGTGCCGCGCAGCCGCTCCTCCAGCGCGGAGAGCCGGTACCAGGTCTCCTGGGCGGCGGCGAGCTTCGGCGCGTCGACCGCCAGGTGCTCCTCCAGCTCGGCCTGCCGGGCGTGGCCGATCTCCAGGGCCTGCTCGACCTCGGCGCGCTTGCGCCGGGCGGTGGCCTCGTCGGCCTCGTCGCGGGCGATGTCGGCGCGCTGGGTGACCAGGTCGTCGGCGTGCAGGCGCAGCCGGGCGTCGCGCAGCTCCGACTGCACCGACTGGGCCTTGCGGGCGATCTCGGCCTGCTTGCCCAGCGGCTTGAGCTGGCGGCGCAGCTCGGCGGTGAGGTCGGTGAGCCGGGTGAGGTTGGCCTGCATCGCGTCGAGCTTGCGGATGGCCTTCTCTTTGCGCTTGCGGTGCTTGAGGACGCCCGCTGCCTCCTCGATGAACGCGCGGCGCTCCTCGGGCTTGGACTCCAGGATGGCGCTGAGCTGGCCCTGGCCGACGATGACGTGCATCTCCCGGCCGATGCCGGAGTCGCTGAGCAGTTCCTGCACGTCCATCAACCGGCAGCCGTTGCCGTTGATCTCGTACTCGCTGGCGCCGTCGCGGAACATCCGGCGGGTGATGGACACCTCGGCGAACTCGATCGGCAGCGCGCCGTCGGCGTTGTCGATGGTCAGCGTCACCTCGGCGCGGCCGAGCGGGGCGCGGCCCGCGGTGCCCGCGAAGATGACGTCCTCCATCTTGCCGCCGCGCAGGCCCTTGGCGCTGCCCTCGCCCATCACCCAGCGCAGCGCGTCGAGCACGTTGGACTTGCCGGACCCGTTGGGGCCGACGACGCAGGTGATCCCCGGCTCGAACTTCAGCGTCGTCGCCGAGGCGAAGGACTTGAACCCCTTCAGCGTCAGGCTCTTGAGGTGCACTGGGCGGGACCCTCCAGGTTACCGACTGCTGCCGCGATCCGGGTGAGACTACCCGGGCCCCGGGGCGCGGTCCCCCAGGTGGGGGCCCGCGCGGTCAGGCGGGCGCGGGCACGTCGACCAGCACGATGTCGTCGTCGGTCACCACCTCGACCCGGCTGATGCTGGACCGGCCGATGGAGGTGCTGCCCGGGATCTCCTCGTCCTGCCCGCCGCTGCCCCACCAGCCCGCCACCTCGCGGTTGCCGTCGCGGCCGCGCACCACCAGCTTGCACGGCTTGCCCGGCGGCACGTCGTGCAGCTTGATCTTGACCTCGGTGCCCCAGGAGCGGTCGATGAGCCGCACGTCCGCGCGGACCCCGCTGGCCGAGTCGGTCGCCGACCAGCTCACCGACGGCGGGGCCGACGTCGGTTCCGGGCGCAGCACCTCGAAGCCCACGACCCCGGCGGCGGCCAGCACGACCACCGCCGCGGCCGCGCTGAGCAGCACCTTCCGCTTCGCCCAGACCCCGCGGCGCGGCTCCGGCTCCGGGACGACCAGCAGGTCGGCCTCGGTGGGCTCCACGGCGTCCTCGAAGTCCTCCACGCGCACCCGGTGCAGCAGGCCCGGCAGCGGCGAGAGCCGCACCAGCTCGCCGCGGCAGGAATCGCACCGGTGCAGGTGCGCCTCGAAGTCGGCGCGCTCGGCCGGGTCCAGCGCGCCGAGCAGGTAGGCGCCGAGGGACATCGTCTTCGTACAGGTCACAGCTCCGTCACCCCCCGCTCCTCCAGGGCGTCGCGCAGGGCGCGCAACGCGTAGAACGACCTCGACTTGACCGTGCCCGGCGGCACCCCCAGCACCTTCGCCGCCTCCGCCACGGTCCGCCGCCGGTAGAACAGCTCGGCGATGACGTTGCGGTGGTCGCGCGAGAGCGCCCGCATCGCCTCGGCCACCTGCCAGCCCTGCAGGACCTGCTCGAACTCGTCCCCGGCGCGCGGCCAGTCCTTGTCCTCGATCGGCACCTCGGCGACCCGGGCCCGCTGCCTGCGGTAGCCGGTGATCACCAGGTTCCGGGCCACCGTGTACAGCCACGGCCCGGCCTTGTCGGCCTCCAGCGTCCCGGCGTTGCGCCAGGCGCGCAGCAGCGTCTCCTGCACCACGTCCTCGGCGCGCTGGTGGTCGCCGCCCACCGCGCGCAGCGCGTAGCCCAGCAGCGGCCGCCGGTAGCGGTCGTAGAGCTCGCGGACGAAGACGTCGTCCTCCTCGGGGGTGGGCACGTCCGGCATTACGCCGTCCGCCGCCCCCCGGTTCACCGCTCGACGAAACCGACCAGGTCGCCCTTGACCGCGCCCCACTGCTCCACCACCACCTCGACCGACCCCGGCGACCGGCCCGACCGCAGCGCGGCAAGCAGCTCCTCGCAGCGCGCCCGGGTGCCCTCGGCCACCACCTCGACCCTGCCGTCGGCGGTGTTGCGGGCCCAGCCGACCAACCCCAGCTCCAGCGCGCGGGACCGGGTCCACCACCGGAAGCCGACGCCCTGCACGGTGCCGCGCACCCACGCCGTCACCCGCACATCCGGTTCCCCGGCCACCTCGGACACCCCGCTATCGTGCCGTGCACCAGACCCGTCGCCCGCCCGCGCCCGGGAGGGGAGTTTTGTCGTCGGGTGATACGTTACCGCGTCGTGACGTGCGTCCCGACCGCGATCCGGCGCACCGCCGGGCCGCGGGGTGGGGCTGGGAGCCTGCACCGGAAGTCCAGGAAGGGTTAACGGTTCATGTCTGATCCGATCGACCGGGCCGAGGTGGCCCCGCCCGAGGACCGGCCCGGCCTGCGCCGCTCGTCCTACGCCATCCTCGGCGTCTCCGGTGTGGTGCTCTCCACCGTGTTCGCCGCCGTGGCCGCGTTCGCCAACGGCGAGGGCGGCCAGTCGGTCCCCACGCGGGTGAACGAGGAGGTCCAGGTCGGCACGTCGCGCACCACCGGTTCGACGCCGACCACCGCGAGCAGCACCACCGCGGCCACCGAGACCAGCGCGCCGACCTCCGGCACGACCACCACCGAGGCGGGCGCGTCGACCTCCGGCACCACCACGACCACCACCCGCAAGAGCAGCTCCAACCAGCAGCCGCCCCCGCAGGGCGGCGGCGGTGGGGGAGGCGGTGGTGGCGGTGGCAACACACCTCCCCCCGGCGGAGGCGGTGGCGGCGGTGGTGGTGGCGGTGGGGGCGGCACGCCTCCCACCACGCAACCCACCACGACCAAGCCGACCCCGCCCCCGGTGACGACAACCACGCCGCCGCAGACCACCGACCCCACTCCGCCGTCCTCCAGCGCGGGCTGAGCACCAATCCGGTTGCGCCACTCGGCGTAGCGGTGGCGTCACTCGACAGTGGTACGTTGCCAAACCGTGACACAACGTCGGGGACGATCCGCCTTACTCCCGGCCGTGCTCGTGGCCCTCGCGGTGGGGGCGGGCACGGCCGGGGTGACCACGGTGCTGGGCCTCGCGCCCGGCGCCGGTGCGGGCGCGGACCGGAGTGACGAGGTCGCCCTCGGCCTCTCCGCCCAGCGCATCGTGATCCCCCCGCAGGACGCCCCCACCCCGGTCGACGCCCCCTCGGGCAACGGCGGCGGCCCACCGGACAGGCCGGAGAACCCCGGAACGGGTTCCCCGGCGCCCAGTTCCACCACCGCGCCGCCACCCGAGACCCCGCCCAGCTCGGACCCGCCGCCCCCACCGCCCGCCACCACCACGACCGAGGCCCCGCCCACGACCCGCGCCGCCAAGGCGGACGCCCGGGTGCTGGCCCTGGTCAACGACGAGCGCGCCACGGCGGGCTGCGACCCGCTGGCACCCGACGACCGGCTCACCGCCGCCGCGCAGGCGCACGCGGTCGACATGTCGGCCAACGACTACTTCTCCCACGTCAGCCAGGACGGCCGCTCGTTCGTCGACCGGTCGAGGGCCACGGGGCACCCCGACCCGGCGGCGGAGAACATCGCCAAGGGGCAGCGCACGGCCGAGGACGTCATGCGGGCGTGGATGGACTCACCGGGCCACCGCGCCAACATCCTCGACTGCGACCTCAAGACCCTCGGCGTCGGCTTCACCGCCGAGGGCCACTACTGGGTGCAGGACTTCGGCCGCTGAGCCCGGCCGGGCTGCCCTACGGCATCGTCCCGTCCCACTCGTCGAGCGGCGCGCAGTGCCAGCGCCACCGGTCGAGCCTCGGGTGCCCGGGCAGCGCGGTGCGGCCGTTGGCCCACAGCAGCGTCCGCCACGGGTCGGCGCCGGTGGGCGCCCACGGGAAGATCCGCTCCAGGACCGGCGTGACCAGTTCGGCGGGCGGAGCGAAGTCCACACCCAGGGCCGCGGCGGCGTCCCCGGTGTGCACCAGGAGTTCGTCCCCCGCCATGGCCGCGAAGCCGGAGGCGTCGGCGGAACCGAACGGGTGGAGGCCGCGCAGCCCCGGCGGCGCCGCGTCGACCAGCAGGGCGAGCATCCGGCCGTAGGTGTCCAGCGCCCGCAGCAACTCACCGGGCGGGCCGTCCGGGGGCAGCTTGACCTGCGCGACGGACAGTTCCGCCGCCCCCGCCAAGAAGTCCGCCGAGTACCAGAGCAGCGTCTCGCCGACGTGCGCCACCAGTTGCCCGGTCGACAGCTCCACCGCCTCGCCAGGCCGAGCCCAGTCGCCGCCGGTGTGCCCGGCCAGGAAGTCGCGGCAGCACTCGACCGCCGAACGCAGAATCGCCCCGTCCACGCACGCAGCATGGCCGGGGCGATCCCGTTCGGGCAACCGTCAGGCGACGTGCCTGCGGGTGGCCTGGAAGGTCAGCACCGCGCCGACCGTCGACACGATCGCGGCGACCAGGCCCAGGAACAGCCCGACCCCGGCGCTCACCACGCCCATGTAGTCGTCGTCGCTCAGGGTGACCCAGCGCAGCAGGATGAACAGCACGGACACGCCCGCCAGCACCAGCCAGATCAGCGGCAGGTTCTTGACCGCGGTGCCGAAGTGCGTGGCGAGCAGCAGCCCGGCCGCGACCACCAGCAGCAGCACCGGCAGCCAGGCGAGGAGCCCGGAGTTCCACGCGCTCGCGCTGAAGAAGGCGGAGATCGAGACCCAGGGCAGGAAGCTGAAGATGAAGGCGGCGGCGCCCGCGCCGATCCCCATCCACTCGACGGGGGTGACGTTCTTGGGGTCGAAACTGGCCATGTGGAGGCCTTCCTTGGGCACGACCGGGGTCGGATCGGTGTCCGTCCGGATGGGACTGTCTGAGGTCGCACAAGTATCGGGCCGATCGGCCGACAATCAAGTCACAAGACCGTCTCGGACCCGTGGGTGTGCCCGGATGGGCGACGGAACCGGCGCGACCGGCCCCACCGGTCACCCTGCGCGGGGGGCCGGTCGCACGGTGTCGACGCGGTGTCGGTGCTCAGGCGTCCACGACGAGGTCCGCGTACTCCGGGTGCTTGTCGACCCAGCCGCGGAGGAACGGGCAGTACAGGCGGGCGGGTGTGCCCTCCGCTCGGAGGTGGTCGAGCACCGCCCTGGCCAGCGCGCCGCCCACGCCCCGGCCAGCGAAGCCGTCGGACACCTGGGTGTGCATGAGCACGATGGCGTCGTCGAGCCGGTGGTACTGGACGTACCCGGCCACCTCGCCGTCGGCCACGCCCTCGAAGCGGTGGCCGTCGGTGTCCTCGCGCAGCTCCAGGTCGATCTTGTCCGCCACTGCCGTTCCTGCCCCTCGGGTTAATTTGCTCGCTTTCCGACACCGCCAGCGTTCACGATTCCGGTATGTATGTCATCCGTCTCGCGGTTCCCGCCGATGAAGCCGCGGTGGTCGACCTGGTCACCAGGTTGCAGGGCGATCCGGAACAGCTCATCGGCTACCACGGCACCACGGCGGCGGAGGTCGCCGACGAACTCGCGGGCCTGCGCCCGGACTGGTCGTCGGGTGCGGTCGTGGCCGTTGACGACCACGGCGGCGTCCGCGGGGTGCTCAGCGTCGACGCCGACCCCGAGGTGGGCCGGGCCTGGCTGCTCGGCCCGTTCGTCGACCTCCCCGAGGGCCACCCGGCCGAGCGCCAGGCCTGGCACAACACCGCCGACGACCTCGTGGACGCGGCCCTGGCGCTGCCCCGGCTGACCGACGTGGTCGACCTGGAGCTGTACGGGCACCGCAGGCACCGGCGGCTGGCCGACCTCGCCGCCCGGCACGGCTTCGACCCCATGGGCGCCAGCCGCGTGTTCACCCTCACCGGCCAGGCGCTGCGCTCGGTACTGGTGTGCGCGGTGCCCGACGGCGGCGAGCCCCGGCTGCTCGGCGGCGACCAGACGACTGTCGACGGCGTCGCCGCCCTGCACGAGCGCTGCTTCCCCAACCGCACCGTCACCGGCCGCCAGCTCGTGCACGGCGACCGGGGGCACACCGTGGTCGTGCAGACCGGGGTCGACGGCGTCCTGGGCTACGCGGCGGGCTTCGCGCAGGAGGACGAGCTCTACATCGACTACGTGGCGGTGGACCCGGAGGTGCGCGGGGTCGGCACCGGCCGGGCGCTGGTCGGTGCCCTGCTGCGCGCCCTCGCCGCCGAGCACGGTGCCCGCCCGCGGGCGGCGGCGGTGATCGCGCTCGGCAACGACGCCTCCGAGCGCATGTTCACCGCACTCGGGTTCGACCTGCACCTGGAACTGGTGAGCTACCGGCGCAAGTAGCCCACCCGGTCAGGTGGGCGTGGCGGGGTGCTCCTCCTCGGCCCACCGGGCGGGTTCCCGGTGGCGCAGGGACAGCAGGCCGCCCACCACCAGGGTCACCAGCACCCCCAGCGGGGTGTACCAGGGGAACGCCAGGGCCACCGACTCCTTGGTGGCCTTGGCGAAGTCCACCCCCAGGAAGGCGCCGGAGCGGCTGAACTTCAGGCCCAGGATCACGAACGCCATCACCGCGACCGTCACCACGAACGCCGCGATCGCGTCGGCCTGGCGGGTCTTGCGCACCCACAGCCCCAGCAGGAACGCGCCCAGCAGCGCGCCGTAGGTGTAGCCGGTGATCGCCAGCGCGGTTTCCACGATCGGGTTCTTGGTGGTGGTGAACAGGGACGCGAAGACGATCAGGGCGCCCGCCCAGACGATGGTCCAGACGCGTCCCTGCTTGAGCAGTTCCGCGTCGGAGAGCTTGCGGCGCACCACCTTCTGGTACACGTCGGTCACCGTGGAGGAGGCCAGGGCGCCCAGGGAGGAGCTGAGCGCGGCCGCCAGGATGCCCGCGATCACGAAGCCGGACAGGCCGCTGGGCAGCTCGGTGACGATGAAGTGGGCGAACAGCTCGTCGTTGGTGCCCAGGCCGAGGTCGCCGACCGGGTCGACGCCTCGGTAGAACGACCACAGCATCGTGCCGATGAACAGGAACAGCGCGAACTGGAAGAACACCACGACCCCGCTGGCGACGAGCGCCTTCTGACTGGCGCGCACGTCGTTGCAGGCCATCAGCCGCTGCACGATGAGCTGGTCGGCGCCGTGGCTGGCCATGGACAGGACCGCGCCGCCGAGGACGGCGGTGACGAACGAGTACGGGTTGGACAGCGGGCTGGAAGCGAAGTCCAACAGGGAGAACTTGCCCGCGTCGAAGGCCGAGGAGAACCAGCCGTCGGGCAGCTTGCCCATCAGCACCAGGATCACCGCTAGCCCGCCCAGGACGTACCAGAGCATCTGGATGGCATCGACCCAGATCACCGCGCGCACGCCGCCGAAGAACGTGTAGACGACCATCGCCACGCCCAGCGCCGCCACGATGAGCAGGTAGGAGGCGTCCAGGCCGTAGGCGGCGAGCACCACCTTGATCGGGATCGCGGTGGCGAACAGCCGCACCCCGTCGGCCAGCAGGCGGGTGAACAGGAACGTCACCGACGCCGTGCCCTGGAGCCCGGCGCCGAAGCGCCTGCCGAGGAAGTTGTAGGCCGTGGTCATGTTGCCCGCCACGTACCGGGGCAGCAGCACGAACGACACCACGACCCGGCCCAGGACGTAGCCGATCGCCAGTTGCAGGTAGGTGAACGCCCCCAGGTAGGCGACCGTCGGCACGCTGAGCACCGTCAGCGTGGAGGTCTCCGCCGACACCACCGACAGGCAGGCGACCCACCAGGAGATCCGGCCCTCGCCGACGAAGTAGTCCGCGCCGGAGCGCTGCCGCCCGGCGATCTTGATGCCCAGCAGGGGCATGCCGACCAGGAAGACCGCGATGATCGCGAGGTCAAGGGCGCGCACGGGGGCCTCCAGGGGGCTGCGGGGACAGGTGCAGGGACTCGGCGGTGCCGTCGAGCGGTTCCGGCCAGCGGGCCGGGTCGCGGCCGGGGGTGACGCTGCCGAGCACCCGGGCGCCGCCGCCGGTGCCCGCGTCGACCGGGACACCGTGCCAGGTCAGGAAACCCAGCAGGGCGGCCAGGTACGCCTCCTTGGCCTCGGCGGGCAGGCCCAGCGCGTCGGTGGTGGTCAGCTCGGCGGGAGCGAGCGCGGCGGCCAGGGCGGTCATCAGCGCCGGGTTGCGCACCCCGCCGCCGGAGGCGAGCACCCGCCTCGGCCGGTGCGGGGCGCACGCCTGGGCGACGGTGATCGCGGTCAGCGCGACGAGGGTGGCCAGCAGGTCGGCGTCGGCGACCGCGGGCACCCGGGCGAGCGCCGCGTCCAGGTAGCCGCCGTGGAAGTGCTCCTTGCCGGTCGACTTGGGCGCGGGCGCGGCGTAGTACGGGTCGGCGAGCAGCACGTCGAGCAGGTCGCGGCGGACGGTGCCGCGGGCGGCGAGGGCGCCGTCGGTGTCGCACGGGGTGCCGGTGCGGGCCAGCGCCGCCGCGTCGAGCAGCGCGTTCGCCGGGCCGGTGTCGAAGGCCAGGCCGCCCGCGGTGCTGTCAGTGGTGATGTTGGCGATGCCGCCGAGGTTCAGCGCGGCGGTGCCCGGCTCGGCCGCGAGCAGCAGCCGGTCGAGGACGCCCGCCAGCGGCGCCCCGTGCCCGCCCGCGGCGACGTCGCGGGCGCGCAGGTCCGACACCACCGGCAGCCCGGTGGCCTCGGCGATCCACGCGGGCTGCCCCAGTTGCAGCGTGCCGAGGCAGTCACCGCCGTCGACCCAGTGGTAGAGGGTCTGCCCCAGCGAGGCCACGAGGTCGACACCGAGGTCGACGCCGCTGTCGCCACCGCCGGTGAACCGCGCGGCGGCGGCGCCGAAGGCCTGGCCGACGCCGGTGTCGAGGCGGCAGAGGGTCCGCGCGTCGCACGGGTTCGGGGGCAGCGCGGCGAGCAGGTCGGCGCGCAACGCCTCCGGGTGGGGGACCTCGGCGTGCCGGACCGGGGACAGCTCCACCACCCCCGAGCGCAGCCGCAGGTCGGCCACGGCCACGTCGATGCCGTCCACCGACGTTCCGGAGATCATCCCGAGCACCCGCCGCCAACCCATGACCCTGTGGTCTATTGCACACCCCGAGCGCGCGCAAGGGTTTGGTTGGTGATTGACCAAATTGACGCTAAATCGGTTCTTATCCCACCGGGGGTGGCATCCCGGCCGCCCACCGGCCGGGATGCGAGGATGGCCCGGTGTCGAGCACCGTGATCATCATCCTGGTCGTCGTCGCTGTCGTGCTGCTCGCCGCCCTGGTCACCGGGGTCGTGCTGGCGCGCAGGCGGCGGATCACCCTGGACAAGCCCGAGGCCGTCGAGAAGCCGAAGGGCGGCGGCTACCAGGCGGGGGCGGGCATCAGCCTCGCCCCGGCCAAGCCGAAGGACGCCCCGCTCGCCCCGCCCGCGCACCCGGCCGGTGAGCGCACGGAGGTCGACGGCCAGCCCGGCGTCGGCGACGACGCCTCGGTGCCGCGCGACTCCGAGAAGCGCGGCATCGTCGACATCGCGCTCCCGGACGCGACCACCACCGGCACGCCCCCGACCGGCACCGCGCCCGTCGAGCCCGCCCCGGTCTCCTCCCTGCCCACGGACAAGCTCCCGGTGCAGGCCGAACCGGTCACCGAACAGTTGCCCGTCCAGGGCGAACCGCTGACCGAGCAGTTCCCCGCGCAGGACGAGATCGAGCCCACCGCGGGTCGCCTGGAGCGGCTGCGCGGGCGGCTCTCCCGCTCCCGGTCCACCCTCGGCCAGGGCCTGCTCGGCCTGCTCGGCGCCGGTGACCTCGACGAGGACTCCTGGACCGAGGTCGAGGACACCCTGCTGCTGGCCGACCTCGGCGCGCGCACCACCGCGGAGGTCGTCGAGCGGCTGCGCGCCGAACTGGTCTCCCGGGGCGTGCGCACCGCCGACGGCGCCCGCGCCCTGCTGCGCGAGGTCCTGGTCGACGCGCTGCGCCCCGACCTCGACCGCGCCGTGCGCGCCCTGCCGCACGGCGACGGCGACGCCAAGCAGCCCGCCGTGGTGCTGGTCGTCGGCGTCAACGGCACCGGCAAGACCACCACCACCGGCAAGCTCGCCCGCGTCCTGGTCGCCGACGGCCGCACGGTCGTGCTCGGCGCGGCCGACACCTTCCGCGCCGCCGCCGCCGACCAGTTGCAGACCTGGGCCGACCGGGTCGGCGCCGAGGTCGTGCGCGGCAAGGAGGGGGCCGACCCGGCGGCGGTCGCCTTCGACGCGGTCAAGCGCGGTCGCGCCGCCGCCGTCGACGCGGTGCTGGTCGACACCGCGGGCCGCCTGCACACCAAGGTCGGCCTGATGGACGAGCTGGGCAAGGTGAAGCGGGTGGTGCAGAAGCAGGCCGAGGTGGACGAGGTCCTGCTGGTGCTCGACGCCACCACCGGGCAGAACGGCCTCACCCAGGCCAGGGTCTTCGGCGAGGTCGTGGAGGTGACCGGCATCGTGCTGACCAAGCTCGACGGCACCGCCAAGGGCGGCATCGTCTTCCAGGTGCAGCGCGAGCTGGGCGTCCCGGTCAAGCTCGTCGGCCTCGGCGAGGGCCCCGACGACCTGGCCCCGTTCGAGCCGGTGGCCTTCGTCGACGCCCTGCTCGGCTGACCCGGCCGGGCGCCCGACCGTGCCCGGGACAGCGCCGCCGTCGACGGGGCACTGGTCAATGGGGCACCGGTCGATGGGGCACCGTGGGGGGATGGACCCGGTGCGCCTGTGGCTCGTCGACGACCACGAGCTGGTGACCGAGGCGCTGTCGATCCGCCTCGGCGCGTTCACCGACCTGTGGGTGCTCGGCCGCTGCGCCACCGACGACCCGAACCTGCTCGCCAGGGTCGAGCGGGGGCGGCCGAACGTGATCACCGTCGACCCGGACTCGGCCGGGGTCGACGAGGTCGAGCTGTTCACCTCGCTGCGGCTGGCCGCCCCCGGCGCCCGGCTGGTGGTGCTGTCCGGCCTCGACGACGCCGACCGGGTCGTGGCGGCGGCCCGGCTCGGCGCCGACGCCTGGGTGCCCAAGGAGTCCGGGGTCGCGGACCTGGTGCAGGTGCTGCGCGGGGTCTGCCGGGGCGAGGGGTGGTTCCCGCCGCGGCACCTCGGGGCCGTGCTGCGCGGCCTGCGCGAGGAGGTCAGCCGCTACCGCGAGGGCGGCGGGCCGCTCGCCGCGCTGACCGGCCGCGAGCGGCAGGTGCTGGTCAGCATGGTCGACGGGCTGCGCGGCACCGAGATCGCGGCCGAGTTGGGGCTCTCGGCGAACACGGTGCGTACACACACGCACTCCCTCTACCGCAAGCTCGGCGTCCACTCCCGCTTGGCGGCGGTCAGCACGGCCCGCGCGGCCGGACTACTACCGACACGACGTGATCCCCACCAGACAACGTAAGAAATCTCATCCTCTGGGCTGACCCCATGAGGAGGACGCCCGCCTACGCTCTGTGACAACAGTCGGGGGTTGTCGACAACGGGGTGGCAATGGGGTTCCGCACGTGATTCCTTGGCTCCTGGCCCTGCTGGTGGTGGGCATCGGTCCGCTGGTGAACGTGGTCCTCGGCGTGCTGCGCCGCGACCGCGAACGCGGCTCGCTCGTCGGCGGTGTGCGCGAGAAGAAGGTCCTCGGCGAGGTCGCCGTGGTCATCGCCGCGCACGACGCCGAGTCCGAGGTCGCCGAGGCGCTCGCCGCCGCCACCCGGCTGGTCGCGCGCGGCGACGTCTTCCTGGTCTCGGACGCCTCCACCGACCGCACCGCCGAGATCGGCAGGGAGCACGGGGTCAACGTCGTGGAGACGGTGTCGCCGCTGGGCCGCTCCGGCGCGGTCGTCGCCGGGCTCACCGGGTTCCGGGTGCCGCAGGACTACCGGTACGTGCTGGTCCTCGACGTCGACCACCGGCCGCACCCGGCGTTCCTCGACCGCACGCTGCCGATCTTCGACGACCCGGACGTGGTCGCGGTGGCCGGGTTCGCCCGCACCGACTGGACCACCGCCCGCCGCGGCCCCCTGGGCAGGCTGGTCACCGCCCACCGGGGCCGGGCCTACGCGCTCGCGCAGTTGCTGCTGACGATCATCCGCACCCGCCCCAACGCCGAGGCCGCCCGCGTCCTGCCCAGCCCGGCGCGGATGTTCCGCACCTCGGTGCTGGAGCGGGTCGACCTCGCGCCCGAGGGCGTGCCGGTCGCCGACTTCGACGTGTCCAACCAGATCTACCGCGCGGGCCTGGGTCGGGTCGTGGTGGTGCGCGGCGCGGTGGTCGGCACCCGCGACCCGGACACCCCGCGCGGCTACGTCCGCCAGGCCCGGCAGTGGGCGGTCGGCTTCTGGCAGGCGGTGCGCCGCAACGGGCTGCGCCGCGGCCCGCAGGTGCTGGGCCTGGGCTGGTTCGCGGTGGAGAGCGTGCTCACCTCCGCCGTACTGCTCGCGCTGCCGTTCCTGCTCGGCTTCGGGCTGCTGCCGGTGTGGACGGTGCTGCTGGGCGTGTTCCTGCCCGACCTGCTGCTGACCGCCCTGGTCGCGCTGCGCCAGCGGCAGCCCGGTTACCTGCTGCCTGCGCTGTTCCTGCCGCTGATGCGGCTCGTCGACGCGGTGGTCCTGCTGTCCGCGCTGCCGCACGCGTTCCGCGACCGGCCCGCGACCGCGCCCTGGCTGAGCCCGGTGCGCACCGCGCAACCGCCGCCGCCCGTGGGTCCGTGGTGGCGCTCGGGGCCCGCGGCGGCCGTGGCGTGGCTGGTCGGGGTCGCCGCCGGGGTGGTGCTGACCCTGCGGGTCGCCGCCGCCGTCTCGACGCTGCCCGCCACCGCCTCCGAGCCGGGGCTGGTCGACGCCGTGTTCGGCCGGGTCGCCGGGTTCGGCGGGGCGGTGCCGGAGGGCATGGTGCCCGCCGCCGCCCAGCTCGCCGGGTACGCCTCGCTGACCGGGGCGTTCGACCGGCACGCGACCGTGCTGACCGGTGTGCGCGAGCTGTCGGTGGTCTGCGCGGCCGTCTTCGCCGCCGGGTTGCTGGTGGCCGCGGCGGTCCTGCGGCTGCGGCCGGTGGCCGTCGCGGTCGCCCTCGCCGCGGTCGCGGTGTGCCCGCCCGCGATCGGCGTGCTCGCCGGTGCCGGGCCGGGGCCGATCGCCGCCGCCTGGCTCGCCGTGGCCGCCGTGCCGCTGGCGCTGGCCGCCAGGGTCGGCTGGAAGGCGGTGCCCGCGGCGGTCATCCCGGTCGCCGGGGCCGTCGTCACCGTGCCCGCGCTGGTCGTCCCGGTCGCCGTCGCCGCCGCGGCCTGGTGGGTGGGTGACCGGGAGCGGGCGCGCGAGGTCCGCCGGGTCGTGGTGGCCGTCGCCGTGCTGGTGGCCGGTGGCGCGCTCGCCGCGCTGCTGGCCGGGTTGGGCCTGGTGGGGGTGTCGGACGCCGCGCCGATCGCCGCCGCGCAGCGGGTGTGGCTGCTGGTGGCGGTCGCCGTGGTCGCGGTCGGCGGTCTGGTCCGCGGCCGGGCCCGCGCCGGGTCGGCCGGGCTGCTGGCCGTCGCCGCCGGTTCGGCGGTGCTCGACTCGGACGTGCTGCTCGCCACCGCGGTGGCCGGGGCCGCGCTCGGGCTGGCCGCCCTGCTCGACGGGACCGCCACCGAGCGGTCCGCGGTCCGCCGGGTCGCGGTCGGGGTGGCCGCGCTGGCCGGGCTCGCCGTCGTCGGCGCGGGGGCGGCGGCCGTGCTGCCGGTCGCGCCCGCCGTCGACCACCGGGGCGCCGCCGACTGGTTCACCGTCGCCGCCGCCCCCGGCGCCACCCTCGCCGCGCCGCCGCTGCTGGTCTCCGACCTGCGCCGCGACCTGCGCGGCCGGGCACCGCAGCAGGTGCGCCCGGAGGGCGGCTACGCCCACTACACCGTGTCCCCGGCCGACGGCGCGGGCCTGGTGGTCGCCCGGTTCGACGGCCTGACCGCCCGCCTCGCCGACGGCACCGCCGTGCACAGCGGCGGCCCCGACCGGACTGCGGCGGGCGCCCAGCTCGCCGACAACCCCCGCATCCAGAGCCCGGAGGAGGTCAAGGCGGTCCTGCGCGCGGGCGCCCTGGACTTCCGCGCCATGGCCGTGCTCGCCGAGATCGGCGCCCAGCACGACCTGGTCGTCGCCGACACCTCGAAACCGGTGGCGGAGAACGGTTCCGACCTGCCCGACCGGACCGTCGTCCTGTCCAGTGTGGACGGGCGGCCCGCGGGTGACCCGGCCGTCGTCGACACCCTGCGCGCCTGGGTCCAAGCCCAGCGCGGCCCCTACGCCCCCAGCGACGTCCGCCCCACCGGGGACGGCCGCGCCGCGCTCGACTGGCGCATCCCCAACCCCGGTGACCCCGCCCCCCGGTGACACTTTCCGGGAACAACGATTCCCGTCGCGTGATAACACTTTCCGCCCCAGGACGACTCCCTTCACAGTCTCCCCTTACCGCTTCCTTTGGTTCCACCCGATGAAGGACCACCGCGATGAGCACAACCCTCCGGCGTTCCCTGGTCCCGCTGCTCGTCGCCGGTGTCCTCATGGCACTGACCGCGGGCCTCCTGCCCGCGAGCGCGGCCACCGGCACCTACCTGCGCCTGGCCCACCTCTCCCCGGACACCCCGAACGTCGACGTGACCGTCACCAGCTTCGGCCGCCCGGACTGGTCGGTGCGGCTGGGCGGCGTCGGCTACGGCGACGTCTCCGGCTACCAGCGCATCGAGCCGGGCACCTACACCATCGCCATGCGCCCCGCCGGGGCCGACCCGGCGAGCGCCCCGGTCATCTCCGCGACCCTGGACGCGGGCGAGGGCAACGCCTACACCGTCGCGGGCCTGGGCAAGTTCGACGGCCTGGCGCTGCGCGTGCTCAACGACGACATCAGCCTGCCGCCCAGCGGCCAGGCCCGGATGCGGGTGGTCAACGCCGCGCCCAACGCGGGCAACCTGACCATCGACCGGGCCGGGCAGCCGGTGACCGGCCAGGCCGTGTTCGGCGGCGCCACCGACTACGCGCTGGTGCCCTCGGGCGCGTCCGCGTTCCAGGTCTCCCCGATCGGCGCGGGCCCCACCGAGCTGTCGGTCACCCTCGACCCGGGCGGCGTCTACACGGTGCTGGTGCTCGAACGCGAGGGCAGGCTCGTCGCCGAGGTCAAGGCGGACGCCAAGGGCGCCGAGGTGGTGCCCGCGGGCGGCGTGGAGACCGGCTTCGGCGGCACGGCGGACGCCACCGGCACCGACAGCGCTGACACCGAGGGCTCGGGTGTCGAGGTGGTGGCGCTGGGCCTGCTGCTCGCGGCCTGCGCCGCGGGCGGGCTGTTCGCCGCCGCGCTGCCGCGGCGCCGCCGGGCATGAGCGCACCAGCGGCAGGCAGGCCCGTCGCCGCGCGCAGGCCCGGTGCCGAGTCCGGGGCTGGCATCGCAGGCAGTTCCGGCGCCGCGCGCAGTTCCGGCGCTGCGCGCAGGCCCGGCGCCGCGCGTAGGCCCGGTGCCGTGGGCGGGCTCGGCACCGCGCTGCGGCTGGTCGCGGTGGCCACGGTCTTCGCGGTCGCCGGGTGCCAGGCAGGGGGCACCGCCGAGCCCGCGGCGCCGCCGGGCGGGCCGGTGTCCTGGGCGCCGGTCGCGGGCCAGGACGCGGCGGACGGCCCACCGCCCACCTGGAACGGGGAGTCCACCGTGGACCCCACGCCAAAGCGGCCGACGCACCTGCGCGTCCCGGCCATCGGGGTGGACACCGACCTGGTCGACCTGGCCGTCGACGGCACCGGGGTGCTGGTCCCGCCGGAGTCCGCTGCGGTCGCCGGGTGGTTCGCCGCCGGGGCCGCCCCGGGTTCGGTCGGCCCGGCGCTGCTGGCCGGGCACGTCGACTCCCACGCCGGACCGGGTGTGTTCTACCGGCTCGTCGACCTCAAGCCGGGCGACCGGGTCGAGGTGGGGCGCGCGGACGGCTCGACGGTGGTGTTCGCGGTGACGGGGACGCGCCGCTCGCCCAAGGCCGACTTCCCCACCGCCGAGGTCTACGCGCCCACCCCGGGTCCGGAACTGCGCCTGGTCACCTGCGGCGGCGCGTTCGACCACTCGGCCCGCAGCTACCGCGACAACATCATCGTCGAGGCAACGCCCGCCGGGCCGTGATCCCGGCGCCCGCCACCGGATCGGGGGCATCCGCCCGCGCCGCCCACCGCGGCGTGGCACCCTCGGTCGACGAACACTCCATCGGAGCCGACCACCGGGGGGAGCGCCCAGTGCCACCCGACCGCGCCGCCGCCGGACCGCCCGCCCCGGCGCGCCGGTGACCGCCCCCGACGAGGAGCCGCGCCGGGCGGACGTGGTGGTGTGCGACGACCACACCGTGTTCACCGAGGCGCTGGCCGCGGTGCTGGAGGCGCACGGCTTCCGGGTCCGCGACACCGCCGCCACCCTGGCCGGGGCGCTCGCCGCGGTCCGCGCGGCCACCCCGGCGATCCTGCTGCTCGACCGGCACCTGCCCGACGGCGACGGCGTGGCCGCCCTGCCCACCCTGGCCGCAGCCTCCCCGCGTACCCGGATCGTCCTGCTCAGCGCCGACGGCGACCCCGCCGCAGTCCGTCGCGCGGTCGACGGCGGCGCCGCGGGCTACCTGCACAAGACCGCGGGCGTCCGTGATCTCGCCCACGCCCTGCGCCGGGTCCTCGACGGCGAGACGGTCGTCGACGTGCCCGCCGGGCGCTCGCCCCGGCAGTCCCCGGACGCCGCCGCGGCGCACCGGCTGGCCGCGCACCTCACCCCGCGCGAGCGCGAGTGCCTGGCCCTGCTCGTGGAGGGTGCGAGCACCGCCGCGATGGAGCGGCGGCTGGGCGTCTCCGGCACCACGGTGCGCACCCACGTGCAGGCGCTGCTGACCAAGCTGGGCGTGCACTCGCGGCTCGAAGCGGCCTCGCTCGCCGTCCGCCACCGGCTGCTGCTGCCGTAGCCCGATCGCGCGGCGGGTACCTGAACGCGGCTTCTCGGGTCACTATGTGCCCATGGCGCACAGCGGAACGGTCGAGATCACCGGCGGCGACGTCGAACGCGGCGGGGTGGTCCTCACCCCCGCCGCGCTGGAGTTCGTCGCCGGTCTGCACACCGCCTTCGCCGCCCGGCGCGACGAGCTGCTGGCCGCCCGCGCGGTCCGCCGCGAGCACGCGGCCCGCACCGGCACCCTGGACTTCCCGCCGCAGACGCGGGAGGTGCGCGAGGCGGAGTGGTCGGTGGCCCCGGCGCCCGAGGCGCTGCGCGACCGGCGGGTGGAGATCACCGGCCCGACCGAGCGCAAGATGGCGATCAACGCGCTCAACTCCGGCGCCCGGGTCTGGCTGGCCGACCTGGAGGACGCGAACACCCCGCACTGGGCGAACGTGGTGTCCGGCCAGGTGAACCTGTACGACGCCGTGCGCGGCCAGATCACCTTCACCTCGCCGGAGGGCAAGTCCTACGCCCTCGACCCGGCCGTGCGGCCCGCCACCATCGTGGTCCGCCCGCGCGGCTGGCACCTCGACGAGAAGCACCTGCTGGTCGACGGCAGGCGCGCGGTCGGCGCGCTGGTCGACTTCGGGCTGCACTTCTTCCACAACGCCCGGGCCGCCCTCGACCGCGGCGCCGGGCCGTACTACTACCTGCCGAAGCTGGAGAGCCACCTCGAAGCGCGGCTGTGGAACGACGTGTTCACCCACGCCCAGGCGGAGCTGGGCATCGAGCACGGCACGATCCGCGCCACCGTCCTGATCGAGACCATCCCGGCCGCGTTCGAGATGGAGGAGATCCTGCACGAGCTGCGCGAGCACGCGTCGGGCCTCAACGCGGGCCGCTGGGACTACCTGTTCAGCCTGATCAAGTACTTCCGCGACGCCGGTCCGGGGTTCGTGCTGCCCGACCGCGACAGCGTGACCATGACCGCGCCGTTCATGCGCGCCTACACCGAGCTGCTGGTCAAGACCTGCCACCGGCGCGGCGCGTTCGCCATGGGCGGCATGGCCGCGTTCATCCCCGACCGGCGCGACCCCGAGGTCACCGCCCGCGCGCTGGCCAAGGTCCGGGAGGACAAGGGCCGGGAGGCGGGCGACGGGTTCGACGGGTCCTGGGTGGCGCACCCGGACCTGGTGCCGGTCTGCCGGGAGGTCTTCGACGGCGTGCTCGGCGAGCGCCCCAATCAGCTCGACCGGCAGCGCCCGGAGGTGGCGGTGACCCCGGCGGACCTGCTTGACCTGGCCTCGGCGCCCGGGTCGGCCACCGCGGCGGGCCTGCGCGCGGCCGTCGACGTGGGCCTGCGGTACCTGTCGTCCTGGCTGGGCGGCAACGGCGCGGCGGCGATCCACAACCTGATGGAGGACGCGGCCACCGCGGAGATCTCCCGGTCCCAGGTGTGGCAGTGGGTGCGCAACGGCGTCGTCCTCGACACCGGCGACACCGTCACCCCAGACCTGGTGCGCGCGGTGCTGGCCGAGGTGCGGGCGGACCTGGCCGACCTACCGCGGCTCGCGGAGGCCGCCGGGCTGTTCGAGGAAGTCGCGCTCGCCGAGGACTACCCGGACTTCCTCACCGTCCCCGCCTACGAGCGGATCTGACGTGCCCCTCGACCCCGGGCTGCTGGCCGCCGCCACGAGCAGGCTGACCGCCCCCGACGCCGCCCGAGCCGCCCGCTACCCCGGTGACCCGGGCACCCGCCAGCCGGTGCACACCTGCTACGTCCCCGCCGACAAGGTCACCGACGGCACCCCCACCGCCTGGGGCGCCGCCGCCCTGGCCGCCCTCGACGAGCACGCCCCCGACGCGGCGGCGCTGGCCGAAGTCCTCGGGCTCGACCAGGCCCTGGCCGGGGCCGTGCACGAGCGGGTGCGCGCCAAGCTCGCCACCGAGCCGATCGAGGACCTGCGGGTCGACTTCGAGGACGGCTACGGCACCCGCGCCGACGCGGACGAGGACGCCGACGCCGTGCGCGCCGCGGGCCTGCTGGCGCGGTGGGGCCTGGCGAGCGCGGGCATCCGCATGAAGTCCTTCGACACCAGGGCTTTGCTCGACCGCGGCCTGCGCACCCTCGACCTGGTGCTCACCACCGCGGGCGGCCCACCGCCGGGCTTCGCCCTCACCTTCCCCAAGGTCACCGTCCCCGAGCAGGTCGAGGTCCTGGTGGACGTCCTCGGGCTGCTGGAGCGCGACCTCGGGCTGGCCGGGGGCGCGCTGCGCTTCGAGGTCCAGATCGAGACCACCCAGGCGGTGATCGACGCCGAGGGCCGCTTCACCGTGCCCCGACTCATCTCCGCCGGGGCGGGCCGGGTCAGCGGCCTGCACTTCGGCACCTACGACTACACCGCCGCCTGCGGCCTCGGCGCCGCCGAGCAGCACCTGGCGCACGCGGCCTGCGACTTCGCCCGGCACGCCATGCAGGTCGGCGCGGCGGGCACCGGGGTGCGGCTGTCCGACGGCTCGTCGAACCTGCTGCCGGTCGGCGACCGCGAGACCGTGCACCGCAACTGGTCGATCCACTACACGCTGGTCCGCCGCTCGCTGCGGCACGGCTTCTTCCAGGGCTGGGACCTGCACCCGGCGCAACTGGTCACCCGCTACGCCGCGGTGTACGCCCACCACCTGGCCTCCGCCGAGGCCGACGGCAGGCGCCTGGCCGCCTACGTCGCCAGGACCACCGGCTCGGCCGTGCTCGACGAGCCCGCCACCGCCGCCGCGCTCGCCCTGTCCCTGCGCCGGGCCGTGGACTGCGGCGCCCTCACCGCCGACGAGGTCACCGCGTACTCCGGCCTGGGCACCCACGACCTGAACGCCCTCATCGAGCGGAGAACCGCGTGACCCTCCTGTTCCGCGCCCCCCGGGCGATCGTCGACGGCACCGAGCGGCCCGCCGCCGTGCGCGTGGTCGACGGCCGGATCACCGCGATCGAGCCGCTGACCGCCGACGCCGACGGCGCCGAGGTGGTCGAGCTGGCAGGCGACGAGGTGCTGCTGCCCGGTCTGGTCGACACGCACGTGCACGTCAACGACCCCGGCCGGGCCGACTGGGAGGGCTTCCCGTCGGCCACCCTGGCCGCCGCCGCGGGCGGGGTCACCACCCTCGTCGACATGCCGCTCAACAGCCTCCCGCCCACCACCGACGTGCGGGCGCTGCGGGTCAAGCAGGAGGCCGCGACCGGCCGGGTGCACGTCGACGTTGGCTTCTGGGGCGGGGCCGTGCCGGGCAACGCCGGTGAGCTGGCCGCGCTGCACGAGGCGGGCGTGTTCGGCTTCAAGTGCTTCCTGCTGGACTCCGGCGTCGCCGAGTTCGGCCACCTCGACCCGGACCAGCTCGCCGAACACCTCGGGGTCACCGCCGGTTTGGGCGCGCTGCTCATCGCGCACGCCGAGGACGGCGGGATCGTCGCGGCGCCGCCGAACAGCCGCGACTACGCCGACTTCCTCGCCTCCCGCCCGCGCGCCGCCGAGGACTCCGCCATCGCCGGGGTCATCGCCGCGGCCAGGGCCACCGGGGGCCGCGCGCACGTGGTGCACCTGTCCTCTTCGGACGCGTTGCCGATGATCGCCGCCGCCAAGGACGAGGGGGTGGCGCTGACGGTGGAGACCTGCCCGCACTACCTCACCCTCACCGCCGAGGACGTGCCCGACGGCGCCACCGAGTTCAAGTGCTGCCCGCCCATCCGCGAGGCCGCCAACCGGGAACTGCTCTGGGAGGGCCTGCGCGACGGTGTGATCGACGTGGTGGTCAGCGACCACTCCCCGTGCACCCCGGACCTCAAGCGGCTGGACTCCGGCGACTTCGGCGAGGCCTGGGGCGGTGTGTCGAGCCTGCAACTGGGCCTGCCCGCGGTGTGGACCGGGGCGCGCGAGCGCGGGGTCGAGCTGTCAGAGGTCGTCGGCTGGATGGCCGAGGGGCCCGCCGACCTGGTCGGCCTGGCGCGCAAGGGCCGCATCGCCGTCGGCTGCGACGCCGACCTGGTGGTCTTCGCCCCCGACGACACCTTCACCGTCGACGCCGCCGCGCTGCGCCACCGCAACCCGGTGACCCCCTACCACGGCGCCACCCTGCGCGGCGTCGTCCGCTCGACCTGGCTGCGCGGGGCCCCCGTGGCCGGGGAACCGCGCGGACGACTGCTGAGGAGGGGACACGCGTGAACGGCGAACGCGCCTGGGTGACCCGGCCGGACCTGGCCTCGCGCCGGGTCGGTGGCTCGGTGCTGTGGGCCAACGACGAGACCTTCGCCGAGCGGGAGAACCTGATCACCCCCGCCCCGGCCGGGTTCCGGCCCGCCACCTTCGGCCACAAGGGACAGGTCTACGACGGCTGGGAGACCCGCAGGCGCCGGGAACCGGGCGACGACGAGGTGGTCGTGCGCCTCGGCCTGCCCGGGGTGATCAGCGGCGTGGTCGTCGACACCGCGTTCTTCACCGGCAACTACCCGCCCGAGTGCACCGTCTCCGCGCTCGCCGCCGAGGGCTACCCGAGCCCGGCGGAGCTGCTGGCCGCAGACTGGGAGGTGGTCGTGCCGAGGTCCCCGCTCGGCGGCGACACCCGCAACCCGTTCGACGTCACGTCCCCGCGCCGGTTCACCCACGTCCGGCTGACCATCCACCCCGACGGCGGGGTGGCCAGGCTGCGCGTGCACGGCACCCCGGTGGCCGACCCGGCGCTGCTCGACCTGGCCTCGCTCGACCTGGCCGCGCTGGCGCACGGCGGCTCGGTCGTGGCGTGCAGCAACATGTTCTACTCGACCCCGGCGAACCTGCTGGCCCCCGGGAACGCGCAGGTGATGGGGGAGGGCTGGGAGACCGCCCGCCGCCGCGACGGCGCCGACGACTGGGTCGTGGTCGCCTTGGCCGCTGCCGGTGTGCTGCGCCTGGCCGAGTTGGACACCACGCACTTCAAGGGCAACGCGCCCGGCTGGGCGACGCTGTCCGGTTGCGACAGCACGACCGCGGACCCGGACGACCCGACCGCGTGGTTCCCGCTGCTGGAGCGCACCCGCCTGCAACCCGACACCGTGCACCGGTTCCCGATCGCGCGGCGGCGGCAGACCACGCACGTGCGGATGGACATCCACCCCGACGGCGGGATGGCCCGGCTGCGGCTGCACGGGGCGATGACCGACGCGGGCCGCGACGATTTCCTCCGCCGCTTCGCGGAAGTCTCCGGGAACTGAATTCCGCTCAACCGCCGAATACCGCGCGCAACCGCGCGGCCCGGTCCTCCGGCGATTGCCGCGGGCAGCTCACGCATTTCGCCGCGCCCCCCGCCCGGTAGACCAGGCAGCAGGACGCGCGGCGCACGACCTGTTGTCCCCCCACTGAAACAAAGCGGGGCACCGGCAGTGACGCTCCGACACCGGCGGCCAGGGCCACCGCCGTTTCTCCGGTGCCACCCGCCCACAGCACCCGATTCGCCAGCGAATCGGCGGCGATGGCCCAGAAAGGCCGCGTCGAGGTGCCCAGGGCGTCGCCCAGCAGGTCGGCGAACGCGCCGATCACCCCGGCCAGCGCCGGACCGGGCTCGGCACACACCGCGTCCGAGCGGGCCGCGAGCATTCGGCCATCCGGGTGGGCGTACACCGTGACCCGCCCCGGGTCGAGCGCGGTCCCGGTCACCAGCAGTGACTCCACCGTCGGCGCCAAGACGACCGAACTCGCCGAGTACCACCACAGCGTGCCCAGCGTGTGCGGGTCGTCGGTCCGGTACAACCGGGACAGACCGCGCAGCCGCCCGGGCAGCGCGCCGGGGTCGAGCAACCCGGCCACGGGGGTCGCCAGCAGGCCGGATGTCGACGAACCGGCGTGCGCGGGCAGGCGCTCGGCCAGTAGGCGGTGGACCGCGGGGGCGTCAAGCATGGCGAGGTCACGTTACCGGCACGGGTCCGCGGCGGTCGTCGGGCGGCCGGATGGGGAAACGCGTCCGTAACACGGACCGGTCGGTAGTTCACCGCTGCGAAACCTCACGCGCCCGTCGGCGAAACAGCACCCCCCGATGCTTCCCGCAATCATTAGTTCACGGGAGGACGATGTGAACGCAGGAGATACAGCCTGGGTGCTGGTGAGCGCGGCGCTGGTCATGTTGATGACGCCGGGACTCGCCTTCTTCTACGGGGGCATGGTGCGCGCCAAGAGCGTGCTCAACATGCTCATGATGAGCTTCATCGCCCTGGCTGTGGTCAGCGTGCTGTGGGTGCTCTACGGCTACAGCCTGGCCTTCGGCAACGACGTCGGCGGTGGCCTGCTCGGTGGCGGGGACTTCCTGGGCGGGGCCAACCTGCTCGGTGAGACCGCCCTCGTCGGCACCCTGCCGATGACGGTCTTCATGGTGTTCCAGATGATGTTCGCCATCATCACGGCCGCCCTGATCTCCGGTGCCATCGCCGACCGCGCCAAGTTCTGGGCGTGGACGCTGTTCATCGCGGTCTGGGTGACCATCGTCTACTTCCCGGTCGCGCACTGGGTGTTCAACTTCGACGGCACCACCGGCACCGACTTCGTCGGCGGCTGGATCGCCAACAAGCTCGGCGCCCTCGACTTCGCCGGTGGCACCGCGGTCCACATCAACGCCGGTGCCGCGGGCCTGGCGCTGGCCCTGGTGCTGGGCAAGCGCAAGGGCTGGCCGCGCGAGTCGATGCGCCCGCACAACCTGCCGTTCGTCCTCCTCGGCGCGGGCCTGCTCTGGTTCGGCTGGTACGGCTTCAACGCCGGGTCCGCCGTCACCGCGGGCGAGCTGGCCGGGGTCGCGTTCCTGACCACCACGGTGGCCACCGGCGCGGCGGTCCTGGGCTGGCTGGTCGTCGAGCAGTTCCGCGACGGCAAGCCCACCACCCTCGGCGCCGCCTCCGGCGCGATCGCCGGCCTGGTCGCCATCACCCCGGCGGCGGGCTTCGTCAACCCGATCGGCGCGCTGGTCATCGGCGTCGTCGCCGGTGCCCTCTGCGCCCTGGCCGTCAGCATCAAGTACAAGCTGGGCTTCGACGACTCCCTCGACGTGGTCGGCGTGCACCTCGTCGGCGGCCTCGTCGGCACCCTGATGATCGGCCTGCTGGCCACCGACTCGGTGAACTCCGCGGGCTCCAACGGGTTGTTCTACGGTGGTGGCCTGGGTCTGCTGGGCAAGCAGGCGCTGGCCGCGGTCGTGGTCATGGCCTACTCGTTCGTGCTGACCTACGTCCTCGGGTTCATCATCAACAAGACCATCGGCTTCCGGGCGTCGGAGGAGGCCGAGGTCACCGGCATCGACGAGTCGGAGCACGCGGAGAGCGCCTACGAGTTCTCCAGCCTCCGCAGCGGTGGCGCGGGTGTGGGCAAGGCGGCCGACGTGCTGACCAAGAGGGTCGCCGCGAACTCCGGTAAGGAAGGCTGACGGGCATGAAGCTGATCACCGCGATCATCAAGCCGTTCACCCTCGACGACGTGAAGGCGGCGCTGGAGCAGATCGGCGTGCTCGGCATGACCGTCAGCGAGGTCCAGGGCTTCGGGCGGCAGAAGGGCCACACCGAGGTCTACCGCGGCGCGGAGTACTCGGTGGACTTCGTCCCCAAGGTGCGCGTCGAGGTCCTCGTCGACGACACCATGGGCGAGAAGGTCGTCGAGGCGGTCGTCGAGGCGGCCCGCACCGGCAAGATCGGCGACGGCAAGGTCTGGGTCACGCCGGTCGAGACCGTGGTCCGGGTCCGCACCGGAGAGCGCGGCACGGACGCGATCTAGCACATGGCACAGGGGGAGCACGCGAGTTCGACCCCGACGGCGGCGGACCTGGTCCGCGCCCGCGACCGGCTCCTCGGCGCGGGCGCGACGACCAGGTCCGCGGGCCCGTCGGGCTCCCGGCTGAACCCCGGCGCCCTGCGCGAGGCCCTCGCCGACCTGCACGAGTTCTGGCTGACCGCGCACGCCGCGCAGGCCGGGGTCGGCGGGCGCGGCGGGGGCGTCGCGCTGCTGGCCGTCGGCGGCCTGGGCAGGCGGGAACTGGTCCCGTTCTCCGACCTCGACCTGGTCCTGGCGCACGACGGCCGCAAACCGGTCGACGCGGTGGCCGAGCGGCTGTGGTACCCGCTGTGGAACTCCGGGGTCGGCCTGGACCACTCGGTGCGCACCGTCGGCGAGGCCCTGGACGTGGCCTCGCACGACCTGCGCACCCAGCTCGGCCTGCTCGACGCCCGGCACATGGCGGGCGACGCCGAGATCACCGCCCGGCTGGCCACCGCCGCCCGCGCCCAGTGGCGCGGCGGGGTGCGCAAGCGGCTCGGCGAGCTGATCGAGTCCGTCCGGCAGCGCTGGGCCCGCGCGGGCGAGGTCGCGCACTGGGTGGAACCGGACCTCAAGCACGGCCGCGGCGGCCTGCGCGACCTGGCGATCCTGGACGCGCTGGCGCTGGCGCAGTTGATCGACCGCCCTGGCCCCGAGGTGGTCGCGGCGCACACGCTGCTGCTCGACACCCGCACCGAACTGCGCCGCATCGCGGGCCGCCCGCGCGACGTGCTGCGCCCGCAGGACGGCGACGAGATCGCCGCGATCCTGGGCCTCGGCGACCGGTTCGCCCTCGCCAGGGCGCTGTCCGGGGCGGGGCGCACCATCGCCTACGCCCTCGACGTGGCGCTGCGCTCCACCGGCGCCACCACCCCCGCCCGCAAGGTGCTGGGCGTGCTGCGCCGCCAACCCGAGCGCCGCCCGCTCGACGAGGGCGTCGTCCTGCACGGCAACGAGGTCGCGCTCGCCCGCGACGCCGACCCCGGCAAGGACCCCGGCCTGCTGCTGCGCGTCGCCGCCGCCGCGGGCCGCACCGGGCACCCGATCGCCCCGGTCGCGCTGAGCAGGCTGGGGGAGTCCGCCCCGGAACTGCGCGCCCCGTGGCCCGAGGAGGTCCGCCAGGACCTGGTGGCGCTGCTCGGCGCGGGCGAGGGCCTGACCGACGTGGTCGAGGCGCTGGACCGCACCGGCCTGTGGGCCAGGCTGTTCCCGGAGTGGGGCGCGGTCCGCGACCTGCCCCCGCGCGACGCCGCGCACGTCTGGACCGTCGACCGCCACCTGGTCCAGGCGACGGTGAACGCCGCCCGCCTGGTCACCTCGGTCTCGCGCCCCGACCTGCTGCTCATCGGCGCGCTGCTGCACGACCTGGGCAAGGGCCGCGGCCAGGACCACTCGGTCGTCGGCGCCGCGCTGGCCACCCAGGTCGGCGCCCGGCTCGGCCTGCCCGCCGCGGACGTCGCCACTCTCTCGGCGGTGGTCCGCCACCACCTCCTGCTCCCGCACACCGCCACCCGCCGCGACGTCACCGACGAGGCCACCGTCCACCGCGTGGTCGACACCCTCGGCGGCGACCCGGTCCTGCTCGAACTCCTGCACGCCCTGGCCGAGGCCGATTCCCTCGCCACCGGCCCCGGCGTGTGGACCGACTGGAAGGCCCGCCTCACCGCCGAACTGGTCTCCCACTGCCGGATGGCCATGGCGGGCACCCCCCTCCCGGCCGCGGACCCCCTCGACGACGCCCAACGGGCACTCGCGCAGACGGCCGCCGAGTCCGGCAGACCCGACATCCACGTCGACACGGTCGACCGCCTGGCCACGGTCACGTTCGTCGCCAAGGACTTCCCCGGCGTGCTCTCCCGCGCGGCGGGCGTGCTGGCGCTGAACTCCCTGGAGGTGCACGCCGCCACGGTCGGCTCGCACGCGGGCGTGGCGGTCGGGGCGTTCTCGGTCACCCCCCGCTTCGGCTCCATGCCCGACCCGGCCCTCCTGCGCGAGCAGTTCACCAGGGCCGTCTCCGGCTCCCTGCCCCTGGCGGAGAAGCTGGCCGCCAAGGAACGCGACTACGGCGGTCGCGCCGAGGACGCCCCGGCCCCCAAGGTCCTCTGGTTCGACCACGAGGCGGGCGGCCTCGACTCGGCGGCGGTCGTCGTCGAACTCCGCTGCGCCGACCGCATCGGCCTGCTGCACTCGGTCGCCGACGCCCTCGAGCGCTGCGGCGTCGACGTCCTGTGGGCCCGCGTCGCCACCCTCGGCGGCTCCGCGGTCGACTCGTTCAGCTTCGCCGCGGGCACCACCCCGGGCTGGCGCAGCGCCGTCGAGGTGGCCGTGCTCCAAGCCGCCCGCTGACCGGTTGGGTAGTCCTACTCAGCGCCACCCGGGTGGCTTCACGCTGGGCCGCCCCCACCGTCCACGACAGACTTCTCCCGTCCCCACCGAGTGGCGGACCCCGGCCGGGGAGGGCCGGGGGAACCCACTCGACCGGGATGCCGGGAGGGGCCCGTCGAGGGGTCGGGCCCCACCCGGACGGCCTGGTCCGCGCCGGTTCGGTCGTGGGTCGACCCGGGTCCCCCGCCCAGCGGGGGACCCGGGAACGATCACACCGCCGCCGCCTTCCCGGCGAGCCGGGACCTGGCCACCACCAGCAGGATCGCCGCGGCCACCGCCGCCCCGCCCGCGAGCGCCCAGAACACCACCGCCCCGTCCTCCCGGGCGAACCGGACCAGCACGGTCACCGCCACCAGCCCCAGGACCGCCGCACCGGCCGCCCCGCCGTGCCCCGCCCCGCCGTGCCCCGCCGCCACGGCCACCAGCAGGGCCGCCAGGGCGAGCACCCACACCACCGTCCCGGTCACGTCGTGGCGCAGGGCCGCACCGGAGAGCACCAGGCTGCTCGACAGCACCTCCCCGAGCAGCCCGGAGGGCCGCAGCCCCGCGAGCTGCACCGCGCTCACCGCGGCCAAGGCGAGGGTGGTGGCCAGCGCCGCCACCGCGCACCTGCTGCCGCGCAGCGCGAACACGGCCGCGGGCACCCCCAGCACCAGCACCGGGATCACCCCCGCCGCCCCGCTCGTCGTGGACGCCCCGGACACCCCGCTGACCACCCGCACCAGGGTGTCGTACTGGTGGAACAGCAGGAACGCCGCCGCGACCGCGACCAGCGGAACCTGGTGCCGCAGCACCAGCAGCGCCCACGCCGTCGCCACGACCGCGCCCACCACGCTGACCAGCACGACCTGCCCGGCCTCCCGGTCGGAGAACGTCAACACCACCCACACCGACGTCAGCGGCTGGGCCACCATTCCCGCCGCGGCGAGCAGCGCCCCCGGCCGCCCGGCGGTGAACACCGCCGCCAGCCCCAGCGCCGCGAAGGCCACCAGCAGCACGGTCGCGTAGGTCCAGCGCGCGTCGTCGGCCTCCGGCAGCACCAGCGGCAGCAGCTTCACCAGTGCGACGGTCCCCGCAACCGCCGCCAGCGCCACCATCCCGGCGCGCGACACCGGAACCCCCCGAGCCGACCTCGGCCGCACCCCCGGGTCCCACGCGGCGGCCACCGCACCCAGCGCCACCACCGCGGGCACCAGCACGACCAACCACCGCACCGCCCCCCGGTCCGGGTCCGGGACGAGCGCCGCACCGACGGCCGGGGTGATGAGCAGCGGCAGCACCGCCAACACGGTGCCCGCGACGTCGCGGCGCCGCCAGGCCATCCAGGTGAACACCACTGCCAGCAGCAGCCCCAGCACCAGGTACGCCGGGTCGGCCGCGGTCACGGTCCCGGTCGCCGCGCCCGACCCGCGGCCGGGCAGGCCCGGTGCGGTCGGGGCCACCGCCACCGGCCGGAGCAGGTCCTGCCCACCCACCAGCCCGGTGAGCACCGCCGAGGCGCCGAGCGCGGTGCCGAACGCCGCCCGCACCGGCCCGGCCGCGCCCCACGCGAGGAGGACCCCGGCCGCGGCCAGGGCGATCGTCAGCACGGGCAGCGGGTCCGCCGCGGTCAACTGGGCGGCGGTGTTGGCCACGACGAAGCCGAGCCCGGTCGCCGCCGCGCGCATCCCGACCGCTGCCAGTCCCGCCAGGGCCAGCAGCAGCGGTACCGCGGTGAGCAGCACCGCCCCGGCGCCGCCCGCCCCCGGCGCCACCCCCCGCGCCAGCGCACCCCCCGGCACGGGCACCAGCCCCGCGACCAGCACCCCCGCCGCCGACCAGGCGGCCAGCACCACTGCGGCGCCCCCGACCCCGCGCAGCACCCGACCCTGCTCCGCTACCCCGCCCACCACCGCGGCTCCGGCCTCCCGCGACCCGTGCTCCGCCGTGGGTGTTCCGCCGGGTGCCGTGGGGTCGGTCCGGTGTGGTCCGCCTTCCGTTCCGGGTGTCGCGTCGACTGCCGCGTTGTCGGCCTGCCACTGCCCGTGCTCCGCCGTGGGCGCCCCGCCGGGTGCCGCGGCGTCCGCCCACGGCTGGTGTCCCGTGGCGGGCGTCTCGCCGACTGCCGCGGCTTCGGCCTGGCGCGGTTCGTGCTCCGCCCCGGGCGTTCCGCCGCCTGCCCCCGTGTCGGTCTCCTGGTCCGTCCCGAGCCTCCCGCCCGCCGCGCCGGTCCCGCGTGGCGCGAGCCGCGTCCCGAGCCGCACGAGCACCGCGCCCGCCGCCGCGACCAGCCCGAACAGCAGCGACCAGGCCGCCCACGCCCCCTCGACCGCCGCCCGCCCGGCCAGCCCCCAGACCAGCGCCAGCGCGGTCCCCAGCACCGCCGCGCCGCAGGCCGCCAACCGGCCCGCACTCCGTGCGCCCATCTTCCGCCCCCCATGATTTTCGAATCGTCCAGCGGATCATCGCCGCGATCGCCCGGGATGTGTCCCCAAGCCGCGCGCCGGTGGGACTACCCTGGGGCGACAGCCCGACCGACCAGCTCCCGACTGACAAGCTGGAGTGCCGCTCCCGTGTTCGACACCCTCTCCGACCGCCTCACCTCCGTCCTGCAGAACCTGCGGGGCAAGGGGCGGCTCACCGAAGCCGACATCGATGCCACCGCGCGCGAGATCCGCATCGCGCTGCTGGAGGCCGACGTCGCGCTGTCGGTCGTGCGCACGTTCATCGCCAAGATCAAGGAACGGGCCAAGGGCGCCGAGGTGTCCGCGGCGCTGAACCCGGCGCAGCAGGTCGTCAAGATCGTCAACGAGGAGCTCGTCGGCATCCTCGGCGGCGAGACCCGGCGGCTGAACCTGGCCAAGACCGCACCCACGGTGATCATGCTGGCGGGTCTGCAGGGTGCCGGTAAGACCACCCTGGCCGGCAAGCTGGCCAAGTGGCTCAAGGGGCAGAACCACACCCCGATGCTGGTGGCCTGCGACCTCCAGCGGCCCAACGCGGTCACCCAGCTCCAGGTCGTCGGGCAGCGCGCCGAGGTCGACGTGTTCGCCCCCGAACCGGGCAACGGCGTCGGCGACCCGGTGGACGTGGCCCGCCGCTCCATCGAGGAAGCCCGCCGCACCCAGCACGACATCGTGATCGTCGACACCGCGGGCCGGTTGGGCGTCGACGAGGAGCTGATGCGCCAGGCCGCGGACATCAAGGCCGCCATCGGCGCCGACGAGGTCCTGTTCGTGGTCGACGCCATGATCGGCCAGGACGCGGTGTCCACCGCCGAGGCGTTCCGCGACGGCGTCGGCTTCACCGGTGTGGTGCTGACCAAGCTCGACGGCGACGCCCGCGGTGGTGCCGCGCTGTCGGTCCGCGAGGTCACCGGCGCGCCGATCATGTTCGCCTCCAACGGCGAGGGCCTGGCCGACTTCGACGCCTTCCACCCCGACCGGATGGCCTCGCGCATCCTCGGCATGGGCGACGTGCTGACCCTGATCGAGCAGGCCGAGCAGCACTTCGACCAGGCGCAGGCGGAGAAGGCCGCGGCCAAGATCGGCACCGGCGAGCTGACGCTGGAGGACTTCCTCGAGCAGATGCTGGCCGTGCGCAAGATGGGCCCGATCGCCAACCTGCTCGGCATGCTGCCCGGCGCCGGGCAGATGAAGGACGCGCTGGCCCAGGTCGACGAGAAGCACATCGACCGGCTCCAGGCGATCATCCGGGGCATGACCCCGGCCGAGCGCCAGGACCCGAAGATGATCAACGCCTCGCGGCGGCTGCGCATCGCCAAGGGCTCCGGTGTCGAGGTGCGCGACGTCAACGACCTGGTCAACCGGTTCTTCGACGCGCGCAAGATGATGCAGCAGATGGCGGGCCGCTTCGGGATGCCGGGCGGCGGCGGCAACCGGGCCACCAACCGCAAGGGCAAGAAGGGGAAGAAGGGCAAGGGCCGCGGCCCCACACCGCCCAAGGTGCGCGGCGGCTTCCCCGGCGGGATGCCCGGCTTCCCGCCCGGCGGTGGGATGCCCGGCCTGCCGGACCTGACCGGCATGCCCCCCGGCCTCGACCAGCTCCCCCCGGGCTTCGACCCGTCCAGGCTCAAGTTCCCCAAGGGCAAGTGACCGCCCTGCACCTGCGCGGCGTCGTGCTCCCCGGCGACGACGAACGCGACCTGTGGGTGGTCAACGGCCGGGTCCGCACCAGGCCGGTGCCGGGGGCGCGGACCGTGGTCGACGGCGGTTTCCTGCTGCCCGGCCTGGTCGACGCGCACTGCCACGTCGGCATCGGCCCGCGCGGCCCGGTGACCCTGGAGGTCGCCGCCGAGCAGGCCGAGACCGACCGCGACGCGGGCACCCTGCTCATCCGCGACTGCGGGTCGCCGATCGACACCCGGCCGCTGCAGGAGCGCCTCGACCTGCCCAGGATCATCCGCTCGGGCAGGCACCTGTCCCGGCCCAAGCGCTACATCCCGATGCTCGGCGCCGACCTGGACGACCCGTCGCTGCTGCCCGCCGCGGTCGCCGAGCAGGCCGAGTACGGCGACGGCTGGGTCAAGCTGGTCGGCGATTGGATCGACCGCGATCGCGGCGACCTGGCCCCGCTGTGGCCCGACGACGTGCTCGCCGAGGCCATCGCCACCGCGCACGCGGCGGGCGCCAGGGTCACCGCGCACGTCTTCGGCGAGGACGCGCTGCCCGGCCTGGTCGGCGCGGGCATCGACTGCATCGAGCACGGCACCGGCCTGTCCTCCGACGTGATCGCCGAGATGGCCCGCCGCGGCACCGCCCTGGTGCCGACGCTGATCAACATCGAGAACTTCCCCGGCATCGCCGAGCGCGCCACCAAGTTCCCCGCCTACGCCGCGCACATGCGCGACCTGCACGCCCGCGCGGGCGCCATGGTCGCCGAGGCCGTCGAGGCGGGCGTGCCGGTCTACGCGGGCACCGACGCGGGCGGCGGCATCATGCACGGGCGCCTGGTCGACGAGGTCGTGGCCCTGCACAGGGCCGGCATGACCACCGAGCAGGCGCTCGCCGCGGGCTCCTGGGGCGCGCGCGGCTGGCTCGGCTTCTCCGGTCTCGACGAGGGCTCACCGGCCGACCTGCTCGCCTTCGACGCCGACCCCCGCCTCGACCTCGACGTGCTGCGCGCGCCCACCCGGATCATGCTGAGAGGGCGCGTCGTGGGGTAGCCCACCGGGGCTAGGCTGGATTCCACACCTGAAACACGGGCTGGGGGGAGGGTCGTGCCGTCACCGCTTCCCGGCGGACCGGGCCCGGTCGCCGAGGACGAACCGCCACCCGAGCACCGCTGGGGGTTCGGCGCCTTCCTGCTGGTCTTCGCCGTGTTCGTGCTGTCGGCGGTGGTGATCGGCGCGCTGATGGGCCTGGCCACCCCGGCCGAGGACCCGATCGCGGTGATCCTGGTCGGCACCATGGTCCCGACGTTCCTGGCCACCGGGGTCACCCTGCTGATCACCCGGCTGCGCGGCAACGGCCCCAAGATCGACCTCAAGTTCTCCTACAACCGCGACGACTTCCGCGTCGGGCTCAAGTTCGGCCTCATCGGCCTGGTCTGCACCACGATCGCCGCGGCCATCTGGACCAGGGTCGTCGGCGAGGGCAACGCCACCTCCGCGATCGGCTCGCTGGTCGACAACCAGGCCATGCCGGTCGCCGCCGCCGTCACCCTCTTCGTCTACGTGTGGCTGCTCGGGCCGCTGTGCGAGGAGATCATGTACCGCGGGCTGCTCTGGGGCGCCCTGGAGCGGCTGCGCTGGGGCCGGTGGGCGGTCTTCGCGCTCACCACGATGATCTTCGCGGTGAGCCACCTCGAGCCGCTGCGCACCTCGTTGCTGCTGGTCATCGGCATCCCCATCGGCCTGGCCCGGCTGTTCACCGACCGGCTCGGCGCCAGCGTGGTCACCCACCAGGTCAACAACTTCCTGCCCGCGCTGTCGGTGCTGCTGATCAGCCTGGGGGTGCTGCCCAGCTCATGACCGCCGCACTGGACCTCAACGCCGACCTCGGCGAGGGCTTCGGCGTCTGGACCCTGGGCGACGACGACGCCCTGCTGGCCGTCGTCACCTCCGCCAACGTCGCCTGCGGCTTCCACGCCGGGGACGCCTCCACCATGCGCGCGGTCTGCGCCGCCGCCGCCGGGCGCGGGGTCGCCGTCGGCGCCCAGGTCTCCTACCGCGACCTCGCGGGCTTCGGCCGCCGGTTCATCGATGTCGACCCCGCCCAGTTGGCCGACGAGGTGCTCTACCAGATCGGCGCCCTGGAGGCCTGCGCCCGCGCGGCCGGGACGCGGGTGTCCCACGTCAAACCGCACGGCGCCCTCTACAACGCCACCGTCCACCACGAGGCCCAGGCCGCCGCCGTGGTCGACGGCGTCCGCGCCTTCGCCGACCTGCCGATCCTCGGCCTGCCCGGCTCCCGGCTCCTGCGCGCTGCCGGGGACTCGGGCGTCCCGGAGGCCTTCGCCGACCGCGGCTACACCCCCCGGGGCACCCTCGTGCCCCGCCGCGAACCCGGTGCCCTGCTCCCGGACACCGACGCCGTCGTGGCCAGGGCGCTGCGGCTGGCCGAGCGCGGCGAGATCGTGGCCGTCGACGGCACCGTCCTGCGCACCGAGGCCCGCTCGCTCTGCCTGCACGGGGACACCCCGGGGGCCGTCGGGCACGCCCGCGCCGTCCGCGCCGCGCTCACCGGCGCGGGCGTCGAGCCGACCCCGTTCGCGCGCTAGACCCCCGCCGATTCGGACCCCGGGACCGCGTCTGGCACAATTGGCGGCTGTCCGTCGTGGCCGGACCCTCTCGCCGTGCCTCGACGCCTGAACCTCCCGGACGCCGCACCCGAATCCCCACTCGGGCCGCGACATCCGCACCGTCTGCACCCGAGAGCTTTGAGGAGTACCCGCAACCGTGGCTGTCAAGATCAAGCTGCAGCGCCTCGGCAAGATCCGTGCGCCGTTCTACCGCATCATCGTGGCCGACGCGCGCACCCGCCGCGACGGCAAGGCCATCGAGACCATCGGCCGCTACAGCCCGAAGGAGGAGCCGAGCCTCATCGAGGTCGACTCCGAGCGGGCCCAGCACTGGCTGGGCGTCGGCGCGCAGCCGACCGACTCGGTCCTCGCGCTGCTGAAGATCACCGGCGACTGGCAGAAGTTCAAGGGCCTGCCGGGTGCCGAGGGCACCCTGCGGGTCAAGGAGCCCAAGCCGTCGAAGCAGGAGCTGTTCGAGGCCGCGCTGAAGTCGGCGGGCGAGGAGCCCGGCACCGAGGCGACGACCCCGAAGAAGAAGTCGGCGCCGAAGAAGGCCGACGACAAGCCCGCCGAGGCGGAGGCCGCGGCCGAGTGAGTGCCCTCGCGGACGCCCTTGAGCACCTGGTGCGCGGCATCGTCGACAACCCGGACGACGTGCAGGTCGAGCTGGTCACGAACCGTCGTGGCCGCACGCTCGAGGTGCACGTCAACCCGGAGGACCTCGGCAAGGTGATCGGCCGGGGTGGCCGCACCGCGACCGCGCTGCGGACCGTGATGGCCGGCGTCGGCGGTCGCGGAATCCGCGTGGACGTGGTGGACACCGACCACTGACATGGCTCAGCAGAATCTGGTCGCCATCGGCCGGGTGGCCAAGGCGCACGGAATCCACGGCGAACTCGCCGTGGACCCGCGCACCGACCACCCCGAGCAGCGCTTCGCGCTCGGGAGCGTCATGACCGCCCGGCCGAAGGGTGCCCCCGAGCGCACCCTCACCGTCGCCACCGTCCGGTCGCACACCGGGCGGTTGCTGGTGCGCTTCGAGGAGGTGCCCGACCGCACCGCCGCCGAGGACCTGCGCGGCGCGATGCTCCTGGTGGACACCGCCGACCTGCCCAGGTCCGACGACCCGGACGAGTTCTACGACCACGAGCTGGAGGGCCTGGCCGCCGAGCTGGCCGACGGCACTCGGGTCGGCACCGTCCGCGAGGTGACCCACGGCCTCGGCGGGGAACTGCTGGTCCTCGACGTCGAGGGCCGCGAGGTGCTGGTCCCGTTCGTCAAGGCCATCGTCACCGCCGTGGACATCGCCGGTCAGCGGGTCGTGCTCGATCCGCCCGAGGGCCTCCTCAGCCCATGAGAACAGCGGATTGACCGTGCGAATCGACGTTGTCACGATCTTCCCCGAGTACCTGGAGCCGCTGCGCGCCGCGCTGCTCGGCCGGGCCATCGACCGGGGACTGCTCTCCCTCGACGTCCACGACCTGCGGAAGTGGACCTACGACGTGCACAAGGCCGTCGACGACAGCCCGTACGGCGGCGGCCCCGGCATGGTGATGAAGCCGCAGGTGTGGGGCGAGGCCCTGGACGAGGTGTGCGCCGGGGACGTCGTGCCCCGCCTGGTCGTGCCCACCCCGGCCGGGCGCCCGTTCACCCAGGCCGTGGCGCACGAGTACGCCGCCGAGGAGCGCTTGGTCTTCGCCTGCGGCCGCTACGAGGGCATCGACCAGCGCGTCGTCGACGACGCCGCCACCCGGGTGCGGGTCGACGAGGTGTCCATCGGCGACTACGTGCTCGTCGGCGGCGAGGTGGCGGTCCTGGTCATCGTCGAGGCGGTCGCCCGCCTGCTGCCCGGCGTCCTGGGCAACCCGGCGTCGCACCAGCAGGACTCGTTCTCCGACGGCCTGCTCGAGGGCCCCAGCTACACCCGCCCCGAGGTCTGGCGCGACCGCCCGGTGCCCGACGTGCTGCGCTCGGGCAACCACGCCGCGATCACCCGCTGGCGCCGCGACCAGGCGCTGGAGCGCACCAGGGCGCGCAGGCCCGACCTGCTGGCGGCCCTGCCGCCGGAGGCGTTCGACAAGCACGACCGGGCCGTCCTGACCCGTCTCGCGGGGGCCGATTTCCCCCCCGGCGACCCCGTCTGACATACTTTCCCAGTTGACGCGTCCGGCAGTTGTCCGAGTGCGCGCGCACAAGCCCCCTCCCAGGCTGGACTGTTCGGCGTGACGCCGTCCCCGGCCGGGACGTACGAAGAACATCTCCAAGGACGAGGACGGACTACCGATGAACACCCTGGATGCCCTGGACGCCCAGTCGCTGCGTTCCGACATCCCGGCCTTTCGCCCGGGTGACACGCTGAAGGTCCACGTTCGGGTCATCGAGGGCACCCGCTCCCGGGAGCAGGTGTTCCAGGGTGTCGTGATCCGCCGCCAGGGCGGTGGCATCCGCGAGACCTTCACCGTGCGCAAGGTGTCGTTCGGCGTGGGCGTGGAGCGCACCTTCCCGGTGCACACCCCCAACATCGCCAAGATCGAGATCGCCAAGCGCGGCGACGTCCGCCGGGCGAAGCTGTACTACCTCCGCGAGCTGCGCGGCAAGGCCGCCAAGATCAAGGAGAAGCGCGAGCCGTTCCCCACGTCCTCCTGACACGGGTAGCACACCGACTCACGTACCCTGACATGCGTGGTCGACCGTCCTCCTCGCAGCGCGCCCCCGGAAGCCGAAACAGCTCCGGGACCGCCCCGACGGAAGACGGTCGGCCACGAGTCGTTTTCCGACCGTAACGGCCGGTCCAACGGCCACGGGCCGGAAGCCCCCGCGAAGAACGGCCACAGCACCACGGCCGACGCCCCCGGCAGCCACGGCCCCACCGGGAACGGCAGCACCCCCCGCGACGCCACAGCGTCCACGGGTGGCGCTCCCCCCGCACGCGGTGCCCACCCCGGCAACGGCGGCCACTCGAACGGCACCCCCCACCGCAACGGCGACCACCCGCCCGTAGACCCCAGCGCTCCCGCAGGCCGTGGTCCCACGGCAGCCGGCGCCTCCGCAGCGGGCGCCCCTGGCGGTACCTCCGCCCCTGGCAGTGACTCTGGAAGCGGCTCCACAAGCGGCGGCTCCGCTGCTGGTGGCGACTCCGCGCCCGACTCCGCGTCCGCAGACGACTCCGGCGCCCACACGACCGGGACACCCCCTCACAGTGAGTTCGTCCCAGAGGTCCCCGAGCTGCCCCGACTCGACCCGGTGGAACCCGAGTTCTGGTTCGGCGCCCCCCTGGAAGTCGACCCGCTGAGCCCCACCGGCGAGTGGCCCAACATCCCCGCCGACCGCCCCACCACGTCCGACAGGCCCGTCACCCCGGAACCCTCGGACTGGTTCCCCGCCAGCGCCGCCCACGCAGCCGACGAGGCCCGCAGCGCCCAGGACGGGGAACCGAGGCGCACCCCGCAGCTCGAGGCCCCCCGGCTGCGCCGCCAGGAACCCCCCACCGAGCCTCCCGAGGCGATGCCGCCCACGTCCCGCAGCCCGCGGTCGACCGAGGCCGAGGAGCCCACCCTGTCGGACCCGACCACCCGGCTGTCCCGCCGTTCCCGCCCGGCGGACACCATCGCCGAAGTGGGGGAGGCCCCCCACCTGCCGGAGGGCGCTGACCAGGCCGCGCAGCCCACCACCCAGGTCCCTCGCCGATCGAGGTCGACCGAAGCCCAGGAGCCCACTTCGCCGGACTCGGAGCTGTCCCACCGTTCCCGCACCGCGGACGAGCAGGCACCCGCCCCCGCGGACCCCGGCACACCACCCGCCCGCGCCCGATCGGCGGAAGCGGCCCAACCGACCACCGAGGTGTCCCGCCGTCCGCGATCCGCGGACGGGTCGCAGCCGACCACCGAGGTGTCCCGCCGCGACCTCGACCAGTACGCCCACCCCACCGAAGAGGTCCGCAGGCACCCCTCCGACGCCACCGCGGCCGACGAGCCGGAGAAGACGCGCTCCCGCGCCCCCCTGCCCCCGTCCTTCTTCGACTCCTCCTTCAACTCGCAGCTACGGCCCGACGTCTCCTCCAGCCCCGGCATGCGCCCGGTCAGCCGCCCGAAGCCCACCGCCGACTCCCCGACCCGGCAGGCCGACCGCCCCGAATCCGCCCAGCGCCCGGAGCCCAGCAGCCCCACTGAGTCCGGGCGGAGCACAAACCCGGCTCAGCGCGCCGACTCCCCCCAGAGTGCCGAGCCCGCGCAGCGTGCTGACTTGGCGCAAGGCATGGAGTCTGCTCGGCGGGACCGGTCTGCCCGGGGTGCCGATGTGACCCAGGGTGGCGAACCCGCGCAGCATGCCGATTCGGCGCAGGGCGTGGAGTCTGCCCGGCGGGCCCGGTCCGTCCAGGGTGCCGGCTCTTCGGCGCAGGCGGAGTCCGTCCGGCAGGCGGGCCGCGCCCAGCGGGCCGACTCGTCCGAGCGCGCCGAGTCCCAGCCCGCCGAGACCGGTCGACGAGGTGATCCGGCCTCGCGTGCTGATGCCCCCCGTCAGGTCGAGCCCCCCCAGCGGGGTGACTCGGCCTCTCGTGCCGACTTCACCACCCTGGAAGACGAATCCGCCCAACGGGCCCAGCTCCCCAAGCGACCCGCCCGGCGACCCGGCTCCGCCGAGTCCGACCGGCAGGCCGAACGCCCCGGGGGCGCCCGATCCGCTCAGCGCACCGAATCCGAGCAGCGAACCGGTTCGTCCTCCCGTTCTCGGCGGGCCGAGGCCGCCGACCCCACCCGCCGCGCGGGTTCCGCCCCGGAGTCGGGCAGCGAGCAGGACCGGCCCGCCCCGCCGACCTCCGCCGAGATCACCAGGGCGGCCACCACGACCGCGGGCACCACCAGGGCAGGCACGACCTCCTCCATCCCGCCGATCCCGGCGCACGCGGAGTCACTCGACGACGTCCCCCTGTCCCGCCCGCGCCGGGTCACCCCACCCGCGGCCCGCATCGACGTCGACCCGACCCGGCACCTCACCCAGCCGATCCCGCGCCGCAAGCGCCCCCTGCCACCCGAGAACGACGCCGAGTCGACCGTCCTGCTGCCCAAGGTCCCCGTCGACGACAAGCGGAAGCCGACCAAGCCCGCCGACCCGTCAACCCCCGGGGCGACCCGCGGCCGCTCCACCGGCTCCCACCGCACGGTCAAGCCCACCGAGTCCGACCCCCAGACCCGCCGCACCGGTGAATCCGACGCCTCGCCCCGCCGCCCGGCTGAACCCGGTTCCCAGGTCCGCCGCGCCGGTGAGTCCGACGCCTCGTCCCGCCGCCCGGCTGAGCCCGGTTCCCAGGTCCGTCGCGTCGGGGATTCCGATGCCTCATCTCGCCGCGCGGCCGAGTCCGGCGCGCAGGTCCGCCGCGCCGGTCAGCCCGACACCTCGCTCCGCCAGCAGGCTGAACCCGGTTCCCAGGCCCGTCGCGTCGGGGATTCCGATGCCTCGTCCCGCCGCGCGGCCGAGTCTGACGCGCAGGTTCACCGTGCCGGTGAGTCCGATGCCTCGTCCCGCCCCGCGGCCGAGTCCGGCGCGCAGGGCCACCGCGCCGGGGAATCCGGCGCCTCACCTCGCCGCGTCCGGGAGTCCGGCCGCGTGACCGAGTCCGGTGCCCAGGGGCGCCGCGTCGCCGAGTCCGGCGCCTCGACGCGCTCCACCCAGGACCCGACCCGGTCCGAGCCCGGCTCCCGCGCCCCGAGCTCCGATCCGACCCGCGCCGCCGCTCTCGAACCGGGTCACGACTCCGAGGCCGCCACTGGTGCCCGCCGTGCCCCGGGCTCCGACCCGGGCCGCGCGGGCAGGTCCACCGGCACCCGCCGCCGGGGCACCGCCGACTCGGGCCGCACCACTGCCGCCGACCCCGGCCACGCCGATCCCACCGGCACGCCCCCGCCCGACCAGGGCCGCACCGCCACCTCGGACTCCGGCCGCATCACCCCGATCGGGTACACAACTTCACCCGATCCGGGTCAAGCTGCCGCAGGCCCGGGCCGTGTCGACGAGTCGCCCACCGGTATTCACGGGCCGATCCCGGCCGATTCCGACAGCGCCGCTGCCCTCGACCCCGGCCGCGATGCCACTGGCATCCACGATCCCGCTGACCCGGACGCCGGCCGCGATGCCACCGGCACCCGCCGCCCCGCTGACCTGAACTCGGGTGACGAGGCCACGGGCACCCGCCGCCGCCCCGCTGACCTGAACTCGGGTGACGAGGCCACGGGCACCCGCCGCCGCCCCGCTGACCCGAACTCGGGTGGCGAAGCCACGGGCAGTCGCCGGGCCGCCGAGCTGAACTCGGGTGGCGAAGCCACGGGCAGTCGCCGGGCCACCGATCCGAACTCCGGCGGTGAAACCACGGGTGCCCGCCGGGCCGCCAACCGGGGCTCCGGCGGCGAAGCCACCCGCCGCGCCGCAGGTCCGGGAGCCGGGCGGGAAGCCACCGGCACTCGTCGTGCGGCGGGCTCCGGGCGTGAGGCCACCGGGGGCAGGCGTGCTGTCGGCTCCGCTTCGGGTGGTGCTGCGGCGTTCGAACCCGGTGGCGACAGCCTCGGCACGCCGGACGCGGGGTCCGGTCCCCGGCGCGCCGCCCGGCCGGGCGGCGCGACCGACTCCCGCCGCGCGGCCGAACCCGGTACCGATGGGCAGGCGCGGGAACGGCGGGCGGGCAGGGCGGGTGACCAGGGCCGGACCACCACCGAGCCGCGCACCCACCGCGCCGCCAAGCCCGGTGAGCAGACCCGCACCGGCACGCACCGCTCCGTCAAGCCCGTCGACCACGCGGCGGGCACCGTCGCGCCCGAGCGGCCCATCCGCCGGTCCGAGCGCAAGGCCGCCGAGGCTCCGACGGAGAGGGTGGCGCCGGTCAGCAGGCCCCGTACCCGGTCGGACGACGACGAGGAGCGGCCCAACGGCAAGCGCGGCAAGCACCGCCGCGCGCCGCGCAGGCAGCCGCTGTGGCGCGAGGTCCTGGTGCTGGTCGGCGTGGCGCTGATGCTGACGTTCCTCATCCAGCAGTTCATCGGCCGGGTGTACTCGATCCCGTCCGGGTCGATGGAGCAGACGCTGCACGGCTGCCCCGAGTGCGACGGCGACCGGGTGTTCGTGGACAAGATGATCTACGACTTCCGCGATCCCAGCCCCGGTGACGTCGTGGTCTTCGAGGGGCCGAACACCTGGACCGAGCACGACGTCAAGACCGACGAGACGACCAACCCGGTGTTGAAGTCGCTGCGCCAGGTCGGGTCGTTCATCGGCATCGCCCCGCCGGACGAGCGGGACTTCGTCAAGCGGGTCATCGCCGTCGGCGGGCAGACCGTGGAGTGCTGCGACGACCAGAACCGGGTGCTCGTCGACGGGAAGCCGCTCGACGAGCCCTACATCTACTGGGAGTTCGGTGGCCCCGACGAGCGCCAGAAGTTCGGCAGGGTTACGGTGCCCGAGGGCACACTCTGGGTGATGGGTGACAACCGGGGGAACTCCTCGGACTCCCGCTTCCAGGGCGGCGGTGGCATCCGCGGGGTCGTCCCGCTCGGCAAGGTCATCGGCAAGGTGCGCTACATCGTGCTCCCGCCGTCGCGCTGGCGCGGCGTGGGCGACCACAACCCGCAGGCGGGTCCAGAGCTGTCTGCGGCGGGGTGGCAGGAGCGGCTCCCGCTGGGGATCGGGTTCGCCGCGGCCTGGCCGGTGCTCATGCTGACCAGGCGGGCCAAGACCGCCCTGCTGCCCCTCACACCGAGGAAGGCTGACTAGTTTGTCCGACGACGACGGCGCCGTGCCGGGGGATGGACGCGGCGCCGAAGAACTCGACGTCTCCGACCGCGAGGCGGCGAAGGCCGAGAAGAAGAAGAAGCCGAAACGCCCGTTCTGGGTGGAACTGCCCATCCTGATCGCGATCGCCCTGGTCCTCACGGTGATCATCCAGTCGTTCATCGCGCGGGTCTTCGTGATCCCGTCGGAGTCGATGGAGCAGACGCTGCACGGGTGCGCGGGCTGCACCGGCGACCGGGTGCTGGTCGACCGGGTCGTGTACTACTTCCGCGACCCCGAGCCCGGTGACGTGGTCGTGTTCGAGCGCCCCGACACCTGGGACCAGACCGGCCTCGGCGACGAGAACCCGAACCCGGTGTTCGCCTGGTTCCAGGACCTCGCCGCGCAGTTCGGCCTGGCCACCCCCAGCGAGGAGGACGTGGTCAAGCGGGTCATCGCCGGACCCGGCCAGACCGTGGTGTGCTGCGACCAGCAGAACCGGGTGTCCGTGGACGGCAAGCCGCTCGACGAGCCCTACCGCCACCACCTCTACCCCGGTGACCGGCAGGAGGGCTTCCCCCGGATCACCGTGCCGCCGGGCAAGCTGTTCGTGATGGGCGACAACCGCAACAACTCCCGGGACTCGCGCTCGCAGGGCGGCGGCGGGGAGAACGGCTTCGTCCCGATCGACGACGTCATCGGCAAGGCGCGGGCGATCATCCTGCCCCCGTCGCGCTGGCAGGGCGTCGGCGACCACGACCCGCAGGCCGCCGCGCTGTCGGCGCCCGCGTGGCAGACCGGCATCCCGGCCGGGATCGGGTTGGCCGCGGCCTGGCCGACGCTGTGGCTGGGCCGCCGCGCGCGCGGATTGCTGACCCGAGGCGACAGGAACGGCCCCCGGTAGGCTGCCCGAGTGCCAGACGGTCCCGACACCCCCGACGACCCCGAGACCACCGATGACGACGGCGGGTCCGGCGCCGACCGGCCCGCCCGCGCGAAGAAGAAGCTGTCGTTCTGGGTGGAGCTGCCGATCCTGGTGGCCATCGCCCTGGTGCTCACCTTCCTCGTGCAGTCGTTCGTCGCGCGCGTGTTCGTGATCCCGTCGGAGTCGATGGAGGCCACGCTGCACGGCTGCCCCGGCTGCACCGGCGACCGGGTGGTGGTCGACCGGGTCGTGTACTATTTCCGCGACCCCGGCCCCGGTGACGTGGTCGTGTTCGAGCGCCCGGGCACCTGGAACCGCTCGGAGTTCACCGCCGACCGGTCCGACAACGCGGTCGTCCGCCTGCTGCAGGACGTCGGTTCGGTGTTCGGCCTCGCCACCCCGGACGAGGACGACGTGGTCAAGCGGGTCGTCGCCGTCGGCGGGCAGACCGTGCAGTGCTGCGACGACCGCAACCGGGTCACCGTCGACGGCGCACCGCTGGACGAGCCCTACATCCACTACGACCCCGAGGTGGGCCCCACCGGCCAGGAGCGGTTCGACCCGGTGTCGGTGCCCCAGGGGATGCTGTTCGTGATGGGCGACAACCGCAACAATTCCGGCGACTCCCGCACCCAGGGCGGTGGCGGCGCGAACGGCCTGGTGCCGGTCGACAACGTCATCGGCAAGGCGCGGGCGATCATCCTGCCGCCGTCGCGGTGGCGGGGCGTCGGCGACCACGACCCGCAGGCGCTGTCGGCCCCCGCCTGGCAGTCCGGCATCCCGGCGGGCGTCGGGTTGGCCGCCGCGTGGCCCGTGCTGTGGCTGGGCAGGCGCGCGTCCGCGCTGCTGCGCCCGGCAGCGCGCCGCGAGTCCGACCGAGCACCGGAGGTGACCCCGTGACCGCGGAGCTGATCCGCCCGCCGCGCGTCGTGGTCCGCCGCGACACCGGCAACTGGAGCCTGCAGACCGCCCTGCACCGCCGCGGCCTCGGCCCGGTCGCAGGCGTCGACGAGGCGGGCCGCGGCGCGTGCGCGGGCCCGCTGGTCATCGCCTCCTGCGTGCTGCGCCCCGGCGACGCGGTCCGCCTCGACGGCCTCACCGACTCCAAGCTGATGACCGCCGCGGCCCGCGACCGGATGTTCGACCTGGTCCGGGAACGCGCGCTGGACCACGCCGTGGTGGTCGTCCCGCCCGCCGAGGTCGACCTCAAGGGCGTGCACGTGTCCAACATCGAGGGGATGCGCCGCGCGGTTGCCCGCCTGGCCACCCACCCCGGCTACGTGCTCACCGACGGCTTCCGCGTCCCCGGCCTCACCGCCCCGAGCATGCCGGTGATCAAGGGCGACCAGGCCGCCGCCTGCGTCGCCGCCGCCTCGGTCCTGGCCAAGGTCACCCGCGACCGGATCATGGCCGAGCTGCACGAGACCCTGCCGCTCTACCGCTTCGACGTGCACAAGGGCTACTGCACCGGCCTGCACTCCCGCGCGCTGCGCGACCACGGGCCCAGCGGCGAACACCGCTGGTCCTACGCCAACGTCGCCGCCGCGGGTCTGGCACACGGCCTGCGCGCGCCACACCGGGTGGCGCTGAGTGTGGCGGCGGCCGCTGTGGTCCAGAATGGGGGCTCCCCGCCGGTCGACGGGGATGCAACGCCACGACCAGGAGGGGCGCGCGGCACATGAGCGCGGAGGATCTCGAGAAGTACGAGACCGAGATGGAGCTGCAGCTCTACCGGGAGTACCGCGACATCGTGGGCCAGTTCGCCTACGTCGTGGAGACCGAACGAAGGTTCTACCTCGCCAACGGGGTCGACGTGCAAGTCCGCGACGCCGACGGCGAGGTCTACTTCGAGGTCCGCATGTCCGACGCCTGGGTGTGGGACATGTACCGCCCGGCCCGGTTCGTCAAGAACGTCCGCGTCATCACGTTCAAGGACGTCAACGTCGAAGAACTCGACAAGCCGGAGCTGCGCCTGCCCGAGGACGGCCCCTTCAACGGCTAACCCCGCGCGCATCGTCGCCACCCCTCCTCGCCGCGGGCGGCCAGACCCAGCAGTTCCAGTTCGGTGAGCAGGGCGCGCACGCGTTCCAGCGGCACGCCCGCTCCCGCCGAGACCACCTCCGCTTCCCGGAACCGGCGGGGGTCGAGTGCCTCGTGCACCCGCAGCGCCTGGTCGCCGAGCCCGTCGGTCGGCCTGGTCGGGCTCTCCGGTCGGGGTGCGAGGTCGCCGATCTGCCCGACCGCCTCCATGACCTCGTCGAGGGTGGAGGCGAGGGTGGCCGTGCCCGCGCGCAGCAGGTCGTGGCAGCCCAGGGACATCGCGGACGTGACCGGTCCCGGCACCGCCACCAGCGGCTTGCCCAGCTGTGCCGTGGACGACGCGGTGTTGCGGGCACCGCTGCGGATGCCCGCCTCGACCACCACGGTCCCCGACGCCAGCGCCGCGATCAGCCGGTTGCGCACGAGGAAACGGTGCTTCGCCGGGGGTGTTCCCGGTGGGTACTCGCTCAGGACCGCGCCGGTCGCGGCGATCCGGCCCAGCATCGCGCTGTGCCCGGCCGGGTAGAACCGGTCGACCCCGCACGCGAGCACCGCAACGGTCGTGCCCCCGGCGTGCAACGCGCCCCGGTGGGCGGCGCCGTCGATCCCGAACGCCGCTCCGGAGACGACGGTGATCCCGGCCCCGGCGAGCCCGTGGCCGAACTCGGTCGCCACGTGCTCCCCGTAGGAGGTCGCCGACCGCGCGCCCACCACGGCGACGGCCCGGTGCAGCGCCTCGTCGAGCCGGGCCGGTCCGCGGACCCACAGCGCGACCGGCGGCGCGGCCCACCGCTTCCCGCCGCGCAAGGCGTTGGCCAGCGCCAGCAGCGGCCACCCCGGCCACTCGTCGTCCTCCGGGACGACCAACCGCGCCCCGCAGTGCCGCGCGGCCACCAGGTCCGCCTCCGCCTGTTCGAAGTCCTTGCGCGCCACGGTTTCCTCCCGCACCCCGTCGGGCACCTCGCCCGCGCGGATCGCCGCCGCCGCGGCGACCGGCCCCACCGAGTCGACGAACCCGCCCAGCGCGCCCGCGGGCGGTTCGGCGACCCGGAGCAGGAAGGCCCGGGCCAGCCGGATGTCATCCACGGTGCACCGCCGCCCGGTCGGGCAGCCGCCGTGTGGGCGGCGCCCCGCGCGGTCGGGCACCGGTGGGGCACGCCCCGCGGACCGCGGCGGTGAGCGGCACCGCCCTGGGCAGCAGCGCGGCGATCGCCGGTGGCGCAACGGTTTTCATGGTTCCTCCGATTCCTCGGTGCGTTCCGGCCCGGGTCAGGCCGTCGGGGTGTGGTGGCCGCGGAAGTGCAGGGCGGTGGCGACGTGCTGGGCTGTCGGTGGTGCGGCGCCCGCCAGGTCGGCGACGGTCCAGGCGAGCCGGGCGCACCGGTCGGCGCCCCGCGCGGTGAGCACGCCCCGGGCCAGGCCCGCCTCCAGCAGCGCCGTCGACTCCCGCGGCAGCGGGAAGTGGCGCCGCAGCGCCGGTCCGGGGACCTCGGCGTTGGTGCGCCACCCGTGCGCGGCCCACCGGTGCGCCGCCCGCGCCCTGGCCGCCTGGACCCGCGCCCGGACCACCTCCGTCGGTTCGGTGACCTGGTCGGGTGCCTGGGCCACCGCGGTGCTGGGCCGCATCCGCACCCGCACGTCCACGCGGTCCAGCAGCGGCCCGGAGAGCCGCGCGAGGTACCTCCGCCTGGCGTGCGGCGAACAGGTGCAGTCCGCCTCCCTCGGCGGGGCGCAGGGGCAGGTGTTCGTCGCCAGCACCAGTTGGAAGCGCGCCGGGTAGCGCACCACCCCGTCGCGGCGGGCGAGCCGGACCTCCCCCTCCTCCAAGGCGGTGCGCAGGGCCTCCAGCCGATCGGCCGCGAACTCACACGCCTCGTCGAGGAAGAGGACCCCGTTGTGGGCCCTGCTGATGGCGCCGGGTTTCGCGAGACCGACCCCGCCGCCGACGAGGGCGGGGGTGGAGGCGCTGTGGTGCGGGGCGATGAACGGCGGCACAGTCACCAGCGGGGAGTCGGCGGCCAGCGCCCCCGCCACCGAGTGCACGGCGGTCACCTCCAGGGCCTGTTCGCGGGGCAGCCGGGGGAGCAGGCCGGGGAGGCGGCGGGCGAGCATCGTCTTGCCGGTGCCGGGTGGGCCGGTCAGCAGCAGGTGGTGCCCGCCCGCCGCCGCGACCTCCAGCGCCCAGCGGGCGTCCGGCTGGCCGACCACGTCGGCCAGGTCCGGTGGCGGGTCGCCCGCCCGCTCGGCGCCCGGCTCGGGCGCGCTGAGGGCGTCGGCCGTGCCGGTGGCCCAGGCGACGACGTCGGTGAGCCGGTCCGCGCCGAGGATCTCCAGGTCGTCGACCAGGGACGCCTCGGCGAGCGCGGACCGGGGGACGATGGCCCGGGTGTGCCCGCCGCGGCGGGCGGTCAGCAGCCGGGGCAGCACGCCGCGGACGCTGCGCAGCCTGCCGTCGAGGGCCAGCTCGCCGAGCAGGACCGTGCCCGCGAACCGCTCGGCGGGCGCCCGGCCGTCGGCGATCAGCACCGACACCGCCAGCGCGAGGTCGTAGCCGGAACCGGACTTGTGCAGGTCGGCCGGGGACAGCGCGAGGGTGACGAGCTGGTCGGGCCAGCGCAGCCCGCTGTTGCGCACCGCCGCCCGCACCCGGTCCTTCGCCTCGTTCAGCGCCGCGTCGGGCAGCCCGACGATGTGGATGCCGGGCTTGCCGCCGCCGATGTCGGCCTCGACCTCCACGGTGACCCCGTCGGCGCCGTGCAGGGCCACCGACCACACCTTCGCCAGCACCATCAGAAGGCCCCGCGCAGGTGCCGCACCTCGGCCGTGCGCTCCGGGCGCAGCAGCACCGAGACGATGTCGAAGCGGGTCGGGCACGGTCTGATCCCGTGCTCGACCCGCCAGCGGACCGCGAGGTCGCGCACGCGCGCGGCCTTGGCGTCGTCGACCGCCTCGGCCGGGGTGCCGAAGCCGGTGCCGGACCGGGTCTTGACCTCGCAGAAGACGAGGCCGTCGCCGTTGGCGCAGACGACGTCGAGTTCGCCGAGGTCGCAGCGCCAGTTGCGGTCCAGCACGACCAAGCCGGTGGTGGCCAGGTACCGGGCGGCGATGTCCTCGCCGCGCCTGCCGAGGGCGATGTGCGGTGCCTGCATGGTGCTCTCCTGTCGGATCGGGTGCTGCTGTCGACGGTGCCCCCGCGGCGCGGCGGTGCCCAGGGGCGCCGCGAACCTGTGGAGGGATTTCGGGGTTGTGGACAACCGGGCCGTTGTCGATCTCCCGGGGGCCGTTCCCGTCGGTCCTCCGTGCTACGGGCGTGGCGGTGCTTGACGCGCGGGGCGAGGTGGCACAGCGTTGGCGGGGTGGGTGCTCCCGGTCGGTCGCGAGTGGATCTGGGACGGGTTCGGGACGCGCTCCCCGAGCCGGTCCGAGCGGTGTTGGACCAGTACGAACGGCACTTGGCGCTGGAGCGTGGGTTGTCCGCGCACACGGTCCGCGCCTACCTGGGGGACGTGGTGCTCCTGGTGGGGTTCACGCTGGGTGTGCTTGATTCGACTTTTGCGCATACGACACCCCGAATGGGTGATGTTTTATCACCGGTGGATGAGGGAGAAGAGGGGAAAACCGGCCCTGCTGAATCGAGTGACCATGGCCGGCGGCCGGTCCCCGCGGACCTCGGCGGGGTGGGTCTGGACCTGACCGCGCTGCGCGGCTGGCTCGCCGCCCAGCGGGCCGCGGGGGCCGGTCGGACGACGCTGGCGCGGCGGGCGGCGGCGGCCCGGACGTTCACCGCGTGGGCGCACCGGCGGGGGCACCTGGCGGCGGACCCGGGGCTGCGCCTGGTGGCGCCGAAGCGGCACCGGACCCTGCCCGCGGTGCTGCGGCAGGACCAGGCGGAGGGGCTCATGGCGGCCTCCGCGGCGGGCGCGCGGGAACTTGATCCGGTGGCGTTGCGTGATCACGCCCTCGTGGAAGTGCTGTACGCGACCGGTGTGCGGGTGTCGGAGCTGTGCGGGCTCGACGTCGACGACATCGATCTCGGCGACCGGCTGGCCCGGGTGCTGGGCAAGGGGTCGAAGGAGCGGGCGGTGCCCTTCGGCGCCCCCGCCGCCGCGGCGCTCGAGGCCTGGCTGCGCCAGGGGCGTCCGTCCCTGGCGCGGGCGGATTCACCACCGGCACTGTGGTTGGGCGCGCGGGGCGGACGCCTCCACAGCACCGCCGTACGGCGTATCGTGCACCTCGCCGTGGGGGCCGTGGACGGGGCTCCGGACATGGGCCCGCACGGGCTTCGTCACTCTGCGGCAACACACTTGCTCGAAGGAGGCGCCGACCTTCGTAGCGTCCAGGAGCTACTCGGTCACGCTACGCTCGCAACCACGCAGCTCTACACCCACGTGACCGTCGAACGGCTGAAGGCGATCCATGACCGAACCCACCCTCGTTCCGGCTGAGCCGGGGGACGGATCTGGGGCGCCGGGGGCGAATCCGCCCGCGGGCGCGCAGAACCAGGTGAACGGCCATGCCCTCTTCGGGGAAGGCGTGGCGGCCGGTGTCCTCCCCGGGGACAACCGGACGGCAGACGACGTCGAAGCGGGCATCGTCGCGCTCTGGCGGGCCTACGGGCAGCACCGCGACCACGCCCTGCGCGACCGGCTGGTGCTGCACTACGCCCCGCTGGTCAAGTACGTCGCGGGCCGGGTCGGCACCGGCCTGCCCGCGCACGTCGAGGTCTCCGACCTGATCCAGTCCGGCATCTTCGGCCTGGTCGACGCGATCGAGAAGTTCGAGCCCGAGCGCGGCCTCAAGTTCGAGACCTACGCCATGCAGCGCATCCGCGGCGCGATCCTCGACGACCTGCGCGCCCAGGACTGGGTGCCCCGCACCGTGCGCGGTCGGGCCCGCGAGGTCGAGCGCGGCATCGAGCGGCTCGGCGCCAAGCTCCAACGCACCCCGAACGACCACGAGCTGGCGGGCGAGCTCGGCCTCACCGTCGACGAGCTGCACGACGTCTACGCCCAGCTCCAGCTCACCAGCGTGGTCGCGCTCGACGAGCTGGCCGCCGCCGGGCGGGGCGCGAACTCGCTGGCCGACATCCTCGAGGACGAGACCGCCGAGGACCCGGTGGCGCTGCTGGTCGACCAGGACAACCGCCGCGCCCTCGCCGAGGCCATCGGCCTGCTGGTGGAGCGCGACCGGGTGGTGGTGACGCTGTACTACTTCGAGAACCTCACCCTGGCCGAGATCGGCCGCGTCCTCGGCGTCACCGAGTCGCGGGTCTGCCAGTTGCACACCCGGGCCGTGCTGCGCCTGCGCGCCAAGCTCCTGGAGACCGCCGACGTCTGAGCGGGGCACCGGCAGCAGCCGGACCCGGGCGGGCCGGACCAGCAGCAGCGGGTCCAGGTACCCCGCGCCCCGCCGCAGGCCCCAGTGCAGGCACGCCGGTGCCGCCGGGCAGCCGCCGTGGCCCGGCAGCAGGACGCCGAGGGGGTCGCCGAGGCGGACCCGGACCCCGGCGGCGACCGCCGCGCCCACCGGTTCGTAGGTGGTGCGCAGGTCCGGGTCGTGGTCCACCGACACCACCCCGCGCCCGGCGACCTGCCCGGCGAACGCGACCACCCCGGCCCCCGCCGCCAGCACCGCCTGGCCGGGGGTGCCCGGCAGGTCGACGCCGCGGTGGCCGGGGCCGTACGGCGAGGCGGGCGGCTCGAACGGTCGCGCCACCACCGGCGGCGGCGCCAGCGGCCAGCCGAAGCGGGCGGTCGGCGGCCCCGCGCGCGGGGCGGTGCCGGAAGCGGGCGGCACCGCGAACAGCGCCACCACGAACAGCGCCACCAGCAACGCGACGGGCAGCACCGGCAGCAGGGTCCGGGAGCGCGGGTCAGCGGTCATGGGACCAGGCTGGCGGGCGCCGGGCGCGGTGTCAGCCCCCGGCGCGGGCCTGTGGACAACTCGGCGGGTTGGGGACAACCCGGGCTCCGATTCTTCGGCTGACCGTGTCCCGGCGTACACTTCCGAGCGCATCCGGTGGCGACACTGGATGACTTCGCGTGCAGTGCGCTCCGCGGTCGACTCTGAGGCCGCGAACACGGACGTCCGGCGGTCCCGGTGGGTGCTCGATCCGAGCAGCCGGCGGGTCCGGTCGTCCCGCACCGCACCAGGGCGGTGGACCACCGGTCCACGGCGACAACCGAGAACGCGCGACAGGGCCCCTCGGCCCCGTCGTGCCCGGAACGAAGAGGTGCGAACCCGGCCATGGCCGTCGTCACCATGAAGCAGCTGCTGGACTCCGGCGTGCACTTCGGGCACCAGACCCGACGCTGGAACCCGAAGATGAAGCGCTACATCCTCACCGACCGCAACGGTATCTACATCATCGACCTGCGGCAGACGCTGACCTACATCGACCGCGCGTACGAGTTCGTCAAGGAGACGGTCGCCCACGGCGGCCACATCCTGTTCGTCGGCACGAAGAAGCAGGCGCAGGAGGCCATCGCCAACGAGGCGCTCCGCGTCGGCATGCCCTACGTGAACCAGCGCTGGCTGGGCGGCATGCTCACCAACTTCACCACCGTGCACAAGCGCCTCCAGCGCCTCAAGGAGCTGGAGTCGATGGAGCAGACGGGTGGCTTCCAGGGTCTCACCAAGAAGGAGATCCTGATGCTCACCCGTGAGAAGGACAAGCTGGAGCGCACCCTCGGCGGTATCCGCGACATGGCGAAGGTCCCCTCCGCCATCTGGATCGTGGACACCAAGAAGGAGCACATCGCCGTCGGCGAGGCGCGCAAGCTCAACATCCCGATCGTGGCGATCCTCGACACGAACTGCGACCCGGACGAGGTCGACTACCCGATCCCGGGCAACGACGACGCGATCCGCTCCGCCGCGCTGCTGACCAAGGTCGTGGCCGAGGCCGCCGCCGCCGGTCTGATGGCCCGCTCCGGCGCCCGCGGTGGCGGTTCGGACAAGCCGGAAGCCGGTTCCGAGCCGCTGGCCGAGTGGGAGAAGGAGCTGCTCGTCGGCGCCGAGACCGCCGCGGCCGACGGTCAGCAGGCCGTCGCCGCCGTCGACGCCGCGACCCCGGACGCCGCTCCGGCCGAGGCCCCCGCCCCGACCGAGTCCTGATCCCGATGGGGCGGGGGCCCGGCGACGGGCCCCCGCCCCACCAGCACCTCCACGCGCGCAAGTCAGAAATAAGAAGGACGGAAAAGACGCGATGTCGAACTTCACCGCGGCCGACGTCAAGAGGCTCCGGGACCTGACCGGCGCCGGGATGATGGACTGCAAGAAGGCGCTGACCGAGACGGACGGCGACTTCGACAAGGCCATCGAGATCCTGCGCATCAAGGGCGCCAAGGACGTGGGCAAGCGCGCCGAGCGCGCCACCGCCCAGGGCCTGGTCGCCGCAGCCGACGGGGTCATCGTCGAGCTGAACTGCGAGACCGACTTCGTCGCCAAGAACGACGAGTTCATCGAGCTGGCCGACCGGATCGTCGCCGCGGGCAAGACCGCCGGTGCCGCCGACCTCGACTCGCTCAAGGCCGCCCCGCTCGGCGAGGGCACCGTCGAGGAGGCCGTGCAGGCCCTCTCGGCCAAGATCGGCGAGAAGCTGGAGCTGCGCCGCGCGGCCGCCTTCACCGGCACCGTCAGCACCTACCTGCACCGCCGCTCCTCCGACCTGCCGCCCGCCGTGGGCGTGCTGGTCGAGTACACCGGTGGGGGCGAGGAGGCGGCCCGCGCCGCCGCCATGCAGATCGCGGCGATGAAGCCCCGCTTCGTCACCCGCGACGAGGTCCCCGCCGACCTGGTGGCCAGCGAGCGCCGCATCGCCGAGGAGACCGCCCGCGAGGAGGGCAAGCCCGAGGGGGCCCTGCCCAAGATCGTCGAGGGTCGGGTCAACGGCTTCTACAAGGACGTCGTCCTGCTGGAGCAGTCCTCCGTGCTGGACTCGAAGAAGACCGTCAAGGCCGTGCTGGAGGAGGCGGGCGTCACCGTGACCCGCTTCGCCCGGTTCGAGGTCGGCCAGTCCTGACCGAGGGCCACGACGTGACCGACGCTCTGCCCCGCCCCCGGACCCCGAGGGCGGGGCAGAGTCACGAGGAGGGTGTTGACGTGACTGCCAACGACGGCGCGATCCGCGACGGCGGCTTCAAGCGGGTGCTGCTCAAGCTCGGCGGCGAGATGTTCGGCGGGGGCAGCATCGGGGTCGACCCCGACGTGGTCCTCACCGTCGCCCGCCAGATCGCCGACGTGGTGCGCGGCGGGGTGCAGACCTCGATCGTCATCGGCGGCGGCAACTTCTTCCGCGGCGCCGAGCTCAGCCAGCGCGGCATGGACCGCGACCGGGCCGACTACATGGCGATGCTGGGCACCGTGATGAACTGCCTGGCGCTGCAGGACTTCCTGGAGAAGGAAGGCATCGACACCAGGGTGCAGACCGCCATCACCATGGGCCAGGTCGCCGAGCCCTACATCCCGCGCCGGGCCGAGCGGCACCTGGAGAAGGGCCGAGTGGTGATCTTCGGCTGCGGGGTCGGCATGCCCTACTTCTCCACCGACACCGCCGCCGCCCAGCGCGCCCTGGAGATCGGCTGCGAAGCCGTGCTGATGGCCAAGGCCGTCGACGGGGTGTTCGACGCCGACCCCAGGACCACCCCCGGCGCGAAGATGTTCACCGAGATCACCCACCGCGAGGTGCTCGAACGCGACCTCAAGGTCGCCGACGCCACCGCGTTCAGCCTGTGCATGGACAACAACATGCCGATCATCGTGTTCAACCTCCTGACGGAGGGGAACATCGCCCGCGCGGTGCGTGGTGAGAGGATCGGCACGCTGGTCAGTACGCCCACCGCGTGAGTAACGAGGAGCCCCCCTTGATCGACGACACACTCTTCGAAGCCGAGGAGAAGATGGAGTCCACGGTCTCCGTGGCCCAGAACGAGCTGGCCTCGATCCGGACCGGCCGGGCGAACCCGAACATGTTCTCCCGGATCGTGGTGGAGTACTACGGCGCGATGACCCCGCTCAACCAGCTCGCGAGCATCGCGATCCCCGAGGCCAGGATGGCCGTGGTCAAGCCGTTCGACGCCAGCCAGCTCGGGCCGATCGAGAAGGCCATCCGCGACTCCGACCTGGGCGTGAACCCGTCCAACGACGGCACGATCATCCGGATCGTGATCCCGCAGCTCTCCGAGGAGCGCCGCCGGGACATGGTCAAGATCGCCCGCGGCAAGGGCGAGGATGCCAAGGTCTCCATCCGCGGCGTGCGGCGCAAGGCCAAGGACGAGCTCGACCGCCTGGTCAAGGACGGCGAGTCCGGTGAGGACGACGTCACCAGGGCCGAGAAGGAACTGCAGAACCTCACCGACAAGTACGTCGCGCAGATCGACGAGATCGTCAAGCGCAAGGAAGCCGACCTCCTCGAGGTCTGACCCCCTCGGGGGTGCGGAGGGGAGAGCGCGATGGCCGGACCGGTGGGAGAGCTGGAGCATGGATCACTCGAAGAGGTCGCGGGGGGTGTCCCGGTGACCTCGACGGCCGCCGAGGGGGCGCCGAAGGCCTCGCGGGCGGGGCGCAACCTGCCCGCCGCGATCGGGGTCGGGGTGACGCTCGGGGCGGTGGTGCTGCTCTCGCTGTTCCTGGTCCGGCACGTGTTCATCGGCGTGGTGGCGCTCGCCGTCGCCGTGTCGACCTGGGAGCTGGCGGGCGCGCTCAAGCGCGGCGCGGGCATCGCCGTGCCGCTGTGGCCGGTGCTGCTGGGCGGCCAGGCGATGGTGTGGCTGGCCTGGCCGTTCGGGCGGGCCGGGGTGTTCGCCGCGTTCGCCGTCACCGTCCTGGTGTGCCTGCTGTGGCGGTTGCGCGGCGGCGTCGACGGCTACCTGCGCGACACCAGCGCGGCGGTGTTCGCGCTGGCGTACGTGCCCCTGTTCGCCTCGTTCGCGGCGATGCTCGTGCTGCCCGACGACGGCATCTACCGGGTGGTGTGCTTCCTCATCCTGGTGGTCAGCTCCGACACCGGCGGCTACATCGCGGGCGTGCTGTTCGGCAGGCACCCGATGGCCCCGGTGATCAGCCCGAAGAAGTCCTGGGAGGGCTTCGCCGGGTCCATGGTCGCCGGGATCGCCGCGGGCGCGCTGACGGTGACGCTGCTGCTCGACGGGCAGTGGTGGCAGGGCGTGCTGTTCGGCATGGCGCTGGTCCCCACCGCGACGCTGGGCGACCTGGTGGAGTCGGTGATCAAGCGCGACCTGGGCGTGAAGGACATGGGCACGCTGCTGCCCGGTCACGGCGGCCTGATGGACCGGATGGACTCCCTGCTGCCCTCGGCCGTGGTGTCCTGGCTGCTGCTCGGCCTCTTCGTACCCGCCTGACCCTCAGTCGTCGTAGTCCACCGGGGCGCCGATCTCGTCCTCGACCACGACCGGCAGCGCGTCGGTGCGGTCGAGCACGGTGAACTCCGCGCCCGTGGTGTCGGCGAGCACGGCGGCCCGGCCGAACGGGGAGTCGAACGGCGGCACCACGACCCGGCCGCCGAGCTGCTGGGCCCGGCTCGCCACCCGGTCGGTGCCCGAGAGCGGGTCGACCTCGAAGAAGACCATCCAGTGCGGCTCCTGCTCCGGCGGGAACTCCGACCCCATCCGCAGCCTGCCGAGCACCTCCTCGCCGCGCACGACCCAGCTCGTGTAGTCGAAGGCCTGCCCGTCGCCCATCTGGACGACCTCGTAGTCGAACAGGGCGCTGTAGAACGCGTCCGCCGCCGCCCCGTCCCAGGTGTTCAGCTCGGCCCAGGTGAACGCGCCGGGGAACCCGGTGCCCAGCCGCAGGTCGCGGTCCCGGCGCCAGAAGCCGATGGCGGCCCCGCTGGGGTCGGCGGCCACCAGCAGCCCGCCCTGGCCGGGGACCTCGGTCGGTTCGCTGAGCACCGCGCCGCCGAGCTGCACGACCCGCTCGGCGGTGTTCGCGGTGTCGCCGACGGACAGGTACAGCGTCCACCGGTTCGGCTGCTCGCCCAGCGGCACGTGCAGGCCCGCCACCGGCACGTCGTCGACGTAGGCCATGACGTAGCCGTCCTCGCCCACGCGGAACGCCCAGCCGAACAGGCCCGCGTAGAACTCCGACGCCGTGCGCGGGTCCGGGGTGGCCAGTTCCACCCAGCAGGGCTTGCCGGGCATACCGTCCGGGATCTCTTCGAGCGCGCTGATCGCGTCCATCGACATGATGACGACCTCCTGGCCGCCGACGTTAACCCGATCGAGTGGTCTAGTCAGCCGCCGAAAGCACGCGGTGTGCTTTGCTGTCGCCATGGGGTTGATGTCACGCATCGTCACGTCGCTGCGGGCGGGGTCGGTGCTGCCCAGCCCCAACATCTGGCACTGGCCGGACCTCTACGAGGCCGAGAACCGCGCCCAGGACGTCGACGGTTCGATTTGGTCACTCCTGGACAGCCTGTGCCCGTGGAATGGTGACGTTCTCGACATCGGCTGCGGTGACGGTTTCCACCTGCCCAGGTTCGCCGAACGCGCACGCAGCGTGCTGGGCGTGGAGCCGCACCCCCCGCTCGTGGAGCGGGCGGTGACCAGGATCGCGGGCCGGACCGGCGTCGCCGCCGTCCTGGGGTCCGCCCAGGACCTGCCGGTCGCCGACGGGTCCTTCGACGTCGCGCACGCGCGCACGGCGTACTTCTTCGGCCCGGGCTGCGAGCAGGGCCTGCGCGAGGCGGACCGGGCACTGCGCCCCGGCGGCACCCTGGTCATCGTCGACCTGGACGGCCTGTACGCCCCGTACGGGCGCTGGCTGCGCGCGGACCTGCCCACCTACGACCCGGTCGAGGTCGACCGCTTCTTCGAGATCGAGGGGTTCACCCGCTACCGCGTGAGCACGACGTGGCGCTTCGCGGACCGCAAGACCCTGGAGGCGGTGCTGCGCATCGAGTTCTCCCAGCCGGTCGCCGCCCGGGCCATCGCCGAGACCCCCGGCCTGGAGATCCCGGTCGGCTACCGGGTCCTGACCCGCCGCAAGCCCACCGGTCTCATCCTCCGCTGAGCCCTCCGGCAGCGGGGTCCGGCGGTCACCCGCCGGACCCCGCGGACCCGGTGATCACTCCGCGGTCGGGGTCGAATCGGACTCGCCGAGGAGGGCGTAGAGGTCTCGGCGGGCGTTGTCGAGGATCTCGACCGCGCGGGACTTCTGCTCCGCCGAGGCGGCCTGCGCCACGGCTTGCGCCGCGCCCATGATCTGGCCCAGGGAGTTGCGCAGGGTGTGCTCGACGGGGTCGACGCCCTGGTTGACCTGCTCCCACGGCGGGGTGTCGCCGAGCCTGGCCGCGGCGGCGGCGCCCTCCTCGGTCAACTCGAACAGGCGCTTGCCGCCCTCGCTGTCGACGCCGCGGACGAGGCCTTCGTCGGCGAGCAGTTGCAGGGTGGGGTAGACGGAGCCGGGGCTGGGCTTCCAGTAGCCGCCGCTGCGGGCGGCGATCTCCTGGATCATCTCGTAGCCGTGCATCGGCCGTTCGGTCAGCAGCGCCAGCAGGGCGGCGCGCACGTCGCCCCGGCCGCGCCGGTGCCCGCCCCGGCTGCCGGGGAACGGGCCGCCGCGCCCGTCTCGGCCGCCGGGAAATGGGCCACCGCGCCCGTCCCGGCCGCCGTGCCCGCCGAAGGGCGGGAAGGGGGCACCGGGCGGGAACGGGGGGAAGGGCGGCGGGGTCATCTCGGCCTCCGGGTCGAAGTGGGGGCCGTGGCCCGCGAAGGGGTGGCCGTGGTGGTCGTGTCGGCGCCAGGGTCCGCGCCGGTGGTCGGTGGTTCGCATTGTTCACTCCTGGGTTCTGGCTGTGTGTTGTGGTTGTCGCCAGCGGTAGCTCGCGATAGGTCAACGATATATCGGAAGCTATCGTGATGCAACGATGAGTATCGGTGACCGCTGTCATACTCGGGGGAACCCCGCTCGGGGCGGACGCGTCGGAGGCGGCATGAGGGTGGGAATGGCGGCGGTGCTCTGCGCCGCGCTGCTGGCCGCAGGCTGCGCCCGGCCGACCTCGGGGACCGCGGTCGCGGTGCGGGAGGCCGACCCGACGGCCACCACGTCGGCCCCGCCCGAGGCCGACCCGGACGACGTGCGCTGGATGGAGAAGTTCTGCGGCACCGGCAAGCTGCTGGTCACCGCCGCGGAGACCACCCAGCAGCCGACGAGCTCCAGCGACCCCGCCGTGCTCAAGAAGCAGTTCCTCGACACGACCGGCAGGTTCATCGGCGTGCTCGACGCGGCGCTGGCCGACTACCGCTCGCTGGTGCCCTCGCCCGCCCCGGAAATCGACCCCAACCTCGGCAAGCTCATCGACGGCCTGGCCCAGGGCCGCAGCGCCGTGGCCACCGCCCGCGACGAGGTGACCGCAGCGGAGCCGCTGACCCCCGAGGTGTACGGCTCCGCCATCGACCGCTTCGGCACCGGCCTGCGCGGCTTCGAAGCCGCGCTCACCGCCGTGGACAACATCGACCTGCCGGACCGGCTCAGGGACGCGGCCGCCGCCACCGAGAACTGCGAGCAAGGCGGGACGGCCCCTCCCACGACCCGGTGAGAGCACACCCGCGGGCGTGGGAGAATGGACTGGTTATGACCTCACTCCCGCTCGTCTTCGACGCCCCCAAGCGCGGCCTGCCGCCGCGCCACCTCGCCGACCTGTCCACCGAGCAGCGGCGCGACGCGGTCACCGACCTGGGGGAGAAGGCGTTCCGGGCGAACCAGCTCTCCACCCACTACTTCGCCAGGCTCACCGCCGACCGCGACGCGATGACCGACATCCCGGCCGCCAGCCGCGACCGGCTCGCCGACGAGCTGCTGCCCCCGCTGCTCAGCGTCGTCCGGCACGTGGCCTGCGACGACAACACCACCCGCAAGACGCTGTGGCGCGCGCACGACGGCACGCTGGTCGAGAGCGTCCTCATGCGCTACCCGGACCGGGTGACGCTGTGCGTGTCCAGCCAGGCCGGGTGCGGCATGGCCTGCCCGTTCTGCGCCACCGGCCAGGGCGGCCTGCAGCGCAACCTGTCCACGGCCGAGATCGTCGACCAGGTCCGCGCCGCCGCGGCCGCGATGCGCGACGGCGAACTGGGCGAACCGGGTCGGCTGTCGAACATCGTGTTCATGGGCATGGGCGAACCGCTGGCCAACTACCGCCGGGTCATCGACGCCGTGCACCGCATCTGCGACCCCGCGCCCGCGGGCCTGGGCATCTCCCAGCGCTCGGTCACCGTCTCCACGGTCGGCCTGGTCCCGGCCATCCGCAAGCTCGCCGAGGAGGGCCTCAGCGTCCGCCTCGCCGTCTCCCTGCACACCCCGGACGACGAGCTGCGCGACACCCTGGTCCCGGTCAACACCCGCTGGAAGGTCGCCGAGGTCCTCGACGCCGCCCGCCTCTACGCCGACCGCACCGGCCGCCGCGTGTCCATCGAGTACGCCCTCATCCGCGACGTGAACGACCAGCCGTGGCGCGCCGACCTGCTGGGCAGGCTGCTGCACAAGCACCTCGGCCCGCTGGCGCACGTCAACGTCATCCCGCTCAACCCGACCCCGGGCAGCAAGTGGGACGCCAGCCCCAAGCCGGTCGAGCGCGAGTTCGTCCGCCGGGTCAACGCCCAGGGCGTGTCCTGCACGGTCCGCGACACCCGCGGCCAGGAGATCGCCGCCGCCTGCGGCCAGCTCGCCGCCGAGGGCTGAGTAACGCCTCAGCGGGTGGGTGCGACGCTGGGGGAGTGCTGATCGAGTCGGGGTTTCGGACATCGCCGGGTGTGTCCCGGCACCTGGTCGCGGCCGTGGTCGGGGCGGTGCGGGGCGCGGGGCGGTTGCGCGACCGCGGGCCCCGGGCCATGGCGAGCGTGCGGACCGACACCGGGACGGCGGCGGTCGTGGCCGACGCGGGCGGTGGGGTCCTGGCCGCGTTCCTGGTCGGGGGCCGGTGGTCGGCGTGGGTGGACCTGGAGCTGCCCGGTCGGGCCCGGGACGTGTCGGTGGCGAGCCCGGAGGGGGACGTCGTCGACTACTACGCGGTGGCCGACGACGGGGTGTTGTGGAGCAGGCGGCGGGAGCGCGGGGCGCTCGGGCCGTGGCGGGCTGACCGGGGCGGCTCACCGCGGCACTGACGGTGAGCCGCAGCCGCAGGCGGGGCCCTGGTGGTCCCGACCGGGGTCAGGAGACCTCGTTGAGCTTGCCCGTCGCCACGTCGAAGACGAAGCCGCGGACCTGGTCGGTGTGCGGGACGAACGGGCTGGCCTTGATCCGGGCGACGGACTGGCGGACGTCGCCTTCGAGGTCGCCGAACGCCTCCGCCGACCAGGTGGGGCGCACGCCCGTGTCCTCCTGGATGCTGTCGCGGAAGTCCTGGTCGGTGAAGGTGAGCATCCCGCAGTCGGTGTGGTGGATGAGGATGATCTCCCGGGTGCCCAGCAGCCGCTGGCTGATGGCCAGCGAGCGGATCTCGTCCTCGGTGACCACGCCGCCCGCGTTGCGGATCACGTGCGCCTCGCCCTCGGCGAGGCCGAGCGCGCCGTAGACGTTGAGCCGGGCGTCCATGCAGGCCAGCACGGCGACGCCCTTGGCGGGCGGCAGCGGCAGCGGCCCGGAGAAGGACGCGGCGTAGGTGGCGTTGTTGGCGAGCAGTTCGTCCGTGACGGACATGGGGTGCCTTCCTGTCGTTGCGGTGACAGGTCAGACACAACTGCGCTCATGCGCATGTGGCAACGGGTGCCCAGCACGTGGTCGGGCGCCCCCGCCCGGTGGCCGGGTCGGGGGTGCTGCGGTACAAGCCTCAGCGGCGCCAGGCGGTGCGGCTCTTGTGGATCTTCCAGCCGATGCCCGCGAGGATCAGCACGCCGGTGCCGATCAGCCAGATGTCCTCGGTGTGCGACTCGTGGTTGCCGATCAGCATGGCGAACATGGCCAGGCCGACGAACACCCCCGCGATCAGGGTGCCCTTGGGGAAACCGCCGTGCCAGCCCCACGCGGCGGACGGCTCGTCCACCGGGCTCACCATGTTCGCGGCCTCGGTCGACTTCCGCTTCTCCAGCCCAGTGCCCGCCACGTCACCCTCCAACGATGAACTGTCGTCCTGCACCGCAATCGTCCCACACCGGGACGCGCCGAGGGCGCCACGGTGTCCGTGGCGCCCTCGGGTGTGACAGGGGTCTTACGCGCGTGCCCGGTTCCCGGTGACCAGGCGGTAGATGCCCAGCAGGATGATCGAGCCGAGAATGGCGAGCAGCCAGGTGCGGATCGAGAAGAAGGTGGAGAGCCCACCACCGAAGATCGCATTCCCGATGAACCCGCCGATAATGGCGCCGACAACGCCGAGGATCATCGTGATGATGATGCCACCCGGGTCCTTACCAGGCATGATGGCCTTGGCGATGAGACCGGCCAGCAAACCGAGAACAATCCAGCCGATGATGCCCATCGAAGCTCCTTCCTCATGACCTCGGGCGTTCTCGCCGAAGTCTTTCCGTGCTGACGGTGAGATGCCCATATCCCGTTCGGTCTAAGCGCGGATCGGGAACTTTTTTCGGGGTTGCGCCGAACGGTCGTATCCCGGGGCGCGCACGGGGGCACCCTGGTCGCGGACCGTGTGTGCGGGGACAGGCCGGGCGTCGGGAACAATGACCGGGATGACACTTCCCCCCGCGCGCGGTGACGACGACCCGCGCTCCGTGCTGCTCCTGGGCTCGACCGGGTCCATCGGCACCCAGGCGCTCGACGTGGTCGCGGCCAACCCCGACCGGTTCACCGTCGCGGGCCTGGCCGCCGGTGGTTCCGACCCGGCGCTGCTCGCCGAGCAGGCGGTCCGCCACCGCGTCCCCGCCGTCGCGGTCCCCGACCCGGGCGCGGCCGAGCAGGTGCGCGACCTGCTCCGACCGCACGGCGTCCGGGTGCACGCGGGCCCGGACGCGCTGCTGGAGCTGATCGGCGCCGAGCCCGCGGACGTGGTGCTCAACGGCGTCACCGGCTCCCGCGGCCTGGCCCCCACGCTGGCGGCGCTGGCCACCGGCGCCCGGCTGGCCCTGGCGAACAAGGAGTCGCTGATCGCGGGCGGCTCCCTGGTGCTGGCCGCGGCCGAGCCCGGGCAGCTCATCCCGGTCGACTCCGAGCACTCGGCGATGGCGCAGGCGCTGCGCGGCGGCCGGGCCGAGGAGGTCGACCGGCTCGTGCTCACCGCATCCGGCGGGCCGTTCCGCGGGCGCAAGCGCGCCGAGCTGGCCGGGGTCACCGCCGAGCAGGCGCTGGCGCACCCGACCTGGGCGATGGGCCCGGTCATCACGGTCAACTCGGCGACCCTGGTCAACAAGGCGCTGGAGCTGATCGAGGCGCACCTGCTGTTCGGGGTGCCCTACGACCGGATCGACGTGGTCGTGCACCCGCAGTCGATCGTGCACTCCATGGTCACCTTCACCGACGGCTCCACGCTGGCGCAGGCCAGCCCGCCGGACATGCGGCTGCCGATCGCCCTGGCGCTGGCCTGGCCGGACCGGGTGCCCGGGGCGGCCAGGGCCTGCGACTGGTCCACCGCGAGCGAGTGGACCTTCGAGCCGCTCGACGACGAGACCTTCCCGGCGGTGCGGATCGCCCGCGAGATCGGGACCGCGGGCGGGTGCCTGCCCGCGGTGTTCAACGCGGCGAACGAGGAGGCCGTGGCCGCCTTCCTGCGAGGCGACACCACCTTCACAGTAATTGTGGACACTGTGTCGAGGGTTCTCGACGACGCCAGCGCCTGGACGAGCGCGCCGCGCGACGTGGACGAGGTGCTCGCCGCCGAGCACTGGGCCCGTGTCCGGGCGCGCGAACTGCTCGCCGCGATAGCCGGCCCGGTCTCCGGGCAGGGAGGGAACTGACCGTGGTGGTTTGGCTGCTGGGGCTGGTGCTGTTCGCGCTGGGCATCGGGCTGTCGGTGGCGCTGCACGAGGCGGGTCACATGCTGACCGCCAAGGCCTTCGGCATGAAGGTGCGCCGGTACTTCATCGGATTCGGCCCGAAGGTGTTCTCTTTCCGCCGGGGGGAGACCGAGTACGGCTTGAAGATCATCCCCGGTGGTGGTTTCTGTGACATCGCGGGCATGACGGCGCTCGACCCGGTGACACCCGAAGAGGCGCCCCGGGCGATGTGGCGCTACTCCACGTGGAAGCGCGTGGTGGTGATGTCCGCGGGTTCGCTGACGCACTTCGTCCTGGGCTTCATCATCTTGTACTTGATGGCCGTCACCATGGGTCTGCCCAACACCGACCTGCGACCGATCGTCGGCGCCACGGCGTGCGCCGTGCCGACTCAGGACCGGGTCGAGTTGACGCTGCCCGAGTGCGGTCCGAACGACCCCTCGCCCGCCGCGGCCGCGGGCATCCAGGAGGGTGACGAGATCGTCGCCGTCAACGGCGAGACCGTCTCCACTTGGAAGGACATGGTCGCCAAGGTGCGCGGCCTGAGCGGCCCGAACCGGTTCGACGTCGTCCGCGACGGCGAGCGGCGTACCGTGACGATGGACGTGGCCACCGTCCAGCGGGCCCAGGTGGAAGCGACCAAGGGCAGCCAAGACAACAGGTTGGAACGCGTCGGTGCCGTCGGCATCTCGCTCAGCGACAGCGTCCCCTACAGCGGGGGTGCCGCCCTGGGGGGGACGCTGGTGTTCACCGGGGACATGTTCGCCAAGACCTGGGAAGGTCTGATGAACTTCCCGAAGAAGATCCCCGCGGTCGTGCGGGCCATCGGCGGCGAGGACGACCCGGAGCGGCCGGTCAGCGTGGTCGGTGCCAGCGTCATCGGCGCCGACGCCGCCGAGCAGGGCATCTGGTCGATCTTCGTGCTGATGCTCGCGGCGCTGAACTTCTTCGTCGGCGTGTTCAACCTGCTGCCGCTGCTGCCGCTCGACGGCGGGCACATCGCGGTGGTGCTCTACGAGCGGGTGCGCGACGCCCTGCGCAAGCTGCGCGGCAAGGCGCCGGGCGGCCCGGTCGACTACAACAAGCTCGCGGGGGTCACCATGGTCTTCGTCATCCTCGGCGGCGCGGTCGTGCTGCTGACGGTGACCGCCGACGTGATCAACCCGATCCGACTACCCCAGTAGCTGTTCGCAGAGAGGTCAGAAGAGACGATGTCCGACGTGATGCTCGGCATGCCGCCCATGCCGCCCCCGGTGTTGTCGGAGCGCCGCAAGACCCGGCAGTTGCAGGTGGGGTCGGTGGGCGTGGGCAGCGAGCACCCGATCTCGGTGCAGTCGATGACCACCACCCTGACCTCGGACGTCAACGCGACGTTGCAGCAGATCGCCGAGCTGACCGCCGCCGGGTGCGACATCGTCCGGGTCGCCTGCCCGTCGCAGGACGACGCGGCGGCCCTGCCCGCGATCGCGGCCAAGTCGCAGATCCCGGTCATCGCCGACATCCACTTCCAGCCCAAGTACGTCTTCGCCGCGATCGAGGCCGGGTGCGCGGCGGTCCGGGTCAACCCGGGCAACATCCGCAAGTTCGACGACCAGGTCAAGGAGATCGCGCAGGCGGCCAAGGACCACGGCACCCCGATCCGCATCGGCGTCAACGCCGGGTCCCTGGACCCCCGCCTGCTGCAGAAGCACGGCAAGGCCACCCCGGAGGCCCTGGCCGAGTCGGCGCTGTGGGAGGCGTCGCTGTTCGCCGAGCACGACTTCCACGACCTCAAGATCTCGGTCAAGCACAACGACCCGGTCGTGATGATCCGGGCCTACGAGCTGCTGGCCGAGCAGTGCGACTACCCGCTGCACCTCGGCGTGACCGAGGCGGGCCCGGCGTTCCAGGGCACGATCAAGTCGGCGGTGGCCTTCGGCGCGCTGCTGCGCCAGGGCATCGGCGACACCATCCGGGTCTCGCTGTCCGCGCCGCCGGTCGAAGAGGTCAAGGTCGGCATCCAGATCCTGCAATCGCTCAACCTCAAGCAGCGCAAACTGGAGATCGTGTCGTGCCCGTCCTGCGGGCGGGCCCAGGTCGACGTCTACACCCTCGCCGAGCAGGTCACCGCCGGGCTGGAGGGCCTGGAGGTCCCGCTGCGCGTCGCGGTCATGGGCTGCGTCGTCAACGGCCCCGGCGAGGCCCGCGAGGCCGACCTCGGCGTCGCCTCGGGCAACGGCAAGGGCCAGATCTTCGTGCGCGGCGAGGTCATCAAGACCGTGCCGGAGGCCCAGATCGTGGAGACGCTGATCGAAGAGGCCATGCGCATCGCCGAGGAGATGGGCGAACCGGTCGACGGCGAGACCGGCGCACCGGTCGTCAGCGTCGGCTAGCCCGCCGAAGCCCCGGTTCGGGCACCGGTGACGGGGCTCGGCCGGGGTTGGGTGATCCTCGGATTTCGGACCCGGGGATTGTCTGGCAGTCTTGAGGGGTGTTGCGGCTGGCAGGAGCGAGGCTGCTCGACGAACGGGATGACCAGGCGGTGCGCGCCGTGCTGACCGCCGATCCCGTGGCGTCCTGCATGGTCGCGTCGCGGGTGGAATCGGTCGGGTTGGACCCGTGGCGGCTCGGTGGCGAGGTGTGGGGGTGCGACCCGCGCGGGCTGCGCGGGGGTGGGCGGCTCGACGCGCTGTGCTTCGCCGGGCCGAACCTGATCCCGTTGCGGGGCAAGCGGTCGGCGCTGCGGGCGTTCGCCGACCGGGCGGTGCGCAGGCGGCGGATGTGCTCGTCGATGGTCGGACCCGCCGAGCAGGTCCTGGGGCTGTGGGCGGAGTTGGAGAACGACTGGGGCCCGGCCCGCGAGGTGCGGGCGGACCAGCCGCTGATGGCCATCTCCGAGCCGCCGCGGGTCGCGCCCGACCCGCTGGTGCGGCCGGTGCGGCCGGAGGAGCTGGAGCGGTACCTGCCCGCGGCGATCGCCATGTTCATCGAGGAGGTCGGCATCGACCCCCGGGTCGGTGACGGCGGGGCGGGCTACCGGGCCCGGGTCGCCGAGCTGATCGCGGCCGGGCGGGCGTTCGCCAGGTTCGACGGCCGCGACGTGGTGTTCAAGGCCGAGATCGGGGCGCTGTCCGGTGCCGTCGGGCAGATCCAGGGCGTGTGGGTGCACCCCGACCGGCGCGGTGAGGGGCTGGCCGGTGGCGGGACCGCCGCGGTGGTCAACCGGCTGGTCACGACCATGGGGCGCACCGCCAGCCTCTACGTCAACGCCTACAACACCCCGGCCCGCGCCGTCTACGACCGGGTCGGGTTCACCCAGGTCGGGCAGTACGCCACGGTGCTGTTCTGACCCGACCCTGACGTGGGTGCGGGCATACTCGTCGCCGTGCGCGCCTCCCTCCGCCGTCCCGCGGCCCTGCTCACCGCCCTGCTCGTCGCCCTGCCGCTGTCCGCGTGCGGGGTGTTCGGTTCCGAGACCGGCCCGGAGCAGGCCGCCCAGCAATTCCTGGCCGCCTTCGCCGGGGGTGACTCGGCGACGGCCTCGGAGCAGACCGACTCGCCGGAGTCGGCGCGGGCGCTGATGGACAAGGTGCGGACCGCGCTCAAGCCCTCGACCGTGATCGCCAGGGTGGGCAAGGTCGACACCGGCCAGGGCACGGCCAGGGCCGCCTTCGAGATCACCTGGGACCTCGGCCGCAACCGGCGGTGGACCTACGACAGCTCCTTCGAGCTCATCGGCGGCGACGACGCGTGGAAGGTCCGGTGGGCGCCGACGGTGCTGCACCCGGAGTTGGGCGCGCAGCAGAGCCTCGCCGTGGAGGACTCCGAGGCGACCCTGGCGCCGGTGCTCGACCGCGACGGCACCCCGGTGCTGAACCCGGAGCGGGTCGTCTCGGTGCTGTTCGACCAGGCCGAGGCGGGGGACGCGAACGCCATCGCGGGCCAGCTCGCGCAGGCGCTGTCCGGGATCGACCCGACGATCACCGCGCAGAGCATCCTCGACGGCGCCAAGGCGGCGGGGGCGGGCGGCTACCAGGTGGTGGCGCTGCGCGACGCCGACTACCAGAAGGTCAAGTCGCTCATCTACGACCTGCCCGGCGTCCGCTTCCCGGCCGAGTCGCGGCTGCTGCCCGCCGACCGCGCCCTGGCGCCCACCCTGATGCCCGCCGTCCGCAAGGTGATCGAGGACCAGGTGCAGGGCAAGGCCGGGTGGCGGGTCTACACCGTCGACAGCGCGGGCAACGAGAGCCAGGTGCTGCACGACAAGCCCGCCGAGCCCGCCAAGGCGGTCAGCCTGGCGCTGAGCACCCGGGTGCAGCAGGCCGCGCAGGCCGCGATCGCGGGCGAGGCCACCCCGTCGATGCTCGTGGCCATCCAGCCCTCCACCGGCGACCTGCTCGCCGTGGCGCAGAACGCCCCGGCCGACGCGGCGGGCCAGCTCGCGCTCACCGGCCGCTACCCGCCGGGCTCCACCTTCAAGATCGTCACCGCCGCGCAGGCCATCGCGGCGGGCACGGTCACCGGTGAGACGCCCCTGGGCTGCCCGCCCGCGATCGTGGTCAACGGCCGGGAGATCCCCAACAGCGGCAGGTTCGACAAGGGCGTCGTTCCGCTGCGCAGCGCCTTCGCCTTCTCCTGCAACACCACCTTCGCCGACCTGGCCACCAGGATGGGCGCGGGCGACCTGACCGCCATGGCGAAGAAGCTGGGCCTGGGCCTGGACTACGTGGTGCCCGGGATCACCACCATCACCGGTTCCGTGCCCGCCGCCTCGGACGTCAACGAGCGCGCCGAGGACGGCTTCGGCCAGGGCAAGGTCGTGGCCAGCCCGTTCGGCATGGCGGTGGTCACCGCCACCGTGGCGTCCGGTTCGGTGCCCAAGCCGGTGCTGGTGCGCGGGGCCGAGACCCAGGTCGACGAGCAGCAGGAGCCGCTGCCCGCCGCCGTGCTGGAGCAGGTGCGCGGCATGATGCGCGAGGTCGTGGCGGGCGGCACCGCGGGCGCGCTGGCCCCCTACGGCGACGTGCGCGGCAAGACCGGCACCGCCCAGTTCGGCGACGGCACGCGCTCGCACGGCTGGTTCGTCGGCTACCGCGGCGACCTGGCGTTCGCCGTGCTGCTCACCGACGTCGGCCAGTCCGGCACCGCGGTCGCCGCGACCGGCCGGTTCCTCGCCGCCGTCGGGTGACACCCCGATCGGGGGTGGTCGTAATGTGGTGACCATGTCCGTGCGTACCCCGTTGAGCCCAGGAGTGCAGGCCCCGCGCCGTGCCGTGCCGTCGTCGATTGTGCGGCCGGAGTACGTGGACAAGCCCGCGCCGCGCAAGAACACCGACCCGCACGTGCAGCCGCCCGAGGTCGTCGAGGCGATGCGGGTGGCCGGGCGGATCGCCGCGCGGGCCCTGCGGGCCGGTGGCGAGGCGGTCAAGCCGGGGGCGACCACCGACGACATCGACGCGGTGGTGCACGAGTTCCTGCTCGACCACCACGCCTACCCCTCGACCCTGGGCTACCGGCGCTTCCCCAAGTCCTGCTGCGTCTCGCTCAACGAGGTCATCTGCCACGGCATCCCGGACTCGACGGTGATCGAGGACGGCGACATCGTCAACATCGACGTCACCGCGTTCATCGGCGGCGTGCACGGCGACACGAACGCCACCTTCCTCGCGGGCGAGGTCGCCGAGGAGAACCGGCTGCTGGTGGAGCGCACGCACGAGGCCACCATGCGCGCGATCAAGGCGGTCCGGCCCGGCCGCCAGCTCAACGTGGTCGGCCGGGTGATCGAGGCCTACGCCCGCCGCTTCGGCTACGGCGTGGTCCGCGACTTCACCGGCCACGGCATCGGCCGCTCGTTCCACAGCGGCCTGGTCGTCCTGCACTACGAGGACACCAACGTGCGCACCGAGATCGAGCCGGGCATGACCTTCACCATCGAGCCGATGATCACCCTCGGCGGCATCGAGTGGGACATGTGGGACGACAACTGGACCGTCACCACCAAGGACAAGAGCTGGACCGCCCAGTTCGAGCACACGGTCCTGGTCACCGACTCCGGCGCGGAGATCCTCACCCTGCCGTGACCGGGTCGATCCCGAGGTCGGCGAGCACCTCCAGCACGGCGTGCGCGACCGGCCCCGGTGTGGTCGCGCACGCCAGGTGGTGCAGGTCCAGGTCCCGGGTCGGCCACCCGTTCGCCCGCGCCTCGACCAGGTCGGCCGGGTGCGACAGGCCGACGTACCCGGTCGGACCGGTCCACGGCACGCTCGGCCGGGCCTCCTTGAGGTAGGCGTGCGGCACCTCGGGCAGCTCGTCGACGATCGCCGCCCGCAGGCCCGGCTCGGCCACCAACCCGGCCGCGCCCTCGCCCCACCGGCCCTCGTCGGCGCGCATCGCCGCGTACCGGGCGGGGTCCAGCTCGCGCAGGCTCAGCCCCGGCGTGGGCAGCTCGGCGTCGAGGTAGACCAGCGCGGCCACGTCCAGCCCCCCGGCGTCGGCCAGCTCGTCGGCGAACGCGGGCAGCAGCGGCCCGGCCCCGCCGTGCCCGACCAGGGCCAGCGGCCCGGCCAGCCCGGCGTCGGACACCGCGTCGGCGAACGCCCCGATCAGCCGCTGGTGCACCGGCGGCGCCACCACGCTGGGCAGCAGGTCCAGCAGGAACGCGGGGTGGCCGGACCCGGCGAGTGCGTCCGCGAGCGGGCGCAGGGTCGCCGGACCCAGGTAGGGGCTGTGCACCAGGACGGCGGTGACCGATGCGGCGGGCATGACCGGGATGATGGCAGCCGGGTACGACGAGCGGGGAGGCAACGCGCGGATGGTCGGAGCACTGCTGGTCGCGGGCACGACGTCGGACGCGGGTAAGAGCGTCCTCGTCGCCGGTCTGTGCCGCTGGTTGGCCCGCCGCGGGGTGCGGGTGGCGCCGTTCAAGGCGCAGAACATGTCGAACAACTCGATGGTCACCCCGGACGGCGGTGAGATCGGCCGGGCGCAGGCGGTGCAGGCCGCCGCGTGCGGCCTGGAACCGTCGGTGCGGTTCAACCCGGTGCTGCTCAAGCCCGGGTCCGACCGCAGCTCGCAGGTCGTGGTGCTGGGCAGGCCGGTGGGGGTGGCGAGCGCCGTGTCCTACCGGGAGCGCAAGGCCGAGCTGATGACGACCGTGCTGGACACCCTCGCCGGGTTGCGCGCGGACTACGAGGCGGTGGTCTGCGAGGGCGCCGGGTCGCCGACCGAGATCAACCTGCGCGCCACCGACATCGCCAACATGGGGCTGGCGCGCGCCGCCGGGCTGCCGGTGCTGGTGGTCGGCGACATCGACCGCGGCGGGGTGTTCGCGCACCTGTTCGGCACCCTGGCCCTGCTCGACGCCGCCGACCAGGCGCTGGTCAGCGGGTTCGTGGTCAACAAGTTCCGGGGCGACCCGGCGCTGCTCGACCCCGGGCTGGTCCAGTTGCGCGGGCTGACCGGCCGCCCGGTGCTGGGGGTGTTGCCGTGGCGGGAGGAGCTGTGGCTCGACGCGGAGGACTCGTTGTCCTACACCGCTGACGGGGTCGTCGGCAGGCCCGCGCCCGCGCTGGGCTCGCAGTGGCTGCGGGTCGCGGTGGTGCGGCTGCCGCGCATCTCCAACGCCACCGACGTCGAGGCGCTGGCCTGCGAGCCGGGGGTGTCGGTGCGGTTCGTCACCGAGCCCTCGCGGCTGGCCGACGCCGACCTGGTGGTGCTGCCCGGGTCGAAGTCCACCGTGGCCGACCTGGCCTGGCTGCGCTCGACCGGGCTGGCCGACGCGGTCGCCGCGCACGCCGCCAAGGGGCTGCCGGTGCTGGGGATCTGCGGCGGCTTCCAGATGCTCGGCGCGCGCATCGAGGACCGGGTGGAGTCCGGCGCGGGCGTGGTCGACGGGCTGGGCCTGCTCGACGTCGACTTCGAGTTCGCCGAGGAGAAGACCCTGACCCGCCCGACCGGGACCGCGTTCGACGTCCCGGCGACCGGTTACGAGATCCACCACGGCCGGGTCGTGCGCACCACCCTGCCCGGCCTGTTGACCCTCCCTGACGGAACCGGGGAGGGCGCGGTGTCCGGCGCGGTCCTGGGCACCCACTGGCACGGCCTGCTGGAGGACGACGGCGTGCGCCGCGCCCTGCTGCGCCGCGTCGCCGCCTGGTCCGGCCGCGACGGTTTCCTCGGGGCCGACGACGTCTCCTTCACCGCCGCCCGAGCCGCCCAGCTCGACCTGCTCGGCGACCTGGTCGCCGAGCACCTCGACACCGACGCGGTGCTGCGCCTGCTCGACCGGGGAGCGACCCCCGGGCTGCCGTTCGTGCCACCGGGCGCGCCCTAGACCACCGGGCACCGTCACCGGTGTCCCGGCGGCGGGTGCTCAGTCGGCCTCGATGCCCGCGATCAGTTCGTCGAGGAAGCCGCCCGCCTCGGCGGCCGCGCGGTCGGCGTCGCGCTCGCGGATGGCGGTGAGCAGGCCGCCGTGGTCGATGTCGGCGTTGCGCGGGGTGGCGTCGACCGTGCTGGCGACCGAGGCGCGGACGATCTCGGTGAGGCCGGAGTACAGCTCGGCGAGCAGGGCGTTGTGCGAGCAGCGCACCACGGCGATGTGGAAGGCCGCGTCCTGGTCGACGCCCGCCTCGTAGTCCTTGGCGACCATCGACCGGTCGCGCCGGGCGAGCAGTTCGGTCAGCTCGGTCAGGTCGGCGTCGGTGCGGTGCTCGGCGGCCATCCGGGCGCCCTCGACCTCCAGGATGCGCCGGACCTGGAGCACGTCGCGCAGCTCGGTGCCCGCGAGCCTGCGCACCGCGCCGGAGAACTCGCTGGTCGCCCGGACGAAGGTGCCGTCGCCCTGGCGGACCTCCAGGAGACCGGCGTGCGAGAGGGCGCGGACCGCCTCGCGCACGGTGTTGCGGCCCACGCCGAGGGCGGCGACGAGCTCGGGCTCGGTCGGGATGCGCTCCCCGACCTTCCACTCCCCGCCTGCGATGGCCGAACGCATCTGTTCGATCACCTGGTCGACGAGGCCCGATCGCCGGGTAGTGGCCAGCGGCACAGCGCCATCCTCTCGGTCAAACATCCTACGTTTGTCATACTCGGTCCATGACGGTCCAGCGCTGCCCGCAGTCGCCCACGGGTGCCCAGGTCGCCGGGAACGTCAAGAGTGCCATGGACACCCTGTCGCACAGTGGGCCATCAGGACGCAAGCTCGGGGTGGGACGTCGCAACACCGCGCTGGTCGGCACTCCGCTGCTGGTCGCGGGCGTGGCCTGCGCGGCGGCGAACCTGCGCCCCGCCGTCACCAGCCTGGCCTCGGTGCTGGAGGAGGTCCGGGTCTCGGTGGGCGCCGGGGAGACCTGGGCGGGCCTGCTCACGGCCGTCCCCGCGGTCTGCTTCGGCGCCGCGGGCGTGCTCGCCCCCAAGGTCGGCCGGTCGCTGGGCGTGGCCCGCGCGATCGGCGCGGCGATGGCGGTGCTGACCCTGGGCCTGCTGCTGCGCGTCCTCGACGGCCCGTGGGTGGTCCTGGCGGGCACGCTGGTCGCCTGCGCCGGGATCGCGGTGGGCAACGTGCTGATCCCGGTCGTGATCAAGTCCGCCTTCCCGCGGCGGGTGGGCGTGGTGACCGGCGTGTACACGGCGGCGCTGGCCGCGGGCGGCGGCCTCGGCGCGGCGCTGACCTCCCCGCTCTCGACCGCCCTGGGCGGCTGGCGCGGCGCGCTGGCGGCGTGGGCGCTGCTCGGCGCCGGGGCGCTGCTTGTGTGGTCGGCGGGCGCCCGCCACTCCGATACCGAGGCCGACGTCGCCGCGGCGGCGGCGGCGGTCGTGGGCCGGTCGCTGCTGCGCAACCGGCTGGCGTGGACGGTGACGGCGTTCTTCGGCCTGCAGGCCCTCGTCGCCTACACCGTGATGGGGTGGATGCCCGAGCTGTTCGTCGACGCGGGCCTGCACCGCGACACGGCGGGGCTGATGCTGGCGATCACCAGCCTCATCGGGGTCCCGGTGAGCCTGCTGGTGCCGCCGCTGGCCGCCCGCGCCCGCGACCAGTCGGCCTGGATCGTCGGCATGACCCTCATCGGCGGGGTGGGCGTGCTGGGCCTGTGGCTGGCGCCCGCCGCGGCGCCGCTGCTCTGGGCGGTCCTCGTCGGGGTGGGCATGAGCGTGTTCTCGCTGGCGGTGATGGTCATCTCACTGCGCACCGGCAACGCCGCCGACACCGCCACGCTCTCGGCCATGGCGCAGAGCCTCGGCTACCTGATCGGCGCCCTCGGCCCGTTCGCGTTCGGCTCCCTGCACTCGCTGACCGGCGGCTGGACCGCGTCACTGGTGCTGATCCTGGCCGTCATCGCGGTCCAGGCGGTGGTGGGACACGCCGCGGGCCGGACCCGCACCGTCTGACCCCTCCCGGTCGGTCCGCTGCCGGACCGACCGGGGTGGGGATCAGTCCAGCGGCAGGTTGAGCAGGGCGTTCTCGATCAGCTCGGGCATCGCCGGGTGGACCCAGTACTGCCCCCTGGCCATCGACCTGGCGTCCAGGCCGAAGCTCATGGCCTGGATCAGCGGCTGGATCAGGGTGGGTGCCTGCGGGCCGAGGATGTGCGCGCCGAGCAACTGCCCGGTCGCCGGGTCGGCCAGGAGCTTGGCGAAGCCGGTGGTGTTCTCCATGGCCCAGCCGTAGGCGATGCCCGCGTAGTCCTGGGTCGCGGTCACGTACCGGACGCCCCGGTCGAGCGCCTGCTGCTCGGTGAGGCCGACCGAGGCGATCTGCGGTGCGGTGAACACCGCGTGCGGGACGAAGCGGTGGTCGGCGGCCACCAGGTCGTCGGGGTGCAGCAGGTTGTGCTGCACGACCCGCGCCTCGTGGTTGGCCACGTGCTTGAGCTCCCACGGGGAGCTGATGTCGCCCAGCGCCCAGACGCCCTCGGCGGTGGTCCGCTGGTACTCGTCGACCACCACGTGCCCGGACCCGGTGACCTCGATGCCGCCCCTGTCGACGTCGAGCCGGTCGGAGTTGGGCGTGCGGCCGGTGGCCAGCAGCAGCACCTCGCCCTCTGCGGTCGTGCCGTCGTCCAGCTCGACCAGGACCCCGGTGTCGGTCTTGGCGACCCGGCGGACCTGGCGGCCCAGCCGCAGGTCCCAGCGCTGCCGGGCCAGCTCGGTGAACCGCTCGCTGATGTCGCGGTCCTCCTGGCGCAGCAGCACCCCGCCGCGGGCGACCACGGTGACCTCGACGCCGTAGGCGGAGAACACGTGCGCGAACTCGGCGGCGATGAACCCGCCCCCGATCACGACCATCCGAGCGGGCAGCTTCTCCAGGCGCATCACCGTGTCGCTGGTGTGGTACTCGACCTCGTCGATGCCGGGGATGTCCGGGACCACCGCCCGCCCGCCCGCGGCGAGCACCACGCGCTCACCGGAGATGGTCACCGGGTCCGACCCGTCGTTCGGGGTGATCTCCAGCGTGCGGTCACCGGTGAACCGGGCCTCGCCCGCGAACACCGTCACGTTGGCGTTGTCCGGGTGGTCGGTCCGGTACTCCCGGCCGCCCGCGGCGATCGGGTCGATCCGGCCGAAGACCCGGTCGCGGATCTGCGGCCAGTGCACCGCGTCCAGCGTCTCGTCGACCCCCAGCTTCGACGACGACGACGGCATCAGCGCGATGTCCGCGGTGTGGACGAACATCTTGGTCGGGATGCAGCCCACGTTGAGGCAGGTCCCGCCGAACACCCCGCGCTCCACCATCGCCACCTTGAGGTCCGCGAACCGCGGGTCGAGGAGCGAGTTGCCGGAGCCGGTCCCGATGATCACCAGATCGAAGCGCACGCCTCATCCAACCCCATCGACCGGCTCCGGCATTCCCCGCCGTCAGTGCCGGTAGGTCGGGGTCAGCACGGCCCGCCCCAGGGTGTGGAAGGCCAGGTTGAAGCTGACCACCGCCGGGCTGGTCGAGCCGTCGACCTCCAGGGCGTCCACGTCGACCGCGTGCACCACGAAGTAGTAGCGGTGGTCCTGGTCGCCCTGCGGCGGCGCGGCCCCCGCGTACCCGTGCGCGCCCATGTCGTTGGCCACGTGGAACGCGTCCCCGGGCAGCGACGCGTCGTCGGCGCCCGCGCCCCGCGGCAGGGAGGTGGTCTCGGCGGGGATGTTCACCGCGACCCAGTGCCAGAACCCACCGGGGATCGGGGCGTCCGGGTCGAAGCAGGTGACGACGTAGCTCCTGGTGCCCTCGGGGGCGCCGCTCCACGACAGCGCGGGGGAGGTGTTCGCGCCGTTCGCGGAGTCGTGCACGTGCGCGAGGTCGAGCTTCGCGCCGTCGGCCACGTCGTCGGAGGTGACGGTGAACGAGGCCACGGCGGGCAGCAGCTCGTACGGGTCGGGCGCGACCGGGCGGTCGAGGCTCATGCGCTCCTTCTTCCTGGCTGGTCCGGCGGCGGACCGGCTGATCCGCCGACCGCGAATCTAGTCGCGCCGGGCGACGCCCGCGTGGTCGCGACCGCCGCCTGTGGACAACTCGGCCGGGGCTCAGGGTCATCCCCGATATCCCCCCGGGGTTGTGGACAAATCGCCCCCCGATTCCCCGAACCGGCCTACTGTGGTGGCGAATCCAAGGGGAGAAACGGGGAACACAGTGACCGACAGTCCGGACAACGGTGTCAACGACGTGAACGAGGTCTCGCAGTCGTCGACGCGGGTGCGCTTCGCGCGCATCAGCCCGCGCGCGTACGAGCACCCGGTGGACCGGGGCGCGATGGCCACGCTGCGCGCGGTCCCCGGCGTCTCCGAGGTGCTCAAGGGCGCCGCGGGCCTGTTCTCCGAGCGCGGCGAGCGGCTGATGGCCCTGGCCTCGGCGATCCGGGTGGGGGAGAACCAGTACCCGAAGCTCGACCGCCTGCGCAACGAGTGCGCGGAAACCCTCGACCTCGACGTCGTCCCCAAACTCTTCGTCGAGCGCAACCCGGTGGCCAACGCCATGACGGTGGGCATCGACGAGCCGTTCATCGTGCTCACCACCGGCCTGGTCGAGGCGCTGGACACCGAGAGCCTGCGGTTCGTCATCGGCCACGAGATGGGCCACGTCCTCTCCGGGCACGCGGTGCTGCGCACCCTGCTGATGCGTCTGCTGCACCTCCAGTTGACCATCGCCTTCCTGCCCGCGGGCGCCCTCGCGCTGCGCGCGGTCATCGCCGCCCTGCGCGAGTGGTTCCGCAAGGCGGAGCTGACCTGCGACCGCGCGGGCCTGCTCTGTGCCCAGGACCCGGCCGCCGCCCTCCGCACGCACGTCTACCTCGCGGGCGGCACCGACCTGACCCAGATCGACATCCCCTCGTTCCTGCAGCAGGCGCGCGAGTACGAGGAGGTCGACGACATCCGCGACAGCATCCACAAGCTGCGCAACGTCGAGGGCATGAGCCACCCGTTCGCCGTCGTCCGCGCCGCCCAGCTCCAGCGCTGGGCCGCCTCGGCGGAGTACCGGGCCATCCTCGCGGGCGAGTACCCCCGCCGCGACGACGACGCCCCCACCAGCAACCTGGGCGACGACATGAAGTCGGCGGCCAAGTCCTACAAGGATTCCTTCAACAACTCCACCGACCCCCTGGTGAAGATCCTCAACGACGTGGGCGGCACCCTCTCCAACGCCGCGGGCAAGGTCTTCCGCGGCTTCGGCGGCAACGGCGGCAACGGCGACACCACCGCCGAGCAGGAGCCGACCCCGAAGAGCTGACCGGGTTGTGGGGGCGGGCCCGCAGGACCGCGGGCCCGCCGCTGCCGCGCGGTGCGGGCACGGCGTCGTCGTGGCCCGCGCCGCGTCAGCGCGGCGCGTACATGATCAGCACGACCCCCACCAGGCACACCGACGCCCCCAGCACGTCCCACCGGTCCGGTCGGAACCCGTCCGCCACCACCGCCCACAGCAGCGACCCCACCACGAAGACCCCGCCGTAGGCGGCCAGCACCCGCCCGAACGCCGCGTCGGGCTGCAACGTCGCCACGAACCCGTACGCCCCCAGCGCCACCACTCCGCCGAGCACCCACACCCAGCCCCGGTTCTCCCGGATGCCCTGCCACACCAGCCACGCCCCGCCGATCTCCGCCACCGCCGCCAACACGAACAGCAGCACCGACTTCACCACCGTCACGCCGTCACCGCCCCAGTGCGGAGAAGTGCTGGATGTCCTTCGGCGACGACCACTCCCCGCCCCACGACCACCCGATCGCGGCGAAGGCTCGCACGGCCGTGTCCCCGGCGAACACCATGCCGGGTCGACGGTTCTTGCGGTCCACATAGGACGATGCCAGTTCCGGCAGCACCAGGTCCCCCTGGATGTAGGGGTTGCAGAACGGGTTGATGTCCAACGCCAACCCGTAGGCGTGCGCCGACCACGACGACAGCTTCCTGCCCTTGCGGCAGACGAACGCCCCGGTGTTGTTCCCGTCCCCGGTCGGCGCCAGGTCGAGTTCCGGCGCGGCCGTCACCCGCATCTCCTCGATCGGGAAGCGCTCCGCGTACAGCGCCCGGAACACCCCCGCCACCCCCTCGGCGGCCGAGGCGTTCACGATCATCTCCCCGGTGTGCGCCTTGCCGTCGAACCCCCAGAACGACATCGTCAGGTACCGAAGCTGCGCCAGTGCCACCGGGCACCCCGGCTGCCAGGTGCTGCGCGCCACCACCGCCTCCGGAACCGGCGCCACCGTCACCGCGAACCGGCCGTCCACGGGCGGTGGGAGCAGGTCGGCGGTCGGCAGCGCCCGGTCGGCCAGCACGGCGGGGGTCGGCAGCACCTGGCCGAAGCCGTCCGGCCGCAACGGCAGCGGTGTCGCACCGACCACCCACGCCGGCGCGGCGGTGGTGGTCGGCGGTGGGGGAGCCGAAGTCCGGGGTGCGCCGGTCGCCGACGGCGGCGCGGCGGTGGTCGGCGCTGCCGCGGCGGTCGGAGCGGGTGGGTCGGGGGAAGCCGCGGCCGCTCGCCCCTGCTCCTCCGGTGTGGTGCAGGCGCCCAGGACCAGGGCGACCGACAGGGCGGTGATCAGGCGGTCGAGCGATCGGCGGAACACGGGACCAGGATGCACCACCTGCCGAGTCCACCCGGTCGGGTGACAGCGCGGAGGAACCATTCGGGGGCGCGACGGCCTAGGCTGTCACGCAAAGTCGCCCACTCTCACGCACAGGAGTCGAGATGCGATCCTCCACGCGCCGGGTGTTCGGCGTCGTCGCCGCGGTCGCCGTCCTGGCCACCGCCGCCGCCGCCCTGCTCGGGCCGTTCACGGCCGACGCGGGCCAGCAGATCGTCGGTGGCCAGCGGGTCGGCATCGCCGACCACCAGTACGCCGTCTACCTGACCACCGCCGACGGCTTCCAGTTCTGCGGCGGCACCCTCGTCGCCCAGGACAAGGTGCTCACCGCCGCGCACTGCGTGGCCGCCCGCTCGGCGGAGAACCTGCGCGTGGTGTCCGGCCGGGAGGACAAGAACAGCACCGAGGGCGTCGTCTCCCCGATCAGCAAGCTCTGGGTGCACCCCCAGTTCACCAGGGTCACCGAGGGCAACGACGTGGCCGTGCTCACCCTGGCGAAGAAGGTGCCCAGCACCCCGCTCCCGCTGGCCACCGACCCCGGCGGCTACGCCGCGGGCACCAAGGCCACGGTCCTGGGCTGGGGGCGCACCTCCGAGGGCGGCGCCACCTCCCGCTACCTGATGGGCGCGCAGGTCCCGCTGACCTCCGACACCACCTGCGCGGGCGCCTACACCGACTACGACGCCGCCACCATGGTCTGCGCGGGCCTGCCGGAGGGCGGGGTCGACACCTGCCAGGGCGACTCGGGCGGTCCGCTGGTGATCAGGGGCAGGCTCGCGGGCGTCTCGTCCTGGGGTGTGGGCTGCGCCGAACCGGGCAGGCCGGGGGTCTACGCCAGGGTCGCCGACTTCATCCCCGTGATCACCGCGCAGTTGTGATACCCAGGCGGGGTGACTGAACTGCGCGTCGCGGCAGGCCCCGAGCTGACCGCAGCCGAACTGCACGGACTCCTCAGGCTCCGGTGCGACGTGTTCGTCGTGGAGCAGCGGTGCCCGTACCCCGAGGTCGACGGCCTCGACCTCGACCCCGACACCCTGCACCTGTGGTGGCAGCCCGGCGCGGAACCACTGGCCTGCCTGCGGGTCCTCGGTGCGCCCGGCGCGGTCCGCCGGATCGGCCGGGTCTGCACCGCCGAGGCGGCGCGCGGCACCGGTCTGGGCGGCAGGCTGATGGCCGCCGCCTTGGAGCACATCGGCGGCGACGAGAGCGAACTGCACGCCCAGGTCACCGCCCAGGGCCTCTACGCGCGCTTCGGCTACGCGCCCGAAGGCGAGCCCTACGACGAAGACGGCATCACGCACGTCCACATGCGCCGCCCCGCGATCCCGCGGTAGCGAGCGGGTGCAGCGGCGGAACCGGCTCCCCTGCCTCGGCGGACCCCTGGTCGGCCGCACCAGGCTCCCGCACCCGGAGGACTGTCCCGGTGCCGCGGTAGGAGGTCCACACCGGGGAATCGCCGTCCCGATGCTCGAAGCCGTTCAGGGTGTCCTGACCGCGCCGGAACGCCCGTGGCCCGGGAACCGCTCCGGGTCGCTCAGGGCTTCGGTGCCGTGCGGGTGATCACGTCCACCGCGCGCTCCAGCTCCGGTTCGGTCAGGTCGGCGCGCGCGGTCAGCCGCAGCCGGGAGACCGAGTCCGGCACCGACGGCGGCCGGAAGCAGCCGACCCACACCCCGGCCGCGCGGCAGTCCTCCGACCAGCGCAGCGCCGCGTCCGCCGACGGCGCCCGCACCGACACCACGGCCGAGGCCGGGTCGCTGACGGTGAGCCCGGCCTCGCGCAGCCGCACCGCCAGCGTCATCGCGTTGGTCAGCACCCGCTCGGCGCGTTCGGGCTCGTCCTTGAGCGTCGTGAGCGCGCTCAGCGCCGCCGCCGCGCTGCCCGGGGCCAGCCCGGTGTCGAAGATGAAGCTGCGCGCGTTCTCCACCAGGTGCCGGATCACCTTGCGCGGCCCCAGCACCGCACCGCCCTGCGAGCCCAGCGCCTTCGACAGCGTCACCGTGGTCACCACGTCCGGCGCGCCTGCCAGCCCGGCGGCGTGCACCGCGCCGCGACCGCCCTCGCCGAGCACCCCGAGGCCGTGCGCGTCGTCGACCAGCAGCGCCGCGCCGTGCTCGCGGCAGGCGCCCGCCAGCTCCGCCAACGGGGCCAGGTCGCCGTCCACGCTGAACACCGAGTCGGTCACGTACACCGCGCGCTCGGTCTGCTTGGTCGCCAGCGCCCGCGTCGCGGCGGGCACGTCGCAGTGGCCCACCACGGCCACCTGGGCGTGGGAGAGCCTGCACCCGTCGATCAGGGACGCGTGGATGTTGGCGTCGGTCACGATCGAGCAGTTCTTGCCCGTCAGCGCGGTCACCGCGGCGAGGTTGGCGGTGAACCCGGAGGAGAACACCAGCGCCGCCTGGGTGCCGCAGAACCGGGCCAGCTCGAACTCCAGCTCGCTGTGCAGCTCGGTGCTGCCGGTGACCAGCCGCGACCCGGTCGACCCGGTGCCCCAGCGCAGCGCCGCCGCCGCGGCGGCCCCGCCGACCCGCTTGTCCCTGGCCAGCCCCAGGTAGTCGTTGCCCGCGAGGTCCAGCAGGTCCGAGTCCGGCCGCCGCGGCCGCAGCTGCCTGCTCAGGCCCGCGCGTTTGCGGTCCTCGGCGTGCGCGTCGAGCCAGGACAGCGCCTGCTCGCCCGGGATGGGTCCGTCGGGGTTCACGCGTGCGAGTCTGACACCGGGCCGGTGGCGGGCGGGCACCCGGGCAGGCGATACGGTCACCGCATGCGTGCCGTGGTGAGTTTCGTGGGAGCCGGGCCCGGAGCGGCCGACCTGATCACCCTGCGCGGGGCGGCCCGGATCGGTGCCGCCGACGTGGTGCTGTTCTCCCCCGCGGCGGTCGACCCGACCTGGTTGCGCGAGCAGGCGCGCGCCGACGCGGAGCTGGTCGACGTGACCCGCCTCGGCGCCGACGAGCTGCTGGAGGTCTACCGCACGGTGGGCAGCAGGCTCGGCCGCGTGGTGCGCCTGCTGGCCGGTGACCCGGCCCTGGTGCCGGACCTGCGCGAGCAGCGCGAGACCTGCGAGAAGCTCGGGCTCGACGTCGAGGTCGTCCCCGGGGTCTCCCCGGTCTCGGCCGCCGCCGCGTCCACCGGCACCACCCTGGTCGAACCCGGGGCCGACACCGTGGTGAGCGTCGAGGGCGTCGAGTCGGTGCGCGAGCTGGCGTCGCCGGGGCGGACCCTGGTCGTGCACGCCCCCGCCGCCCGCGCCGCCGACCTGGCCGAGGCGCTGCTCGCCGCGGGCCTGGAGGGCGACGTGCCGGTGACGGTGGCCTACAAGGTCACCTGGCCGTCGGAGGCGGTGCTGCGCACGACCGTCGCCGAGCTGGCGGCGGAGGTGAAGAAGGCCAACCTCTGGCGGCACGCGCACTTCCTCGTCGGCGACACCACCCGCGCCCGCCCCCGCCCGGGTTACCGGGTCGTCGAGGGCGACCAGCCCGCCCGCTGGACCGCCCGCGCCCGCAGGCCGAGGGTGGCGGGCGAGGCCCGGCAGACCTGGCCGCGCCGCGGCGGGTCCACCGCCGAACCCGAGGCGCAGCAGGCGGAGCCGGTGGTCGAGCAGCAGGGTGCGGAAGCGGTGCAGGCGGAGGAGAAGGCGGTCGCGGTCAAGCGCGGCACCAAGGCGGCGGCGAAGAAGCCCACCGCCCGCAGCCCGCGCACCCCGGCCCGGCGCGGGGCGAAGAAGGCCTGACCGCCCGCGCGTTCCCGACCCCGGGGGCGGCGTGGTCGAATACCGCGCATGACGGTGACGGTGATCGGACTCGACCGGCAGGGACTGCCGCCGGGGGCCGGTTCGGTGTTGGCGCAGGCGCGCCTGGTGGTCGGCCCCCGGCACCTGCTGGAGCGGCACGTGCCGCCGGACCGGGCGACGCTCGACAGCACCGGTGGCCTGCCGGTCGACGACATCGCCGTGGCCGAGGGCCCCACCGCCGTCCTGGTGGCGGGCGACGCCGGGTACTTCGGCGACCTGCGGGCGCTGCGGGCGCGCAAGCTCGACGTGGTCGCCTGGCCGTCGGTCACCGACGTGCAGCGGATGGCCGCGCTGGTGAAGCGGCCGTGGGACGACATCGCCGTGGTCAGCGCCCGGGGCCGCGACTTCCGGCACGCGGTCAACGTCTGCCGGGCCCGCAAGGCCGTCGCCGTGCTCACCGCCCCGGGCGCCGGTCCGGCCGAACTGGCCCGCGAACTGGACGGCTGGCGGCGCAACATCGCGGTGCTCGAACACGTCGGCAGCCCGGGCGAACGACTGTCCATCTTGGACGTCAGCGAGGCCGAGCGGCGGGTGTGGCGGGAGCCGAACCTGGTGCTGTGCCTGGCCTCGCTGGACAGCATCGGCCAGGACGGGTGGATCGCGGGCGGCGACCCGGTGCCCCCGGTGGGCGGCTGGGCGCTGGAGGACAGCGCGTTCGCCACCCGGACCGGGGTCGGCCTGGCACCGGAGGTGCGGGCGCTGGTGCTGGCCCGGCTCGCGCCCCGGCCGGGGGCGCTGGTGTGGGACGTGTGCGCGGGGTCGGGCGCGGTGGGCATCGAGGCCGCCCGGCTGGGCGCGGCGGTGATCGCGGTGGAGCGCGACTCCGGGCTGTGCGTGCGGATCGTGGCCAACGCCGGGGCGCACGGGGTGGACGTGCGACTGGCCGACGGGGAACCCACCCGGGTCCTCGGCTCGCTGCCGCGACCGGATTCGGTGTTCGTCGGCTCCTCGCAGCCGGAGGTGGTGCGCGCCTGCGCCGCGGCGGGCGCGGAGCGGGTGGTCGTGCTGGTGCCCGAACCGGACCGGCTGGGCGGCACGCGGCGCGCGCTGGCCGACGCCGGGTACGCGGTGCGCGGGTGCCAGTTGTCGGTGGCCGAACTCGTCGCGCTGCCCGACGACACCACCGGGTTGCAGCCGTCGACGGCGACGTTCCTGCTGTGGGGCACGCGCGCCTGAGAACACGGCGGGATCTGCCCGTGTCCAGCCGATCGACCCCTCCCGGGCGAAGTCCATCCGAAAGTCGGGTCGGTCCGAAATCCTCGATGCCCAGGTGGAAAGCCACCTCGGCATCCCCTTCACCCGATCGGCCCAGTTCTTTCGCGGGTGTCGTCCGGCGGTGACCGGCCGGTAGCCATGGGTCGACGCCCGGGAACGCCCTCCCGGTCGACCGGCACGAAGGAGGAAGACCATGGCTGAGGCAAGGCGGTTCGCCCGCCTGATCGGGGTTGCCGCAGCGGTGCTCGCGGCGGGCGCCGCCGCGACGGTGTCGACCGCGCAGGCCGATCCCATCACGCCCTACGTCGTCGGCGGCGAGGCCGCCGACATCGCCGACTTCCCGTACACCGTCGCGCTCACCACGCCCGACGGCTTCCAGTTCTGCGGCGGCTCGCTCGCCCGGGCCGACAAGGTGGTGACCGCCGCGCACTGCGTGGAGGGCACCTCGCCGTCGCAGATCGAGGTCGTCTCCGGGCGGACCGACCTGACCGCCGCCGGTGGCCAGACCACCCAGGTGACCGACGTCTGGGTGCACCCGGACTACAGCGACCCGGCGATCAGCGCGGACGTCGCCGTGCTGACCCTGGGCAGCGACCTGTCCGCTCCCCCGATCGCCGTGGCGGGTCCCGGTGACGAGGACCTCTACGCGGCGGGCACCGACACCACCGTGCTCGGCTGGGGCACCACCTCCGAAGGCGGTTCCGCCTCCGACACGCTGCTCAAGGCGTCGGTTCCGGTGACCTCCGCGGCCGACTGCGCCACCGCCTACGGCTCGGACTTCATCGCCGACTCGATGGTGTGCGCGGGCGTCCCGGGCGGCGGCGTGGACTCCTGCCAGGGCGACTCCGGCGGCCCGCTGGTCGCGGGCGGCAAGCTGATCGGCGCGGTCTCCTGGGGCGAGGGCTGCGCCCGCCCGGGCAAGCCGGGCGTCTACACCAAGCTCATCACCTTCTCGGCCGACATCCAGGCCCGGTTGGGTTGAGCCCGCCACCGCCGCGGGGAACCGGTTCCCCGCGGCGGTGCCCGCCCGGTTCTCGGACAACCCTCAGGAATCGACAAAAACAATGCCGCGGGGTTGTGGCGCGGTTAGTCGCCGTCGCGCGTCGGGCGGCGGGTGTGGGCTTTTTCCCACGCAGCCCCTAGGGTCGTTGGCCGCCCCATAAGATCACCGCAGGGGACCGTGACGAGCGGAGAACTTGTGAACGCTGCGCGAACTGCACGACTGTCCCGACGGGCCCTGCTGTGGGGTGGTGCCGGTCTGGGGGCGAGCCTGATCGCCGGGTGCCAGCGGGAACCGGCGACCCCCGGGGCGGGCTCGGACCTGCTGCGCAGCAGCCCGCCGACGACCGACGCCGCGCCGGTGGTCACCGCGCGGAACCTGTCCACCGCCCGCTACCGCGAGGTCGACTTCGTGGTCATCCGCCCCGGCGGCGTGCCCGCCGCGCCGATGCCGGTGTGCGTCGCGCTGCACGCGGACCTGCGCGGTGCCAAGAGCTTCGTGTCCTACGGCGTGCAGCGGATGCTGACCGACCTGGTCGCCGGGGGCGCGACCCCGTTCGCGGTCGCGGCGGTCGACGGCGGCAACTGGGTGGGGCACAAGGACGACGACCCGCAGCGGATGCTCACCGAGGACCTGCCCGGCTGGCTGGAGCGCCAGGACCTGGCGGGCACCCCGTTCGCCGCCGTCGGCATCGACGAGGGCGGCGCGGGCGCGCTGCACCTGGCCCGCACCCCCGGCCTGTCCGCGGTCGCCGCGATCAGCCCCACCCTCTTCGACACCTGGTCGGACGCCGAGCGCTCCAAGATCTACCGGCAGCGCGAGCAGTGGGAGGACGTCGAGCCGCTGCGCCACGCCCCCGAGTACGCCAACCTCCCGGTCGGCGTGTGGTGCGGCAGCCAGGACCGCGACTACCTGCCCACCAGCAAGGCCTTCGCCACGGCCGTGGGTGCCACCGCCACCTTCACCGCGGGCGGGCACGACGACGCCTACTTCACCCGCGCGCTGCCCGAGGCGCTCAAGTTCGTCGCGGGCTACCTGTAGGTTGGGTGCGGCGGGCACCCACCGGGGGACGTGGGCCGCGCGACGCTGGGCTGCGGGGTTCGAGCAGCGGAAACGGGCACCGGGAATGGGCAGAGGGACATGGGCACTGGGGACATGGGCACTGGGGACCGGACACGATGACTGAGCCCGGCGTGGGCACGCCGCACGGGGAGCCGCTGCGGCTGGGTGTCGTCCCGTTGCGACCGCTCGCTCTCCACGACCTCGTCGAGGGCGCGTACCTGGCGGTCCGCCGCAACGCGGGCGCCCTGCTCGGCTTCACCCTCGGCGTGCTGCTCGCGGTGGAGCTGCTGCACTGGCTGCTCAGCACCCTCGTCCTCGGCTCGGTCCCGTCGGCGTCGGCCGTGCCCACCGACGGGACGGCGAGCTGGGAGCAGCTACGCCCGCTGGTGATCGACTACCTGCTCTACCTCGGCCTCGGTTCCGTGTTCGGCCTGCTGATCACCGGCGTGGTGACCGTCGTGGTCACCCGCGCCGTCTTCGGCCACCGCACCGGTCTGGGCCCCGCGCTGGCCGAGACCGGTCGGGCGCTGCCCAGGCTGCTGGGCGTGCTGCTGGTCGAGGCCCTGCTCATCGGGCTGATCGCCTTCGCCAACATCGCGCTGCTGGCCGTCCTCGGCCCGGTCGCGGTCCTGCTGATGATGATCACCCTGCCCGCCGTGGTCTACCTGGCCATCGCGTTCACCTTCGCCCAGTCGGTGGCCGTGGTCGAGGAGGTGTCCCCGGTGGCGTCGCTGAGCCGCTCGCGCGAACTGGTGCACGCGGTGGGCTGGTGGCGCGTCCTCGGCGTCACCGCCCTGGTGGTGCTGGCGGGCGGGCTGCTCGCCGCGCTCGCGCAGGCGCTCTTCGCGCAGATCAGCGGCGGCAGCACGGTGGCCGACCTGCTGGCGGTCGCGCTGGTGGGCACGGTGCAGGCCGGTTTCGGCGGTGCCGTGCTCTGCCTGCTCTACGTCGACCACCGCGCGCGCGTCGAGGGCATCGACGGCCTCTGGCACAAGGCGGGCTGAACCCGCCCGACCGTCCTACAGCACCGGTGCGACGTGGACCGGGCGGGCGCTGTCGGGGGCCTCGCTGTCCTCGTCCAGGCCGAGCATCCGCAGCAGGGTCAGGCAGTCCTCCGGGTCGGTCGCGTAACCGGCCACGGTGCGCGCCGCGCGAATCCGCTGGGCCGTCATGCCCTCCCTGGCGTCGGTCCTGGCCTGGTTGAACTCGTCGGCGGCGCCGCGCGTGACGTCGGTGTCGCTGACCGTCATGGGTACTCCAAAGGGGGGTCTACGGCACCGCGTGCGGGTGCCGGGAGGGTGTCGTCGCAAGGGGGGAGCCGGGACCGGGCGTCGGCCGGGGCGGTGTCGCCGCCGCACGCCGGGGTGCTGGCGGGAAAAACACTACCCCACCCGCGATCCGGCCCCCATCGCGGCGTTCCCGGTAGGATGGTGGTGACGGCGGCCCCACCGGTCGCCCGTCCCACGTCGGTCCCCTGCGCCGCGGCCGGGTTCCGCGCCGAGCAGGACGGCGACCCACCACGATCTCGATGATCACCGCCGACCAGGCATGACATCCCGAGTCCTCTACGTTCGGAGACGCCCCATGGCGGCCAGCCGCCCCGGTTCCACCCCTTCCGCCGAGCCCGGTTTCGCCGAGCTCGGTGTGCCCGCCGAGCTGGTGTCCGCACTGGCCGAGGTGGGCGTGCACGCGCCGTTCCCCATCCAGTCCGCCACCCTGCCCGACTCGCTGGCGGGCCGCGACGTGCTCGGCCGGGGCCGCACCGGCTCCGGCAAGACCTACGCGTTCCTCATCCCGGTCCTGGCCCGGATCGCCGCCGTGGCGGGCAGGCCCCGGCCGGGCAGGCCGCGGGCGCTCGTCCTGGCCCCGACCCGCGAGCTGGCCACCCAGATCCACGACGCGGCCGCGCCGCTGGCCGCCGCCCTGGGGCTGCGCGCCACCACCGTCTTCGGCGGGGTCCGCCCCGGCCCGCAGGTCACCGCCCTCAAGGCGGGCGTCGACCTGCTCGTCGCCTGCCCCGGCAGGCTGGAGGACCACCTGGCCGAGGGGCACGCCCGGCTCGACGACGTCGCCGTCACCGTGCTCGACGAGGCCGACCACATGGCCGACCTGGGCTTCCTGCCGGTGGTCCGCAGGCTGCTCGACCGCACCCCGCCGTCGGGCCAGCGGCTGCTGTTCTCCGCGACCCTGGACAACGGCATCGACGTCCTGGTCCGCCGCTACCTGACCGACCCGGTCACCCACAGCGTCGACTCGGCCCAGTCGCCCAACGCCGCGATGACCCACCACGTGCTGCACGTGGACGGCACCCACCGGCTGCCGGTGCTGGTCGACCTGGCCTCGGCCCCCGGCCGCTCGCTGGTGTTCACCCGCACCCGCCGCGGCGCCACCCGGCTGACCCGCCAGCTCGTCGCCGCGGGCGTGCGCGCGGTCGAGCTGCACGGCGACCTCGGCCAGCAGGCCCGCACCCGCAACCTGACCGCGTTCGCCGAGGGCACCGCCCCCACCCTGGTCGCCACCGACATCGCCGCCCGGGGCATCCACGTCGACGACGTCACCCTGGTCATCCACGCCGACCCGCCGGTCGAGCACAAGGCCTACCTGCACCGCTCCGGCCGCACCGCCCGCGCGGGCGCCGCGGGCACGGTGGTCACGCTGATGACCGACGAGCAGGTGGAGGACGTCCGCGCCCTGACCCGCAAGGCGGGCATCAAGCCCACCACGACCAAGGCGGGCCCCGGCCACCCCCTCCTGGCCGAGTTGGCACCGGGCGAGCGGGTGTTGGTCGAGGTCTCCGAACGCGCGGCGACCCCGCGCAAGCGCCCCGGCAAGCCCCGCGCCGACAAGCCGGTGGGCGACAAGAGCACCGACTCCGGGACCACGGCGGCGGGCTCGCAGCGCTCCGGCGGCCAGCGTTCCGGCGGTCAAGGCGGCCGAGGCAGGCAGCGCGCGGGCGGCTCGGGCCGCGCGGGCACCGCGGCGGGCTCGGCGCGCACCGGCACCGGGTCCGGTCGGACGGGCTCCGGCCGCTCGGGCGGCTCCACGCCGAGGGCGGCGGAGCCCAGGGCCGAGTCCTCCGGCCAGGGTGGCGGTCAGAGCAGCAGCGGTGGTGGGGCGGCGGCGTTCTCCGCGCGGTCCGGCTCGGGCCGCAGGCGGTAGGACCCGCTCCACTGCCGTGACTCCCCGGGGTCTGCCGCCGGTTCTCGGAACGGTCGGTCGTCGCCCTGCCCGCGGTGGATCAATGGTGGGCTGTGGGACGGGAAGGCCCCTCCCGGCTGGTGCCGGGAGGGGCCTTCCGCTGTCAGGCGCCGACTACGGCAGTGCCCTGTCCGGCCGGTGGGTCAGCCGGATCGAGTTGACCACCGGCGGCTGCTTGCCGCGCAACGCGGCCAGTTCCACCGAGATCGACCCGCCTTCCGGCACCGTCACCCAGAACTCCCGGGTGTCCGCCGTGAGCGTTCCGACGGTCGCGGCGATGTCGTGGTTCGCCAGGACCTTCGTGCCGTTGAGCGACACGTCGAACACGCGCTTGCCCGCCACGATCGCGGGCTTCAGCTCCGCGAACGACAGCTCGACCTGGTAGGTGCCCGCCGGGAGGGCGTCGAAGCGGTAGCCGCCCGCGCTTTCCCGCTGGGTCTGGAAGAGGGTGTCGTCCTCGGTGCCCGCGATGGCCTTCTTGGTGGTGACGACCGGGCCGTTGCTCAGGTAGCCGTAGCCGCCCGGGGTCCAGGCGCGGTCGGCCACCCAGGAGTCCGCCGCCCGGTCGGTGTGGCCCGCGGTGGCGCCGACGTCCACGCCGGTGCGGTAGGCGGGGACCACCAGGGTGACCGGGACCACCAGCGTGGGCGTGCGGCCCGCGTTGGTCGTCAGGGTCACCGCGGCCTGGTGCACGCCGGGCAGCAGGCCGGTCGGGTCGACCCGGACGGTGATGTCCTGCTGCTGGCCCGGCTTGAGCGTCGCCGACCCCGGTACCGCCCACGCCCACGGCGCGTTGGAGGCCAGGGTGTAGTCGAGCGCCAAGTCGCTGGTGCTCTTGAGGGTCACCACCGCTGTGCGAAGCTGGCCGGACTGGCCCAGGAACGTCAGCGGCGCGGTGGGCAGTTCGGCCCGGGGTGTCTTCAGCGCGAAGTTCACGGTGAGGTCGCCGGACACGGTGATGTTCTTCGTCTGGGTCGCGTAGTTCGGCTTCGTCACCTCCACGCTGTAGGTGCCCGCCAGCAGGCGGGCCCGGTAGCGGCCGTCGGCGTCGGTGGTGAGCTTCGCCGTCTCCGCGCCCGCCTTGAGGACCCGGACGGTCGCGCCGCTGATCGGCGCCTTGTCGTTGGCGTCGGTCACCCGGCCGGTGGCGATGCCGGTCGGCGGCAGCTTGAACCGGATGGACTGGCCGTCGGCCAGGGCCGGGGCGTTGAGGGAGTACTGCAGCGCCACGGTGCCGGTCGCGTTCTCGATGCCGACGGTCGCCGACGCGCCCCGCTCGCGGGTGCTGTTCGGGTCGATCCCCCGGTAGCGCAGGGAGATCTCACCGCTCTCCGACAGCACGACCTCGAAGTCCACCCGGGTGGCGGTGGCCTGGTAGAAGGTCGCGTTGCGCCACTCCACGACGAACTCGCGGTTGGGCGCGGTGCCGGTGGTCTTGGTGGCCACCCGGCTGGTGGAGTCGAGCAGCAGGTCGTCCCAGAACGGGTAGATCGCCGCGTTCGGCGCACCGCCCGCCGGGAGCGCGACGTTGGAGTACGCCGTGCTCGACGCCAGGAAGTTCAGGTGCCCGTTGGTGGAGGCGAACGCCTGCGTGTAGTTGTTGCCGTAGAAGAAGAAGCTGAACGGCAGCGGCACGGCGACCGCCGAGTCGTCCCCGGTCAGCGCCAGCGGGGTGTCGCCCTCCACGTACGGCGCGGTGTCGAGCACGCAGTGGTTGCCGAACGAGTCGGCGCGGCTGGGCAGGGTGAACCCGACCACCTCGTCCCCGTCCACCACGACGTCCTTGGTCTGCGGGTCGGAGCAGCCGCCCGCCGACGCCGTGACGCGGTAGCCGCCCTCGGGCACGTTCGGGATGGAGTACGCCCCGGCCGCGTCCGTGGTCACCGCCGGGATCGGCGTGGACAGGACCTGCACGGTCGCGTTGGCGACCGGGCCGCCCTGCGCGTCGAGCACGGTGCCGGACACGGTGTGCCGGGCGACCGGGGTCAGCACGACTTCGCGGGTGACCGTCTCGTCCTCGGTGACCGTGGCGGTCCCCGAACCGCTGCCGTAGCCGAACGCGGACACGGCGACGGTGTAGTCGCCCACCGGCAGGACCGAGCCGTAGGCGCCGGTCGCGTCGGTGGTCAGCGTGCGGTTGCTCGGACCGGTGATGACCACGGTCGCGCCCGCGACCGGGGCGCCGCCCGCCGCGTCGGTGACGTGGCCCGCGAGCGTGCCCACCGGGCCGCGCGGGGAGCGGTCGACCGCGGCGAACGCGTCGAGTTTGCCCTCGCCCCAGACGTTGTTGTCCGCCGCGGTGCCGCCGCAGGCGGTGTCGTTGACGTCGGTCGCGGACTCGTCGAGCAGTTCCTGCGTCCGGGTGATGTCACCGACCAGCGACGGTGCCGCCGACCACATCAGCGCCACCGTGCCGGAGGTGTGCGGCGCCGCCATGGAGGTGCCGCTGTTGAGCTCGTAGCCACCGCCGGGCACCGACGAGCGGACGTCGTCGCCCGGGGCGGCGATGTTCGGCTTCACGTCGCCGTTCTCGCCGGGGCCGCGGCTGGAGAACGACGCGATGGCGCCCGCGGAGTCGAACGCCCCCGAGGCGTAGGACTCCGTGTTGTCCCCGGGCGAGCCCGCGGTGTTGCACGAGGGCCCGGAGTTGCCGTTGGAGAACGACGGGAAGATGCCCGCCGCGCGCCAGGCGTTGACGGTGTCGCGGTACCACGGGTCGATCGTGGCGCCGTTGGACGAGCCCCAGGAGTTGTTGACCACCTGCGGGCGCAGGTCCGGGCGCGGGTCGGCGCCGGTCAGGTCGGTCGGGGCGAGCATCCACTCGCCGGAGGCCAGCAGCGAGGCGTCCGAGCAGCCGTTGGTCTCGCAGCCCTTCGCCGCGATCCAGCGGGCGCCGGGGGCGACGCCGACCTGGTTGCCCGCGCCGTCGTCGCCGACCATGGTGCCCATGGTGTGCGTGCCGTGGCCGTTGTTGTCGCACGGTGCCGCGCTCGGGCAGACCTCGGCCGGGTCGAACCAGTTGTGGTTGTGGTCGAAGGTGCCGCCGCCGGAGTTGCCGCGGTACTTGCCGACCAGCGCCGGGTGGTCGAACTCGACCCCGGAGTCGATGTTGCCGACCACGACGCCCTCGCCGCGCACGCCGAACTGCGACCAGACGTCGTCGGCGTTGATGGCCGCGAGGCCCCACTCCACCGAGTTCACCTCGGCCACCGCCTGGCTCGGCAGCGGCTTGGGCAGCTCGTAGGTGCGCGCGGGCAGGATCGACCTGACCTCGCCGTGCGCTGCCAGCGAGGTGGCCAGCGCCTCCGAGCCGTTGTGCACGCGCAGGGCGTTGGCGATGTAGAACGGCTTGTAGTCGACCTCGGCGGCGTCCAGCTCCTTGCGGACGGAAGCCTGGCTGCGGTCGGCGGTGGCGCGCAGCGCGTCCACCACCGCCTGGCCGCGGGCGTTCCAGTCGGCGACGCGGGACGGGCCGCTCAGGTCGGCCTTGTCGGTGAAGGAAACCCAGAAGTCGGTGCTGTCCTTGGCGTCGAACGCCGCGGCGACCGTCGTGTCGATCTTGTCGTTCGGGGACGGCGCGGCGGGCGCGGCGACCGCGGGCACGGTGAGCGCGCCGAGCAGGCCGAGCACGGCGGAGGTCAGGGTCAGGGTGGTCCGGCCTCGTGGTCTGCGCCGGTGGTGACTTGCTGACAAGATGGGACTCCCAACTCGCGCGGCAGGGTTCGCGCGTGACCACCGGTAGTCGAGTGCTGACTTTCCGGTTCCTCCTGACGCTGCCTGATCACGGGCGTCAAATGAAGGCGCGAATCCGGGCGGTATCGGGTCTTTTGGCGGGCGGTGACCGGTTTTTGCCCTCCCATTGCCTGGATCACACCCTTATTCCTGTAACGACGCGACCCCTATCGGTGACGTTCTTGTCAGTGGATGCCGAACTCGGCAGTGGGGGGTGGTGACCGGTGGAAACCGGGAACGTGCTGGAGCGCTTGGACGTTCCGTTAGTCCTCTGCGTGGGGACCAGCGCCGAGCAGTTGGCCGCGATCGCCGAGGCCACCCAGGGGCGCGCGGCCGTGCTGTACCTGCCGGACCAGCGGGCGCTGCGCACCGCCCTGGACACCACGATCGCCGAGGCGCCGCCGCTGCTGACCGCGCACCCGGTCGTGGAGTGCGGCGGCCTGCGGCTCGACCCGGGGTCGCGCTCGGCCACCTGGCACGGCGCCCCGCTGGCGCTGTCGGCCCGCGAGTTCGACCTGCTGTCCGCCCTGGCCGGGGAACCGGGTCGGGTGTGGACGTTCGCCGAACTCACCACGCACGTCTGGGGCAGGCCGTACGTGGGCGACACGCAGGCCGTCGTGTCCGCCGTCAAGCGCTTGCGCCGCCAGTTGCGCGCGGCCCCGGCCGACCTCGGCGTGGAGTCCGTGCGCGGCGTCGGGTACCGCGTCGCGGTGCCAGGTGGGTCACACTGATCGGGCACCGCGGGTGGTGATCGGGGCCGGAACCGTCATGCTGTCGCAATGAGCGAGCAGCACTACCTTGTCGGGCTCGACCTCGCGGGCCGCCGCGTCGTCGTGGTCGGCGGCGGCATCGTCGCCCAGCGCCGCCTGCCCCGCCTCGTCGGCTCCGGCGCCCTGGTCGAGGTCGTCTCGCCCGAGGCCACCCCGTCGGTGGAGGCCATGGCCGACGCGGGCGAACTGGTCTGGCACCGGCGCGAGTACCGCCCCGGCGACCTCTCCGGCGCCTGGTACGTGCTGTGCTGCACCTCCGACACCGCGGTCAACGTCGCCGTCGCCGAGGAGGCCGAACGGGTCCGGGTGTTCTGCGTGCGCGCGGACGCGGGCAGCGAGGGCAGCGCCGTGACCCCCGCCAGCGGCGAGTACGAGGGCCTGCTGGTGGGTGTGCTCGCCGGTGGGGCGCACCAGCGCTCGGCGGCCGTGCGCGACGGCCTGCTCGACGCCCTGCGCGAGGGCCGGGTGCCCGACGGGGCGCGGGCACCGGAGCTGCCCGGGGTGGCGCTCGTCGGCGGCGGGCCCGGCGACCCGGAGCTGATCACCGTGCGCGGCAGGCGGCTGCTCGCCCGCGCCGACGTCGTCGTCGCCGACCGCCTCGGCCCGCGCGAACTGCTCGACGAGCTGGCCCCCACGGTCGAGGTGATCGACGCCGCCAAGATCCCCTACGGCCGCGCCGCCACCCAGGACGCCATCAACGACGCCCTGATCACCCACGCCAAGGCGGGCAAGTTCGTCGTCCGGCTCAAGGGCGGCGACCCGTACCTGTTCGGCCGCGGCTTCGAGGAGCTGATCGCCTGCGCCGAGGCGGGCGTGCCGGTCACCGTCGTCCCCGGCATCACCTCGGCGTTCTCGGTGCCCGCCGCCGTCGACGTGCCGGTCACCCACCGCGGCGTCGCGCACGAGGTCGTGGTGGTCTCCGGGCACATCGGCCCGGACGACCCCGCCTCGCTGACCGACTGGGACGCGCTGGCCCGGCTCGGCGGCACCGTTGTGATCATGATGGGCGTGGACAAGCTGGACCGGTTCGCCGCCGTGCTGATCGCGGGTGGGCGGGCGGGGGACACCCCCGTGGCGGTGGTCCAGGAGGGCACGACGCGCAACCAGCGGGTGCTCCGGTCTACTTTGGACCGGGTGGCGGCGGACGTGGTCGAGCGGGGGATTCGGCCGCCCGCGGTAACGGTTGTCGGGCCGGTGGCGGGGCTGGCGCGGGAACTGGTGGGGCGGGACTAGAGCCCGGGATCGGCTGCTGTTCCGGGGTTTTTGCGGGGGTGCCCGGCTGGGTGGATGTGTTTGGCCGGGGCCCCTATGGCGATCATGTGCTCCAGTGCGTCAGGTGGGGCTGAAAAGATGCCCCACCGCCCAGGCAGGCTGTCACATGATCGCCACCCCCGGCCAAACACATCCACCCACCCGGGCAGTCGCGCAGCCGGGCCGGCGGTTTTCGGGGGTGGCCGGCTGGTTGTTGCTGCGCCGGTGTTGTTCGGGTGGGTGGTGGGCGGGCCGCCGGTTTGTTGGGTGGTCGGCTGGCTGCGCCTGCGAGTTAATCCGGCCACTCCCAGCGGGCGCAGAGGATGCCCGGGCCGAAGTCGAGGGCGACCGCGTGGGCCTTGCCGTCGGCGGTGACCTCCAGCTTCTTGCGGTTGGTCACCTGGTCGTCGGCGTCGAGGGTGTGCTGTTCCAGGTAGGCGGGCAGGGCGCGGGGGTCGAACCGCAGTTCCAGCACGAACTCGCGGACCGGTGAGGTGAACTTGCGGCAGTACGCGTCGTCGCCGCGGGAGTACGGGGGGCCGGGGTGGTGCAGGGCGTAGTCGACGATCGTCGTCTCGCCGCGGCTCAGGGGCTGGTCGAGCATGATCTCCGCGGCCATCAGGCCCGCGGTCGGGTCGTGGGCGACCCGGCCGATGCGGCAGTTGTCGCCCGAGGTGACCTCGGGGAACGGGCGGCCGGGCAGTTCCAGGTCGTAGACCATCAGCGTGCGGTCGGCGCCGTCGCGCTCGGCGCGGAAGACCTGGCGGACCGACACCGACTTCTCGCCGCGGTCGACCGCGACCTCCATGCGGTCGTGCTGCGAGAGCTTCGTCAGGGCGGAGTCGGTGGTGAAGTCGATGCGCCGCAACAGGTGCGAGACCGGTTCGCTGTTGCCCCACAGCGCTTCCACGGTCAGCCGGGACGACTCGCGGTTGACCCGGCCGCGCGGTCGGGGCGGGCCGAGCAGGGCGATGAGCGACCCGGTGGGCACGCCGAGGACGTCCTCGAGGTGCCCGAGCGCGGCCAGCGACTCCGCGCGCTCCGGTCGGCGCCTGCCGGACTGCCAGTAGCTCAGCGCGGTGACGCTGATGGACACCCCGCGTGCGCGCAGCCGGTACTGGATGCGGTCGAGGCTCAACCCGCTCGCCTGGATCGCCGACCGCAGCGCCACGGGGAACGCGTCGGCGACGGGCGATTCGGACGGTTCGACCGTCATCGCATGGCGGAGCCTTTCGTTCTGGTGAAGTTCACGAACCGGCTCGCGGGTGACACCGCTACCCATGTTCACTCCCGGGGTTACCGCTTACGCCCTGATAAGCACAGTACGTCCTGGTAGGCCGCATGGGTAGCGCCAGTGTTAATTCCAGGGTGACGACGTCACTGCCTCCAGTGACAAGATGACCCCAAAGACCTATGGGCTATACCGCCGAACGTTTCAACAAACACGTCCGAATGGCTCAATACGAAGGTATCGCCATTCCGGGCGGGTGGGCCCCGGGTGCGGGGTTAAACCTGCTCGACGCGTGCCGGGGGCCGTTGGCTAGCCTGACCAGCACAGGCGGTGCACGGAGGTCTCCACGACCCCGCGCCGCGTCCCACCATCTGGACTAGGAGAACGCGACCCGTGATCCGCACGCACGAGGCCGGAACCCTCCGCGCCGAGCACGCCGGGCAGAGTGTCACCCTCAGCGGTTGGGTGGCCCGCAGGCGCGATCACGGCGGCGTCATCTTCATCGACCTGCGCGACGCCTCCGGGGTGGCGCAGGTGGTCTTCCGCGAGGGCGAGATGGCCGAGCGCGCGCACCGGCTGCGCGCCGAGTTCTGCGTCCGGGTCGTCGGCGAGGTGTCGGTCCGCCCCGAGGGCAACGAGAACCCGGAGCTGCCGACCGGCGCCATCGAGGTGCTGGTGACCGAGCTGGAGGTGCTCAGCGAGTCCGCTCCGCTGCCCTTCCCGCTCGACGACCACCTCTCCGTCGGCGACGAGATCCGGCTGCGCCACCGCTACCTGGACCTGCGCCGCAGCGCCCCGGCCAACGCCATCCGGATGCGCAGCGAGGCGAACCGGATCGCCCGCACGATCCTGCACGACGAGCGGTTCGTCGAGATCGAGACGCCGACCCTGACCCGGTCGACGCCCGAGGGCGCCCGCGACTTCCTGGTGCCCGCCCGGCTGCGCCCCGGCTCCTGGTACGCGCTGCCGCAGTCGCCGCAGTTGTTCAAGCAGCTCCTCATGGTCGGCGGGATGGAGCGGTACTACCAGATCGCCCGCTGCTACCGCGACGAGGACTTCCGCGCCGACCGGCAGCCGGAGTTCACCCAGCTCGACATCGAGATGAGCTTCGTCGACCAGGACGACGTCATCGCCCTCGGCGAGAAGATCGCCAAGGCGCTGTGGCGGGAGCTGGCCGGGCACGAGATCGCCGGGGACATCCCGCGCATCACCTACCGCGACGCGATGGCCCGCTACGGCTCGGACAAGCCGGACCTGCGGTTCGACCTGGAGCTCACCGAGCTGACCGAGTACTTCGCCGACACCCCGTTCCGGGTGTTCAAGGCGCCCTACGTGGGTTCGGTGGTGATGCCCGGCGGCGCCGCGCAGCCGCGCCGCCAGCTCGACGCCTGGCAGGAGTTCGCCAAGCAGCGCGGGCACAAGGGCCTGGCCTACGTGCTCGTCGGCGAGGACGGCACCCTCGGCGGCCCGGTCGCCAAGAACCTGTCCGAGGCCGAGCGCGAGGGGCTGGTCAAGGCCACCGGCGCGGCGCCCGGTGACTGCGTGTTCTTCGCCGCGGGCAACCCCGCCGACGCCCGGTCGCTGCTGGCCGCGGCCCGGCTGGAGATCGGCAGGCGCTGCGGGCTGATCGACGAGTCCGCCTGGTCGTTCGTCTGGGTCGTCGACGCCCCGCTGTTCGAGGAGGCCGCCGCCGCGCGCTCCGCCGGTGACGTCGCCGTCGGCTCGGGGCAGTGGACCGCGGTGCACCACGCGTTCACCTCGCCCACCCCGGACTGGGTCGACCGCTTCGAGGAGGACCCGGCCAACGCCCTGGCCTACGCCTACGACCTGGTCTGCAACGGCAACGAGATCGGCGGCGGGTCCATCCGAATCCACCGCAAGGACGTCCAGGAGCGGGTCTTCGCGCTCATGGGCATCGACTCCGAGCAGGCCCAGGAGAAGTTCGGCTTCCTGCTCGACGCGTTCTCCTACGGCCCGCCCCCGCACGGCGGCATCGCCTTCGGCTGGGACCGGATCGTCATGCTGCTGGCCGGGGAGACCTCGATCCGCGAGGTCATCGCCTTCCCCAAGACCGGCGGCGGCTTCGACCCGCTGACCAGCGCCCCGGCGCCGATCACCCCCGCGCAGCGCGCGGAGGCGGGCGTCGACTTCAAGCCCGCCAAGCCGGAAGCCAAGCCGGAGTAGGGCGTGCTGCACCTGCGGGTGGTGTGCCCGGCCGACCGCGTGGACGCCGCGGTCGGCCTGCTGCGCGAGCACCCCGGGGCCACGCACCTGGTGCTGTTCCCCGGGGCCGCGCTCGACCCGGAGGGCGACGTCGTCGAGGCCGACCTGGCCAGGGAGGCCGCCGACGACGTGCTCGCGGGCCTGTGCCGGTTGGGCATCGACCGCGACGGGGGCGTCACCCTGGAGCAGATCGACACCGTGCTCTCCGACGCGGGCGACCGCGCCGAGGAGCGCGCGCCCGGCGAGGGCGCCGACGCGGTGGTCTGGGAGGAGCTGGTCGGCCGCTCCGGGGAGGAGTCCCGGCTCAACACCACGTTCCTGGCCTTCCTCACCATCGCCTGCCTGCTCGCCGCGGTGGGCGTGATCACCGACTCGCCGGTCACCCTGGTCGGCGCCATGGTCGTCGGCCCGGAGTTCGGGCCGCTGGCCGCGCTGGCGGTCGGCCTGGTCCGCCGCCGCTGGGACCTGGCGCGGCGGGCCGCGCTGGCGCTGGTCGTGGGCTTCCCGCTGGCCATCGCGGTCACCGCCGCGGGCGCCTGGCTGGGCACCCTGGCCGGGATGTTCGACGCCTCGGCCATCAACGGCGAGGAGCACGTGGCCGACTTCGTCTACCGGGTCGGGCCGTGGTCGCTGGTGGTGGCCGTGCTGGCGGGCGCGGCGGGCATGCTGTCGATGACCTCGGCCAAGTCGGCGGCGCTGGTCGGGGTGTTCATCTCGGTCACCACCGTGCCCGCCGCCGGGTACATCGGGGTGGCGGCGATCCTCGGCGAGTGGGGCAAGGTGTTCGGCTCGGCCGCGCAGCTGGCCATCAACCTGCTCGGCATCGTGCTGGCCGCGGCGCTCGTGCTGGTCCTGCGCCACGGCGTGCGCGCGCCCGGCGACTCGGGCCGACCGCTGTCGGACGGGTGAGCGGCGCGCGGGGGAGCCGTTCGGCCTCACCCGGGTGGCTCGCGGCTGAACCGGGCTTCCTGCCGTCACCTGGCGGCGGTCGTCTCGTTCTGTATCGGTTGACCTCGCTACGGTCGCAGGAAGGCATTCGTGACCATCCGCAGGGCGTCGTGGCCGGTGTCCACGGGTAGGGTCGGAGGAGATGAGTGTGGAGATCGCCGCCGATCCACCGGACACGGGCACCGTGGACGGGGTTGAGGCGCACGCCCCCGTCGAGCTGGGCGAGGCCGAGGTGGCCGCCACCGTGCTCGCCGCGGAGTCCGTGCTCGGCAAGCGGTTCGGGGTGCGCATCCGGCTCGCCGACCCCGAGGACCTCGGCGGCAGCAGCCGTTCGATCGTGCTCCGGGTCAAGGTCGCGTCCAGCCCGTTCTCCCTGCCCCGCACGCTGGTGGTCAAGCGCTACGTCCAGCGCACCGCCCCGCGCGACAGCTGGGTGCGCGAGGCGGTCAGCTACCAGCTGTTCACCGCGCTGGCCGCCGAGGAGCGGATGTGCCCGGAGCTGTTCGCCCACGACAGCGCCACGAACCTGCTGGTCATCGAGGACCTGGGCCGCGCGCCCACGCTCGCGGAGAAGCTGCACGGCGACGACGCCAGGGTCGCCGAGGGGGCGCTGCTGTCCTGGGCGCGCTCGCTGGGCAAGCTGCACGCCAGCACCGCGGGCCGCGAGGCCGACTTCGACGCCCTGCTGCGCAGGCTCAAGCCGCCCAAGGACAAGGACCCGCTGGCCGTCGACGGCCCGGTCGCCGTCGCCGAACTGCCCGCGCTGCTGCTCGACGGCTTCGGCGTGGCGACCCCGGCGGACGCGCTGGCCGACGCCCGCGCCACCCTCGGCCTGCTCGACACCGGCCGCCACCGCGCGTTCAGCCCGTCGGACTCCTGCCCGGACAACAACCTGATCACCAACCGCGGCGTCCGCTTCCTGGACTTCGAGGGCGGCTGCGTGCGGAACATGATGTTCGACGCCGCCTACCTGACCGTGCCGTTCCCGTCCTGCTGGTGCGCCTACGCGCTGCCCAGGGGCATGGCCGCGGCGATGCTCGCCGCCTGGCGGGCCGAGGTCCGGGTCATGTGGCCCGACCTCGACGACGACGCGGTTCTGCTGCCGCGGCTGTTCGACGCGCAGCTGTTCTGGGTCTGGCTGAGCACCTGGCAGTTCCTCACCGTGCCGGACGTGCAGCAGCTCGGCTCCGGCGGCTCGGTGCCGCGCCCGCACCAGACCGACGTGCTGGTGGCCCGCTGGGCCGACCTGGCCCGCGCCGCCGACCGCATGGGCAAGCAGGCCACCGCCGAGCACGCGGTGGCCGTGGTGGCGGCGCTGACCAGGCGCTACGGTCAGCGCGCGCTCCCGGTGTACCCGGCGTTCGACCACTGACCGCCCGGCCCGCGACCGGGTCGTAGAGTGCCGGGCATGGCACTCGTCGACCGCGCCCTGCTCGGACCCGGCCCCTCGAACCCGTACCCGGAGGCGACGGCCGCGCTGGCCGCGCCGCTGCTGGGGCACCTCGACCCGGAGTTCCTGCGGGTCCTGGACGAGACCTGCGCGCGGCTGCGCCGGGTGTGGGGCACCGAGAACGCGCGGACGCTGCCGCTGTCGGGCACCGGCTCCATCGGCATGGAGGCCGCGTTCGCCAACTTCGCCCGCCCCGGTGACGTCGTGGTCGTCGGCGTGAACGGCCTGTTCGGCGAGCGGATGGTCGACGTCGCGGGCCGCTACGGCGCCGACGTCGTCCGGGTCGACCACGACTGGGGGCAGCCGGTCGACGTGCAGCGCCTCCTGGACGCGCACCCGGAGCCGTCGATGGTGGCGGCCGTGCACGCGGAGACCTCCACCGGGGTGCGCAGCGACATCAAGGCCCTCGCGCACGCCGTGCACGCCCGCGACCAGCGCGCCCTGGTGCTCGCCGACTGCGTCACCTCACTGGCGGGCATCGAGGTCGACATCGACGCCTGGGGCGTGGACGTGGCCTACTCCGGCACCCAGAAGTGCCTCGGTGTCGCCCCCGGCCTGGCCCCGTTCACCGTCTCCGACCGCGCCTGGGACCGGCGCGTGCAGCGGCCGCCGACGTGGTACCTGGACCTGAACCTCATCGGCGCCTACGTCGACGGCTCCAGCGGTGGGCGCACCTACCACCACACCGCCCCGGTCGCCATGATCGCCTCCCTGCACGCCGCCCTCGGCCGGGTGCTGGAGGAGGGCCTCGACGCCGTCCACGAGCGCCACCGCGCGGCCGGGCAGCGGCTGCACGAGGGGCTCGTCGAACTGGGCATGGAGCTGTTCGCCGCGGAGGGCCACCGGCTGCCCGAGCTGACCACCGTGCGCGTCCCCGACGGCGTCGACTCGGCCAAGGTGCGCCAGGTCCTGCTGACCGAGTACGGCATCGAGATCGGCGCGGGCGTCGGCGCCTTCGCCAGCTCGGTGTGGCGCATCGGACTCATGGGGCACAACGCCAGGCCAGAGCGGGTGGAGCTGGTCCTCGGCGCGCTGCGCCGCGTGCTGGGGGCCTGACCCGGGCGTAGCGTTCGGACCGTGCGAGCCACCTACCTGCACGGCGAGGGCGACATCCGCCTGGCCGACACCGCTGAACCGTCCGTCCGGCAGCCCACCGACGCGGTGGTCCGCGTCGTCGCCGCCTGCGTCTGCGGCTCCGACCTGTGGGGCTACCGGGGAGTGCGCGGCTCCGACGAACCCCGCCGGATCGGGCACGAGTTCGTCGGCGTCGTCGAGGAGGTCGGTGCCGACGTGCGCACCGTCCGCGCGGGCGACTTCGTCATCGCCCCGTTCGTCGTCAGCGACGGCACCTGCGCCCACTGCCGCAACGGCGTCCACACCTCCTGCGTCAACGGCGGGGCCTGGGGTTCCACCAGCCGCGCCGGGGAAGTCCTCGACGGCACCCAGGCCCAGTACGTCCGCACCCCCTTCGCCGACGGCACCCTCGTGGCCACCCCCGGCACCCCGGACCCCGCCCTGGTCCCGGCCCTGCTGACCCTCTCCGACGTCATGGCCACCGGTCACCACGCCGCCGTCTCCGCCCGGGTCGCCCCCGGGGATTCGGTCGTGGTGGTCGGTGACGGCGCGGTCGGCCTCTCGGCGGTCCTGGCCGCCGCCCGCCTGGGCGCGGGCCGCATCATCGCGATGTCCCGCCACGCCGACCGCCAGCGCCTGGCCACCCGCTTCGGCGCCACCGACATCGTCGCGACCCGGGGCGAGGAGGGCGTGACCGAGGTCAAGGAACTGCTCGGCGGGATCGGTGCCGACGCAGTCCTGGAGTGCGTCGGCACCAAGGAGTCCATGCAGCAGGCCCTCGACTCCACCCGGCCGGGTGGCCGCGTCGGCTACGTCGGGGTGCCCGCGGGCGGCCCGGAACTGCCCGTGGGGCAGATGTTCTCCAACAACATCTCGGTGGCGGGCGGGGTGGCGCCCGTTCGGCACTACCTGGACGAACTCCTCGCGGACGTGCTCGACGGGAAGCTCGACCCCGGCCCGGTCTTCGACGCGGAGTACCCGTTGGAGCAGGTGGCCGACGCCTACCGGGACATGGACGCGCGCAAGGTCGTCAAGCCGCTGCTGCGACCCTGAGGACCCCTCCCGCCGCGGACCCGCGGCGGGAGGGCACGGGTCATGAGTACCAGGTGGGCTCCGGGATCTCGTCGCGCAGGACGAAGACGCCGACCTCGCGGCGCTTGTAGGCCACCGGGTCGTGCAGGGTGTGCGTGCGGACGTTGCGCCAGAACCGGTCCAGGCCCTCCGACGACGCGGTGGCGCGGGCACCGGTCACCTCGAAGACCCCGGCGGTGATCTCCAGCGCCACCTCCGTCGCGCGGGCCTTCACCGCGGCCACCCGCACCTCGTGCTCGCCGCGCTCGCGCTCGGTCACCCGGTCCGGGGCCCGGTGGATGACCAGCGCCTCCTCCGCCACCCGGTCGGCCAGCGCCTCGACCGCCCACAGCTTCGACGTGAAGTCGCCGTAGACGTCGAGCACGTACGGTTCGTCCACCGCGCGCTCGTAGCCGCCGTGCAGCCACGAGCGGGACTTCTCGCGGGTGTAGGTGCGGGCCGTCTCCAGCGCGCCCCGGGCGATGCCGAGGTAGAAGTTGACGAACACCAGCTGGATCGTCGGCACGTTGAGGGTGTTGTAGACGCGCGGGGTGAAGGTCTTGTCGACGTACCCCGCCGCCGACGCCCAGTCGACCCGGACGCCGTCGATGGTGACGCCGCCCGACTCGGTCAGGCGCTGGCCGATGTTGTCCCAGTCGTCGTGGAAGGTGAGGCCGGGGGTGTCGGAGGGCACGATGGCGAAGACGTGCTTGTCCGTGCCCTCCAGCACGCCCTCCAGCACGGTCAGGTCGGAGACCCGGCTGCCGGTGGAGAACGACTTGCGTCCGTTGTAGACGATCGTGTCGCCCTCGTCGGTGATGGTCACGTCGGAGTCGCGGGGGTTGACCGCGCCGCCGAAGAAGAGGCGGTTGGTCGTCGCCAGCTCCTCCACGGCGGTGATCTGCTCCGGTGTCCCCACCAGGCGCGCCGCCCAGAACCACAGGTAGTGGTAGCCGAGCAGTTGGCCGATGGAGCCGTCGGCCGCGGCGATCTCGCGGACGACCCGGTACGCGGTCGGCCACTCCTGCCCGCCGCCGCCGTGCTCGGTCGGGCCGAGCAGGGTCACCAGGCCGGAGTCCTTGAGCAGTCGGACCTCCGCGTGCGGGGTCTTGCCCTCCCGGTCGCGGGTGACGGCGTCGACGGCCAGCAGTGCGGACACCTCCGCCGCGCGGGACACCCAGCCCTCGGCGGTGGTCGGGGTCTCGGTCTTCGACCAGTCGGTCTCGGTGGTGGTCACGGTTTCCTCCTCAGACGGTCAGCGGTTCGGGGGTGGCCGCGCCGCGGTCGGCGTCGGCTTCAAGCGCGCGGACGATCGGCAGGACGTGCTCGCCGAAATACGCTACTTCCTCGTGGTAGTGCAGGAAACCCAGGAGAGCCAAGTTCACCCCGAGGGAGCGGTAGGCGACCAGCCGCTCGGCGATCTGCTCCGGGGTGCCGATCAGCTTCGAGCGGAAGCCGTCGTTGTACTGGACGAGGTCCTCGAACGAGGAGTCCGCCCACATGCCCTTCCCGTCGCCGGTGGAGCTGCCCGCCTGCTGAACGGCGTCGCGGAAACCCTTGACCGCGTCGGGATCGGCCTTCGCCACGACCTCCCGCAGCGTCTCCCTCGCCTCCGCCTCGGTGTCGCGGGCGATGAGGAAACCGTTGAGCCCGAAGCGGACCGTGCGGCCGTGCTGCTCGGCGGAGTGGTTCACCTCGGTGATCTGCTCGGTGACCCCGTCGAAGTCCTTGCCGTTGCTGAAGTACCAGTCCGAGACGCGCCCGGCCATCGCGCGGGCGGCGGTGGAGTTCCCGCCCTGGAAGATCTCGGGGTGGGGCCGCCCCTCGGCCGCGAGCGGCTTGGGCTTGAGGTCGTAGCCGCGCAACCGGTAGAAGTCACCCGCGAACTGGGCTTCGTCTTCGGTCCAGCTCGCCCGCAGCACCCGGATGAACTCCTCCGAGCGCCGGTAGCGCTCGTCGTGTTCGAGCCACGGCTCGCCGAGCGCGGTGAACTCGCCCTTGAACCAGCCGGAAACCACGTTGACCGCGGCCCGCCCGCCGGAGAGGTGGTCGGCGGTGGCGATCAGCTTCGCCAGCACCCCCGGGTGCCACAACCCCGGGTGCACCGCGGCGATCACCTTCAACCGCTGCGTCGCCAGCAGCAGGGCCAGGCTGAAGCTCGTCGACTCCTGCTGGAAGGCCGCGCCGTAGCTGGCCATGTAGCGGACCTGGCTCAGCGCGTACTCGAAACCGTTGTCCTCGGCCAGGACGGCGAGTTCGCGGTTGTAGTCGTAGGACCAGTCGGTGCGCTGCTCGATGCTGCTGACGACGAGACCACCGCTGACGTTCGGCACCCAGTAGGCGAACTTGAGCGGGTCTGGGGGAGGGGATGCGGCCATGGGCCAATCGGAGCACCACGCCCCGCGACCGGGCAACGACCGCGGGTTTCCTTCCAGCCGCTGGGAGAACTGTGGCGGTTCGTGGTCGGTTCTGTTGCGTGGGTTGCGCTCGCGGGCGCCGTGCGCGTGTCGGTCAGGCGTTCGCGAGGACCCCGGCCCCGGCGACCACCCGGACGGCCTCCTCCGGCGCGCAGCGGCGCATCCCGGCCCGCTCGCACCGGCGCACCACCGCCGCGTGCTCGCGCCACAGCCGCAGCCCCCGGCGCAGCAGCACCGGCACCGGCTTGCGCGACTCGGCCACGTCCCTGGCGAACCGCCGCAGCGCCGTCCGCCCCGCGCTCGGGTCCAGCACGATCGCCTCGGCCAGCACCCCGGCCGCCGCGCAGCCCTCGACGATCCGGTCGGCGAACAGCCCCTCGGCGACGAAGACCGGTGCCCCCGCCAACTCCACCCGGCGCGTGCCGACCCTGCGGTCGGCGCCGAGCTCGTACACCGGGATGTCGGCGGAACCGGTCGTGGCCAGCGCGACCACCGCGGCCAGGGCGTCCGGGGCGTGCCAGGAACCGGGCAGGTCCCAGTCGACGCGGCCCGCGGCGTCGCGCGGCAGGGCCGGGTCGTGGCCCTCGCGGTAGAAGTCGTCCAGCCGCAGCACCGGCAGGCCGAGGCGGGCGCCGAGGGTGGACTTGCCGGAACCGGAGGGGCCCGCGAGGAGGATGACGGTCGAGGTCACGGGACGTCATCCTCCCACACGACGCCCGCTATTCACCCCGCGTCTTCGGCAGGATCGTCTCGATGTAGGGCACGAACACCCTGTGGTACATCGTTCCGTCCATGAAGTCGGCCGAGGCGAGCACCCGGGTGCGGAACCGGCGCAGCTCACCAAGCCGCCCCTGAGCGGCCAGCCGCGCCCGCACCTGGATCGACTGCCTGGTCACCTCGTCGCGGGCGGCGCGGACCATCCCCGGCGGGGTGACCGCGTCCATCAGCACCGCCAGCTTGCCGATCTCCCGCTCGAAGTGCCGCAGGTCGTGCGGCACCCGGTAGAACCTGTCCAACAAGCCCACGCGTTCTCAACTCCCCGACAGCGCGCTCCGCCCCGTGGGGTCGCGGTCCCGGTGGCGGCCGTTACCCGGGTAGCGTCGCACGCTGTGGGCCAGCAGCCCGCGCTGGATCGTCATCCGCTTCTTCCCGGACGACGGCGCTGTCGAGTTCGGCGATCGCCTGGGTGGCGAGGTCGAGGAGTTGGCGCAGGTTGTCCCGGCCGAGGGTCAGGACGTACTCGCTGCTCTGCCCGAAGTGGAGTGTGGCGTTGTCGTTGAGCGCGCAGGCCTCGAAGTGCATGGGCACGGTATGGGTCATCTCGACCCATGTTTCGACCGACACGCCCGGTTGGGTATAGAGCGCCATGGTTCTCGCCTCCACCGGCTAGGGTTCCCAGCGGGCTTGGAAGCCCGACTGTCTCCCGGATAAGCTAGGGCGACAGTCGGGCTTGAAACAAGTCGTCTGATCGGGTGAAACAGGGAGTTCGACATGGGGCAGGCCCGCCCGACCTTCGAGCGCAGGCAGCTCGGCCTCACCCTGCGCAGACTGCGCGACTCGGCGGGCGTCACCCAGCAGGCGGCGGCGGATGCGGTGGGCAAGGTCCGGTCGCGGATCGTGCAGTTGGAGGACGGCACCGCGACCGCCAGCGAAGAGGACCTGACCACGCTGCTCGACTGCTACGGCGTGGCCGGGGACGAGCGCGAGACCGTGCTCGACCTCGGCGCCCAGGCCCGCAAGCGCAGGCAGCGGCGGGTGCACATCGACCAGTTGCCCGACGCCTACCAGCGGTTCGCCGATCTGGAAGCCAGCGCGGCGGAGATCAACTGGTTCGAGACCGGCATCATCCCCGGCCTCTTGCAGTCCCCCGGCTATGTGCAGGCCGTCCTGGCCGAGTGTGACGGCATCTGGTGGCCGCAAGCGGATTCGCAGGGCCCCGAGCGGCTCGCCTACCGGATGGACCGGCAGGCGCGCCTGCTCAAGGCCGAAGATCGACGGATCATGCGGTTCGTCGTCACCGAGGACGCCCTGCGGGCGAACATGGGCAGTGTCGAGGTCATGCGTGAGCAGTTGCACCACCTGCTCGGCCTGCTCGATAAGTTCCCGGACCTGAACGTCCGCGTGCTGACCAACGACGCGTTCGGCAATCCCGCGAGGGGGAGCGGTCTGTGGGTCTTCGGTTTCGGTGAGCGCGGGACGCCGGTCGGGTATTCGCCATCGGTCCTGGGGCCATCGATGTACTACGACGGCGAGGCCGAGGTCGAGAGTATGCTGCGTGCGTTCTACCGAGTATGGGAACTTGCGTTGAGCCGCAAGGAATCCCGGCGGCTGGTGCAGCGTATCGTCAAGGAGTTGTGATCATGGCCCTCGTGCGGGACACCGGCTGGTTCAAGAGCACCCGCAGCGGGGGAGCCAACGAAGGCTGTGTCGAGGTGCGGATCACCCCGTCGACGACCGGCGTGCGGGACACCAAGAACCGGACCGGTGGCGCGCTGAGCCTGCGCAGCGCCGCGTGGGGAACCTTCGTGACCGGCGCCAAAGACGGCCGGTTCGACCTGTCCCTGTGAACGGGTAGCGTCGCCCGGGTGGAACAGGAGTTCGACCTCGACCTCTTCGGCACGACCTCCGGCCCGCCCGCGCAGCCGCCGGGGCCGCGCCGGGTGAGCCCGTCCGCGCCACTGGCCGTGCGGATGCGCCCGGCCACCCTCGACGAGGTGCTGGGCCAGGACCACCTGCTCGGCCCCGGCGCCCCGCTGCGGCGGCTGGTGGAGGGCGCCGCACCCGCGTCGATCCTGCTCTACGGGCCGCCCGGCACCGGCAAGACCACCCTGGCCACCCTGGTGTCCTCGGCGATCGGCAGGCGGTTCGTGGCGCTGTCGGCGCTCTCGGCCGGGGTCAAGGAGGTGCGCGGGGTCATCGACGACGCCCGCAGGCGCCTGACCCACTCCGGCGAGTCCACCGTGCTGTTCATCGACGAGGTGCACCGCTTCTCCCGCACCCAGCAGGACGCGCTGCTCGGCGCGGTCGAGGACCGGATCGTGCTGCTGGTCGCGGCCACCACCGAGAACCCGTTCTTCTCCGTGGTCTCCCCGCTGCTGTCGCGCTCGATCGTGCTGCAACTGCACCCGCTCGGCGACGAGGACGTCCGCGCGCTGGTGCGCCGGGCGGTCGCCGACGAGCGCGGCCTCGCGGGCGCGGTGACGCTGGAGGCCGAGGCCGAGGACCACGTCGTCCGGCTCGCGGGCGGCGACGCCCGGCGCGCGCTCACCGCGCTGGAGGCCGCCGCCGACTCCGCCACCGCCACCCGCGGCGGCGTGGTCGACCTCGCCACCGTCGAGGCCACGCTGGACAAGGCCGCCGTGCGCTACGACCGCTCGGGCGACCAGCACTACGACGTGATGAGCGCGTTCATCAAGTCCATCCGCGGCTCCGACGTCGACGCCGCGCTGCACTACCTGGCCAGGATGGTCGAGGCGGGGGAGGACCCCAGGTTCATCGCCCGGCGGCTGATCGTGCACGCCACCGAGGACGTCGGCATGGCCGACCCGACCGCGCTGCCCGCCGCCGTGGCCGCCGCGCAGGCCGTGCAGCTCATCGGCATGCCCGAGGGCAGGCTGGCGCTGGCCCAGGTCACCGTGCACCTGGCCACCGCGCCCAAGTCCAACGCGGTGATCACCGCCATCGACAGCGCGCTCGCCGACGTCCGCGCGGGCGCCGCGGGCACGGTGCCACCGCACCTGCGCGACGGGCACTACGCGGGCGCCAAGGAACTGGGCAACGCCACCGGCTACCGCTACCCGCACGACGCCCCCGAGGGCGTGCTGCGCCAGCAGTACCCGCCGGACGCCCTGCGCGGCCGCGACTACTACAACCCCACGCAGCGCGGCGCCGAGCGCCCGCTGGCCGACCGGGTGCCGAAACTGCGCAGGCTCGTACGCGGAGACTGATCGACTCTCCGGTCCCTGTGGACAACTCTTCGCGCAGATCACCGGCGAAGCGGAGACTGTGGTGACAGCGGCGCAGGTCCGGGCAGGCCGGGCCGGACCGGGCGCGGTAGCCTGACGCCGATCACCCGCCCCCCGACCGCACCCGGGGAGCGACGGCCTAGGAGGAGAGTCTCGTGACAGCAGGGCAGATCGCCGCGCTGATCGCCGCGGGCGCGTTCGTCCTGCTCGTGGTGCTGCTGGGCATCGTGCTGTTCAAGCTCGGCCGCACCCTCGATGAGACGACCATCGCGATCCGCAAGGCGCACCAGAACAGCGACCCGCTGTTCGCGGGCGCCAACACCACGCTGACGCACGTCAACACCCAGCTCGAGCGGGTCGACGGCATCACCTCCAACGCGCAGGCCGTCACCGGCAACGTGTCGGCGCTGACCTCGGTCTTCACCGCCACCCTGGGCGGCCCGCTGGTCAAGGCCGCCGCGCTGTCCTACGGGGTGAGCAAGGCCGTCCGCGCCCGCCGCAAGGCCAAGGGCGCGCTGGAGGGCAAGCACGCGGGCCCGGGCCTGCGCCGCGGGCGGGGGGCGAAGAAGTGAAGCGCCTGTTCTGGCTCGGCGTCGGCGTCGCCACCGGCGTGGCCCTGTCCCGCAAGGCCCGCGACACCGCGCACGCGGTCACCCCGGCCGGGATCGCGGGCAACGTCGGCGACGCCGTGCGCGAGCTCGCCGGTGCCATCGGCGCCTTCGGCGCGGACGTCCGCGCGGGCATGTCCGAGCGCGAGGAGCAGCTGACCGGTGAGGTCGAGCGCCGCTCCGGGGTCACCCCCGGGGCGCGGCACGCCCTGACCGGCGCCACCGCCCCGCAGCGCAGGCCGCGCCGGGCGGAGCCGCGCGCCACCGACGCGCGAGCGCGCCGGGCGGACGGCTGAGCACACGCTCGGCCTCCGCCGTTCGCGCCCGCCGAACCCGCTCGACCCCTGAGGACCGACAGTGCAGACACACGAGATCTCCCGCCGCTTCCGGGAGTACTTCACCAGCAACGGCCACACCCCGGTACCCAGCGCCTCGCTGATCCTGGAAGACCCCAACCTGCTGTTCGTCAACGCGGGCATGGTGCAGTTCAAGCCGTACTTCCTCGGTGACGCCCCGGCCCCGTGGCCGCGCGCCACCAGCATCCAGAAGTGCGTGCGCACCGGCGACATCGACGAGGTCGGCAAGACCACCCGGCACAACACGTTCTTCCAGATGGCCGGGAACTTCTCCTTCGGCGACTACTTCAAGGCCCAGGCCGTCGAGCACGCCTGGGCCCTGCTGACGAACAGCCAGTCCGACGGCGGCTACGGCTTCGACCCGGACCGGCTGTGGGCCACCGTCTACACCGACGACGACGAGGCCCTCGACCTCTGGAAGAAGATCGCGGGCCTGCCCGAGGAGCGCATCCAGCGCCGCGACGGCAAGGACAACTACTGGGACATGGGCATCCCCGGTCCCGGCGGCCCCTGCTCGGAGATCTACTACGACCGCGGCCCCGAGCACGGCCGCGAGGGCGGCCCGGTCGCCGACGAGGACCGCTACCTCGAGGTGTGGAACCTCGTCTTCATGCAGGACGTGCGCGGCGAGCTGTCCCCCAAGGAGGGGCACAAGCCGATCGGTTCGCTGCCGCGCCGCAACATCGACACCGGCATGGGCATCGAGCGGGTCGCCGCGCTGCTGCAGGGCGTGGACAACGTCTACGAGACCGACCTGGTCCGCCCGGTGATCGCCAAGGCCGAGGAGATGTCCGGCCGCCGTTATGGCAACCCGGGCGGCGCAGTCGATGACGTGCGCTTCCGCGTCATCGCCGACCACGCCCGCTCCGGCATGATGATCATCGGTGACGGCGTCACCCCCGGCAACGAGGCCCGCGGCTACGTGCTGCGCCGCCTGCTGCGCCGCATCGTCCGCTCCGTGCGCCTGCTCGGCGTGCAGGAGCCGGTGCTCGGCGAGTTCGCCGCCGTCGTCCGCGACACCATGTCCCCGTCCTACCCCGAGCTGGCCACCGACTTCCCCCGCATCGAGTCGATCATGCGCAAGGAGGAGGAGACCTTCCTCGCCACCCTGGCCAGCGGCTCGCGCATCTTCGACCTGGCCGCCGACAAGCTCGTCGACGACGGCAAGGCCACCCTGCCCGGCGACAAGGCCTTCCAGCTCCACGACACCTACGGCTTCCCGATCGACCTCACCCTGGAGATGGCCGCCGAGCGCGGGCTGTCGGTGGACGAGACCGGGTTCCGCGAGCTGATGGCCGAGCAGCGCGCCCGCGCCAAGGCCGACGCCGCCTCCCGCAAGACCGGCCACGGCGACCAGTCGGTGTACCGCGAACTGCTCGCCCAGGGCAACACCGTGTTCACCGGCTACGAGGAGCTGACCACCGAGGCCAAGGTCATCGGCCTGGTCCGCGACGGCAAGCGGGTCCCCGGCGCCGCCGAGGGCGAGGTGCTGGAGGTCGTGCTCGACCGCACCCCGCTCTACGCCGAGGCCGGTGGCCAGGAGAGCGACGCCGGGACGATCACCACCGCCTCCGGCGCCGTGCTCGAGGTCGTCGACGTGCAGAAGATCGCCCGCAAGCTGTGGGTGCACCAGGTGCGCGTGCGCTCCGGCGAGATCACCGAGGGCGCCGAGGTCGAGGCCAGGGTCGACCCGGAGTGGAGGGTCGGCGCCCGGCAGGGGCACTCCGGCACGCACGTCGTGCACGCCGCCCTGCGCCAGGTGCTCGGCCCGACCGCGCTGCAGAGCGGCTCGTACAACAAGCCCGGCTACCTGCGGCTCGACTTCGCCTGGTCCGGCGCGCTGTCGCCGGAGACCAAGAGCGAGATCGAAGAGGTCTCCAACCTCGCCGTCCGCCAGGACCTGCCGGTCAAGGTCGTCTACACCGACATGGGCGGCGCCCAGGAACTCGGCGCGGTCGCCCTGTTCGGCGAAACCTACGACGAGACGGTGCGCGTCGTGGAGATCGGCGGCCCGTGGTCGCGCGAGCTCTGCGGTGGCACGCACGTGGAGCACTCCTCGCAGATCGGCCCGATCAGCCTGCTCGGCGAGTCCTCCGTTGGCTCCGGCAGCCGCCGCCTGGAGGCCTACGTGGGCATGGACGCCATGCGCTACCTGGCCAAGGAGCGCGCCCTGGTGCAGAACCTGGCCGCCATGCTCAAGGTGCCCGACGTGGAGGTCCCGGCCAGGGTCGAGGCTCTGGTCGACCGGCTGCGCAACGCCGAGAAGGAGCTGGAGAAGCTGCGCGCGGGCCAGTTGCTCTCCTCCGCCGGGACGCTGGCCGAGCAGGCCGAGGACGTGCGCGGCACGGCCCTGGTCGCGCTCAAGGTGCCCGACGGCATCGGCGGCGGCGACCTGCGCAACCTCGCCGTCGAGGTGCGCAACCGGCTCGGGACGCGCCCCGGGGTGGTCGCCCTGTTCTCCGCCGGTGACGGCGGCAAGGTCGCCTTCGTGGTCGCCACCACCCCCGCCGCCCGCGACGCCGGGCTGGCCGCGGGCAAGCTGGTGCCCGCCTTCGCCCCGGCCATCGAGGCCCGCGGCGGCGGCAAGCCCGACCTGGCCCAGGGCGGTGGCGCCAACGCCGGGGGCATCGGTGAGGCCGTCACCGCGCTGAGGCGGGCCCTGGACGGCGCGTGAACCCCTCACCGCACCGGCCCGGGGCCGACGACCCGGGGCGCGGCCGCAGGCTCGCCGTGGACGTCGGCTCCGTCCGGGTCGGGGTGGCGCTGAGCGACCCCGCGCCGATCCTGGCCACCCCGCTGATCACGTTGGCGCGGGACGAGAAGGCCGGGGCCGACCTGGCCGCGCTGGCCGGTCTGGTCACCGAGCACGAGGTGGTCGAGGTCGTGGTCGGCCTGCCCAGGACCCTGGCCGCCCGGCACGGCGCCGCGGCCGAGGCCGCGGTCGCCTACGCCACCGACCTGGCCGCCCGGATCGCCCCGGTGCCGGTGCGGCTGGCCGACGAGCGGTTGACGACGGTCAGCGCGTCGCGGATGCTCAGCCAACGCGGTGTCCGGGGGAAGAAGCAGCGCGCTGTGGTCGACCAGGCCGCGGCGGTGGAGATCCTGCAGGCCTGGCTCGACGCCAGGGCCGCTGCGCTCGCACGATCTGCGGAGGCGGACTCATGACTGACGACCTCGGTCTGTTCGAGGAGGAGCCGGAGCGCCGCGAGCGCCCGCGCAAACCCAGGACCGGTGCCACGGCGCGCCCGGCCAAGCCCGACCGCAGGCGGCTCAAGCTGATCGTCGTCGGGCTGGTCGTCCTGCTCATCCTGGGCGGCGGGGCCTGGTACGGCTACCGGTTCATCAGCGACATCGGCGGCTACGACGACTTCGCGGGCGCCGGGGAGACCGACGTCGTGGTCGAGGTCGAGGGCGGTGACTCCACCGCCAACATCGCCACCAGGCTCAAGGACACCGGGGTGGTGGCCAGCTCCAAGGCGTTCCTCTCCGCCGCCGCGACCGACGCCCGGGTCCGCTCGGTGCAGCCGGGCTACTACGTGATGCGCACCAAGATCTCCGGCGCGGACGCGGTCGCCCGCATCGTCGACCCGGCCTCCAGGGTGGGCAACCTGCAGATCCGCGCGGGCACGCAGCTCGATGACATCGTCAACGGCGAGACCACCACCCCCGGCGTGCTGTCGCTCATCGCCAAGGCCTCGTGCGCCAAGCTCAACGGCCAGGACGTCTGCGTGTCGGTCGAGGACCTGCGCCAGGTCGCGCAGACGGCGGACCTGGCCGCGCTGGGCGTGCCCGACTGGGCGGCCGTGGACGCCGCCAGGGCCGAGCCCAAGCACCGGCTCGAAGGCCTGGTCATGCCGGACGTCTACGAGGTCAAGCCGGGCACCTCCGCCGAGGAGGTGTGGAAGAAGCTGCTGGCCGACTCCGTCGCCAGGCTGCAGAGCATCGGGATGCCCGGCCTGGCCGACAGCACCGGCTTCACCCCGTACCAGGTCCTGGTCATGGCGTCGCTGGTGCAGCGCGAGGCCATCAAGCCCGACTTCGCCAAGGTCTCGCGGGTCACCTACAACCGCCTCGCCCTGCCGATGAACCTGCAGTACGACTCGACGGTGAACTACGTCCTGGACCGCCCGGACATCCGCACCCGGTCCGAGGACCGCGCCAAGGCCGGGCCGTACAACACCTACGCGAGCCCCGGTCTGCCCCCGACGCCCATCGCCGCGGTCAGCCGCGAGGCGCTGGAGGCCGCGGCCAAGCCCGCCGAGGGCAGTTGGCTGTACTTCGTGCGCTGCCAGAAGGACGGCACCTCCTGCTTCGCCGACACGCTGCCCGAGCACAACGCGAACATCAAGCTGGCCGATGAGAACGACGCCTACTGAGCGGCGCGCGGCGGTCCTGGGCTCCCCGGTCGCCCACTCGCTGTCGCCGGTGCTGCACGGTGCCGCCTACGCCGCGCTGGGCCTGGACTGGACCTACGAGCGGATCGAGTGCGACGAAGCCGGGCTGCCGGGCCTGGTCGCCTCGCTCGGCCCGGAGTGGGCGGGTCTGTCGGTCACCATGCCCGGCAAGCGCGCCGCCCTGCGGGTGGCCGACACCGCCTCCGACCGGGCCGTCGCGGTCGGCGCCGCCAACACCCTCGTGCACCGCCCCGACGGCTCGTGGCACGCCGACTGCACCGACGTCGACGGCGTCGCGGGTGCCCTGCTGGTGGCCGCCGCCTACCAGCCGAGGGCGGGCGACCCGGCCCTGGTCCTGGGTGCGGGCGGTACCGCCTGCGCGGCCCTGGCGGCCTTCGCCGCGCTGGGCCTGTCGTCGGCCACCCTGGTCGTGCGGGACCGCACCCGCGCCGCCGACGCCGAGGACTGCGCCGACCGCCTCAGCCTCCCGGTGACCGTCCTGGAGTGGGACACCGCCGACTTCCGCGCCCTGGCCGCGAACTGCACGGTGCTGGTCACCACCGCCCCCGCCCAGGCCGTCGAGCCCATCGCCGCGGACCTCGCGGGGGCCCGCCACCTGCTGGACGTCATCTACCACCCCTGGCCCACCCCGCTGGCCGCCGCCGCGGCCGAGTCCGGGGCCCACCTCGCCACCGGCCTGGACATGCTGCTGCACCAGGCTTTCGGCCAGGTCGAGCTCTTCACCGCCCAGGCGGCCCCCCGGGTCGCCATGCGCGACGCCCTCCGGGACGCCGTCGCCGACCCGGTGCCGCTGCCCCTGTAGACCCGCGGATTCCTTGCACTGCACGGAATCCGCGGGCTGTCAAACGTCCATCCCCACGCCATCGTGGCAATGACAAGGCTCCGCCGGGTTCGTACGGTGGAGTCATGACCAAGACATCGTTCCCCATGTCGTTCCCCGCAACATTTTCCGCCGCCGCAAGGGTTTCCGCCCAGGTCCTCGCCGTCGCCTGCCTGGTCTTGCTCTGCGCGGCCTGGCTCTCCCCGTTCCTGGTCCTCGCCCTGGCGACGGGTTCCCTGGCCGGGGCGCTCTCCCGCAACCTCCTGGCCAAGGTCCCGCACGGCACCAGAGCCGGACCGGGGCAGTGCGAGCTCCCCACGGCTCTCCTGTGGACAGTCGTCGCCTTCCTCTGGCAGCACGCCCACCTGCCGACGGCGTGGTTGACCGTGGTCCTCCCGCTCACCTGGGTGGCCGTGCCCCTGGCGGTGGTCGACCTCCACCACCGCCGCCTGCCCAGGGCCCTCACCGTTCCCACCGCGGCCTTGGCGTTACCGCTGCTGGCCGGGCCCGCGCTCACCACGGGTTGGGTGCTTCTGCTCCACGCGGTCTTGGGCGCGGCCGTCCTCGGTGCGCTCCACAGCCTCATCCACCACGCGAACCCCGCGGCGTTGGGCAGGGGAGACGTCTTCCTCTCCGCCCCACTGGGTGCCGTGCAGGGTGCCCTCGGCTTGCCCGCGCTGATCGCGGCGACCTTCCTGGCCGCGGTCACCACGCTCGCCCTCCACGTGGTGACCCGCCGCACTCCCCGCTACCGCACCGGTGTCCCGCACGCGCCCGGGATGCTGTTGGGCACGACGACGGTCGCCCTGGTGACCCTCGCCGGTGTGTGATCCGCGCCCGCCGACACGGGCGCCGGGATCAGCCCGCCGTGTAGTAGTAGTTGTCCGCCACGACCCGCCCGGTGCCGTCCAACGACAGCCGGAACACGTGGAACAGCGACGGGTGCCGCTCGATCCAGGTCACCGCGGTCTCGTAGAGGCTGCTGGTCCCGACCCAGTGCGCGGTGACGACCTCCTTGGGCACGTCGAACCGGCGGGCGGTCGGGAAGGTGAACGTCCGGGCCGTCCTGTCGATCGTGATCTGTCCCATCGCGATCAGGTCCTGCGGGGTGGTCGTCACCACGCCCCGCACCGCCGCGGATGCGGTCGGGGAGGCCGAGGCGGGAGTGGTGAACGCGGCCACGCCGGTCAGGGTCAGAACGGCGGCCAGGGCCGGGATGAGCTTCCACATTCGGCACTCCTGGTTTGTTTGTACCTTTTGTCCATTTTATCAGGTGAGGAGGTGACCGGCGGAGCGTCCAGCCTGCCCGAGGCTGTGCGGGCGGCGCGGGGTTGACATGACAGGATTGCCGCGTGCTGCGTTGGATGACCGCTGGAGAGTCACACGGGCCCGCGCTGGTCGCCGTGCTGGAAGGCATGGTGTCCGGGGTCGAGGTCACCACCTCTGACCTGGGGGAGCAGTTGGCCCGCAGGCGGCTCGGGTTCGGCCGGAGTCCCCGGATGGGCTTCGAGACCGACAAGGTCGACTTCCTCGGCGGCGTGCGGCACGGCCGCACCCAGGGCGGGCCGATCGCGGTGCAGATCGACAACGCCGAGTGGCCCAAGTGGTCCAAGGTCATGGCCGCCGACCCGGTGGACCCGGAGGAACTGGCCGACCTGAGCCGCAACGAGCCGCTCACCCGGCCCCGACCGGGGCACGCGGACCTGCCCGGGATGCAGAAGTACGACTTCCCGGAGGCCCGGCCGGTCCTGGAGCGGGCGAGTGCGCGGGAGACCGCGAGCCGCACCGCGCTGGGCACGGTGGCCAAGGCGTTCCTGCGCCAACTGCTCGGCATCGAGGTGATCAGCCACGTCGTCTCGATCGGCGCGGCCGCCGCGCCGGAGGGGCCGCTGCCCGGACCGGGTGACCTGGCGGCCATCGACGAGAGCCCGGTGCGCTCGTTCAGCCAGGCCGGGACCGACGCCATGGTCGCCGAGGTCGAGGCGGTCAAGAAGGCGGGTGACACCGTCGGCGGGGTCATCGAGGTGATCGCCTACGGGCTGCCGCCGGGCCTGGGCTCGCACGTGCACTGGGACCGGCGGCTGGACTCGCGGCTGGCCGGTGCCCTGATGGGCGTGCAGGCGATGAAGGGCGTGGAGATCGGCGACGGCTTCACCACCGCCCAGCGGTGGGGGAGTGGGGCCCACGACGAGATCGACCGGGACGCGGACGCGGTGTCCGGGGTCAGCAGGCGCTCCAACCGGGCGGGTGGGTTGGAGGGCGGCATCACCAACGGCGAGCCGCTGCGGGTGCGGGTGGCGATGAAGCCGATCTCCACCGTGCCGCGCGCGCTGTCCACCGTCGACGTCGTCACCGGGGAGCCCGCGGTGGCCATCCACCAGCGCTCCGACGTGTGCGCGGTGCCGCGCGCGGGCGTCGTGCTGGAATCGGTGGTGGCCCTGGTGCTGGCCGAGGCGGCGCTGGAGAAGTTCGGCGGCGACTCGCTGCCGGAGACCCGCCGCAACGCCGAGGGGTACCTCGAGGCGCTGCGGAAGCGCTGGTGAGCCCGGTCGCGGTCGTCGTCGGACCGCCGGGGGCGGGCAAGACGACGACCGGTGAGGGCTTGGCCGCGGCGTTGGGCCTGCCGTTCCGCGACACCGACGCGGACATCGTGGCGGGTGCGGGCAAGCCGATCACCGAGATCTTCACCGACGACGGCGAACCCGCGTTCCGCGAACTCGAGGAGCGGGCCGTCGCCGCGGCGCTGGCCGAGCACCCGGGGGTGTTGGCGCTGGGCGGGGGAGCGGTGCTGTCCCGGGCGACCCGGGCGCTGCTGGCCGAGCACACCGTGGTCTTCCTCAACGTCGGCTTCGCCGAGGGGGTCCGCCGCACCGGGCTGTCGGCGGCCCGACCGCTGCTGGTCGGGATCAACCCGAGGGCGCGGTTCCGGGAACTGCTCGACGAGCGCCTGCCGCTCTACCGCGAGGTGGCCACCGTCGAGGTGCTCACCGACGCGCTGACCCCCGACGAGGTCGTCGCCGAACTGGTGGCGTCGCTCCCGGCCCGCCCCGGTGGGCAGGCCGCGGACGGCACCGGACCGACCGCGGACCCCGCCGGACCGACCGCGGGCACGACCGCGGACCAAACCGCAGACCAGACCGAGGAGAGGCGTTGACCGTGCAGCCGGTGCGCATCAGGGTGGCCACCGACCGCCCCTACGACGTGGTGATCGGCAAGGGCCTGCTCGACGAGCTGGTGCAGGCGGTGGCCGGGGCGTCGAAGGTGGCGATCATCCACCAGCCGACCCTGGCCGCGACCGCCGAGGCGACCCGCGAGGAACTGGCCAGGGCGGGGCTGGACGCCCACCGGGTGGAGATCCCCGACGCCGAGGACGGCAAGGCGCTGTCGGTCGCCGCGTTCTGCTGGGAGGTCTTCGGCCGGATGGGCCTGGACCGCCAGGGCGCGGTGCTGGCGCTGGGCGGCGGCGCGGTCACCGACCTGGGCGGCTTCGTCGCGGGCACCTGGATGCGCGGGGTGAAGCTGGTCAACGTGCCGACCACCCTGCTGGGCATGGTCGACGCGGCGGTCGGCGGCAAGACCGGCATCAACACCGACGCGGGCAAGAACCTCGTCGGCGTCATCCACGAACCCTCCGCCGTGCTGGTCGACCTGGCCACCCTGACCACGCTGCCGCGCAACGAACTGGTCGCGGGCATGGCCGAGGTGATCAAGGGTGGCTTCATCGGCGACCCGAAGATCCTCGACCTGATCGAGGCCGACCCGGCCGCCGCCCTCGACCCCGAGGGCGACGTGCTCGCCGACCTGGTCCGCCGCAAGATCCAGGTCAAGGCCGACGTGGTCGCCTCCGACCTGCGCGAGGCCAGCCTGCGCGAATTCCTCAACTACGGCCACACCCTGGCCCACGCCATCGAGCGCCGCGAGCGCTACAAGTGGCGCCACGGCGCCGCGGTCAGCGTCGGCCTGGTCTTCGCCGCCGAACTGGCCCGCCTCGCGGGCAGGCTCGACGACGCCACCGCCGACCGCCACCGCGCCATCCTCACCGCCGTCGGCCTGCCCGTCACCTACGACGCCGACGCGCTGCCCCAGCTCGTCGAGGGGATGCTGACCGACAAGAAGACCAAGTCCGGCGTCCTGCGCTTCGTCGTGCTCGACGGCCTCGCCAAGCCCGCCCGGCTGGAGGGCCCCGACCCGGCGCTGCTGGCCGCGGCCTACTCGGTGGTGGCGACCGAGCAGCCCACGTCCGGGACGGTGCTGCTGTGAGGGTCTTCGTCCTCAACGGCCCCAACCTGGGCAGGCTCGGCACCCGGGAGCCGGAGGTCTACGGCAGCACCACCCACGCCGACCTGGTCGCCCGGTGCGAGGAGACCGGCCGGGAACTGGGCCTCGACGTCACCGTGCGCCAGACCGACCACGAGGGCGAAATGCTCGGCTGGCTGCACGAGGCCGCCGAGCAGTCGGTCCCGGTCGTCCTCAACGCCGCCGCCTGGACCCACTACTCCATCGCCGTCCGCGACGCCGCCGCGCAGCTCACCGCCCCGCTGGTGGAGGTGCACATCTCCAACGTGCACAAGCGCGAGACCTTCCGCCACACCAGCCTCCTCTCCGACATCGCGGTCGGCGTCATAGTCGGCCTCGGCGTCGACGGCTACCCCCTCGCCCTCCGCTGGCTGGCCGACAACACCCGCTGACCTGAGTCGGACAGCACCTGAACTGCGAAAATGGTCCTGGTGGGTCCGGGTGGAGGCGCTGTTCGAGGCTCCCGCGCCCCGTGCCGCAGGGCGGTGGAGGGGCGGTGGGGCGTTCGCCGGTGCCTAGACTGGGCCGGACGCCGACCCCGACGGCGTCCCGGCACGGAGGTCCCCACCGCACATGCCCAGCAGGTTTCGGCGCGTTCGCCATGCCCTCGTGTCCCTGGTCGTGGTGGTCGTCGCGGCGGGCTGCTCGGCGGACGCGGAGGGCGTGACCGAGCGGGGGCCGCAGCGGACCACCGCCGCCCCCGTCCCGGCCGCGCGGGCGGAGGCCGAGCCGGTGCGGTTGGGGACCGACCGGGAGCGGGCCGGCCCGCAGGTGGTGGCGGCGGGCGGTGGGGACGCGGTCTACAACTACGCGCCGACGCTGATGGCCGAGGGCGGTCGGTACCGGATGTGGTGGTGCAGCCAGCTCGGCACCGCCGCCCCACCCGGTGACGACGTCCTGCTGGCCGAGTCGGAGAGGCCGTGGGGCCCGTACAGCGGTCCGGACGGCAGCCCAGGCACCGCGGTGTTCTCCGGCAGCTCCACCGGCTTCGACGGCATGCACACCTGCGACCCGTCGGTGATCAAGGTCGGGGGGACCTACTACCTGTACTACACCGGTGCGGCGGGCCACCACGCCAACGGCAACGCCATCGGCCTGGCCACCAGCCCCGACGGCCGGGTGTGGACCAGGGCCAACGGGGGCGCCCCCATCGTCACCGCCTCCCACGACGTCCTCCGGGACAACGTCTACGGCACCGGCCAACCCGCCGCCACCCACGTCAACGGCTGGTTCTACCTGATGTTCACCGACACCACCGGCCGCGGCGCGGGCTGGAACGGGGCGGGCCAGTTCGTCCTCCGCGCCCGCGACCCCGCCTTCGGCACCGACGTGGAACTCCTCGGCGAGGGCGGCTTCCACCGCACCATGGGCACCGCCGACCGCAGCCGTTCCGTCGTCGACGCGTTCAGCGCCGACCTGATGTGGGTGCCCGCCCTGGGCGCGTTCGCCATCGCGCACGAAACCGCCGACGGCACCAGCCTGACGTTCTGGGACCGCGAGTTCCGCCGCAAGCCCTACACCTCGGTCGTCATCCCCGGCCCGTGGAAGGAGGGCCCCGGCCTCATCCGCACCCCGGAGGGCCACGCCCTGCCGTCCCTGGACGACCCCTGCGACCGGGTCCCGGTCGACCTGGTCCGCGCCACGGTCGACGCGGCGGCCCCCACGGCCCTCAAGTACTTCGGCGCCGACCTCACCGGCACCACAGCCTGCGCCGACGCCGCCCGCGCCCTCAGGGCACTGGAGGGTTTCGCCGTGCCCTCCCCGGAACGCACCATCGACGTGGTCCTGCACGGCAAACTCATCCGGGTCGAACGGCGCTCGGTGGCCGAACGCCTGTCGGTGAAGATCCTCGACCACCGCGTCCCCGCCCTGGACGCGGTCCCGGTGGCTGCCCGCCTCAGCACCGCGGCCGCCGGAATCCAAACCGGCCCCGCCCAGGCGGGCCTCCTCCTGGACGACAAGCGCCTGTGGGCGCTCTCGGACCCGAAGCTGGCCACCCTCAACTCCTCCAAGCTGGCCAAGGTCACCCCCCGGGAGTGGGCCGCCCACCAACGCGGCCCCGACCTGATCGCCCGCCGCTGACCCCCGCCCCAGAGGCGCGCGGACGCCCTAGCCGCGCGGCCGGGGCGACGGTTTCGCCCGCACGGGCTCGTCCTCGTCCTCACGCGGCCGGTCCGGGTCCAAGCGCGGGCCGACCACCAGACCCAACCCGGCCGGAAGCAGCACCAGCAGCGCGCTGAACGCCGCACCCCCGGTCAGCGCCCCGCCCAGCGCACTGACCCCGGTCTGATCGACGAAGATCCCCCGCCCGATCACCTGCAGCACCGCCGACCCCACACCCGCGACCAGCGCGGCGACCACCCAGGCCGTCACCCGCTCCGGCACCTGCCGCCACCCGTCGACGGCGGCCCACACGGCGGCAACGCCCACCAGGACCCCGAGCGAGATCGCCTCCACCACCGACTGGCCGGTCGGGTTCCCCGCCTTCACCGCGGCCACGACCACAGCCACGACGGCATGGACAACGGCCAGCACGGCCCCGCGCACCACCCACAGACGCATTCCCGCAGCGTAAGCCCGTCGCCGCGGCGGGTGCCAGCGCGCCCGTCCCGCCCGCCCCGCCTCCGACCGCCCCCGCGCCGCCGTCCCGGCGGCAGAGCGCGCCACCGCACCGGCCTGCTCGTCCTAAGCTCTCCCCATGGCTGTGCACGCGCGGCGGCGGGACGCCCTCCGGAAGGAACTCAGTGACCGTGGCCTGGACGGGCTGCTGGTCACCGACCTGCTCAACATCCGGTACCTGACCGGTTTCACCGGCTCCAACGCCGCCCTCCTGGTCACCCATTCGGAGGAGACGACCCTCTTCTGCACCGATAGCCGCTACACCGAGCAGTCCGCGTCCCAGGTGCCCGACCTCGCCAAGGTGATCGACCGCGCCAGCGCCCTCGCCCTGGCCGACAAGGCTTCCGGTGCCGTCGGTTTCGAGAGCCAGCACGTGACCGTCGACGGCCACGACGCCCTCGCAGGCGCCACGCGGGCCACGTTGACCAGGGCGCCGAACCTGGTCGAGGGGTTGCGGCTGGTCAAGGACGAGACCGAGGTGGACGCGCTGCGCCGGGCCTGCGCCGCCGCCGACAACGCCCTCGCCGACCTCGTCGAGGCGGGCGGCCTCGTCGGGCGCTCCGAGAAGGAGGTGGCCCGAGACCTGGAGAACCGGATGCGCGACCACGGCGCGGAGGGGCCGTCCTTCGAGTCGATCGTGGCCACCGGGGCGCACTCCGCGATCCCGCACCACCGGCCGACCGACGCCGTCCTCGCCGCCGGGGACTTCCTCAAGCTCGACTTCGGGGCGCTCGTCGACGGCTACCACTCCGACATGACCCGCACCCTGGTGCTCACCCGGGCCGCCGACTGGCAGCGCGACCTGTACGGCCTCGTCGCCCGGTCGCAGGCCGCCGGGGTCGCCGCGCTCGCGCCGGGGGTGCCCACCCGCGACGTCGACCGGGCGGCCCGGGGGGTGATCGAGGACGCCGGGCGCGGGGAGGAGTTCCTGCACGGGCTCGGGCACGGCGTGGGTTTGCAGGTCCATGAGGCGCCGAGCCTGGCCAAGACCTCGGTGGGTACACTTTCCGCCGGAATGGCGGTCACCGTCGAACCGGGTGTGTACGTGTCCGGCAAGGGCGGGGTCCGCATCGAGGACACGCTCGTCGTGCGGGACGCCGGTCCCGAACTCCTCACGCTGACCACCAAGCAGCTCATGGTCGTCTAGACAGCGACCATCAACGCGCGCGGATAACAGGAGATCGGAAGCAAGTGGCCTCGACCAACGACCTGAAGAACGGCCTGGTGCTCAACATCGAGGGCCAGCTCTGGACCGTCACCGAGTTCCAGCACGTCAAGCCCGGCAAGGGGCCCGCGTTCGTCCGGACCAAGCTCAAGCACGTCATGACCGGCAAGGTCGTCGACAAGACCTTCAACGCCGGGGTCAAGGTCGACACGGCCACCGTGGACCGCCGGGAGATGACCTACCTCTACAACGACAGTTCCGAGTTCGTCTTCATGGACGGCGACACCTTCGAGCAGATCTCCATCGCCGCCGAGGTCGTGGCCGAGCAGGCGCGGTTCCTGCTGGAGAACGGGACCGCGGTGGTGTCCTCGCACGAGGGCGTGCCGCTGTTCATCGAGCTGCCCACCTCGGTCGAGCTGGTCATCGAGCACACCGACCCGGGCCTGCAGGGCGACCGCTCCACCGGCGGCACCAAGCCCGCCAAGCTGGAGACCGGCGCGGAGATCCAGGTGCCGCTGTTCGTCACCACCGGCGAGAAGGTCAAGGTCGACACCCGCGACGGGCGCTACCTCGGCCGCGTCAGCAGCTGACGTGGGTGCTCGCAGCAAGGCCCGCAAGCGCGCCGTCGACCTGCTCTTCGAGGCCGCGGTGCGCAAGGCCGACCCGGTCACCATCATGGCCGACCGGGTCGGCTCCCCGGACGTGCCGCCGGTCAACGACTACACCGTCACCCTGGTCGAGGGCGTGACCACCCACCAGGCCCGGATCGACGAACTGCTCACCGAGCACGCCGAGGGCTGGTCGCTGGCCCGGATGCCCGCCGTCGACCTCGCGGTGCTGCGGCTGGGCCTCTACGAACTGCTCTGGGCCACCGACGTGCCCGACGCGGTGGCCATCGACGAGGCCGTGCAGTTGGCGAAGTCGCTGTCGACCGACGACTCGCCCCGGTTCGTCAACGGGGTGCTCGGTCGGATCGCGGGCATCGCCGACCGGCTCCGCGCCACCCTGTAGGTCCCCGCCGAACGGCGAAGACGCCCCACGCGCAGCATCCCCGTCTGCGCGTGCGGCGTCCCGCCGTCGACCCTAGTCCTCTTTCGAGGGGCGTGCCTCGGGAGGAAGCACCCCCCAGTCGATGAGCTGCTCGGTCAGCTCGCCGGGGGTCATGTCGTAGATGATCGCCAGCGACCGCAGGTCCTCGGTGCGGATGGACAGCACCTTGCCGTTGTAGTCGCCGCGCTGGCTCTGGATGGTCGCCGCGTAGCGGGCCAGCGGGCCCACCTTCTCCGCGGGCAGCTGTTGCAGCCGCTCCAGGTTGATCACGATCTTGGTGGCGGGTTCGGCACCGGAGGGCACCCGGCCCTCTGGCAGCAGTTCCACCACGGGCACGCCGTAGAAGTCGGCCAGCTCGGCCAGCTTCTGCACGGTCACCGCCCGGTCGCCGCGCTCGTAGGAGCCGACCACGACTGCCTTCCAGCGGCCGCCCGACTTCTGCTCGACGCCGTGCAACGACAGCCCCTGCTGCTGGCGGATGGCACGGAGCTTGGCTCCCAGCGCCTTGGCGTAGTCGCCCATACGGCGGTTCTCCATTTCCTTCGCCCCGTCGGCGCTATCGACCGACGCGGGGATCTTCACCTCAACACGCAGAGTAATGGTTACCCAGAGTTGCCAGCAGGTCAAGCCAATCCGGCGACCGGGCGTCGTCCAGCCCACACGGACCACCCCTTCGAACCCCTGCCGAAGCCTGATACGGTCGCCACGACCCCTGGTCAGGGGATCGACCGACATCCTTTAAGGACCCGTCCGGTGAGGCGGGGAAGGAGTCCACCGTGCCGCCGCGAGACCGTGGCGCGCCGGAACCGGCCGGGCAGCGCGAGCTGCTGACGGCGGGCGACGTCGCGCGCACCATCGCCCGAATGGCCCATCAGGTCATCGAGAAGACGTCGCTCGGTGCTTCCGGCGCACCGCCGGTCGTGCTGCTGGGCATCCCCACCAGGGGCGCCCCGCTGGCCGCCAGGCTCGCCGCCCGGATCGCCGAGTTCTCCGGTGTGACCGTGCCCACCGGCACCCTCGACATCACCCTCTACCGCGACGACCTGCGCAGGCGCCCGACCCGCCCGCTGGGCGAGACCGCGCTGCCGCAGGGCGGGATCGACAAGGCCCTGGTCGTGCTGGTCGACGACGTGCTGTTCTCCGGGCGGACCATCCGCGCGGCGCTCGACGCGCTGCGCGACGCCGGTGGCCGCCCGCGGGCGGTGCAGCTCGCCGTGCTGGTCGACCGGGGGCACCGCGAGCTGCCGATCCGCGCGGACTACGTGGGCAAGAACGTGCCCACCGCGCGCGCCGAGGAGGTGCACGTCCTGCTGACCGAGACCGACGACCGCGACGGCGTGCTGCTGCACCGGGAGGGGGAGTCCGGGTGAAGCACCTGCTGGGCACCGACGGCCTCGACCGCGACACCGCGCTGGCCGTGCTCGACACCTCCGACGGCCTCAAGCGGACCCTGCTGGGCCGCGAGGTGCGCAAGCTGCCGACGCTGCGCGGCCGCACGGTGATCACCATGTTCTACGAGAACTCCACCCGCACCCGGGTCTCCTTCGAGATCGCCGGGAAGTGGATGAGCGCCGATGTGGTGAACGTCTCCGCGGGCGGGTCCTCGGTCGGCAAGGGCGAGTCGTTGCGCGACACCGCGCTGACCCTGGCCGCCGCGGGCGCCGACTGCGTGATCGTGCGGCACCCGGCCTCGGGTGCCGCGCACCGGCTGGCGGGCTGGCTGGCCGAGGCCGGGACCAGCGTGGTGAACGCGGGCGACGGCACCCACGAGCACCCCACCCAGGCCCTGCTCGACGCCGCGACCCTGCGGGACCGGCTCGGCGACGTCGAGGGCAGGCGGATCGGCGTGGTCGGCGACGTGCTGCACAGCCGGGTCGCCCGCTCCAACGTGCACCTGCTGACGACGCTGGGCGCCGAGGTCGTGCTGGTCGCGCCGCCGACCCTGCTGCCGACCGGCGTCGCCGACTGGTCGGTGGGCGACGCCGGGTCGCTGGTGGTCAGCCACGAGCTGGACCCGGAGCTGCCGACGCTGGACGCGGTGATGATGCTGCGGGTGCAGGCCGAGCGGATGCACGGCGGCTTCTTCCCGTCGGCGCGCGAGTACGCGATCGCCTACGGGCTCAGCGAGAACCGGTTGCGGCTGCTGCCGGAGCACGCGCCGGTGCTGCACCCGGGGCCGATGCTGCGCGGCATGGAGATCTCGGCCGCGGTGGCGGACTCCCCGCGTGCGGCCATCACCCAGCAGGTGACCAACGGCGTGCACGTCCGGATGGCCGTGCTCTACCACCTGCTCGCCGGAGAAGAGGACGGGTCATGACCACGCTGCTCATCCGCGGCGCCACGCCGTACGGCGAGGGCGGCCCGGTCGACGTCCTGGTGCGCGACGGCGTGATCCGGGAGATCGCCGACCGGGTCGACGCCGACGCCGGGACCGAGGTGCTGGACGCGGGCGGGCTGGTCGCCCTGCCCGGGTTCGTCGACCTGCACACGCACCTGCGCGAACCCGGCCGCGAGGACACCGAGACCATCGAGACCGGCTCCCGGGCCGCCGCGCTGGGCGGGTACACCGCCGTGTTCGCCATGGCCAACACCGACCCGGTGGCCGACAACGCCGTGGTGGTCGAGCACGTGTGGCGGCGCGGCCGGGAGGTCGGGCTGGTCGACGTGCACCCGGTCGGCGCGGTCACCGTCGGGCTCAAGGGGGAGCGGCTGGCCGAGCTGGGCACGATGGCCCGGTCCGCGGCGGGCGTGCGGATCTTCTCCGACGACGGCCTGTGCGTGGCCGACCCGCTGATCATGCGCCGGGCGCTGGAGTACACGAAGGCCCTCGACGCGGTCATCGCCCAGCACGCCGAGGAGCCGAGGCTGACCGTCGGCGCGCAGGCGCACGAGGGCGAGCAGGCCGCGCGGCTGGGCCTGGCGGGCTGGCCCGCGGTGGCCGAGGAGTCGATCGTGGCCCGCGACTGCCTGCTGGCCCGGCACGTCGGCGCCCGGCTGCACGTCTGCCACGTCTCCACCGCGGGCACCGCCGAGGTGCTGCGCTGGGCCAAGGGGCGGGGCACCCGGGTCTCCGCCGAGGTCACCCCGCACCACCTGCTGCTCGACGACTCGCGGCTGAGCACCTACGACCCGGTGAACAAGGTCAACCCGCCGCTGCGCACCGCGACCGACGCCGCCGCGCTGCGCGCCGCCCTCGCCGACGGCACGGTGGACTGCGTGGCCACCGACCACGCCCCGCACGCGAGCCAGGACAAGGACTGCGAGTGGTCCGCCGCCCGGCCCGGGATGCTCGGGTTGCAGACCGCGCTGCCGATCGTGGTGCAGACCATGGTCAACCCCGGGCTGCTGGACTGGCGCGGGGTCGCGCGGGTGATGAGCGAGCGCCCCGCCGAGATCGCCGGGCTGCCCGACCAGGGCAGGCCGATCGCCGTGGGCGAGCCCGCGACGCTGACCCTGGTCGACCCGGCGGGCCGCTGGACCGTGCGTGGCGCGGACCTGGCCAGCGTCGCCGCCAACACCCCCTACGAGGGCATGGAGCTGCCCGGCGCGGTGGTCGCCACCGTGCTGCGCGGTGCCCTCACCGCCCGGGACGGGAAGGCCGCGAAGTGAACCGCCTCGGCCTGACCCTGCTGTTCCTGGCCGTGTTCGCGCTGCTGGTCGCCCTGATGTGGTGGGGCTACCGCAACCGGCGCAAGCGCCAGGCCGACCTGCCCGCCTTCCCGGCTGTCCCCGAGGGGCTGCTGGAACAGGTTCGCGGGGGCAAGACCGAACCACTGCTGCCGCCGAGCACCGGCGTCTACGCCAGCACGGTGACCGACCGGAGCTGGCAGGACCGGGTGGCCGTCGGCGACGTCGGCTTCCGCGCCGACGCCACCGCCCACCTGCTGCCCGGCGGCCTGCTGTTCGACCGCACCGGCGCCACCCCGGTCTGGATACCGGCGGAGTCGGTGCGCGCCGCGCGCACCGAGGCCGGGATCGCCGGGAAGGTGATGGGCGGCGGCGGCCTGCTGGTGGTCCGCTGGGCGGTCGGCGGGCACGAGTTCGACACCGGCTTCCGAGCCGACGACAAGGACGACTACGACACGTGGGTGCCGGCCATCGGCGCGCTGAACCCGGAGGTGGCAAACGGTGAGTGAAGCCCGGCTGACCAAGATTTCCGACCACGCCCCCGCCGCGCTGGTCCTGGAGGACGGGCGCGTCTTCCCCGGCGAGGCCTACGGCGCCACCGGGGAGAGCTTCGGCGAGGTGGTGTTCTGCACCGCCATGACCGGCTACCAGGAGACCCTGACCGACCCCTCCTACCACCGGCAGATCGTGGTGCAGACCGCCCCGCAGATCGGCAACACCGGCTGGAACGACGAGGACGACGAGTCCTCCCGCATCTGGGTGTCCGGCTACGTCGTGCGCGACCCCGCCCGCACCCCGTCGAACTGGCGGTCCACCCGGACCCTGGACGACGCGCTGGTCGACGGCGGGGTGGTCGGCGTCAGCGGCGTCGACACCCGGTCGCTGACCCGGCACCTGCGCGAGCGCGGCGCCATGCGCGCCGGGGTGTTCTCCGGCGAGGCGCTGCGCGACCGCGACGCGATGGTCGCCAGGGTGCGCGAGGCCCAGGGGATGGTCGGCGCCGCGCTGGCCGACGAGGTGAGCACCGCCACCGGCTACGTGGTCCCGGCCGAGGGCGAGCGCCGCTTCCGGGTGGCCGCGCTGGACCTGGGCATCAAGTCCAACACCCCCAGGATGCTGGCCGCGCGCGGGATCGAGACGCACGTGCTGCCGTCGACGACGAGCCTGGACGACCTGCTCGCGGTCGAGGCCGACGGGGTGTTCCTGTCCAACGGCCCCGGCGACCCGGCCACCGCCGAGCACCCGGTGGCGCTGACCAGGGCGGTCCTCGAGCGGCGCATCCCGCTGTTCGGCATCTGCTTCGGCAACCAGATCCTCGGCCGCGCCCTGGGCCTGGACACCTACAAGCTGCGCTACGGCCACCGCGGGGTCAACATCCCGGTGATCGACGTGGCGACCGGCTCGGTGGCGATCACCTCGCAGAACCACGGGTTCGCCATCCGGGGCGAGGTCGGCAAGCCGTTCGACACCCCGTTCGGCGCCGCCGAGGTCAGCCACTACTGCCCCAACGACGGCTGCGTGGAGGGCGTGCGCGCGCTCGACGTGCCCGCCTTCTCCGTGCAGTACCACCCCGAGGCCGCCGCGGGCCCGCACGACGCGGCGGACCTGTTCGACCGGTTCGCAGACCTGATGGAGGGCAACCGCTGATGGCCAAGCGCGAGGACATCAAGCACGTGCTGGTGATCGGCTCCGGCCCGATCGTCATCGGCCAGGCGTGCGAGTTCGACTACTCCGGCACCCAGGCGTGCCGGGTGCTGCGCGAGGAGGGCCTGCGGGTCAGCCTGGTGAACTCCAACCCGGCGACGATCATGACCGACCCGGAGTTCGCCGACGCCACCTACATCGAGCCGATCACCGTGGAGTTCGTGGAGAAGGTGATCGCGGCCGAGCGCCCCGACGCCATCCTGGCGACCCTGGGCGGGCAGACCGCGCTCAACACCGCCGTTGCGCTGCACGAGCGCGGGGTGTTGCAGAAGTACGGCGTGGAGCTGATCGGCGCCGACATCGACGCCATCCAGCGCGGCGAGGACCGGCAGAAGTTCAAGGACATCGTCGCCGACGTCGGCGCCGAGACCCCGCGCAGCCGGGTCTGCCACTCGATGGAGGAGGTCCGCGAGACCGTCGCCGAGCTGGGCCTGCCGGTGGTCATCCGGCCGTCGTTCACCATGGGCGGCCTCGGGTCCGGCATGGCGCACACCCCGGAGGACCTGGAGCGGCTGGCCTCGACCGGGCTCACCGAGTCCCCGGTGACCGAGGTGCTGATCGAGGAGAGCGTGCTCGGCTGGAAGGAGTACGAGCTGGAGCTGATGCGCGACAAGCACGACAACGTCGTGGTCATCTGCTCCATCGAGAACATCGACCCGATGGGCGTGCACACCGGCGACTCGGTGACCGTGGCCCCGGCGATGACCCTGACCGACCGCGAGTACCAGCATATGCGCGACGTCGGCATCGACGTGCTGCGCGCGGTGGGCGTGGACACCGGCGGCTGCAACATCCAGTTCGCGATCAACCCGGCCGACGGCCGGATGGTCGTCATCGAGATGAACCCGCGGGTGTCGCGGTCCTCGGCGCTGGCGTCGAAGGCCACCGGCTTCCCGATCGCCAAGATCGCCGCCAAGCTGGCCATCGGCTACACCCTCGACGAGATCACCAACGACATCACCCGCGAGACCCCCGCCTCGTTCGAGCCCACGCTCGACTACGTGGTGGTCAAGGTGCCGCGGTTCGCCTTCGAGAAGTTCCCCGGCGCCGACACCACGCTGACCACGACCATGAAGTCGGTCGGCGAGGCCATGTCCATCGGCCGCAACTTCCCCGAGGCGCTGGGCAAGGCGCTGCGCTCGATGGAGACCAAGGCCGCCGGGTTCTGGACCACCCCCGACCCGGCCGAGGCCACCGCCGAGTCCACACTGGACGCCCTGCGCACCGCGCACGACGGCCGCCTCTACACCGCGGAGCGCGCGCTGCGCCTGGGCGCGAGCGTCGAGCAGGTGCACGAGGCCTCCGGCATCGACCCGTGGTTCCTCGACCAGGTCGTCGCGCTGATCGAGCTGCGCGACGAGATCGCGGGCGCCCCCGTGCTCGACGGGACCCTGCTGCGCCGGGCCAAGCGCTCGGGCTTCTCCGACCGCCAGGTCGCCGCGCTGCGCCCGGAGCTGGCAGGCGAGGACGGCGTGCGCGCGCTGCGCCACCGGCTGGGCGTGCGCCCGGTCTACAAGACCGTCGACACCTGCGCGGCGGAGTTCGCCGCCACCACCCCGTACCACTACTCCGCCTACGAGCTCGACCCCGAGGCGGAGTCGGAGGTCGCCCCGCAGCCCGACCGGCCCAAGGTGCTGATCCTGGGCTCCGGGCCCAACCGCATCGGGCAGGGCATCGAGTTCGACTACTCGTGCGTGCACGCGGCCATGGCGCTGCGCGAGGCCGGGTACGAGACGGTGATGGTCAACTGCAACCCGGAGACCGTCTCCACCGACTACGACACCTCCGACCGGCTCTACTTCGAGCCGCTCACCTTCGAGGACGTGCTGGAGGTCGTGCACTCCGAGCGCCAGTCCGGCACCGTCGCGGGCGTGGTCGTGCAGCTCGGCGGGCAGACCCCGCTGGGGCTGGCGCAGCGGCTGGCCGACGCGGGCGTGCCGATCGTGGGCACCCCGCCGGAGGCCATCCACCTGGCCGAGGACCGGGGCGCGTTCGGCCAGGTGCTGACCGACGCGGGCCTGCCCGCGCCCAAGTACGGCACCGCCACCTCCTTCCCCGGCGCCAAGCGGATCGCCGACGAGATCGGCTACCCGGTGCTGGTCCGACCCTCCTACGTGCTCGGCGGGCGCGGCATGGAGATCGTCTACGACGAGCAGTCGCTGGCCGGGTACATCGAGCGCGCCACCGAGGTCTCCCCGGAGCACCCGGTGCTGGTCGACCGGTTCCTCGACGACGCGATCGAGATCGACGTGGACGCGCTCTGCGACGGCACCGAGGTCTACCTCGGCGGGGTCATGGAGCACATCGAGGAGGCCGGTATCCACTCCGGCGACTCGGCCTGCGCGCTGCCGCCGATCACCCTGGGCCGCGCCGACCTGGAGGCGGTCCGCCGCTCCACCGAGGCCATCGCGCACGGCGTCGGCGTCCGCGGCCTGCTCAACGTGCAGTACGCGCTCAAGGACGACGTGCTCTACGTGCTGGAGGCGAACCCGCGGGCCAGCCGCACGGTGCCGTTCGTGTCCAAGGCGACGGCCGCGCCGCTGGCCAAGGCCGCCGCCCGGATCATGCTCGGCGCCACCATCGCCGACCTGCGCGCCGAGGGCCTGCTCAACGCCGAGGGCGACGGCGCGGAGCTGCCGGAGGGGGCGCCGGTGGCGGTCAAGGAGGCCGTGCTGCCGTTCCACCGGTTCCGCACCAAGGAGGGCCACGGCATCGACTCGCTGCTGAGCCCGGAGATGAAGTCCACCGGCGAGGTCATGGGCATCGACGCCTCCTTCGGCAAGGCGTTCGCCAAGTCCCAGACCGCCTCCTACGGTTCGCTGCCCACCTCGGGCCGGGCGTTCGTGTCGGTGGCCAACCGGGACAAGCGGGCGATCGTGTTCCCGGTGAAGCGGTTGGCGGACCTGGGCTTCGAGATCCTGGCGACCTCGGGCACCGCGCAGGTGCTGCGCCGCAACGGAATCCCGTGCACGGAGGTGCGCAAGCACTTCGAGGGCGCGGACAACATCGTCGACCTGATCCGCGCGGGCGAGGTGGCCATGGTCATCAACACCCCGTACGGCAACCACGGGCCGAGGGTGGACGGCTACGAGATCCGCACGGCGGCGGTGTCGCGCGACATCCCGTGCGTCACCACCATCCAGGGCGCGGCGGCGGCGGTGCACGGCATCGAGGCGCTGATCCGCGACGACATCGGCGTGCGGCCGTTGCAGGAGTTGCAGGCCGCCCTGCGCGCGGAGATGGCGCAGCGGTGAGCGGGCAGCACTTCGGCGCCCGGCTGACCGGGGCCACGGCCGCGCGGGGTCCGCTGTGCGCGGGCATCGACCCGCACCCCGGGCTGCTCGACGCCTGGGGCCTGCCGCGCGACGCCGCCGGGCTGGAGCGGTTCGCCCTGACCTGCGTGGAGGCGCTGGCCGGGGTGGTGGCCGTGCTCAAGCCGCAGTCGGCGTTCTTCGAGGCGTACGGCTCCAGGGGCGTGGCGGTGCTGGAGCGGGTGATCGCCGAGTCGCGGGCGGCGGGCGCGCTGGTGCTGCTCGACGTCAAGCGCGGCGACATCGGCTCCACCATGGCCGCCTACGCCCAGGCCTACCTCGCCGACGGCTCGCCGCTGGCGGCCGACGCGGTCACGCTGTCGCCGTTCCTGGGCTTCGGCTCGCTCGACCCGGCGCTGGACCTGGCCGCGCGGACCGGTCGGGGCGTGTTCGTGCTGGCGCGGACCTCCAACAGCGAGGGCGCGTCGGTGCAGCGCGCGGTGGACGGCGGCGGGCGCACGGTCGCGCAGGCCGTCGTCGACGCCGCCGCCGCCCGCAACGCCGGGGCCGCCCCGCTCGGCTCGGTCGGCCTGGTCGTGGGCGCGACCGTGGGCAACAGCGGTCTGGACCTCTCCGCGCTCAACGGCCCGGTCCTGGCCCCCGGCCTGGGGGCCCAGGGTGCGGGCCCGGCCGACCTGCGGGCCGTCTTCGGCGCCGCGCTGCCGCACGTGCTGCCCGCCAGCTCGCGCGACATCCTCCGGCACGGGCCCGACGTCCCGGCCCTGCGCGACGCCGCCCTGCGCGTCCGCGACTCCCTGGTGGCCGCCGCGGGCTGATCCCAGGCGCGATTTCGCGACGTTCGCGGGAAGTTCCACGTGCCGTGTCCGAGTTGCCCCGGAAGGTCCCTTCTCGGACCTCCCGGGGCTTCCGCACGCCCACGCAGCGTTGTCGCAGGTCGGAGGGGTTGGGCTGACCGAGTGTGCCCGGGGGCCTGCGGAAAGTGGCGCCCGCGACACTTTCGCCCCCCGCAGTCGCCCGAGCGCGCTCCGTCACCGCCGCAACCGGCTCCGGCGCGCTATGATCGTCGCAGGTCACAGCCTCGACGTCACTGTTCGTTGATCAACTTCTGGGCTCCGGTCACGGTCCGCACAGGGCGACCCGCGTTGTCCTCGCAGGCCAGGGGTCGGTAACGTCGCGGCACCGATCCGGAAGAAATCCCACCCCCACGGAGGAAATCGTGGCCCTTCCCCAGCTGACCGAGGAGCAGCGGGCCGCAGCGCTGGAGAAGGCGGCTGCCGCCCGTCGTGCGCGAGCCGAACTCAAGGAGCGTCTGAAGCGAGGTGGCACCACCCTCAAGGAGGTGCTGACTCAGTCCGACAACGACGAGGTCCTGGGCAAGATGAAGGTCACCGCACTGCTGGAGGCCCTGCCGGGCGTCGGCAAGGTGCGGGCCCAGCAGATCATCGAGCGCCTCGAGATCGCGCCGAGCCGTCGTCTTCGCGGCCTCGGTGACCGCCAGCGCAAGGCCTTGCTGGCCGAGTTCAGCGGCGAGTGAGTGAGCCGCTCAACAGGCTCTGAGCCGAGGCCGGGCAACACCCGGCCTCGGCTCACTGTTGTGTCCGGGCCCTCGGGCGTGGGCAAGTCGAGCGTGGTCGCCGTGCTGCGCGCGCTGCACCCCGGGGTCTACTTCAGCGTCTCGGTGACGACGCGGGAGCCCCGGCCCGGCGAGGTGGACGGCAAGCACTACCACTTCATCGACAAGGCCGAGTTCGACCGGCTCGCCGCGGCCGGTGAGCTGCTGGAGCACGCCGAGTACGCGGGCAACCACTACGGCACCCCGCGCGCCGCGGTCGAGGCCGCTTTGGCGGCGGGGCGGCCCGCGGTGCTGGAGATCGAACTGCAGGGCGCCCGCCAGGTGCGGGTGGCCATGCCTGAGGCCCAGCTCGTCATGCTGGTGCCCCCGTCCTGGGAGACCCTGGTCACCCGGCTGGTCGGACGCGGAACCGAGGACGAGGCGCTGATCGCCAAGCGGCTGGCCGTCGCCAAGGACGAGCTGGCCGCCGAATCCGAGTTCGACGCGGTCGTGGTGAACAGCGACGTGGAGGTCGCGGCCCGCGAGTTGCTAACCTGGGTACTCACAGACTCAACCAAACTAGGTGCGGAGCGTTGCGAGTGATCACCCCTACAGAGCTGGGCCCCCTGGGCGAGCCGTCGACCGTTCTCGAGGGCATCACCAACCCCCCGATCGACGACCTGCTCGAGAAGGTCAGCTCGAAGTACGCGCTGGTGATCTACGCCGCCAAGCGCGCCCGCCAGATCAACGACTACTACGCCCAGCTCGGCGAGGGCCTGCTGGAGTACGTCGGCCCGCTGGTGGAGCCGGGTCCTCGGGAGAAGCCGCTGTCCATCGCCCTGCGCGAGATCCACGCGGGCCTGCTCGAGCACACCGAGGGCGAGTGACCCACCGGCCCCGTGTCGTCCTTGGCGTCGGCGGCGGTATCGCCGCGTACAAGGCGTGCGAGGTCCTGCGCGGGCTGACCGAGAGTGGGCACGACGTGCGCGTCGTGCCCACCGAGGCGGCCCTGCGCTTCGTCGGCGCGGCGACGTTCGAGGCGCTGTCGGGCAACAGGGTGCACACCGGCGTGTTCGCCGACGTGCCCGAGGTGCCGCACGTGCGGTTGGGCCAGGAGGCCGACCTGGTGCTGGTCGTGCCGGCCACGGCCGACCTGCTGGCCAAGGCGGCGCACGGCCTCGCCGACGACCTGCTCACCAACACCCTGCTCACCGCGCGCTGCCCGGTGCTGCTGGTGCCCGCGATGCACACCGAGATGTGGGAGCACGCGGCCACCCGGGCCAACGTGGCCACGCTGCGCTCGCGCGGCACGGTCGTCGTCGAGCCCGCCAGCGGTCGGCTCACCGGCAAGGACACCGGCAAGGGCAGGCTGCCCGACCCGGCCGAGATCGTCGACCTGGCCCGGCTGCTGCTGGCCCGCCCGGACGCGCTGCCGCGCGACCTCGACGGCCTGCACGTGGTCGTCTCCGCGGGCGGCACGCGCGAACCGCTGGACCCGGTGCGCTGGCTGGGCAACCGGTCCTCGGGCAAGCAGGGCTACGCGCTGGCCCGCACCGCCGCCCAGCGCGGCGCCCGGGTCACCCTGGTCTCCGCGCACACCCAAGCGCTGCCCGAGCCCGCGGGCGTCGAGGTGGTGCACGTGGGCACCGCCGCGCAGTTGCGCGAGGCGGTGCACCTGGCCGCCGAGAGCGCCGACGTGGTGGTGATGGCCGCCGCGGTGGCCGATTTCCGCCCGGTCGACCGGGCCGACTTCAAAATCAAGAAATCCGACCGCGACCCCGACCCGATCGCCCTGACCCGCAACCCCGACGTGCTCGCCGAACTGGTCGAGACCCGGCGCGGGGTGGCGGGTTCACGACAGGTGATCGTCGGTTTCGCCGCGGAGACCGGCAGCGGCGGCCCGGACGGCGCCGACGTGCTGGACCTCGCCCGCGCCAAGTTGGCCCGCAAGGGGTGCGACCTGTTGGTGGTCAACGCGGTCGGCGAGGGCAAGGCGTTCGAGACCGAGGACAACGCGGGCTGGCTCTTGGGTGCCGACGGCACGGAAAGTCCGATAGAACTGGGGTCGAAGGCGAAGCTGGCGACCGAAGTGTGGGACGCGGTCGGTCATTTGCGCCTGCGTTGCGGGGATGCGCCAGGCTGAGCCACAACAAACCTGACGGAACAATCGGAACTGAGTGGGGATATCGCGTGAGTGAGAACAACGGCCTGCGGCTGTTCACCTCGGAATCGGTCACTGAAGGCCACCCGGACAAGATCTGCGACGCGATCAGCGACTCCATCCTCGACGCCCTGCTGACCGAGGACCCCCGCTCCCGGGTCGCCGTGGAGACCCTCGTGACCACCGGCCAGGTGCACGTCGCGGGCGAGGTCACCACCTCGGCGTACGTCGACATCCCCGCCATCGTCCGGGGCAAGATCCTGGAGATCGGCTACGACTCCTCGGCCAAGGGCTTCGACGGCAACTCCTGCGGCGTCAACATCGCCATCGGCGCGCAGTCCCCGGACATCGCCCAGGGCGTCGACACCGCGCACGAGACCCGCGTCGAGAACGCCTCGGACGAGATCGACAAGCAGGGCGCGGGCGACCAAGGCCTGATGTTCGGCTACGCCTGCACCGACACCCCGGAGCTGATGCCGCTGCCGATCGCGCTGGCGCACCGGCTGTCGCGGCGGCTGACCAAGGTCCGCAAGGACGGCGTGCTGCCGTACCTGCGCCCGGACGGCAAGACCCAGGTCACCATCGAGTACGACGGCGACCGGGCGATCCGCCTGGACACCGTCGTCGTGTCCTCCCAGCACGCCGAGGGCGTGGACCTGGAGAAGCTGCTCGGCGTCGACGTGCGCGAGCAGGTCGTGCTGCCCGAGATCGCCGACCTGGAGCTGGACACCTCGAACGTGCGGCTGCTGGTCAACCCGACCGGCCGCTTCGTCATCGGCGGTCCGATGGGTGACGCGGGCCTGACCGGCCGCAAGATCATCGTCGACACCTACGGCGGCATGGCCCGCCACGGCGGCGGCGCGTTCTCCGGCAAGGACCCGTCGAAGGTCGACCGCTCGGCCGCCTACGCGATGCGCTGGGTCGCCAAGAACACCGTCGCCGCCGGTCTCGCCGACCGCGTCGAGGTGCAGATCGCGTACGCGATCGGCAAGGCCGCCCCGGTGGGCCTGTTCGTGGAGACCTTCGGCACCGAGAAGGTGGACCCGGCGAAGATCCGCTCGGCCATCGGCGAGGTGTTCGACCTGCGCCCGGCCGCGATCATCCGCGACCTGGACCTGCTGCGCCCGATCTACGCCCCGACCGCCGCGTACGGCCACTTCGGCCGCACCGACCTCGACCTCCCCTGGGAGAACACCGACCGCGCCGAGCAGCTCAAGAAGCTCGCCGCGGGCTGATCCAGCGCGTTCGCCACGGGCCGCCACCGGGTACTCCGGTGGCGGCCCGTGGCACGTCCGGTGCGGGTGCCGTCCGGTGCCGTCCGCGGGCGAGGAGGAGGATTGCGCCATGGGTGAGCCGAGCACCGCGGCCGGACCGGTCCGGTTCCGCCGCCCCGACCCGCTGCGCTGGCTGTGGTACGCCGTGGGCGGCACGCTGCCCGCGCGCAACCGGCCGTGGGTGCTGTGGGACCTGACCTGCCGCACCTGGGTGCTGCGGCACTTCGCCAGGGTGCTGGTGCTGTTCCTGCCGTTCTGGCTGCTGCTGCTGGTCCCCGGCCCGTCCTCGCTGCGCTTCTCCATGGTCGCGCTGGCCTACGTCACCGGGCTGTACTTCTCGCTGTCGTTCCTGGAGGACGCGTGCGAGCGGCGGCTGGTCAAGCACGGTTTCCCGCCCGGCCTCAACCGCCGCATCCGCGAGGAATCCGCCCGCCGCGACCGCGCGGAGATCGCCGAGCTGTACGTCGCCTACTACCTCGACGCGGAACCGGCGGCCGACCCGGAACGCGGGCCCCGGCACGACCCCCGAGCCGACTGACCGTCGGTCGGGTCTGGTAGACCAACCGGTCATGGCCACCTCCGACGCGAGCGCGAACGCGCTGTTCGAGGTGCCCGCGGAACCCCCCGCACCGGCGGCGAAACCGGCCAGGGGCGTCCAGTCGCCCGCCGCCGAGCTGCCCGTGGCGCGGGTCTGCGTGGACGTGCCGCTGGCCCACCTCGACCGCCCCTACGAGTACCTGGTGCCCGTCAAGTCCGACGCCGACGCGGTGCCCGGTGCCCGGGTGCGGGTCCGCTTCGCGGGCAAGCCGGTCGACGGGTACCTGCTGGAGCGGGTGGCTGAGGCCGAGCACCGGGGCAAGCTCCAGTTCCTGGAGCGGGTGGTGTCGCCGGAACCGGTGCTCGCCCCCGAGGTGGCGCGGCTGTGCCGGGCCGTGGCCGACCGCTACAGCGGCACCCTGACCGACGTGCTGCGCTTCGCCGTCCCGCCCCGGCACGCCAGGGTCGAGGCCGAGGAGCCGCCAGAGCCGTCGCCGGTCCCGGCCCGCCCGGCGGCCACCGCCTGGGGGGAGTACCGCCGCGGCCCGGCGTTCCTCGACGCGGTGCACGCGGGCAAGCAGGCGCACGCGGTCTGGCAGGCGCTGCCGGGGGAGGACTGGCCCGCCCGGCTCGCCGAGGTCGCCGCCACCGCCGCCGCGGCGGGCCGGGGCGCGGTCGTCGTCGTGCCCGACCACCGGGACGTGGCCCGGGTGCACGCGGCGTGCGTGGCGCTGGTGGGGGAGGCCGCGGCGGTCGCGCTGTCGGCCGACCTGGGGCCCGCCAAGCGGTACCGCGCCTGGCTGGCCGTGCGCCGCGGCAGCGCCAGGATCGTGGTCGGCACCCGGGCCGCGGCGTACGCGCCGGTGGTCGACCCCGGGGTGCTGGTGGTGTGGGACGACGGCGACGACCAGCACGCCGACCAGCGCGCCCCCTACCCGCACGGGCGCGACGTGCTGATCACCCGGGCCCGGCTGTGCGGGGCCGGGGTGCTGGTGGCCGGGTTCGCCCGCACCGCCGAGGCGCAGTTGCTCCTCGACTCCGGCTGGGCCGCCGAGGTCGCCGCCACCCGCGCCAGGGTCCGCGCCGCCGCGCCCAGGGTCACCGCGCTGGGCGAGCACGACAGCCAGCTCGCCCGCGACCCCGCCGCCCGCACCGCGCGCATCCCCACGGTCGCCTTCGACGCGGTCCGCGCCTCGCTGCAGGCCGGGTACCCGGTCCTGGTCCAGGTCCCGCGCCGGGGCTACGTGCCCGCGCTGACCTGCCAGGACTGCCGCGCCCCGGCCCGCTGCCGCCGCTGCGCGGGCCCCCTGCACGTCCCCGACACCGGCCCCCCGGCCTGCCGCTGGTGCGCGGCCACGGAAGCCAACTACCGCTGCACCGCGTGCGCCTCCCGGCGGCTGCGCGCGGTCGTGGTCGGCGCGAAGCGCACGGCGGAGGAACTGGGCCGCGCGTTCTCCGGCTTCCCGGTCCGCACCTCCGGCGCCCGCGACGTGCTGTCCACTGTGGATGACCGCCCGGCGCTGGTGGTGGCCACCCCCGGCGCGGAACCCCTGTCCCCCAAGGGCTACGGCGCCGCCCTGCTGCTCGACGGCTGGGCGATGCTCAACCGCGCCGACCTGCGGGCGGCCGAGGAGGCGCTGCGGCGGTGGATGACCGCCGCCGCCCTGGTCCGCCCGGCCACCGACGGCGGGCGGGTGGTGGTGCTGGCCGACTCGTCCATCGCCCCGGTGCAGGCCTTGGTCCGCTGGGACCCGGCCTGGCACGCGGGCGTGGAACTGGCCGCCCGCACCGAACTCGGCTTCCCCCCCGCCGTCCGCATGGCCTCGGTCGACGGCGCCCCCGACGCCGTCGCCCGCCTCCTGGGCGAACTGGCCCTCCCCCCCACCGGTGAAGTCCTCGGCCCGGTCCCCCTCGGCGACCCGGACTCACCCACCCCGCGCGAACGGGCCCTGGTCCGGGTGTCCCGCGCCGAGGGCAAAGCCCTGGCCGACGCGCTGACCACGGCGCAGAGCCTGCGCGCCACCCGCAAGGACCCCGACCCGCTGCGCGTCCAGCTCGACCCGCTCGACCTCATCTAGCGCCCGCGCGGGCGCGGCTCCGGAGCCGCGCCGGGGGCGGCATAGACTGGACCGACCGACCGCCCGCGAGCAGTGAGTGAGGGAGTCCCGTGACCGTCCAGCAGATCCGGTACTTCGGTGACCCGGTGCTGCGCACCCCGGCCGCCGAGGTGGTCGACTTCGACCGCGAGCTGCACAACCTGGTCCGCGACCTGTGGGACACCATGGAGCGGCAGGGCGGCGCCGGACTGGCCGCGCCGCAGTTGGGCGTGGGGCTGCGGGTGTTCACCTACCACTGCGGCGAGGCCGAGGGCCACATGGTGAACCCGGTGTGGACGGCGCTGGACGACGAGGAGCAGGACGGGCAGGAGGGCTGCCTGTCCATCCCCGGCCTGTACTGGGACTGCGTCCGGAAGAAGAACGTGGTCGCCCGCGGCTGGAACATGCACGGCGAGCCGGTGGAGGTGCGGGGCAGCGACCTGCTGGCGCGCTGCATCCAGCACGAGACCGACCACCTCGACGGCGTGCTGTTCCTCGACCGCCTCGACGAGACCACCCGCAAGCAGGCGATGAAGGAGATCCGCCGGGCCGACTGGTTCGACGGCGCGGTCCCCACCCTCAAGCAGAGCCCGCACCCGCTGTTCGGGGCGCGCTGATGCGGCTGGTGTTCGCGGGCACCCCCGAGGTGGCGCTGCCGTCGCTGCGCGCCCTCATCGGGTCCGACCGGCACGAGGTCGCCGCCGTGGTGACCCGCCCGGACGCGCCGTCGGGCCGCGGTCGCACCCTGCACCGCTCCCCGGTCGGCGCGCTGGCCGACGAGCACGGCATCGAGGTGCTGACCCCGGCGAAGGCGTCCGACCCGGTGTTCCAGGCGCGGCTGCGCGAGATCGCGCCCGACGCCTGCCCGGTGGTGGCCTACGGCGCGCTGCTGCCGCAGTCGGCGCTGGACATCCCGGTGCACGGTTGGATCAACCTGCACTTCTCGGTGCTGCCCGCCTGGCGCGGCGCGGCCCCGGTGCAGGCGACCGTGCGCTCCGGCGACGAGTTCGCCGGGGCCAGCACCTTCCGCATCGTCAAGGCGCTCGACGCGGGTCCGGTGTTCGGCGTGCTGACCGACCCGGTCCGCCCCGACGACACCGCGGGCGTGCTGCTCGACCGGCTCGCCGAGTCCGGCGCCGGGCTGCTGCTGGCCACCCTGGACGGCATCGAGGACGGCTCGTTGACCGCGGTGGAGCAGCCCGCGGACGGCGTCAGCCATGCTCCCAAGATCACCGTCGAGGACGCGAAGGTCGACTTCGCGCTGCCCGGCATGGCCGTCGACCGGCTGGTCCGCTCGGTCACCCCGGAACCGGGGGCCTGGGCGGAGTTCCGCGGCGAGCGGATCAAACTCGGTCCGGTCACCCGCGACGCGGTGGAGGCCGAACTCAAGCCCGGCGAACTCCTCGTCGAGCGCAAGCGCGTCCTCGTCGGCACGGCCACCTGGCCGGTGCGCCTCGGCGAGGTCCAGGCACAGGGCAAGAAGCGGATGCGGGCCACCGACTGGGCCCGCGGCACCCGTATCGAGGCAGGAGAACGGCTGACGTGACGCAGCCCGGCAAACGTCCATACCGCCCCAAGTCCGGGGCCCCGGCGAAGGGCGGCCCCGCGCGGCCCGCGCGCCCCCGCGGCGCGCACCCCCCGCGCAAACCGGACGGCCCCGCGCGCCCGCCCGCCGAGGACGCGGCCCGCCGCGCCGCGCTGGACGTGCTGCGCGCGGTCCGCGCCGACGACGCCTACGCGAACCTGGTGCTGCCCAAGCTGCTGCGCGACCGCCGCATCTCCGGCCGCGACGCCGGGCTGGCCACCGAGCTGGCCTACGGCGCCTGCCGGGCCCGCGGTCTGCTCGACGAGATCATCGGCGAGTGCAGCGCCCGCCCGCTGTCCGAAGTGGAGCCCGAGCTGCTCGACGCGCTGCGGCTGGGCGCCTACCAGTTGCTGCGCACCCGCATCCCGGCGCACGCCGCCGTGACCTCCACTGTGGACCTGGTGCGCGCCGACCTGGGTTCGCGGGTCACCGGCTTCGCCAACGCCGTGCTGCGCAAGATCTCCGAGCGCGACGAGAACGCCTGGCTGGCCGCGCTGGCCCCCGACCCGGTCACCGACCCGGTGGGCAACCTCGCCGCGCGCACCGCGCACCCGCGCTGGATCGCCCGCGCGTTCGCCGACGCCCTGGGCAGCACCGGCGACGAACTCGGCGACGCGCTGCGCGCCGACGACACCCGCCCGCTGGTGCACCTGGTGGCCCGGCCGGGCGAGGTCAGCGCCGAGGAACTGGCCGCGATGACCGGCGGCGACCCCGGCCCGTACTCCCCGTACGCGGTGCACCTCGACCCGGGCTCGGGCGACCCCGGCGCCCTGGAACCGGTGCGGGAGAAGCTCGCCGCGGTGCAGGACGAGGGCAGCCAGCTCTGCGCCCTGGCCCTGACCAGGGCCCCGCTGGAGGGCCCCGACCTGGCCTGGCTGGACCTGTGCGCGGGCCCCGGCGGCAAGGCGGCGCTGCTCGGCGCGCTGGCGGCCATCAACGGCGGCACCCTCGACGCGGTCGAGCAGGCACCGCACCGGGCGCGGCTGGTCGAGCAGAGCACCGGCGGCCTCCCGGTCACCGTCCACGTCGCCGACGGCCGCGACCCCGGCCTGGCGGCGGGCGGTTTCGACCGGGTGCTGGTCGACGCGCCGTGCACCGGGCTGGGCGCGCTGCGCAGGCGCCCGGAGGCCCGCTGGCGCAGGCAGCCCTCCGACGTCGGCGACCTGACCAAGCTCCAGCGCGAACTGCTCACCAGCGCCCTCGACCTGGTCCGGCCGGGCGGGGTGGTGGCCTACGTCGTGTGCTCGCCGCACCTGTCGGAGACCGAGGGCGTGGTGTCTGCGGTGGCCCGCAAGACCGGGGCCACCGTCCTCGACGCGCGCGGCGCCTTCCCGGACGTCCCCGGGCTGGGGGAGGGGCCGTACGCGCAGCTCTGGCCGCACCGCCACGGCACCGACGCCATGTTCTGCGCCCTGCTGCGCCGGTAGATGCCGACCCTGGGCCTGGTCGCCTCCGCCTGCGGCGGCGCCGAGAAGCGGCTGCTGCCGGAGGTGGCCGAACCCGCGGTGCGCCGCGGGTGGCGGCTGGCGGTCACGTTCACCCCCACCCTCGGGCGGTGGATGGACGCGACCGGGGCAGGCGCGCGGCTGGCCGCGCTGACCGACCTGCCGGTCCGGCACGAGCCGAGGCTGCCGACCGAACCCAAGCCGTACCCGATGCCGGACGCGTTCCTGTTCGTGCCCGCCTCGGCCAACTCGGTGGTCAAGCTGGCGCTGGGGATCGCCGACAACCAGGCGCTCACCGCGCTCAACGAGGCCATCGGCACCCCGGGCGTGCCGGTGGTCGTCGCCCCGCAGGCCGCCGCGGCGCCCCGGGCGCACCCGCTGTGGGAAACCCACCTGGCGGTGCTGCGCTCGGCCGGGGTGCGGCTGGTCGACCCGGTCGAGGGCCCGTGGACCACCCTGCTGGACCTGCTCGACGCCGGGTGATCGGTGGGACCCGCCCAACCCCTACCGTGGGGGCCATGAGCCGCATCGTCGTCCTCGGCATGGGCGGGACCATCGCCATGTCCCCCAGCGCGTCCGGCGGCGTGGTGCCCGCCCTGGACGCCTCGGCGCTGATCGCCGCCGTGCCGGAACTGGCCGCGCACGACATCACCGCCCGCACGCTGCGGTCGCTGCCGAGCCCGTCGGTCGGGTTCGACGACCTGGCCGCGCTGGCCGAGGCGGTGCGCGCCGAGGTCGACGGCGGCGCCGACGGCGTGGTCGTCACGCACGGCACCGACACCCTGGAGGAGTCGGCGTTCCTCCTCGACGCCACCCTGGACCCGGGGGTGCCGGTCGTGGTCACCGGCGCCATGCGCCACCCCACCGCCCCCGGCGCGGACGGCCCGGCGAACCTGCTGGCCGCCGTCACCGTCGCCGCGCACCCCGACGCCCGCGGCCTCGGGGTGCTGGTCGTGCTGTCCGACGAGGTGCACGGCGCCCGCTTCGTCCGCAAGACGCACACCAGCAGCACCGCCGCGTTCGCCTCACCGGGCGCCGGTCCCTACGGCATCCTCGTCGAGGGCGAGCCCCGGCTGCGCCGCGTTGACCCGGTGTCCCCTCGGCTGCCGGTGCCCGCGACCGCCACCCCGCCACGGGTCGGCCTGGTCACGGTCTCCCTCGGCGACGACGGCGAACTGCTCCGGCACGCCGCCCCCGCCCTGGACGGGCTGGTGCTGGCCGGGCTCGGGGCGGGCCACGTGCCCGAGGTGATGGTGCCCGCGGTGGCCGAGACCGCCGCCAGGGTCCCGGTCGTGCTCACCTCCCGCACCGGCGGCGGCTCGGTGCTGCGGACCACCTACGGCTACCCCGGTTCCGAACGCGACCTGCTGGCCCGCGGCCTGGTCCACGGCGGTTTCCTCGACCCGGCCAAGGCCCGCGTCCTGCTGCACCTGCTGCTGGCCGACGGCGCCGACCGCGCCCGGGTGGAGGCCGCCTTCGCCGCCTACCGGTAGCCGGGCAGCCGGGGGAGCGGGGGCACCCGTTCGGCCGCGTCACTCGTTCGTCGGATGACCCCGCATGTGATAGCTCGCTATCGTTTGCGCCGGGGGGAACTCCCCAACCGCTCATTCGGGAGGTCGGAGTGACACAGGCACCAGAGCTGCCGCTGCACATGCGGCGGACGGGCTTCCAGCTCGGCGACGAGCTGACCGGGCTGCGCGAGGGCGAGGGCATCCGCAAGGTCGACACCTTCCTGGGCCTGTCGGCCTGGCTGGTCACCCGCCAGGCCGACGTGCGCCGGGTCATGGGCGATCCGGCGACGTTCTCCAACGACCTCAACGCCCGGGGCCTGTCCCCGCTGGGGTTGGACCTCGGCGAGGAGGAGCTGAAGGTCATGCGGGCGGGCAACCTGCTCGGCTTCGACCCGCCGGACCACACCCGGCTGCGCAAGATCCTCGCGGGCGAGTTCACCGTGCGGCGGATGCGCAGGCTCGAACCCCGCGTCGCCGACATCGTCCGCGACCACCTCGACGCCATGGAGCGCAAGGGCGCCCCGGCCGACCTGGTGGCCGACTTCGCGCTGCCGATCCCGTCGCTGGTGATCTGCGAACTGCTCGGCGTGCCGTACTCCGAGCGCGAGGACTTCCAGGCGCGCACCGGCAAGCTGCTCGACGTCAGCCTCCCGGCGCAGGAGCGGATCGCCGAGTCGCGGCGGATGCGCGAGTTCATGAAGGGGCTCATCGCCAGGGCCCGCACCGAACCCGGCGACGACCTGATCGGGATGCTCCTGCGCGAACACGGCGACGACCTGGGGACCGAGGAACTCGCGGGCCTGTGCAACCTGCTGCTCATCGCGGGCCACGAGACCACCGCGAACATGCTCGGCCTGGGCACCCTGGCGCTGTTGCGGCACCCGGAGCAGTTGGCCCTGCTGCGCGCCGAGCCGGAGCGCTTCGACAACGCCATCGAGGAACTGCTGCGCTACCTGAGCATCGTGCACGCCAGCACGATGAAGTACGTCACCGAGGACACCGAGATCGCGGGCCAGGCCGTCTCGGCGGGTGACCTGGTGATGTGCTCGCTGCCCGCCGCCAACCGCGACGACGCCGTGGTCTCGGACCCGGAGTCGCTCGACGTGACCCGCGCGGACACCACGCACGTGGCCTTCGGCTACGGCATCCACCACTGCCTGGGCGCCCCGCTCGCGCGGATGGAGATGCGCACGGCGTTCCCCGCCCTGATCGAGCGGTTCCCGAACCTGCGCCTGGCCCCGGGGGTGGACCCGGCGTTCCGCTCCTTCAGCGTCGTCTACGGCGTTCTCGCCCTCCCGGTCGAGTGGTGAGCTAGCTTTCCCGGGGTGTCCGCCCAGCCGCGCCGCGCCGACGCGCGCCGCAACCTCGACCGCGTCGTCCGCGCGGGCATCGCCGCGTTCGAGGACCTGGGCGACACCCCGTCGCTGGAGGAGGTGGCCCGCCGCGCCGGGGTGGGCATCGCCACCGTGTACCGCCTGGTCGGCGGCCGGGAAGGCCTGGTCAGGGCGGCGTTCGAGGCGTTCTTCGCCGAGGAGATCGAACCGCTCGCCCTGACCGCCCGCACCGCCGCCGACCCCTGGCGCGCCCTCACCCACGCCCTCGCCGCCACGGTCGAGCGGATGGCCGCCCACCGCGTGCTGCTCGCCGCCGCCCACCGCTCCGGCGCCGTCTCCGTCGACACCGCCGAGCGCTACCTCGGCCCGCTGGCCCACGCCCTCGCCGCCGCCCAGCACGCCGGGCAGGCCCGCCCGGACCTGCTGGTCCGCGACCTGGCCGCCATCGTGGTCATGGCCCTGGCCACCACCCACCCCGGTGACCCGGACGGCCTCGACCGCCGCCGCTACCTGGCCCTCCTCCTCGACGGCGCCCGCCCCGGCACGCGGCCACCGCAGCCCCTGCCCCCACCCGCCCCGCGCCCTGCCCCGGCGCGGGCCGCGGCGCAAGCCGATCAACATCACTCGAAAGAGGTTTGAGTGAACTTGCACCGGCGTGCATAATCATCCACATGACAGTCCGGATCGCGGTCGCAGGCGCCAGTGGCTACGCCGGTGGTGAGCTGCTGCGGCTCCTCCTCGCCCACCCCGAGGTCGAGATCGGCGCGCTCACCGCGGGCGGCAACGCCGGTTCCCCCCTCGGCGAGCACCAGCCCCACCTGCTCCCGCTCGCCGACCGCGTCCTGCTCGACACCACCGCCGAGACCCTCGCCGGGCACGACGTGGTCTTCCTCGCCCTGCCGCACGGCCGCTCCGCCGAGATCGCCGCCCAGCTCGGCCCGGACACCCTGGTCGTGGACTGCGGCGCCGACCACCGGCTGACCGACGCCGCCGCCTGGACCCGCTGGTACGGCGGCGAGCACGCGGGTTCCTGGCCCTACGGGCTGCCCGAGCTGCCCGGCGGCCGGGAGGCCCTGGTCGGCACCAAGCGCGTCGCGGTCCCCGGCTGCTACCCGACCGTCAGCTCCCTCGCCCTGGCGCCCGCCGTCGCGGCCGGGATCATCGAGGACGACGTCACCGTCGTCGCGGTCTCGGGCACGTCCGGCGCGGGCAAGAGCAGCAAGCCGCACCTGATCGGCTCCGAGGTCATGGGTTCGCTCAGCGCCTACGGCGTCGCGGGCGCGCACCGGCACACCCCGGAGATCACCCAGAACCTCAGCGCGGTGGCGGGCCGCAGGATCGGTGTCTCCTTCACCCCGGTCCTGGCCCCGCTGCCGCGCGGCATCCTCGCCACCTGCTCGGCCCGGCTCACCTCCGATGAGGACCCGCGCGCGGTCTACGAGGAGGCCTACGCCGACGAGCCGTTCGTGCACCTGCTGCCCGAGGGCCGCTGGCCGACCACCGCCGCCGTCCTGGGCTCCAACGCCGTGCAGTTGCAACTGGCCGTCGACCCGGACCTGCGCAGGCTGGTCGTCGTCGCCGCGGTCGACAACCTGACCAAGGGCACGGCGGGCGCCGCCGTGCAGTCCATGAACATCGCCATCGGCCTGCCGGAGACGACCGGCCTGTCCACCGTGGGAGTAGCGCCATGAGCACCGACCGGAAGCAGGGTGTCGCGGCGGCGGGGGGGTTCCGCGCGGCCGGGATCGCCGCGGGCATCAAGCCCAACGGCAAGCCCGACCTGACCCTGGTGGTCAACGACGGCCCGGCGGCGGTCGCCGCGGGCGTGTTCACCCGCAACAAGGTCAAGGCCGCGCCGGTGCTGTGGTCGCAGCAGGTGCTCACCACCGGCAGCCTGCGGGCGGTCGTGCTCAACTCCGGCGGCGCCAACGCCTGCACCGGCCCCGGGGGGTTCCAGGACACGCACGCCACCGCGGAGAAGGTCGCCGACGTGCTCGGCGTCGGCGCCATCGACGTGGCGGTCTGCTCCACCGGCCTGATCGGCGAGCGGCTGCCCATGGAAGCCGTGCTGACCGGCGTGGAGACCGTCGCGAAAGCGCTTGCGCACGGGGCGGACGCCTCGCTCGACGCCGCGACCGGCGTGCTGACCACCGACTCGCACCCCAAGCAGACCGCGCTCGCCCACGCGGGCGGCTGGACCGTCGGCGGGTTCGCCAAGGGCGCTGGCATGTGCGCGCCGAACATGGCCACCATGCTCAGCGTGGTCACCACCGACGCCGCCGTCGACCAGGCCACCGCGGACGCCGCCCTGCGCGCCGCCGTGGAGGGGACCTTCAACCGCCTCGACGTCGACGGCGGCACCTCCACCAACGACACGCTGCTGCTGCTGGTCTCCGGCGCGTCCGGGGTCACCCCGGGCGCCGAGGAGTTCACCGCCGCCCTCACCGAGGTCTGCGCCGACCTCGTCGCCCAGCTCCAGGCCGACGCGGAGGGCGTCACCAAGCACGTGGCGGTCAAGGTCACCGGCGCGGCCACCGACGCCGAGGCGGTCGCGGTCGCCCGCACGGTCGCCCAGGACAACCTGTGCAAGACCGCCTTCTTCGCCGGGGACCCCAACTGGGGCCGGATCGCCATGGCCGTCGGCAACGCGCCCACCGAGTTCGACCCGGCGGACCTCGACATCACCATCAACGGCGTTCCCGTCTGCCGGGCGGGCACCGGCGTCGGCGACCGGCTGGCGGCGGACATGTCCGGGTTGGACATCCTCGTCGAGGTCGACCTGCACGCGGGCCCCGGAACCGGCACCATCCTCACCACCGACCTGTCGCACGCCTACGTCGAAGAGAACAGCGCGTACTCCTCATGACCACGCCCACCCAGAAGGCGGCCATCCTCGTCGAGGCCCTGCCGTGGCTGCGGCGGCTGCACGGCGCGCTGGTCGTGGTCAAGTACGGCGGCAACGCCATGGTCGACGAGGACCTCAAGCGCGCCTTCGCCGAGGACGTGGTGTTCCTGCGGCTCGCGGGCCTGCGCCCGGTCGTGGTGCACGGCGGCGGACCGCAGATCAGCGCCATGCTCAAGCGGCTCGGCATCCCCGGCGAGTTCAGGGGCGGCCTGCGGGTCACCACCCCGGAGACCATGGACGTGGTCCGCATGGTGCTCGTCGGGCAGGTCAGCCGGGAACTGGTCGGGCTGATCAACCAGCACGGCCCGCACGCGGTCGGCATCTCCGGCGAGGACGCGCGGCTGTTCACCGCCGAGCGGCGCACCACCACCGTCGACGGCGAGGTCGTCGACCTGGGCCAGGTCGGCGACGTGGTCGCGGTCAACCCGGACGCGGTGCTCGACATCGTCCGCGCGGGCCGCATCCCGGTCGTGTCCACTGTGGCCCCCGACGCCGACGGCGTGCCGCACAACGTCAACGCCGACACCGCCGCCGCCGCGCTGGCCGTGGCGCTGGGGGCGCAGAAGCTGGTGGTCCTCACCGACGTCGAGGGCCTCTACGCCGACTGGCCCGACCGGTCCTCGCTGCTGCACGAGGTGCGCGCGGGGGAACTGGCGGAACTGCTGCCGCGCCTGGAGAGCGGCATGGTCCCCAAGATGGAGGCCTGCCTGCGGGCGGTCACCGCCGGGGTGCCCCGGGCGCACGTGATCGACGGCAGGCTGGCACATTCGCTCCTGCTGGAAGTGTTCACCGAGACAGGCGTCGGCACCATGGTGCTGCCGGACCGGGAAGGGGTGCAAGCATGATCACGTCCAACGAGGACGGACAGCGCCGCTGGCGCTCGTCGCTGATGGACAACTACGGCACGCCCGCGCTCACCCTGGTCCGCGGCGACGGCGCGCACGTGTGGGACGCCGACGGCACCCGCTACCTCGACCTGGTCGGCGGCATCGCCACCAACGCCCTGGGCCACGCGCACCCGGCCGTCGTCGAGGCGGTCACCGCGCAGGTCGCCACCCTCGGGCACACCTCCAACCTGTACGTGAACCCGGTCGCGGTCGAGCTGGCCGACGCGCTGCTCGACGTCGCCGGGCTCACCGGCCAGGCGAAGGTCGTGTTCTGCAACTCCGGCGCCGAGGCGAACGAGGCCGCGCTCAAGCTGACCCGGCTCACCGGCCGCACCAGGGTCGTCGCCTGCGAGGGCGCCTTCCACGGCCGCACCATGGGCGCGCTCGCGCTGACCGGCCAGCCCGCCAAGCGCACCCCGTTCGAACCGGTCACCCCCGGGGTCACGCACATCCCGTTCGGCGACCTCGACGCGCTCCGGGCCGCCGTCGACACCGACACCGCCGCGCTGTTCCTCGAACCCGTGCTCGGCGAGGGCGGCGTCGTCCCCGCCCCGGACGGCTACCTCCAGGCCGCCAGGGAGATCACCGCCGCGGCGGGCGCCCTGCTGGTCCTCGACGAGGTGCAGACCGGCATCGGCCGCACCGGCACCTGGTTTGCCTTCCAGCGCGCTGGCGTCACCCCGGACGTCTTCACCCTGGCCAAGGGCCTCGGCGGCGGCCTGCCGCTGGGCGCCTGCGTGGCCGTCGGCGCCGCGGCCGACCTGTTCGCCCCCGGCTCGCACGGCACCACCTTCGGCGGCAACCCGGTCGCCGCCGCGGCGGGCCTGGCGGTGCTGCGCACCATCGCCGCCGACGACCTGCTCGAGCACACCGCCGCCCTGGGCAAGGACCTCGCCGCGGGCATCGAAGAACTCGACCACCCGCTGGTGGCGGGGGTGCGCGGCTCCGGCCTGCTGCTCGGCGTCGTGCTCACCGAGCCCGCCTCCGCCAAGGTCGCCGCCGCGGCGCGCGACGCCGGGTACCTGGTCAACAACGTCCAGCCCGACGTGGTGCGGCTCGCCCCGCCGCTGGTGCTGACCGGCGAGCAGGCCGACGGCTTCGTCGCCGCCCTGCCCGCGATCCTCGACACCGCCCGGGAGGGCTGAGCCATGGTCCGGCACTTCCTGCGCGACGACGACCTGACCCCGCCGGAGCAGCGCGAGGTCCTCGACCTGGCCATCGCCTACAAGGCCGACCCGCTCGCGCACCGCCCCCTGGAGGGCAAGTCGGTCGCGGCGATCTTCGAGAAGAACTCGACCCGCACCCGGCTCTCCTTCGACGTCGGTGTCCACCAGCTCGGCGGCCACCCGGTCATCGTCGACGGCCGCACCATGCAGCTCGGCCGCGAGGAGACCATCGAGGACACCTCCCGCGTCCTGTCCCGCTACGTCGACGCCGTGGTCTGGCGCACCTACGCGCAGAAGCGCATCGAGGCCATGGCCTCGGCCTCCCGCGTCCCGGTGATCAACGCGCTGACCGACGAGTTCCACCCCTGCCAGGTCCTCGCCGACCTGCAGACCATCGAGGAGCGCCTGGGTCGGCTCGCGGGCGTCACCGCCACCTACCTCGGCGACGGCGCCAACAACATGGCCCACTCGCTGCTCCTCGGCGGCGCCACCGCGGGCCTGCACGTGCGCCTGGTCTCGCCCCAGGGCTTCCAGCCCGGTGAGGCCGTCGTGCTCGACGCGAAGAAGCGCGCCACCGAGACCGGCGGCAGCGTCACCCTGTTCACCGACCCGCACGCCGCCGTCGACGGCGCCGACGTGCTGATCACCGACACCTGGGTCTCCATGGGCCAGGAGAACGACGGCCGCGACCGGGTCAGCCCGTTCCGCCCGCTGCAGGTCAACGCCGACCTGCTCGCCCGCGCCGCCGACGGCGCGATCGTGCTGCACTGCCTGCCCGCCCACCGCGGCTGGGAGATCACCGACGAGGTCCTCGACGGGCCCTCCAGCGCGGTCTGGGACGAGGCGGAGAACCGGCTGCACGCGCAGAAGGCCCTGCTGGCCTGGCTCGTGGGGCACCCGTGACCACCACCCGCGCGGCCCGCCAGGCCCGCATCGTCACCCTGATCTCCGAGCGGCCGGTGCACAGCCAGACCGAGCTGGCCCGGCTGCTCGCCGAGGGCGGGGTCGAGGTCACCCAGGCGACCCTGTCGCGCGACCTCGACGAACTCGGCGCGGTGAAGCTGCGCGGGGCCGACGGCGGCGTGCCCGTCTACGTCATCCCCGAGGACGGCAACCCGGTCCGCGGCGTGCAGGGCGGCACGTCCCGGCTCAGCAGGCTGCTCACCGAACTCCTCGTCTCCGCCGAGGGCTCGGCGAACCTGATGGTCCTGCGAACCCCGCCCGGTGCCGCGCAGTTCCTGGCCAGCGCGATCGACCGGGCCGCCCTCGCCGAAATCGTCGGCACCATCGCCGGTGACGACACGATCATGGTCATCTGCCGCGAGCCGGTGACCGGCGCCCGGCTGGCGGACCGCTTCACCGCGATGGCCAGCCGCGGCAACCCAGACTTGGCAAACCAGCAAGGAGAGATCAATGAGTGACAGGGTGGTGCTGGCCTACTCCGGCGGGCTCGACACGTCGGTGGCCATCGGCTGGATCGCCGAGGAGACCGGCGCCGAGGTCGTGGCGGTGGCCGTGGACGTCGGCCAGGGCGGCGAGGACCTCGACACGATCCGCAAGCGCGCGATCGACTGCGGCGCGGTGGAGGCGGTCGTCGCCGACGCCCGCGACGAGTTCGCCACCGAGTACTGCCTGCCCGCCCTGCAGGCCAACGCGCTCTACATGGACCGCTACCCGCTGGTGTCGGCCATCTCCCGGCCGGTGATCGTCAAGCACCTGGTCGAGGCGGCCAAGTACCACGGCGCGACCACCGTCAGCCACGGCTGCACCGGCAAGGGCAACGACCAGGTCCGCTTCGAGGTCGGCATCGGCGCCCTCGCCCCCGACCTCAAGTGCGTCGCCCCGGTCCGCGACTTCGCCTGGACCAGGGAGAAGGCCATCTCCTGGGCCAACGACCGCAACCTGCCCATCGACGTGTCGAAGAAGTCCCCGTACTCCATCGACCAGAACGTCTGGGGCCGCGCGGTCGAGACCGGCTTCCTCGAGGACATCTGGAACGCCCCGATCGAGGACGTCTACGACTACACCGCGAACCCGGCCGAGCCGCGCGACGCCGACGAGGTGGTCATCACCTTCGACAGGGGCGTCCCGGTCGCCATCGACGGCGAGACCGTCACCGTGCTGCAGGCCATCCAGGAGCTCAACCGCCGCGCGGGCGCCCAGGGCGTCGGCCGCCTCGACATCGTCGAGGACCGGCTGGTCGGCATCAAGAGCCGCGAGGTCTACGAGGCCCCCGGCGCGCTCGCGCTGATCACCGCGCACCAGGAGCTGGAGAACGTCACCGTCGAGCGCGACCTGGCCCGCTTCAAGCGGACCGTCGAGCAGCGCTGGGGCGAGCTGGTCTACGACGGCCTCTGGTTCTCCCCGCTCAAGGACGCCCTCGACACGTTCATCGCCGAGACCCAGCAGTACGTCTCCGGCGACATCCGGATGACCCTGCACGGTGGTCGCGCCGTGGTCTCCGGTCGCCGCTCCGACGTGTCCCTGTACGACTTCAACCTGGCCACCTACGACGAGGGCGACGAGTTCGACCAGTCGCTGGCCAAGGGCTTCATCCAGCTCTGGGGCCTCCCCAGCAAGATCGCGGCCCGCCGCGCGCAGCGTTAATCTTCTCCACCCACCCGGCATCGTCCCCGCTCCGTCGGGGACGATGCCGGTTCCCAACCACAACCTCCAGGAAGTCTCACCGTGACCCAGCAGGAACCCACCGCACTCTGGGGTGGGCGGTTCGCCTCCGGACCCGCAGAAGCCATGTCCGCCCTGAGCCTGTCGACGCACTTCGACTGGCGCCTGGCGCACCACGACATCGCCGGGTCCCGGGCGCACGCCCGCGTCCTGCACCGGGCCGGTCTGCTCACCGACTCCGAGCTGTCCGGGATGCTCACCGCGCTCGACCTGCTGGAGAACGACGTCGCGGCGGGCACCTTCACCCCCGTGGTCGCCGACGAGGACGTGCACACCGCCCTGGAGCGCGGCCTGATCGAGCGCGCGGGCACCGAACTCGGCGGCAAGCTGCGCGCCGGGCGCTCCCGCAACGACCAGATCGCCACCCTGTTCCGGATGTGGCTGCGCGACGCCGCCCGGCACCTCTCCGGCGGTGTCCTCGACGTGGTCGAGGCCCTGCTGCACCAGGCCCAGCTGCACCCCGAGGCCCCCATGCCGGGCCGCACCCACCTGCAGCACGCCCAGCCGATCCTGCTCGCGCACCACCTGCTCGCCCACACCCAGGCCCTGCTGCGCGACGTCGACCGGCTGCGCGACTGGGACAAGCGCGCCGCCGTGTCCCCCTACGGCTCCGGCGCCCTCGCGGGTTCCTCGCTCGGCCTGGACCCGGCCGCGATCGCGGAGGAACTGGGCTTCGACGCTCCGGCCGAGAACTCCCTCGACGGCACCTCCTCGCGCGACTTCGCCGCCGAGTTCGCCTTCGCCGTGGCCATGCTCGGGGTGAACCTGTCCCGCATCGCCGAGGACGTCATCCTCTGGTGCACCGCGGAGTTCTCCTACGCGCGGCTGCACGACTCCTGGTCCACCGGCAGCTCGATCATGCCGCAGAAGAAGAACCCCGACGTCGCCGAACTGGCCCGGGGCAAGTCCGGTCGGCTCATCGGCAACCTGGCCGGGCTGCTGGCCACCCTCAAGGCGCAGCCGATGGCCTACAACCGCGACCTGCAGGAGGACAAGGAGCCGGTCTTCGACTCCGTCGACCAGCTCCAGCTCGTGCTGCCCGCCATGGCCGGGATGATCGCCACCCTCGACTTCGACACCGACCGGATGGCCGAGCTGGCCCCCGCCGGGTTCACCCTCGCCACCGACATCGCCGAGTGGCTGGTCCGCCAGGGCGTGCCGTTCCGGGTCGCGCACGAGGCCGCAGGCGACTGCGTCCGCCGCGCCGAGGCCCGCGGCGTCGGCCTCGACGAGCTGACCGACGCCGAGTTCGCCGAGGTCGACCCCGCGCTGACCCCCCAGGTCCGCGAGGTGCTCACGGTGGCGGGCTCGATCGCCTCCCGCGACGCCCACGGCGGCACCGCACCCGCCAGGGTCGCCGAGCAGCGCGACCGCGTCGTGCGCCGGGTCGAGGAGCACCGGTCGTGGGCGGAGCAGGTCATCCGGAAGTGACCCTGCCGACCCGGGTCCTGTTCGTCGGCAACAGCTTCACCTACTTCCACGGCCTGCCGACCCAGCTCGCGGTGCTCGCCCGCCCGGAACGCGCCGTCGAGGTGCGCGCCATCGCCACCGGTGGCGCGCACCTGGCCGCCACCTGGGCGGGCGGCGAACCCACCGCCGCGCTGGCCGAGGGGTGGGACTTCGTCGTGCTGCAAGAGCAGAGCTGCCTCGGTGAAGGCAGCTACGCCGACGGCATCCCGCAGGTGCGCGACCCGGCGGACTTCCACGCCGCGGTCCGCGCGATCGTCCCCGAGGTGGTCGCCGCTGGCGCGAACCCGGTGCTGTACCTGACCGCGGCCCGCCGCGACACCCCGGCGGCGCAGGACCTGCTGAACGCCGCCTACACCGCGATCGCGGGCGAGGTCGGTGCCACGGTCGCCCCGGTCGGCCCCGCCTGGGCAGCCGCCCAGGCCGAACGCCCCGGGCTGCGCCTGCACGAACCCGACGACAGCCACCCCGCCCCCGCGGGCAGCTACCTCACCGCCTGCGTCTTCCTCTCCACCCTGTTCGGCCTGGACCCGCGCGGCAGGCCGGGCACCATCACCGGTCCCCGGGTCGACCCCGACGCGGTTCCCCTCGGCCACGGCACCCTGGTCGACCTCCCGCGCGCCGACGCCGCGTTCCTCCAGCGCACCGCCCGGCAAGCCACCCGATGAGGGGCGTGGCGGACCACCCGATGCGACAATGCACCCGATGAGGCGCACCAGATGAGGCAGTTCACCGAGGCGGAACTCGCCGTCGACCCGGTCGCCGCCGCCCACCTCCTGCTCGGCGCCGTCCTCGAGTCCGACCGCCCCGACGGCACCGTCCGCGTGCGGCTGACCGAGGTCGAGGCCTACCGCGGCGGCGACGACCCCGCGTCGCACTGCTACCGCGGCAAGACCCCGCGCAACGAGGTCATGTTCGGCCCGGCGGGCCACCTCTACGTCTACTTCGTCTACGGCATGCACCACTGCGCCAACGTCGTCACCCTCACCGACGGCGTCCCCGGCGCCGTCCTGCTGCGCGCGGGCCAGGTCGTCGACGGCGAAGCCCTGGCCAGGACCCGCCGCCCCGCCGCGCGCGGCACCACCGACCTCGCCCGCGGCCCCGCCAAGCTCACCGGCGTCCTCGGCCTCGACCGCGCCGACAACGGCCTCGACCTCACCGACCCGGCCTCCCCGGTCCGCCTGCTGGTGGGCGACCCGGTCGCCACCGAGGACATCCGCTCCGGCCCCCGCGTCGGCGTCGCCGCCGCGGTCGACGTGCCCTGGCGGTTCTGGATCGCGGGGGACAAGTCCGTCAGCGCCTACCGACTCGGCGGCCGCCGCCGCAAGCAGGTCCGAACGGACCCATTCCCGACGTAGCCTCACCAACGGCGCCCGCTGTTCGGTACAAGTGGTGCATGGAGCCAGACCCGCAGGCGCACACCGAGCTGAGCGGCACGGTCGACGGCGACGTCGCGATGGTCCGCGACGTGCACGGCAACATCATCTTCAACGCCCCACCCCCCACCCCGGCACCCGCCGCACCCCGGGTCCCCGACCAGCTCCCGCCCGCCACCTGGCACTTCACCGGCCGCGCCGCCGCCCTCGCCGAACTCGACGCCGCCGCCGAGACCGCCACCGCCGTGGTCATCACCGACCCCACCCCGGGCCTGGGCAAGTCCACCCTCGCCGTGCACTGGGCCAGGCTGCGCGCCGACCGCTTCCCCGACGGCAGGCTGCACCTGGACCTGCGCGGCTCCCGGCCCGGCCACGCCCGCCACCCCGCCGACGTCGTCCGCGACGTCCTCGCCGCGCTCGGCGAACCCGCCCACCGCGGCGACGACGCCCAGCTCTCGCAGTACCGCACCCTGCTCAGCAACCGCCGCGTCCTGCTCCTGCTCGACGACGCCCGCGACGCCGACCAGGTCCGACCGCTGCTGCCACCGGGCACCGGCTCGCTCGCCCTGGTCACCGGCCGGGGCAGGCTGGGCGCACTCGCCGCCCGCCCCGTCGCCCTCGGCGACCTCGACGTCGCCGAGTCCACCGAACTGCTCGCCAGGGTCGTCGGCACCGCCCGGGTCGAGGCGGAACGGGCGGCCGCGCACCACCTGGTCCTGTGCTGCGCGGGCCTGCCCGGCGCGCTCGTCGCCGTCGCCACCGCCGCGGGCACCGGCCCCCTCGGCGCGCCTGCCGCCGAACTGGACCGCGACCCCGGCGTCCGCGCCGCCCCCGACCCGCGCACCCGCGCCCAGGCGGTCATCGCCTGGAGCCGCACCCGCGAGGCACCGCACCGCCCGGTCCGCGTGCCCGGCGGCGCCCCCTGGCTGCGCGACCACCGGGTGCTGGCCGTGGTCGCGGCGGTCGCCGCCGCCTGCGTCATCGGCGTCACGTCGGAGTACCTGTCGGACACCCCGTGGTTCGCCGTCCCGTACTACCTGCTGCGCTGCGCGATCCTCGCCGTCGCCGTCGCCTGGATCGGCAAGACCGACCACCGCAGGGTGATCGGGGTGGGCGCCGCGTTCGGCACGGCGGTCAACTTCCTCGCCGACGCCTTCGTCTCGGCCAACCAGAACGGCCGGTTCCTGGTGTGGCTGGAACTGCTCTCGGCGGTGTTCCTGACCGTCCTCCTCGTCCTGCGCGCACCCCGCCTGCGGCCGGACCGGGTGCGCTGGCTCCCGCCCGCGGGCAGACCCGCGGCCATCGCCGTCGGCGCGGGCGTGCTGCTGTGGTTCGTGCTGCTGTTCATCGCCTTCCAGGTCGACGAGTACTACGGCTTCACGACCACGCTCATCCAGACGGGCGGCGCCCTGGGCATGCTGCTGCCCATCGCGGTCGTCGGCGGCCTGGCCCTCTACACCGCCGCCCTCGAACCGCCGGACGACGGCGCCACCCGCTTCGCCGAGGCCGCCGTACTGGCCTACCTCGTGCCCGAGGTCCTGCTGCTGCTCACCAACCTGATCCCGACCGGGGGCACCGCCTACCTCGGGCACGTTGTGCTGTTCCCCGAACCGGTCGCCTGGCTGGTCGCGCTGGAGACCCTTGCCGCCACCGCGATCGCGGGCGGCGTCGGGTGGCTGACCCGGGGCGGAGCGCAAACCCGGTGGTCCCGGCGCTGACGCACCGTGGAGACTGGAGCACGTGAGTGAACACATCCTCGACGAGCTGACCTGGCGCGGCCTCATCGCGCAGTCCACCGACCTCGACGCCCTGCGCAAGGACCTCGACGCGGGACCGCTCACCCTCTACGCCGGGTTCGACCCCACCGCCCCCAGCCTGCACGCGGGCAACCTCGTCCCGCTGCTGATGCTGACCCGCTTCCAGCGCGCCGGGCACCGCCCGATCATCCTGGCGGGCGGCGCCACCGGCATGATCGGCGACCCGCGCGACACCGGCGAGCGCACCCTCAACACCGCCGACGTCGTGGCCGAGTGGGCGGGCCGCATCCGCAGCCAGTTGGAGCGCTTCGTCGACTTCGACGACACCCACGGCGCCGGGACCGCCGCCACCGTGGTCAACAACCTCGACTGGACCGGCAGCACCTCGGTGCTCGACTTCCTCCGCGAGACCGGCAAGCACTTCTCGGTCAACGTCATGCTCGCCAGGGAGACGGTCAAGCGCCGCCTGGAGTCCGACGGCATGTCCTACACCGAGTTCAGCTACCTGCTCCTGCAATCCAACGACTACCTGCGGCTCAACCGCTCCCACGACTGCAAGCTCCAGGTGGGCGGCTCCGACCAGTGGGGCAACATCGTCGGCGGGGTCGACCTCATCCGCAAGGTCGACGGGAAGTCCGCGCACGCGCTGACCGCCCCGCTGGTCACCGACGCCGAGGGCCGCAAGTTCGGCAAGTCCACCGGCGGCGGCAACGTCTGGCTCGACCCGGCCATGACCTCGCCGTACGCCTGGTACCAGTACTTCGTGAACGTCGGCGACGCGGACGTGCTGCGCTACCTGCGGCTGTTCACCTTCCTCGACCGGGAGGAGATCGCCGCCCTGGAGCGCGACACGGCCGAGCGCCCGCAGTTGCGCGCCGCGCAGAAGCGGCTGGCCGAGGAGTTCACCACGCTGGTGCACGGGCGCCGGGAGACCGACCAGGTGATCGCCGCCAGCCAGGCGCTGTTCGGCCGGGGCGAGCTGGCCGACCTCGACGCCTCCACGCTGGACGCGGCCATGGCCGAGGTGCCCGGCGGCAAGGCCCGGCTGGCCGACGGGCCGACCATCGTCGACCTGCTGGTCACCGGCGGCCTGGCCGACAGCCGGGGCGCCGCGCGGCGCACGGTCAACGAGGGCGGGGCGTACGCGAACAACACCAAGGTCACCGACGAGGAGTGGACGCCGTCGAAGGAGGACCTGCTGCACGGCAAGTGGCTGGTCCTGCGCCGGGGCAAGCGCAACACCGCGGGCGTCGAGGTCAGCCCCTGACCGTCACGCTCCGGGGTCGAAACCCGGCCATCCGAGTGGTCCCCGAGGGCCGCCGGTCCGCTCCGGACCGGCGGCCCTCGGTGTTTCCGCAGGTCAGGCCACTTCGGGGTGCTGTGGCGGGGCAGCGGGGAGAAAGTTTGAGTGACGGCGGTCACATTTCCACCGGGATGAGGGTGGGATACGTTGGGTTCAGACCCCGCGCGGGGGTGATGACCTGCGGTTTCTCCCTGCGACGGGCTCCTGGGGGTGCGATTTGACCCCCGGTTGGTCTGCGTGTAACTTTATCCAAGTCAGAGCGACACGGGCCGGGAAAACAACCGGAACGAGCACTGACCGGAGATCACGAACCAAGCTCCCGCCTCGCGGTGGTAGAGTGGGTGAGCTCGAATCAGCAAGACAAAACTTTGACGCAATACCAGCCTCGATGAAGGTCGCTCCGACCGGAGCTTCTGACTGAGATGTGCGTGTGTTGTTTGAGAACTCAACAGTGTGCCGATTTAAGCCAGTAGAGCTTAATATCATGAAACCCTGTCAGGGGTTTCCTTTGAGATG
>NZ_QHCP01000013.1:0-214027 GCF_003182415.1 Actinokineospora spheciospongiae | reverse complement strand
CATCTCAAAGGAAACCCCTGACAGGGTTTCATGATATTAAGCTCTACTGGCTTAAATCGGCACACTGTTGAGTTCTCAAACAACACACGCACATCCGATTCAACCGACCCTGTTCAGGCGCGGCCTCATCCGAGGCTGGTATTGCAAGCCATGTTTTGTCTCGCGCTTCAAGGTCACCCACTCTACCACCGCTAGGTGGGAGCTTGGTTCGTGACCCCCGGTCAGTGCCCGTTCCGGTTGTTTTCCCGGCCCGTGTCGCTCTGACTTGGATAAAGTTACACGGCGCCAAACCGGGGATCAAATCGGGGGTCCCCCAAAGCCTCCGGTCGGCCCGTTTGGGCGCGGAAACCGTTGTGGCCCAATGGTTCTCCACGCGGCCCATCCGCCCGCGAGCCTGTGCGCACCGCTCCGGCCGCCGAACCCCTCCGACGGCCCCGGACGGCCTGTTTCCGCTGATCAACCGGCATGTACCGACACCTGCCGTTCACTTATGACCCCTGGACACCCTGGGAAAGTCAATGTTTGTGATCGCGGTCACTTCTGCCCCGGAATCGGACTACTCCCCGAGTAGAGGTAGTCACGGTGCGCACTCGCGCCAGGTCGCAGCCGGTCGGCCCGCCCACGAGGTGGGCCGCACACGAGGAGGACCCCCATGTTCAGACGCACGTTCGCCCTGGTGACCACCGCCCTGGCCGTGGGAGCCGGGGTGATCGCCGGAGCCGCCCCCGCCTCGGCGGCCCCCGCGCCCGCCCCCGCCGCGGTCGTCACCCTCACCTACGACGACAGCCTGGCGGCCGAGTTCAAGTCCGCCGTGGCCCAGGGCGCCGCCAACTGGAACGCGTCGGTCACCAACGTCCGCCTCGTCAAGGCGGCCTCCGGCCAGCGGGTCAACATCCGGGTGATCGCCGACAACGGCTGGCCCCGCGCCACCCTCGGTCCGGTCCGCCCCACCGGCTCGGGCACGGTCTGGTTCGGCCGGGAGGCGGTGAACGACGGCTACAACGTCGTCCGGATCATCACCCACGAGTTCGGCCACAGCCTCGGGCTCCCCGACCGCCGCACCGGTCTGTGCTCGGACCTGATGTCCGGCAGCTCGGCCCCGGTCAGTTGCGCCAACGCCCTGCCCAACGCCACCGAGCGCGCCCAGGTCCAGCGCAACTACGCCTCGGCCCTCGTCGCACAGCCCGCGCGGACGACGATCCTGGTCGACGCCGCCTGACTCGGCACCACCCCGACGGCCGCGCCCCGCCCGGGGCGCGGCCGTCGTCGTTCGCGGGTGGTGGGCGCTGTGGATGACTGGGAACGAGTGGTCCTTGCGGGCTCCCGGATTGCGGTGAAATGGTGGAGGGGCGTTCGGCCGGTCGTCCCACCGGTCGGCGCATTCCCGATTCCACCCTGCGCGGTTCCGACCGCAGAATCGAGAACTCCCCTCATGAAGCGTTTGTTGGTCGCTGCCCTCTCGCTGGCCGCGCTGGTCGTCGGCGCCCCCGCCGCGCTGGCCGCCCCCGCTCCGCCGTCCGACCCGGTGCTGACCCCGACGATCATCGGCGGCGGCACCGCCTCCAACGCCCCGTGGGCGGCCCGGCTGTTCTCCAACGGGCAGCAGTCGTGCTCGGCGACGATCATCGCCCCGCGCTACGTGCTCACCGCGAAGCACTGCGTGGCCAGCGGGACGATCAGCTTCCGGATCGGCAGCCTGGACCAGACCAGCGGCGGCACCCTGGCCAACGCGGCCACGATCTACCGCCACTCGGCCTCGGACCTGGCGATCGCCTACCTCGACCGCAGCGTCTCGGCGACCTACGCGCCGCTGGGCACCTCGACCGACGTGCGGGTGGGGCAGAACGTGCAGGTCTACGGCTGGGGTGCCACCTGCACCAACCAGCCGGAGATCAACTGCCAGTCGCGCTACCTGAAGGTGGCCACGGTCAGCGTGCGCAGCACCAACGCCCGGGACGCCTACAACGGCGTCGCGGTGCAGGCGACCCGGGTCAACGGCATCACCGCGGGCGGTGACTCCGGTGGTCCGATGTTCGGCAACGGCCGCCAGGTCGGCGTGGCCTCCACCAGTGACCGCGCCACGGTCACGAACTACACCAACGTGACCACCTACCGCTCGTGGATTCGGTCGATCGCGGGCGTCTGATCCCACAGCTCGCACTGATCCGGTCGCGGGAGCGGGGGTCCGGTTCGCCGGGCCCCCGCTCTTCGTCTTCCCGGTCAGCGCGGGCAGGTGTTGAGCATGGCGTTGAGGGCCGCGATTTCGCGGTCGTCCGCCGTGAGGTGGTACTTGACCTTGACGGTGGTGTAGGCGGTCGCGTACTCGCAGGAGTAGGCGTCGGTGGGGCGCCATTGCGCCGGGTCGCTGTCGCTCTTCTGGCCGTTCGACCTGGCGGAGACGGCGACCAGGTTGGTCATGTCGTTGTAGTAGGCGTTGCGCTGCTCGGCGCTCCAGCCGCGGGCGCCGGAGCGGTTGGCCTCGGCGATGGGGACGATGTGGTCGATCTGGAGGTCGGCGGCGTCCTTGGCCTGGACCCCGTCGTAGCGGCTGGTCCAGCAGGCGGTGGTCGGGCAGGTGGGTCGGCACTGGGAGTCCACGGCCACGCCCTGGCCGTCGCGGGCGAGGACCTGTTCGCGGGTGTTGCACTTGGTCTTGGGGTCGTAGGCCCAGTCGCCCCAGTCGTCGCGGTTGTAGTGGGCGCCGGTGTCCTCGGGCTTGGCCGCGCCGAGTTGCGCCATCAGGGCCGCGCGGTCGCCGGAGGCGGCGGGGGCGGCCGGGGGTGCGGAGGTGGGAGATGCAGGGGCCGCGTCCTCGGTGCCGATGGGCACCTTGCACCCGGCCAGGGTGAGCAGCGCCAGCAGGACCACCGGAATGCATCTATGCACGTTCACCTGCATAGCGTCCCGTGGTCGGGGCGGCCCCGCCGGACAAGCGAACGGGCTTCCGCCGACCGGCGGAAGCCCGTTGCCGCTGCTCGACCAGCGGCGGCCTAGTGCGCCACCGCCTTCTCGGCGCCGACCCCGGTCAGGGCCCGCACCTCCATCTCGGCCTGCTTGCCCGGGTCGCGCTCCTTGGACAGGACCGTGCCCAGCCAGCCGAGCAGGAAGCCCGCCGGGATCGAGATGATGCCCGGGTTCTGCAGCGGGAACCAGTGGAAGTCCACGCTGGTGATCATCGACTTGGCGGTGCCGGAGACCGCCGGGGAGAACACGATGAGCACGATCGAGGAGATCAGCCCGCCGTAGATGCTCCACAGCGCGCCGCGGGTGTTGAACCGCTTCCAGAACAGCGAGTACAGGATCGTCGGCAGGTTCGCCGAGGCCGCCACGGCGAAGGCGAGCGCCACCAGGAAGGCGACGTTCTGCCCGTTGGCGAGGATGCCGCCCGCGATGGCGACCGCGCCGATGACGACCGCGGTGATCCGGGCGACCCGCACCTCCGCGGCCGGGGTGGTCTTGCCGCGGCGGATGACGTTGGCGTAGACGTCGTGGGCGAAGGAGGCCGACGCGGTGATCGTCAGCCCGGCGACCACGGCCAGGATGGTGGCGAAGGCGATGGCGGCGATCAGCCCGAGCAGCACCGGCCCGCCGAGGGCCTGGGCCAGCAGCGGCGCCGCCGAGTTGACCCCGCCGGGTGCCTTGCTGATCGTGTCCGGGCCCACCAGGGCGCCCGCGCCGTAGCCGAGGACCAGGGTGAACAGGTAGAACACGCCGATCAGGCCGATCGCCCAGACCACCGAGCGGCGGGCCTCGCGGGCGGTGGGCACGGTGTAGAAGCGCATCAGCACGTGCGGCAGGCCCGCGGTGCCCAGGACCAGCGCGATGCCCAGGGACAGGAAGTCGAGCTTGCTGGTGCCGGTGGCGCCGTACTGCTTGCCGGGGCTGAGCAGCTTCTCGCCGACCGCGCCCGCCTTGTCGACCGCGCCCTGCAGCAGCGAGGAGAGGTTGAAGCCGTACTTGGCGAGCACCCACAGGGTCATCACCAGGGCGCCCGCGATGAGCAGCGCGGCCTTGATGATCTGCACCCACGTGGTGCCCTTCATGCCGCCGACCAGCACGTACACGATCATGATCACCCCGACGACGGCGATGACCAGTGCCTGGGCGCCGGTGCCGGTGACGCCGAGCAGCAGCGCGACCAGGCCGCCCGCCCCCGCCATCTGCGCCAGCAGGTAGAAGAAGGACACGATGAGCGTGGACGTGGCCGCCGCGGCCCGGACCGGGCGCTGCTTCATCCGGAACGCGAGGACGTCGCCCATGGTGAACTTGCCGGTGTTGCGCAGCAGTTCGGCGACCAGCAGCAGCGCCACCAGCCAGGCGACGAGGAAGCCGATCGAGTAGAGGAAGCCGTCGTAGCCGTTGACCGCGATGGCGCCCGCGATGCCGAGGAACGACGCGGCGGAGAGGTAGTCGCCCGCGATGGCGATGCCGTTCTGCGGGCCGGTGAACGCCCGGCCCGCGGCGTAGTAGTCCGAGGCGGACCTGGTGTTGCGGCTGGCCCGGAACACGACGACCAGGGTGATGACCACGAACGCGGCGAAGATGCCGATGTTGAGCGCGGGGTTGTTGCCCTCCACGCTTTGGGCGAGGGTCATCCGGCACCTCCGGCGGGGGTCGCGCCCTCGATGTCCTCGCGCAGCTTGGTGGCCAGCGGGTCGAGCTTGCGGTTGGCGTAGCGGACGTAGACGCCGGTGATGACGAAGGTGGAGGCGAACTGGAGCAGGCCGAGGATGAGCCCGACGTTGACGTTGCCGAAGACCTTGGTCGCCATGAAGCCGTGGGCGTAGTCGGCGAGCAGCACGTAGACCAGGTACCAGAGCAGGAAGAACCCGGTCATCGGGAACACGAAGACGCGCAGTCGCCTGCGCAGCTCCACGAACTCCGCGCTGGACTGGACCTCCGACCAGTCCCGCTCGTCCGGTGGCCGTTCGGTCGAACTCATGGTGCCTCCTCGCACAGGGTTTCGCGGGAGAGGCTAGGGAGGGACGCACGGACGGTGAACGGTCAGCGGCTCAACCGTCGTGTCACACGACGAACGGCTGACGAGCGGCGGGTGGCCCACGACGAGTGGCCCAGGTCACGTCCGTCAAGCTCTCGTTCGGGTGATGGTGTGCTGGTGGTCCGGCTGCCGCGCTCGACCAGGTGCAGGCGCAGCATGGCCGCGGCGGCCCAGGGCGGCGGCCTGCCCAGCAGCGACACCCCGATCATGGTGGCGAAGGCCAGCGGCACCGCCCACGGCGCGGGCTGGGCGATCAGGATGGCCAGCCACCCGTGCGCGGGCGGTCCGAACAGGGACGCCACGATGCCCCCGGAGGTGGCCAGCAGCCCGGCGGTGACCCCGGCGATGGCGCCCGCGGCGGTGAGCCGCGACCACCACACCCCGAGCACGAGCAGCGGGCAGAAGGTGGCCGCGGCGACGGTGAACCCCCAGGTGACCAGGACGCCGACGTCGATCCGGGCGGACGGCAGGGCGAGCAGCACCACGACCGCGGCGGCGGCCACCACGGTGAACCGCAGCCTGCCCACGCCCCCGGGCACCAGGTCGTGCGAGATGGCCCCGGCGACGACGAGGAGCAGCCCGAGCGAGGTGGCCAGGAACGCGGCGAAGGCGCCCGCGGTGAGCAGCGTGGTGAACACCGCCCCGGTGGTGCCCGCGTCGACCTGCGCGGGCAGCGCGACGACGGCGGTGTCGGTGGCGCCGCTGAGGTGCAGTTGCGGGACGAGCACCGCGCCGAGCAGCCCGTAGACCCCGGGGAAGAGGTAGAAGACGCTGAGCAGCCCGACGGTGATGGCCGCGGTGCGGCGGGCGGCGCGGCCGTCGGGGCTGGTGTGGAAGCGCATGAGCACGTGCGGCAGGCCCATCGTGCCGAGCACCGTGGCGAGCAGGATGGCCCAGGTGGTTAGCAGCGGGTACCCCTCCTCGCCCAGGTGCAGCAGCGGTCGCCGCCAGTCCGCGCCCCCGGGCGCCGCGCCGCCGCGCACCCCCGGCACCGCCGCCCCCTCCGGGAACACCAGGGTCTGCCCGGCGGTGACCCGCAGGTCCCCCGGCGGGAAGGTGCGCGACCCGTCCGGCGTGCCGACGGTGAGGGGTTCGCGGACCTCCAGGGTGACTTCGAGTCCGAAGGAGACAGTGGTGTCGCGGGTGAAGTGGGTGAACTCCACGGGGTGCACCGCGTCGTGGCGCACCTGCGGTCCGACGGAGAGCAGCAGCCAGATCGCCGGGACGATGAACAGCACCAGCTTGAAGCAGAACTGGAACGCCTGCACGTAGGTGGCCGCGCGCATGCCGCCCACGGCGAGGGTCACGCTGACGACGGCGGCGGCGATCACCACCCCCACCCAGTACGGGGTGCCGCTGACGACGCTGAGCACCAACCCCGCGGTGCGGAACTGGGGCACCAGGTAGAGCCCGGCGATGACCAGCACCACCACGGCGCTGAGCACCCGCAGCGGCCGCGACGCCAGCCGCGCCTCGGCGAAGTCCGGCACGGTCACCGCCCCCGACCGGCGCATCGGCGCGGCCACCAGCACCAGCATCGCCACGTACCCGGCGGTGAACCCGACCGGGTACCACAGCGACCCGACGCCGTCCTTGACCACCAGCCCGGCCACCCCGAGGAACGACGCCGCCGACAGGTACTCCCCCGACACCGCGGCCGAGTTCACCAGCGGCGAGACCCGGCGCGAGGCGACCAGGAAGTCCGACGTGGTCCGCATCGCCGCCACCCCGCGCAACCCCACCAGCAGCGTGACGAGCACGACCGGTGCCACGGCGAAGACCGCGATCACCGCACCGCCCGGCGCTGGTCCCGGCGCCCCGGCGTCACGGCCGGTCCTCGACCCGTTCGGCGTGGCGCAGGTGCCAGCGGGCCAGCCCCACCATCGCCGGGAACGGCACCAGGACCAGCGCGGGCCACGCCACCGGGATGCCCAGCAGGCGGACCTCCGCGAGCACCGGCAGCGCGCCCAGCAGCACCGGCAGGCCGAACACCAGCGCGCCCAGCGCCGCCACGGCCACCGCGGCCCGGCGCCGCTGGGCGGCGAACACGCGCAGCGCCCGCTCGGCGTCGGCCGGGTCGAGCGCGGACGGCCGCCACGCGGTGTGCGCGCGGCGGCGGGCGTGGGCGAGGCGGGTCTGCGGGCTGGTCACCGCCACGCGGCGCTGCTGGGTCACCCGCTCAGGCCCGCCTGCCGAGTTCACCCCGGCGGGCGGCGAGCAGCAGGCGCTCGCGCAGCGGGCGGACGCAGCGGCGGCTGACCGGGACGTCGCCGACGTCGGTGTGGGCGAGCATCCCGCCCACGGAGTCGCTGCGCAGCTCGCGGACGGCGTCGAGGGCCAGCAGGTAGCCGCGGTGGACCCGGGAGAAGCCGAAGTCCTCCCAGTACTCCTGCAGGCGGGAGATGGGGATGCGGACCGGGTGGGCGCCGGTGGGGGTGTGCAGGCGGACGTAGTCGCCGTGGGCCTCGGCGAAGCGGACCTCGCCGCGGCGGACGTAGCGGGTGCGGCCCTCGGCCTCGACCGGGAGGGCGGGCATGGTGTCGGGGGTGCTCGGCTCGGTGCGCGGGGCCGGGACGGCGGTGCGGGTGGCGACCATGCGCCCGACCCTGGCCAGGGCGTCGGCCAGGCGCTCGGCGCGGACGGGCTTGAGCAGGTAGTCGACGGCGCCGATGCCGAAGGCGGACACGGCGTGGCCCTCGTGGGCGGTGACGAAGACGATCACCGGGGGTTCGCTGAGCCTGGCCAGCAGCGACGCCAGCTCCAGGCCGCTGAGGCCGGGCATGGAGATGTCGAGGAACACCGCGTCCGGCGGGTCGGCCTGGATGCTGCGCAGCGCGCCCAGCGCGTCGCCCGCCGCGCGGACCTCGGCCACCTCCGGCGCGGCCCGCAGCAGCCTGCACAGCTCGTCGAGCGCGGCCCGCACGTCGTCGACGGCGAGCACCCGCAGCCCGGCACCCATCACGGCATCACCCCCGGGGAGAACATCGGCATCCGCACCAGGACGCGGGTGCCCGCGCCCTCGGCGGTCTCGACCACCAGCCCGTACCACGGGCCGTAGACCTCGCGCAGCCGCCGGTCCACGTTGGCCAGCCCGACGCTGCCCGACGGGCCGCGCCCGGCGAGGACGGCCTCGGCGTGCGCGGGCGCCATCCCCGCGCCGTCGTCCTCGATCGAGATCAGGCAGTCGGCGCCCTCGGCCTCACCGCGCACCTGCACCAACCCGCCGACCCCGCGCGGTTCGACGCCGTGGCGCACGGCGTTCTCCACCAGCGGTTGCAGCACCAGGTACGGGATCGCCACGGCCAGCACCTCGGGGGCGACGCGCACCTGCACCCGCAGCCGGTCACCGAGCACGGCGCGCTGCAGGGCCAGGTAGGTCTCGATGGCGTGGAACTCGTCGGCGACGGTGGTGTACTCGCCGTGCCCGGAGAGGCTGTAGCGGTTGAAGTCGGCGAAGTCGAGGATCAGCTCGTGCGCCCGGTCGGGGTCGGAGTGCACCAGCGAGGAGATGACGGTGAGCGCGTTGTAGACGAAGTGCGGGGAGATCTCCGCGCGCAGCGCCCGCAGCTCCGCCTGCGCGGCCTGCTCGGCGGAGGCCTCCAGCCGCGCCCGCTCCACGGCGGCGGCGACCCAGTCGGCCACCTCGCGGACCGCCCCCACCCGGACCGCACCGGCCACCACCAGCGCCCCGGCGACCTCGTCGTGCACGTGCAGCGGCACCGCGACCAGCGGCGGGCGCCCGGCCCTCGCCTCCCCCTGCCGGGCCGCCTCGACCAGCTCCGACCAGCGGGAACCGTCCGGGGCGCGGCCGGACCAGACCGGTTCGCCGGACAGGTCGGCCAGCCCGACGGCGTCGGCGTCGAGGAGCCTGCGCACGGCCCTGGCCGCCGCCCGCACCCCGGCCCCGGACAGGCCGTCGGCCAGGTCGTCGGCGATGCGGCGGGCCGTGCCGAGCACCGAGGCGGGGTCGGTCCGCACCCACGGCAGCCGCGACCGCGCGGCGGCGCGCTGCTCGGGCACGGTCACGATGGGCTCCCCCGGGGTCGGTTCCGTAGATGTTAAGACCCGAGTGGGGGTGCGAACAGGTGACAATCCGGCACGCTCGGTGCTGCGGCGGCGCGGGTGCCCTTTGTGGATGGTGGTGTTGTGCCAGGTCGCGGGCAATGGCGAGGCAGGTCGGTACCCGATCGGGGCGTGTCGGCCGCTCACCGTTTCGAGTGATCATCAGCGGGGTACGCAGCCGGGGATGGCAGAGATCAGGATCGGCACCTCCGGCTGGACCTACCCCGAGTGGCGCGGCGGCTTCTACCCGTCGACGCTGCGCCGGGGCAAGGAACTCGAACACCTCGCGGCCCGCCTCAACTCGGTTGAGGTGAACGGCACCTTCTACGGCCTGCGCGGCCCGCACGTGTTCCGCTCCTGGCGCGACCGCACCCCGGCGGACTTCGTCCTCGCCGTCAAGGGCCCCAAGGTCGTCACGCACACCCTGCGGCTGCGCGACCCCGGCGAAGCCCTCACCGCCTTCCTGGACTCCGGCGTCGCGGAACTGGGCGACAAGCTCGGGCCGCTGCTGTGGCAACTCCCGCCCACCCTGGCCTTCGACCGCGACACCGTCGCCGCCTTCCTGGACCTGCTGCCCCCGGTGCGGCACGCGATCGAGGCCCGCCACCCCAGCTTCCAGGACGACCGCTACTTCGACCTGCTCCGCGACCACGGGGTGGCCTCGGTGGTGGCCGACTCGGCGGGCCGGTTCCCGCTGCTCACGGAGCTGACGGCCGACTTCGCCTACGCCCGCCTGCATGGCCCGAAGACCCTCTACACCGGCGACTACCCCCCGGAGACCCTGCGCAAGTGGGCGGCGGCCATCCACACCTGGTCGGCCGACCTCGACGTGTACGTCTACCTCGACAACACGATGAGCGGGCACGCCCCGAACAATGCCGTGGAACTGAGCCGCCTGGTCAAGGGCGAACCGGACCCGGTGTGACCGGGGTTGTGTCCCGGTCGCGCTGGGACTTGTCTCAGAGCCTGGGGGTTTGGTGGGGGTGCCGGGTGGGTGGGGGTGCTCGGCCGTGCCTGTGTCCCGCAAAGCCCGGTCGTTTGTCGTGGGTGCCCGGCTGGGTGGATGTGTTTGGCCGGGGCCCCTATGGCGATCATGTGCTCCAGTGTGACCGGGTGGGGCTGAAAAGATGCCCCACCGCCCAGGCAGGCTGTCACATGATCGCCACCCCCGGCCAAACACATCCACCCACCCGGGCATTTTGTGGCCGGGCTGGCGGTTTTCGGGGCGGTCGGCCGGGCAAGCACCTCCACCCACCCGAGCATTCGCTCGCCGGGCCGGCGGTTTGTGGGGTGATCGGCCTGCGTTCAGGACCTCCACCCACCCGGGCAGTTCGCTCGCCGGGCCGGCGGTTCTCGGGGCGGTCGGCTGGCCAAGCACCTCCACCCACCCGGGCCGGGGCGTAGCCGGGCCGCCGGTTGCGGGGGTGGCTGGCTGACCAAGCGCATCCACCCACCCGGGCAGTCGCTCGTCGGGCTGGCGGTTTCGGGGGGCTGGGTGGCAAGCGCATCCACCCATCCGGCGTTTGCTCGCCGGGCGGCGGTTCGGGGTCAGCCTGCTTTCCCGCTTCCCTGCTTCCGGCTTTGCGGCAGGTCCTAGTCGGCGGCGAGTGCCCGGGGGCCGCGGATGGGGGTCAGGCTTCCCACCATGGCGAGCAGGCGGGCGTGTGCGCGGCGGTGCAGCAGCCGTCGGAAGGACTCGGGCAGGTGGGCGTGCGCGGCCAGTTCCCAGGCCGCCTGGAACACCACGGCCTGCACGGTCGGGGGGGCCACCTCCGGGTGGCGCTCGGTCAGCGCGGAGACGGCGGCCTCGGTGATGTCGCGGGCCGCGGAGAACTCGGCCCGTGGGGCGGGGATGTGGTCGGGGCTGGACATCGGTCAATGATCCCTTTTCACGTGTCGCCTTCGGTTTCCGGGACGTGAACAAGGGTACGTCCGATGTGGACTCTCAGCCCGGCCTGCGGTGGGCGCTCGGCGTGTGTCCCGTCCATCGGGTGAACGCGTGGATGAAGCTGGCCGATTCCGCGTAGCCCAACCGGGTGGCGATGTCGGCCACCGGCAGCACCCCGTCGGCGAGCAGTTCCTCGGCGAGGGCGAACCGCACCTCGTCGCGCAGTTCGCGGAACGACGTGCCCGCCTCCGCCAGCCGCCGCCGCAGGGTCCGCTCCCCCACCAGCAGCCGGGCGGCGACCTCGCCCGCGCCGAGCCGGATGCCGCCGACCGCCGCGAGCTGGGCCCGCACCGCCCCGGTCGTCCCGTGCCGCTGCCTGCGCGCCTGCACCAGGACCCGGCAGCGCTCCTCGCAGTCGGCCACGGTCACCGGGTCGGCCTGCGGCAGCGGCCGGTCCAGCTCGGCGGCCGGGAACGCGGCGGAGGTCACCGCGGCCCCGAAGACCGGTTCGACGCCGAACGCGACGCGGTGCGCGGACGGGTCGGCGGGCGCGGGGAACCCGAAGGCCACCTCGGTGAGCGGGAGGCCGCCGGGCAGCAGCTCGCCGGTGACGGTGTGGATGGCGGAGAGGTCGCGCTCCAGGAGGAACCTGGTCGCGTCCTGCGGCAGCGCGGAAGCGTCCAGCTCGAACCGCAGCAGCGCGCCGTCGAGGCGCAGGCGCGGGACGCAGAAGATGAAGCTCAGGTCCAGGTACCGCAGGGTCACGTCGACGGCGGCGCCGAGGGTGGGGCTGCTGAGCACGGCGTAGCCGAGCATCCCGAACGTCGTCACGTGGTAGCGGCGGCCCAACTCCAACCCGGCGTCGGGCAGTCGTGCGGCGAGGGCGCGCACGGCTGCCAGCTCGACCGCCGCGTCCACCCGGGCCGCGGGGTCGGTGAGGACGTCCTCGGGGACCTCGGGCAGGGGGACGTCCCGTTCCCGCGCGAAGGCGGAGACCAGTCGGAGGCCCGCCGTGCCGCGCGGGTAGTCCCAGTGCCGGACGGCGGCCTCGGCGAACACCCGCATACCGGGAGTCTGCCCGGTGGGGGCGGGGGTTGGCCGCGAGGGCCGGGATTCGGTGGGCTTCACCGTGGCTGCGCCTCCGGGGCCGGGGAGTTCGTTGTGGGAGCCCGGGTGGTGGTGTGCTCGGCCGGGGCCCCGGCGAGGTGGTGGGCCGGGAGCGCCCGCGGGGGCGGTTCCCCTACGCTGGGGTTCCAGCGTGACCGATGTGGCCAGGTGGGGGATGCCGCGGAACCGACGCCCGCAGGACCGGGAAGAGAAGCGCGGTGAGATCGTCGCCGCGGCCACGCGGTTGTTCGTGGAGGAGGGCTACGACTCCACGACGGTGGTGCGGATCGGGCGCGAGGCGGGGGTGGCCTCCAACACCGTCTACTGGTACTTCAAGCACAAGGACGAGGTGCTGGTCGCCGTCCTGGACGCGTTGTTCGCGGAATTCCTGGCCGGTGCGGCGCAGCGGTTGGCCGAATCTCCGGTCGAGCAGTTGCTGTGGGCGGTCGGGCAGTTGCGGCGGGTCGACCGGTTGATCACGACGGTGCACGCCAGGGTCGGGGCCTCGGAGGCGTTGCGGGTGTGGCACGACGGGTTCCACGCGCAGGTGGAGGGGATGCTGCGGTGGCACCTGGCCGGGTTGGGCGTGCCGGAGGCCGAGCAGGGCGCGATGACGCGGATCGGGGTGTTCGCGGTCGAGGGGATGCTCACGCACGTGGGCGACGCCGCGGGTGATCGCGCCATCGTCGAGACGTTGGTGCGCAGCGCCCGCGGCATCGCCGCTGTGCCGGGTCCCCACCAGGACCCGGGCGGGTCGACTACCGGTTCGCCGGGGCGGTGAGCCGCGCCGCGAGGAACCGGACCTGGTCCCGCACGGCGCGCTCGAAGAGGTCGTCGACGTAGATGTCGAAGTGGTCGCCGTCGTAGTGGTTGACCTGGATGTGGTCGTGCCGGGCCGCGAGGCGGGCCGTGGTGCGGGCGGGGGCCGCGCGGTCGTCGTCGCACACGCACAACAGGGTCGGCGCGGTGATCTTGCCCATGTCCTTGCCCGGGCGGTACAGCGGCAGCCACAGCGCGAGCCGGGCCGCGATCGCGTTGGCGCTGTCGCTCGCGCCGTCCGGGCCCTTCATGACACCCCAGATCGTGTCGCGGCCGACAGCGGTCTCGGAGGGGCGGAACGGGCGCCCGCCGGTCTCGACCGTCGGGGACAGACCCCTGCCCACCGCGGAGATCCGGGCGGCGACCCCGGCGGTGCGCGGTGAGAGCCGGGACCCCGCGGGCATGAGCTTCGACGCCTCGGCGATCGCGGTCGGGGACACCAGGAAGGCGGGCATCCACCACACCCCGACCACCGGGGCCAGCACCGGCTTCGCGCCGAACAGCGACCCCACCACGTCGAGCACGGCGGCGGCGATGAGCCACAGCACGCTCAACGGGCTGGAGCGGAACCGGGAGAGCAGTGACGCCGGGCCGTCGGTGAACGGGCACTGGGCCACCACCGCCGCCACGGCGCGGTCCTCGCTCGCGATCCGCAGCGCGTGCCCGCCGCCGAACGAGGTCCCCCACACCGCGACCCGCTCCGGGTCGACCCCGGGCAGCGACCGCCCGTAGGACAGCGCCGCCCGCCAGTCGTCGAGCTGGTCGCCGATGTCGAGCAACTGCCGCGGCGCGCCCTCGCTGGCCCCCAGGTACCGGTAGTCGAACACCAGCACCACCCACCCCTGCGCGGCGAACCGCTCGGCGAACGCGTCCAGCCGCCACTCCCGCACCGCCCCCAACCCGTGCGCCATGACCACCAGCGGCCGGGGCCCCTCGCCCGCGGTCGGGGTGTACAGCCACGCCGCGCACCGCACACCGCCGGACTCGAACCACACATCGCGCCGCACCGCCCCGGCGGGGCCGTCCTCCGTCGCCGACGTTCCCATCGCCCACCCTTCCTCACCACACCGCTCTTGACTCACGATCAAGAGATGGACGGCGCGAACGCTAGATCGCTCTTGACTTGCAGTCAAGAGCGGCGCCGCCCCGGTACCCGCCGTCCGGGGCGACGCCGGTCCGCGCGTTGATCGCGTGCCGACGGGGTGGCGGTTCGGGGGCAGGCGTCCTTGACCGGGGGTTTGGCCGGAAATGTCAATCGGGAGGCCGCCGGAGGGCTGGTTCCCGGGGTGGGGCGGTTCTAGCGTCGTGGGCATGACAGAGCTGTCGGTGGTTGTGATCGGGGCGGGCTTCGGGGGCCTGGGGGCCGCCGCCGCGCTCCGGCGGGCGGGGTTCGCGGTGACCGTGCTGGAGCGGGAGTCCCGGCTGGGTGGGGTGTGGCGGGACAACGTGTACCCGGGGGCGGCCTGTGACGTGCCCTCGTCGCTGTACTCGTGGTCGTGGGCGCCGAACCCGGGGTGGCCCCGGCGGTACTCGGGGCAGGCGGACATCCTGCGGTACCTGGAGCGGACCGCCGCCGAGCAGGGGCTGACCGACGTGGTGCGGTTCGGGTGCGACGTGGTGGGGGCGGCGTACCGGGACGGGAAGTGGCGGGTGGAGATCGCCGGTGGGGAGGTCGTCACGGCCGACGTGCTGGTGCCCGCGGTGGGGCAGTTGTCGCGGCCTGCGGTGCCCGACATCCCCGGGGCCGACACCTTCGGGGGGCGGATCTTCCACTCGGCGCGGTGGGACCACTCCGTGGACCTCGCGGGCAAGCGGGTGGCGGTGATCGGAACGGGGGCCAGCGCGGTGCAGTTCGTGCCGCGCATCCAACCGCTGGTGGGGCACCTCGACCTGTTCCAGCGGACACCGCCGTGGGTGGTGCCGAAGCCGGACCGGCGGTACACCGCCGCGCACCACGCCCTGTTCCGGCGGGTGCCCGGGGCGCGGTTGGCCGGGCGGGCGTCGGTGTGGTTGAGCGGGGAGCTGCTGACCACGGCCTTCACCTCGGCCAAGCCGCTGGGCAGGGCCATCGAGGCCGTGGCCCGGCTGCACCTCAGGGCGCGGGTGGCGGACCCGGTGCTGCGGGCCAAGCTCACGCCCGACTACGCGATCGGCTGCAAGCGCCTGCTGTTCTCCAACGACTACCTGCCCGCCCTCACCCGGCCCAACGTCGACGTGGTCACCGACCCGATCACGGGCATCACCCGCGACGGCGTGGTGACCGCCGACGGGCGGGAGCACCCGGCCGACGTGATCGTCTACGGCACCGGTTTCCGGTCCACCGACTTCCTCGCGCCGCTGACCATCACCGGGACCGGCGGGGTGGACCTGCGGGCGACGGCCTGGGCGGGTGGGGCCCGGGCGCACCTGGGGATGACCGTGCCGGGGTTCCCGAACATGTTCCTGGTCTACGGGCCGAACACGAACCTGGGCGGGAACTCGATCATCTTCATGCTGGAGCGCCAGGCCGCCTACCTGGTGCGCACCCTGCGGGCCATGCGCGCGCACGGCGTGGCCGCCGTGGACGTGCGGGCCGAGGTGGCCGAGCGGTCCGACCGGGAGGTGCAGTCGCGGCTGCGGTCGAGCGTGTGGACCGGCTGCGAGAGCTGGTACCGGGAGGACGGCGGGCGGATCACCACGAACTGGCCGGGCCTGGTCGCGGAGTACCGGCGGCGCACCAGGCGGCCCGACCCCGGCGACTTCCACCTGATCGCAGGCGACCACCCGGAGGAGCGGTCCACGTGGACCGCGTAGCGGCGAACCCGGACGTGCCGCACTATGACGTCCTGGTCATCGGATCGGGGTTCGGCGGCAGCGTGTCCGCGCTGCGGCTGACCGAGAAGGGCTACCGGGTCGGCGTGCTGGAGGCGGGGAGGCGGTTCGCGGATGACGAGTTCGCCGAGAACTCCTGGCACGTGCGCGACTACCTGTTCGCCCCGCGCCTGGGCTGCACCGGGATCTTCCGGATGACCCCGCTGCGCGACGTGCTGGTGCTGTCCGGCAGCGGGGTCGGCGGCGGGTCCCTCGGCTACGCGAACACCCTCTACGAGCCGCCCGAGGCGTTCTTCCGCGACCGGCAGTGGGCGCACATCACCGACTGGCGGGCCGAGCTGGCCCCGCACTACGCCCAGGCGAAGCGGATGCTCGGGGTGACCACGAACCCGGCGACCACCGCCGCCGACCGGGTGCTGCGCGAGGTCGCCGACGACCTCGGCGTCGGCCACACCCACACCAGCACCCCGGTGGGCGTGCTGTTCGGCGGCAAACCCGGCGAGGAGGTCCCCGACCCGTTCTTCGGCGGCGCGGGGCCGACCCGGCGCACCTGCACCCACTGCGGGGAGTGCATGACCGGGTGTCGGCACAACGCGAAGAACACGCTGGTCAAGAACTACCTGTACCTGGCGGAGAAGGCGGGCGCGGAGGTCCACCCGCTGACCACGGCGGTCGGCGTGCGCGAGGTCGACGGCGGGTACGCCGTCGACACCCGCCGCACCGGCGGACTGCGGAAGCGGACCTTCACCGCCGACCAGGTGATCTTCTCCGCCGCCGCGCTGGGCACGCAGAAGCTGCTGCACAGGCTGCGCGCGACCACCCTGCCCCGGATCTCCCCGAGGGTCGGCTACCTCAGCCGCACCAACTCCGAGGCGATCCTCGCCGCCAGGGCGCGGGACTCGACCGTGGACTACTCGCGCGGGGTGGCGATCACCTCCTCGATCCACCCGGACCCGGTGACCCACGTCGAACCGGTGCGCTACGGCAAGGGCAGCAACGCGCTGGCGCTGCTGGGCACCGTGCTGGTCGACGGCGGCCGGTCGCGGTGGGCGCGCGGGCTGCGCGAGCTGTGGCGCAGGCGGCGGGACCTGGCCCGCCAGCACGACCCCCGGCACTGGTCGGAGCAGACGATCGTGCTGCTGGTGATGCAGTCGCTGGACAACTCGGTGACGACCTTCCGCCGGTTCGGCAGGCTGAGCAGCCGCCAGGGCGAGGGCGAACCGAACCCGTCGTGGATACCGGCGGGCCACGACGTGGCCCGCCGGGTCGCCGAGAAGATCGACGGCATCGCGGGCGGCACCTGGGCGGACTGGGTCGACATGCCGGTGACCGGCCACTTCATCGGCGGCTGCGCCATCGGCGAGACCCCGCAGACCGGCGTGGTGGACCCGTACCAGCGGCTGCACGGCTACCCCGGGCTGCACGTGGTGGACGGGTCGGCGGTCTCGGCGAACCTGGGGGTGAACCCGTCGCTGACGATCACCGCCCAGGCCGAGCGGGCGATGGCCCTGTGGCCGAACAGGGGCGAGGCCGACCCCCGGCCCGAACCCGGCGCCCCCTACCGGCGGCTGGACCCGGTGGCACCGCGCTCACCGGTCGTCCCCGCCTCGGCACCCGGCGCCCTGATCCCGATCACCCCGAAGGAGCGCAGGTGACCCACCCCCCGGAACCGTGGAAGCTGCGCGGCGACCTGCACCTGTCGGTGTGGTTCCTGCGCGAGCGCGACTGGGAGGTCCCGGAGGGGACCTCGGTGGTCCGCCTCGGGCCGTGGTGCGTGGTCGGCACCGCGTGGGTGGACTACCGCCCCGGCAGCGTGCTCACCTACCGGGAGCTGATGTCGACCCTCCTGGTGCGCAAGGGTTTGCGCCTGTACCCGACCATCACCCACATCTGGGTCGACAGCCCCCGGTCCCGCGACGGCGGGCGGGCGCTGTGGGGAATCCCGAAGGAGCTGGCCGAGTTCACCGTGGACGGTCCGGAGTGGACAGCAACCTCGATCGCCCGGGCCAGGGTGCGCCCGGGGGCGCGCCTGCCCGGCCGGTGGCCGGTGGCCTTCCGGGTCGCGCAGACGCTCGCGGGCAAGCTCAAGCTGAGCCGGGTGCGGTCGACCTCGGGCCTCCGCTTCGCCCGGGTCGACTGGGACGCGGGCGCACCACTGCCCTTCCTCACGGCCCACTCCCCCGCCCTGAGCCTGACCCTCACCGACTTCGACATGACCTTCGGCGAGGCCCGGACCCACTGACACGAACAAGCCCCACCGGCGCAGCAACGAGCCACCCCGCCACCGCCGCCCCGGCTACGGAAATGCCCGGGCGGGCGGAGGTGCTGCTTGCCCAGCCAACCACCCCCGAAACCGCCGGCCCGGCGAGCAACCGCCCGGGCGGGTAGGTGTCCTCAACGCAGGCCGACCACCCCACAAACCGGCGGCCCGACCAAGCAACTGCCCGGGTGGGTGGATGCGCTTGGCCAGCCGACCACCCACCAAACCGCCGGCCCGGCGAGCGAACTGCCCGGGTGGGTGGATGTGTTTGGCCGGGGGTGGCGATCATGTGACAGCCTGCCTGGGCGGTGGGGCATCTTTTCAGCCCCACCTGACGCACTGGAGCACATGATCGCCATAGGGGCCCCGGCCAAACACATCCACCCAGCCGGGCACCACAACGACAAACGACCGGCCTCTAAAACAGAGCACACCCAGGCACACCCACGACAAGCCCGCCGTCAGCGAACCTCGACCGACCCCTCCTCGTCGGCGAACTGCGTCCGGTACAGCTCCTCGTACCGCCCACCCCGGCGCAGCAGCTCCTCGTGCGTACCCCGCTCAACCACCCGACCCGCCTCCACGACCAGGATCTGGTCAGCGGCGCGGATCGTCGACAGCCGGTGCGCGATGACCAGCGCCGTGCGCCCGTCGAGCGCCTCGGCCAACGCCTCCTGCACGGCCGCCTCCGACGTGGAGTCCAGGTGCGCGGTGGCCTCGTCCAGGATGACGACCCGCTGCCGGGCCAGCAGCAGCCTGGCGATGGTCAACCGCTGCCGCTCACCGCCGGAAAGCCGGTAGCCGCGCTCGCCGACGACCGTGTCCAGGGAGTCGGGCAGGCTGGCGACCAGGTCGGCCAGGCGGGAGCGGCGCAGGGCGTCCCACAGCTCGTCCTCGCCCGCCTCCGGGCGGGCCAGCAGCAGGTTGGCCCGGATGGTGTCGTGGAACAGGTGGCCGTCCTGGGTGACCATGCCGAGGGTGGCGCGCACCGAGTCGGCGGTCAGGTCGCGCACGTCGACCCCGGAGAGCCGGACCGCGCCGGAGTCGACGTCGTAGAGCCGGGGAGCGAGCTGGGCGATGGTCGACTTGCCCGCCCCGGACGTCCCGACCAGGGCGACGGTCTGGCCCGCCTCGGCGCGGAAGGACACCCCGTGCAGGACCTCCACCCCGGCCCGGGTGTCGATCGCGGCGACCTCCTCCAGCGACGCCAGCGACACCTTGTCCGCCGACGGGTAGGCGAAGCGCACGTCCTCGAACTCCACCGACACCGGGCCGTCGGGCACCGGGCGGGCGCCGGGCCTGTCGGAGATCAGCGGCGGCAGGTCCAGGACCTCGAAGACCCGCTCGAAGCTGACCAGCGCGCTCATCACCTCGACGCGGGCCCCGGCGAGCGCGGTCAGCGGCGAGTACAGCCGGGTCAGCAGCAGCGCCAGCGACACGATCGACCCGGCGTCGAGCGAGCCCGTCACCGCCAGGTGGCCGCCGAGCCCGTAGACCAGGGCCAGGGCGAGCGCGGAGACCAGGGTCAGCGCGGTGACGAACACCGACTGCACCATCGCCGAGCGCACCCCGATGTCGCGCACCCGCCGGGCCCGCCCGGCGAACTCCCGCGACTCGTCCGCGGGCCTGCCGAACAGCTTGACCAGGGTCGCGCCGGGCGCGGAGAACCGCTCGGTCATCTGGGTCAGCATCGCCGCGTCCAGCGCCGCGGCCTCCCGGCGCAGGTCGGCGACCCGGCGGCCGATGCGGCGGGCGGGGATGACGAACACCGGCAGCAGCACCAGCGCCAGCAGCGTGATCTGCCAGGAGATGCCCAGCATCACGACCAGGGTCAGGGCCAGCGTGACCACGTTGGTGACCACCCCGGACAGGGTGTCGCTGAACGCCCGCTGCGCGCCGAGGACGTCGTTGTTGAGCCTGCTGACCAGGGCACCGGTGCGGGTCCGGGTGAAGAACGCGATCGGCATCCGCTGCACGTGGTCGAACACCCGCGACCGCAGGTCGAGGATCAGCCCCTCCCCGATGCCCGCCGACAACCACCGCGACACCAGGCCCAGCCCGGCCTCGGCGAGCGCGGCCCCGGCGATGAGCAGCGCCAGGACGACGACGACGCCGTCCGGGTCGCCCGCGACGATCGCGTTGACCACCCGGCCCGCCAGCACCGGGGACAGCACCGCCAGACCGGCGAGGACCACCCCCAGGACCAGGAAGGCGAGCAGGCGTTTGCGGCGGGGTTTGGCTATCTCCAGGATGCGTTTGGCGGTGACCCTGGTGGGCATCTTGCCCGCGGGGCCGCCGGTGCGGGCAGCGCTGTAGAGGGCGCTCCAGGCTGTCATCTCCATGCTCATGGGTGTCCTCCTCGGTCGAACAGGTGATCAAGCGGAGGATAGGACCTCCAGTTTGCTTGAAGTCAACTGCGATGGTGGGTGGAGCGTGGGTGAGCCCGTGGTGGCGGGGGGCTTGGGTCGTGAGTGGGCGGGGGGCTTGGTGGGGACGCCCTAGACTGCGCGCGTGATCAGGATTGTGCGGGACTTCGGGACGGGGATCGGGCTGCTGGGGCGGGGGTTCCGGTTGGTGCTCGGCAACGGTGGGCTGTTGGTGCGCGGGGCATTGCCCGCGCTGGTGACCAGCGTGGTCCTCTTCGGCGCCCTGGTCGGGCTGGCGCTGGGCATCGGTGACCTCGTCGCGTGGGCGACGCCGTTTGCCGATGGGTGGGGTGAGACGTGGCGGGGGGTGTTCCGCACCGCGCTGGGGGCCGGGGTGGTGATCGGGGCGGTGGCCCTGATGATGGTGCTGTTCTCGGCGCTCACGCTGATCATCGGCGGACCGTTCTACGAGAGCATCGCCGAGGAGGTCGAGGACCGGGAGCTGGGTGGGGTGCCGCAGGCGCAGCGGATCGGGTGGGGTCGCTCGGCGTGGATCGGGTTGCGCGACGGGCTGCGGTTGGCCGGGTTGGCGATCCTGTTCGCCGTGGCGTTGTTCGTCGCCGGGTTCATCCCGGTGGTGGGGCAGACCGTGGTGCCGGTGGTGGCGGTGTTCGTCGGGGCGTGGTTGTTGGCGGTCGAGATGACGGCCATCCCGTTCGTGCGGCGGGGGCGGAGCCTGCGGGAGCGGCGGCGGGCGCTGGGACGCAGGCGGGCGATGGCGCTGGGGTTCGCCGTGCCCGTCTACCTGCTGTGCCTGGTGCCGCTGCTGGCGCTGGTGGTCTTCCCGGCGGCGATGGCGGGCGGGACCCTGTTGGCCGCCAGGCTCACCGACGGTCAGGACTTGTAGGCGACGACCCCGACGACGGTGTGGTTCATCGGGGCCAGCGGGGAGAACCTGGGGCCGTCGGGCCACCAGTCGTGCAGGGGGACCAGGCCGGGGGGGACTCGGGTCAGGCCCGCCAGGAACCCGTCGATCTGGTCGCGGCCCCGGTGGGCGGTGGCCAGGGGGGTGTCGCGCAGTTCGCGGTCGAGGCGGTGGGCCAGCGCGCTGGGCTCGCCGCCGTCCTCGGGGTCGAAGTGGTGGGTGAGGACCAGGTAGGAGCCGGTGGGCAGCGCGTCCAGCCAGCCGCGCACCACGCCGAGGGCGGTGGCGTCGTCGGTGATGTGGTGGACGACGTCGCACATCATCAGGGCCACCGGGCGGGTCAGGTCCAGGTGGCGGGTGAGCACCGGGCTGGCCAGGGCGGCGGCCGGGTCGGTCAGGTCGGCCTCGGCGACGTGGGTGAGTTCGTTCTCCTCCAGCAGCGCCCGGCCGTGGGCCAGCACGATCGGGTCGTTGTCCACGTAGAACACCTTCGCCTCGGCGTTGGTGCGCTGCACGATCTGGTGGGTGTTGTCCGCCGTCGGCAGGCCCGCGCCCAGGTCGAGGAACTGGTCGACCCGGCGCTGCACGGTCAGCATCCGCAGGACCCGGCCGACCCACTCGCGGTGCTCGCGGGCGACCGCGCGGGCCTCGGGGGCGATCCGCAGCAGCCGTTCGACCAGGTTGCGGTCGGCGGTGTAGTTGTCCCGGCCGCCGAGGAGGGCGTTGGAGAGCCGGGCCTGGTTGGGCGCCTCCAGGTCGAGCCGTGCGCGCATCTGCACGTGCTCGACGCTCATGGGCGCTCCAAAGACTGGGTGACAACGGTTCGTGCTCACCGTAGTACAGACGGTCGCCTGTGTTCCATCATCAGCCGTACGGCGCACCCGTTCAGGGCAGCGATACCCACCGGTTTGCGGCTTGTCACGCTCCGCCACCGGACCGTTCGGTCGCCGGATTCGACCGTCCCGGGGACGTGACTCAGGGCAACAGGGACCGGGCCGCGCCCAACTCCGCGAGGGTCGGGGGGTTGGCGCCCGCGCGGGAGCAGGTGATCGCCGCGACCGCGTTGGCGAAGTCGACCGCGTTCTCCAGTGACCGCCCGGTCACCGACGCGATGGCGGTGTGGTTGCCCGAGAGCAGGCCCGCCCGCGACAGCCAGTGCAGCAGCCCCGCCGTGAACGCGTCGCCCGCGCCCACCGTGTCGACCACCGTCGTCGGGGGGCCGGGGCGGGTGGTGGCGTGGTTGCCGGTGACGGCGTGGGCGCCGTCCGCGCCCAGGGTGACCACGACCAGGGACGGTCCCAGGGCCAGCCAGCGCGCCGCCCGCTCGACCGGGTCCTCGCCGGGGTAGAGCCAGCCCAGGTCCTCCTCGCTGACCTTGACCACGTCGGACAGCGCCACCTGCCGCTCCACCCTGGGTCGTTCCTCGGCGGGGGTGCCGGACAGCGACGGGCGGACGTTCGGGTCGTAGGACACCGTGCGCTCGGTGCGCATGGCGGCTTCGACGACCCGCGCCCCCGGCTCCAGCAGGGTGGCCAGGGAACCCGTGTGCAGGCACTCCGCGCCGTCCAGCGGGGGCAGGGCGGTGATGTCCCAGGTGATGCGGAAGTCGTAGCGGGCCACCCCGGCGGCGTCCGTGGCGGCGAAGGCGACGCTGGTGTCGGAGGTGGGGGCGGGCAGGGGGCGGACGTCGACCCCGGCGTCGGTGAGGTGGGTGCGGACCAGGGTGCCGAACAGGTCGTCGCCCAGGCGGGTGCCCAGGACCGACGCGGTGCCCAGGCGGGTGAGGCCCAGGGCGACGTTGGCGGGGCTGCCGCCGGGGTGGGCGGTGAACGTGCGGCCGTCGGCGGCGGCGATGAGGTCGGCCAGGGCCTCGCCCACAACGGTGATCATCGACTGCTCCCGGCGGCGGTGTCGGAACTGGTGCGGGGCCAGCCTGCCACAGCTCGGGCGGGGTGCGGCGCGGCTGCGCGGCGGGCGGCGGCCCGGTGCCCGCAACCGCGCCCGGGTCCGCCCGGGGCGGTCGGGGCGCGTGCCCGGGAAGTGCCCGGGGAGAACAGGCCCCGGGCGGCCCGGGCGATTTCGCCGAATCCGCCCGCGAGCGCCCAGAACGACCCTGAGCTGCGAACACCCGGAATGGGAATGGCGGACACGGCCGCGGGATGTGTGCCCGATCGGGGCGCGGTTGCCCATTCCCGGTGGGACGGACAGCGCGTTCCCGCTCGGAACCCCGGCGATCGGTGACCGAGTGGGGAGAACTCAGCCCGCGCGGGTCCACCGGGCCCGGCCCGGCCCCGCCGCGGGCCTCAGTTGGCGGTGGTGTCGTCGGGCAGGTGCCAGGCGTGCATGGTGATCTCCATGAGGAACCGCTGCTCGGGGTCGTTGAGGCGGTCGCCGAGCAGTTCCTCGATCTGGTTCATGCGGTAGCGGACGGTCTGCGGGTGCACCGCGAGCCGCGACGCCGTCTCGTTGATGTCGCCTCGGGTGTGCAGCCAGGTCCGCAGGGTGCTGGCGACCCGCTCGCGTTGCTTGTCGGTGAGGTCGGCGAACGCGGCGCGGATGGGCTGCGCCACGTGCGTGACCAGGGACTCGTCGGCGAACATGAGCAGCGTCGAGAGGTTGCGCGAGCACCAGGTGACGGCCACCTCGGGCAGCACGCCGCGGTGCACCAGCGACATCGCCTGCCGGGCCAGCCGCTGCGAGCGGTGCGCGTCGGCCAGCGGCACGGTGGGGCCGACCGCGGCGCGGCGGCCCTGCAGTTGCCCCTCCAGGTTCGGAAGCTGCGCGCGGGGGGCGGGCAGCACCAGGCACGGGTCGCCGCTCTCCAGGTCGACCAGGACGTCGCGGCCCAGGGCGGGGACCGGCAGGTGGTGCTGGTCGGTGCGGTACTCCAGGACGACGACGGCCACCTCGTCGGGGATCTGCCAGTCGGCGGCGGCGGCCAGCTCCACCAGGGACTGGGTGGGGGCGGGCGGGTCGGACAGGATGAGCTTCATGAGCTGGCGGCGCCTGCGCTCGTAGGACCCGCTGGCCTGCGCCTGGGCCTCGGTGTACCCGGCGACGGCGACCACGCACAGGTCGTCGACGTAGGCGAAGATCGCCTCGGCGACGGTGAGCAGCGTGTCGGCCGGGATGCCCAGCTCCTGGCCCGCGACGCTGACGTGCCGCCACACCGCGCGGGCGCCGACCCGGACCGCGGTCTGCAGCGAGTCCATGGTGCGGCCCTCGAGGAACTCCATCCGACCCGCGTAGCGGAAGGCGGCCAGCCAGTCGGAGCGGTCGGCGGTGGGGTCGGCGATGAACTCGAAGCACTGCATGATGGCGGCCTGCACGCTGCCCAGCAGCACCTCGCCGAACTTGCCCTCCACCGGCTGGCGGTAGGCGGGCACGGCCTCCTGGATCGCCTCGACGGCGTCCTGGATGAGCGTCCTGGCCAGCGGGCGCACCCGGTCGGCGATGCCCGGCACGACCGACGCCCAGATCGGGACCGCCGTGACGCCGGGCCCGGGCTTGTCCGATCCGCTGCCGACCGGCCCGCCCCGCTGCGTCACCGCCATCTCGCCCTCCACCCGCGCGATATCGACACCCCCGCACGACTTCGTGTCCATTGGTGTCCTCGAACACTAAAGAGGGGTCAAGGGGCTGTCAATCGTCCACGCAGGCCGGTTGCCGCACCGGTGGACGGGTTTGCGTGCCGGTGGCAAGCCGCGAACGCCCGAACTGTTCATACCTGCACAATTCCGCTCGCCCGTGACAATGCGACCCGAAGCCGTTCTATGCTTTGCCGAAAATCATTCGGGAAAGGTGCTTCGATGGGTATTTCGGCGCGCGAGGCCGTGTTGCACGGCCGCCGGATCGGCTACCTGCACCTGCTCCCGGAGGGCGCCCCGACCGACGACCCGCTGGTGCTGGTGCACGGGTTGGCGGGGACCAGCGCCACCTGGAAGCCGCTGCTGGCCGAACTGGACCGCCGCGGCCGCACCCGCGAGGTGATCGCGGTCGACCTGCCCGGGCACGGCCGCTCGCAGCGCCCGCACGGCGACTACTCGATCGCCGGTTACGCCAACGTCGTCCGGGACCTGCTCGTCGGGCTCGGGCACCGGCACGTGACCCTGGTCGGGCACTCGCTCGGCGGCGGGGTGGCGCTGCAATTCTCCTACCAGTTCCCGCAGATGTGCGGCCGGGTCGTGCTGGTCGACAGCGGCGGGCTGGGCACCGGGGTCAGCCGGGCGATCCGGGCGGCGAACCTGCCGGGCACCGCGATGGCGCTGCCGCTGATCGCCAACCGGCTGACCGTCGCGCTGGCGCGGGCGGTCGTGGGGCGGCGGGTGGAGGCGCGCGAGCTGGTCGAGCACTTCGGCACGCTGGCCTCGCGGGACGCGCGGACCTCGTTCGTGCGCACCGTGCGGGCCTCGGTGGGGCTCGGCGGGCAGCGGGTCTCGGCCACCGAGAAGCTGTACCTGGCCGAGGACCTGCCGTCGCTGGTCATCTGGGGCACCGAGGACCGGGTGATCCCGGTGGGCCACGGGCGCCGCGCCGCCGACCTGATGCCCGGTTCGCGGCTGGTGGAGCTGGAGGGGGCGGGGCACTTCCCGCACGTGGCCCAGCCCGCGTGGTTCGCCGACGTGCTGCTGGGGTTCCTGGACGAGACCACCCCCGCCCGGCTGGACGTGGAGGACCTGGCGCACCACGTGGACGCCTGAGCACCGGTGGGGGTGGGCCGTGCCCACCCCCACCGGGGGCTACAGACCCAGGTTGGCGGTGAGCCAGGGCCAGGCGGTCCGCAGTTCGCGCTTCCAGTAGGGCCAGGTGTGCGTGCCCTGGTAGAAGTGCTCGGTCACCGCGATCCCCTGCGACCGCAGCTTCCACACGAACGACTGCGAGGACGCGAAGGACGCCGGTTCCACCGGGTCGGCCGCGCCGGGGAAGTCCAGGGGGCCGAAGATGCCGTTGCCGCTGGAGACGTAGAGCGCGGTGCCCCGGAGCTTGTCGGTGTGGTCGTACGGGTTGTTGTCCGACCACCGCTGCCGCTGGAAGATCTCGTCGCCCCACAGGTCCAGCGGGTTGTAGCCCTCCATGGCCACGAGCCCTTGCAGGACCAGGGGGACCGTGGGCAGCAGCGTGTTGGGGGCGCCGCTGAAGGAGGCCGCGGCGACGAACATCCCCGGGTGGCGGAAGGCGTAGGCCATCGCGCCGTAGCCGCCGACCGACAGGCCCGCCACCACCCGGCGGGTGCCGCTCTTGTAGCCGCGCTCGACGATCTGGCGGACCTCCTCGGTGTGGAAGCGGTCCCAGTCCTGGCCGTCGCCGCGACCGGAGTTCCACCACTTCGAGTACATGCCCGCCTTGCCGTCCGAGGGCTGCACGACGATCAGGTCCAGGGGCGCGGCGAGCGCGGCGATGTCGCTGTAGGCCGACCAGGACCGGAAGTCGGCGTCCTCGCAGCAGCCGTGCAGCAGCCACAGGGCGGGCCAGGTGCGGGTGGCACCGTCCCAACCGGAGGGCAACAGCAGCCGGACCCAGCCGTCGCCGCGCAGGGCGGGCGAGGCGATGCGCAGGTCGAGCGTGCGCTCGTCGACCCGGACCTCCTCGACGACCCGGGCGCCGTCGTCGGCGGTGACCGCCGCCGCGGCGGCTTGCGGTGCGGGCAGGGTGAGGGGGACGGCGACGGCCGTCGAGGCGAGCAGGGCGAGGGCGAGCAGCCATCGCGTGCGGCGGTGTGCCAAGGGGTTCTCCGGCGGAAGGGGTTGTGCGGGGGTCAGACCCGGACCGGTGCCTCCAGGGCTCGGGCCAGGTGTCGGGCCAGGGTGCGGACCCGGGGTGGGTCGATCATGCTCAGGTGGTCGCCGGGCACCCGGGTGACCCGCAGGTCCGGGCACAGCGCGTCCCAGCCGAGCGCCTCGTCGGTGCGCAGGTAGCGCGGGTCGAGGGTGGCGGTGAGCGGGTGCGGGTCGGTGGCGCGCAGCAGCAGCACCGGACCGGCGTAGGGCCTGGGCCGCCAACGCTCGCCGACCCGGGCGTCCACGTAGGACGTGTACTGGTGGCGCAGCGCGCCCCGGCCCAGGTCGGGCACGGCGGCGAGGCGGTCCATCACCACGTCGACCTGCTCGTCCTCGTCGAGGGCGGCGAGCACCTCGCGCGGCAGGTCCAGCGCCACCCCGTAGGTCCGCTCGACGTGCTCGGCGAACCGGTCGAAGCGGTCCAGCACCAGGTCGGCCGGGTCGGCGCCGGGCAGCGGGAGGACGGTGTCGATGAGCACCAGCCGGTCGACGCGCTCACCCTGCTCGGTGAGCAGGCGGGCGACCTCGTAGGCCAGGCAGCCGCCGAAGGACCAGCCGCCGAGCCGGTAGGGGCCGCTGGGCTGCCGCTCGCGCAGCAGGCTCGCGTAGCGGGCCGCCTTCGACTCCACGGTGGACTCGTCGTCGAGCCGCTCGAAGCCCAGGACCGGGTAGGACGTCGGCAGTTCGGCCACCAGCGGCTGGTAGACCGTGGTCGGGCCGCCCGCCGGGTGGAACAGCGCCAGCGGCGGACTGCCGCCGCCCGCGCGCAGCACGGTGACCGGCCCCGGGGCGCCTTCGAGCTCGTCGCGGACCAGGTCGGCCTGGGCGGCGATGGTGGGGCGGGCGAACAGCGAGGTCACCGGCGGCACCTCGGCCAGCCTGGCGGACAGGGCCGCGTGCACCCTGGCCGCGGCGGCCTCGTCACCGCCGAGGTCGTAGAAGCCGGTGTGCACGCCGGTGGGGGCGCTGCCGAGCGCGTCGGTCCACACCACGGTGAGCCAGCGCTCGGTCGGGTCGCGCGGGGCGACCCCGTGCGGGCCGGGGGCGGCGGCCGCGGCGGGCAGGCCCAGCTCGTCGCCGACGTGTCGGGCGACCTCGGCCAGGCTCGCGCCGCGCAGCAGCAGGGCCACCGGGAGGGCGACGTCGAAGTCCTGCCGCACCGCGGCGCGCAGGCGCGCGGCCATCAGCGAGTCGATGCCGAGGTCGGTCAGCGGGGCGGCGGGGTCGACCGTCGCCGGGTCGGCGCCGGTGAGCCGGGCCAGGCCGACGACCAGGTGCGCCACCAGGGCACCGCGCGAGCCCGGGCCGCGGGTGAGGGCGGGCGCCGGGAGCGCGGCGGGGGCGGCCGAAGCGGTCAACGCGGACAGGTACGGCCTGCGGGCGAGGGCCGGGAACAGCGACAGGGCGCGCGGCACGTCCAGGCGGGCCACCCCGAGCCCGGACCGGTCGTGCGCCAGCGCCCCCGCCAGCGCGGCCATCCCGTGCGCCGGGTCGACCTCGGCGAAGGCCGCGTTCGGGCGGTCGGAGCGGGAACCGTCGTCCCGGGCCCAGGCACCCCAGTCCAGGGTGACCGCGGGCAGGCCGCGGGCGCGCCGGGCCTCGACCAGGGCGTCCAACCAGGCGTTGGCGGTGGCGTAGGCGGCCTGGCCGGGAGCGCCGACCAGACCCGACATGGAGGCGAAGGCCACCCACCAGTCCAATTCGAGCCGCTCGGTGGCCTGGTGCAGCCGCAGCCCACCGAGCACCTTGGGCCGCCACACCCGCGCGATGGCCTCCCGGCTCAACCCGGCCACCGGGTGGTCGGCGAGCACCCCGGCGGCGTGCACCACCCCGCGCAGCGGCACCCCGCCGCGCTGGGCGCGGGCGATCAGGGTCGCGGCGAAACCCGGCTCGGCCAGGTCACCGAGCACCACGTCGACCTCCACGCCACGGGCGCGGGCATCGCGGATGCCCGGCTCGGCCCCCGGGCGGTGCACCCGCCCCGCCAGCACGACACGGGTGGCGCCACCGTCGACCAGCCAGCGGGTGAGCCTGCGGCCGAGTTCCCCGGTACCCCCGGCGACGACGTAGGCACCCGCCCGCACGACCGGGGGGCGGCCATCGGCGGAAGGGGTGGTCGCGGTGGTCAACCGGGCGCGCAGCCGCCTGCCCGAACGCCAGGCCACCTCGTCGTCATCGCGCCCGGCCCGCAACTCGGCGGCCACCGCGGGCGCGCCGGAGGCCAGGTCGACGTCGAGGAGGGTGGCGTGCAACTCGGGGTGCTCGAAGGCGAGCACCCGGACCAGGCCGCGCAGGCACGCCAGGCCCGGCTCCCCCGGCTCGGCACCCGGGACGGTGGCACCGCCCGTGGTGACCACCCACAGCCGGGGCGGGTGGTCGCGCCGGGCGAGCAGGGCGGCGATCGCGGTGACGGTGTGCACCAGGGCCTCGGCGTGACCGGGAGCGCGGTAGCGGGCGGTGGGACCCGCCACCACGACCACACCGGTCGCGGCCTCACGCTCCAGACCCGCGACGGTGACCTCGACGACCTCGTCCTCCTCGGCGAGGACAGCGGCGAGGCCGGGCAGGCCGGGGAGCGCGACATCCCCCTCCGGCACCAACACCCAGCGCCGCCGTGGCACGAGGACCGGATCACCCGCGGCCCGCGCGGCGGAGAAGATCGGATCGCCTGCGGCCTGCACGACCACCTCGGCAGCAGGCACCGGCTCGCCCGCGGTTCGCGCAGCCACCTCGGCAACGCGAACCGGATCACCCGCGATCCGCGCAGCCACCTCGGCGGCGGGGGTCGGGGGGTCCGTGGGTCGGTGGGGGGTGTGGGCGGGGTCGGTGGGTGCAGCGCCGGCGGGGGCGGTGGTCCGGTGGGTGGCGGCGGGGAGTGGGGCCGGGTCCCAGCGGCGTTCGACGGCTGGGCCGCCGCTCCCGGCCCGGTCGGGGGTGGGGGCGCGCACGTCGAGCAGTTCGACCAGGACGGAGCCGTCGGCGGCGAGCAGGCGGACCGTGCCGAGCAGGACACCGGGGGCGGTGACCTCGGCGGTGGCGACGCAGTGGGTGCCCAGGGCCGGGTCGCCGGGGACGCGGGTGCGGGCGACCCCGTCCGGGACGTGGTGGCCCGCGGCGCCGGGGAGGCCCGCGGCGGCCGGGACCAGGGCTTGCAGGCAGGCGTCGGCGAGGGCCGGGTGCAGGGCGAAGCCGTCGTCGCCGCCCGCGGCGGCGGGCAGGTGGACGCGGGCGGTGGCGGTGCCGGGGGTGGCGCGGACGTCGGTGAGGCCGCGGAACGCCGGGCCGCGCTGCTGCCCGGCGGCGATCAAGGCGGCGCGCAGGTCGAACGGTTCGCCCCCGGGCGGGTGGGCCACCGGGGCGGGCGGGGCGGCGGTGTCGGGCAGGACCCGGGCGGTCGCGTGGGTGACCCAGCCGCCGTCGGCGTCGCGGGAGCGCACGGTGAGGCGGCCCGCCCGGTCGAGTTCGGTGGTGAGGACGGTGTGCGGGCCGGGGGTGAGCGGTTCGGTCAGCGCCAGGTCCGCCACCAGCACCCGGGGGCCGAGCGTGGTCCGACCGGCGGCCAGCGCCAGCTCCAGGAACGCGGTGCCGGGCAGCGCGCCCGACCCGTGGGCGCGGTGGTCGGCCAGCCACGGCAGGCGCCGCACCGGCAGCGGCGCCTGCCACACGTGCCTGCCGTCGTCGGGGAGTTCGACGTGCGCGCCGAGCAGCGGGTGCGCCGCGGGGACGGCCGGGGCGCGCTCGGGCACCCAGTGCCTGCGGTGCCGCCAAGCCGGGCCGGGCAGGTCGACCACCGGGCCGAGCGGGTAGCGGGTGCCCAGGGCGGTCGAGTCGCCGTGCACGTGCAGGGTGGCCTGTGCCCGCAGCCACTCGGCCACCGCCGCCCCGCGCCGCAGCGTCGGCACCACCAGCACCGGTTCCGCCCGCCCGTGCGCCTCGAAGCGGTGGGCGGCCACGGTGTCCCCGGGAACCGCCGCGGGCGCAACGGGAACCGCCGCAGAGGCGGGGGAAGCCGCCTCGGGCGTGAAGGAAACCGCCTCGGGCATGACAGGAACCGCTGCAGGGGCGAGGGGAACCGCCCCAGGCGCGAGGGGAGCCACCTCGGGCGTGGAGGGAACCGGTGGCGCCGGGGTGCGTCGGGCGACGGCGAAGTCCGGCAGCACGGGCGGCAGGACTCCGATGCCCGTGGCGCTGGTGCGCGGGTTCGCGGCGTTGTGGGCGGCGGCGGTCTGCTCGACGGCGGTCAGCGCCACCGGGTGCGGGGCGACCTCGACGAAGCGGGTGTGCCCGGCGGTGAGGGCGGCCGAGACCGCCCGGGTGAAGTGGACCGGCTGCCGCAGGTTCGCCGCCCAGTAGTCGACGGTGCCCAGGGTCGGGGTCCCCGCGTCGCCTGCCACGCTGGAGTGGAAGGGGATCTCGGGTGGGCGGGGGGTCAGGCCGGTCAGGGCGGCGCGGAAAGCGGGCAGCGCCGGGTCGATGGCCGCGGAGTGGGCGGCGGCGCGCACCCGCAGGGGTCGGGCGAAGCCGCCGCCGGAGTCGACGTGGGCCACCAGGCGGGCGACCTGCGCGGCCGGGCCGCTGACCGTGCACAGGCGGGGCGCGGCGTGCACCGCGATGCCGACACCGGGGTGATCCGGTGCCAGCGCGGCGAACTCGGCGTCGGACAGCTCCAGCGCGGCCATGGCGCCCGTGCCCGTCGCGTCCAGCTCCGCCAGGACCGCGGTCCGGGCGGTGACCACGCGCAGGCCCTGCTCGGCGTCCAGGACGCCCGCGACCACGGCGGCGCTCACCTCGCCGACGGAGTGGCCCAGGACCGCGGCGGGCAGCACGCCGTGGGCCCGCCACAGGCCCGCCAGGGCGAGCTGCATCCCGTACAGCGCCGGGGCCTGCACGGTGAACGGGGCGGCGGCCGGGTCCCGCAGCGCCGCGCGCAGGGAGAAGCCCGCCGCCGCGAACAGCGGTTCCAGCCGGTCGACCTCGGCGAGGAAGGCGGGTTCGGCGGCCAGCAGTTCCCGGCCCATGCCCGGCCAGTGCGAGCCGAAGCCGGAGAACACGAAGACGGGGCCGGTGTCCGGCGCCGCCGCGGTCGGGACCCGGCCCTGCACCGCCGCGGCCGAGGACGCGCCGGAGGCCACCGCGCGCAGCGCCTCCGCCAGTTCCTCGCGGCCGGTGGCGACCACGGCGGCGCGGACGGGCAGGTGTTCGCGGCGGGCGGTGAGGGTGGCGGCGACGTCGGCGAGGGGGACCCGGGCGCCGTCGGTGGTCTCCAGCCAGTCGACCAGGTCGGCGGCGCGGTCGCGCAGGGTGGCGTGGGTGCGGGCGGACAGGGCGAAGACCTCGGGGCGGGGGGCCACCGGGTCCGGTTCGCGGGCCGCGGGCCACTCCTCGAGCACCACGTGGGCGTTGCTGCCGCCGAAGCCGAAGGCCGACACGCCCGCGCTGGCGGAGCCGGAGTAGCGCGGCCACGGGGTCGTCTCGGCGGTGACCCGCAGGCCGAGGGCGTCGAAGTCGATCAGCGGGTTGGGGGTGCGGTAGTGCAGCGTCGGCGGGATGCGGCCGTGGGTGAACGACAGCACGACCTTGATCAGGCCGACCACCCCGGCCGCGCCCTCCAGGTGCCCCAGGTTGGTCTTGACCGAGCCGACGAGCAGCGGCCGGTCGCGGCCGCGGCCCGCGCCGAGGACCGCGCCGAGCGCGCCCGCCTCGATCGGGTCGCCCAGCGGGGTGCCGGTGCCGTGCGCCTCCACGTAGTCCACTGTGGAGGGATCGATGTCGGCGGCGGGGTAGACCCCGGCCAGCAGGGCCGCCTGCGCCTCCGGGTTGGGGGCCATCATGCCGTTGGAGCGGCCGTCGGAGTTGGTGGCGGTGCCGCGCACGACCGCGAGCACCCGGTCGCCGCGGGCGCGGGCGTCGGCGAGGCGGCGCAGCACGACGACCCCGCAGCCCTCGCCGCGGCCGATGCCGTCGGCCGCGGCGTCGAAGGCCTTGCAGCGGCCGTCGGCGGCCAGCACGCCGGAGCGGGCGAAGGTGCCGGTGACCGCCGGGGTGAGCATGACGTTGACCCCGCCGACCAGGGCCAGGTCGGTTTCGCCGCGGCGCAGGGCGCCGACCGCGTGGTGCACGGCCACCAGCGACGACGAGCAGGCGGTGTCGACGACCATCGACGGGCCGCGCAGGTCCAGCAGGTACGACAGCCGGTTGGCCACCGCGCTGGCCGCCGCGCCGGTGCCCGACCACGGTTCCACCGCCTCCGGGTCGGCCAGGCTGAACAGCCCGTACTCCGAAGCGGACACTCCCATGTAGACACCGGTGCGGGTGCCGCGCAGCGAACCGGGGGCGATGCCCGCGTGCTCGAGCGCCGCCCACGCCACCTCCAGGGTGATGCGCTGCTGCGGGTCCATCACGTCGGCCTCGCGCGGGGTGATGCCGAAGAACTCCGCGTCGAACCCGGCGACGTCGTCGAGGAAGCCGCCGGTGGTCGGCAGCAGCCGCAGCACGTGCGGCGGGGCGTTCCAGCGGCCCGGCGGGCGCGGGCCGATGGCGTCGGCGCCGCGGTCGAGCAGGTCCCAGAACGCCGCCGGGGAGTCGATGCCGCCGGGCAGCCTGCACCCCACGCCCACCACCGCGATCGGTTCCTCGGGCGAGGGCGGCGGCGGGGGCGCGGCGGGGATGGCGCCCGCGGGCAGGACGGGGCGGGCGCCGGTGACCGCGGCCGCGAGCGCGGCGACGGTCGGGTGGCGGTAGCCGAACGTGGGCGGCAGCGACCGGCCGGTGCGCCTGCCCAGGTCGCCGACCAGGCCGACCAGGTCGCGGGAGGACAGCCCGTACTCCAGCAGCGGTCGCTGCGGGTCGATCGCGGCGCGCGGCAGCGCGGCCGCCTCCGCCACCCGGTCGAGCAGCCAACCGACGAGGTCCTGCGCCCCGTCGGGCACCGTCATGACGGACCGGTCTCGGCCAGCGAGTCGGCCAGGTAGCGCTCGCGGCAGGCGATCCGCGACAGCTTGCCGCTGGAGGTGCGCGGCAGGCTGTCCGGCGCCACGATCTGCACCTCGCGCAGGGTCAGCGCGTGCCGGTCGGCGACCGCGGCGCGCACCGCGGCGGCCACCGCGGAGTGGTCGAGCCCGTGCGCGGGCACGGTCTTGGCGCGCTCGGCCAGCACCACCGCGCGCTCGCCGTCGGCGCCGGAGACCGCGAAGGCCACCACGTTGCGCGGGCGGATCGCCTGGTGCGCGGCCTCGACGGTGCGCTCGACGTCGTGCGGGTAGTGGTTGCGGCCGTCGACGACGATGAGGTCCTTGATCCGGCCGGTGATGTAGAGCTCGCCGTCGTACCAGACGCCGAGGTCGCCGGTGGCCAGCCACGGACCGCCCGGGGCGCCCGCGCCGTCGACGGAGTTGCGGAAGACCCGCGCGGACTCCTCCGGCCGGTTCCAGTAGCCGCTGCCCACGTTCGGGCCCGCCACCCACACCTCGCCGACCCGGCCGGGGGCGCTGGGCACCCGGGTGGTCGGGTCCACCACGAGCACGCCCTGCTCGATCGGCTGCCCGCAGGACACCAGCCGCACCACGTCGGCGGCGTCGTCGTCGACGGTGACCGCGCGGCCCTCGGCCAGCGCCACCCGGTCGAAGCGGTGGTCGACGGCGGGTCTGCCCGGTCTGCTGGCGGAGACGAACACGGTCGCCTCGGCCAGCCCGTAGGACGGGCGGTGCACCTCCGGGCGCAGCCCGCACGGGCCGAAGGCGGTGTGGAAGCGCTCGATCACCGCGGCCTGCACCGGTTCGCTGCCGTCGATCAGCGCGGTCACGGTGTCCAGCCGCAGCCGGGACTTCTCCCAGTCCGACACCTTGGCCGCGGCGTAGGCGTAGGCGAAGCTGGGGGCGGCGCTGATCGCGCCCGGGTTCACCGACAGCGCGCGCAGCCACCGCTCGGGGCGCTCGACGAAGGCCAGCGGGTCCATCAGCACCGTGCGCACGCCCGCCACCAGCGGGGCGGCCACCGACAGCACCAGGCCCATGTCGTGGAACAGCGGCAGCCAGCTCACGGTGACCGAGTCCTGGCGCATCCCGTAGGCCCGGTTGGCCTGCCGGGCGTTGGCCACGACGTTGCCGTGGGTGATCATCACCCCGCGCGGGTCGCCGGTGGAGCCGGAGGTGTACTGCAGGTAGGCCAGGTCGCCCGGCGCCAGCGGGACCGGCTCGAAGTGCGCGGCGATCGCCGAGGGCAGGGTGTCGACGGAGATGACCTGGGCGACCGGGAGCCGGTGGGTCTCCACGAACGCGGTGACCGACGGCGCGGCGTCCTGGGTGGTGAGCACGGTGGAGGAGGCGCAGTCGCGCAGCACCGCGGCGAGCCGGTCGCCGTGCCCCGGCATGTCCGGGGTGAACAGCGGGACCGCGGCGGCACCGGCGCGCAGCGCGCCGAGGAAGGCCACCACGTAGTCCGGCGTCTGTCCGATGAGGACGGCCACCGGGGCGCCCTTGCGCACCCGGCGCTGCAACCAGGCCGCGACCGCGCCGACCCTGGCGTCGAGTTCGCGCCAGGTCCAGGTCGACTGGGCGCCGCCGCTGTGCGAGCGGAAGTCGAGGTAGCTCAGCGCCACCTCGTCGGGGTTGCGCGCCGCCCAGGCGCCCAGCAGACCGGGTAGGTCCTCCGCGGCGGGCAGGCCGCCGTCCTTGATCGCGGAACTCATCTGCACAGTCCTCACCAGGGGGCCACGTCGACACCGGACGAGAAAACGTGAGTCTCCTTTTCCGCCGGTGGGTGGAAAAGGCGTTCCGATCACGGTAATGCCGATGTTACTGGTGAGTCAACATAGAAATGTGATGCGGCTATCGCAACGAGGACTGGTGCGGGGCGCTCCTGTCAGGGACCTGCGCGGAGCCGGAATTCGTTTTGTGCCTGGGCGACAAGTACGGGGTCAGCTTCGGCGAGAGCAGCACCGCCACCACCTGCAGCGCGGCGGCGGCGAGCAGGGTCCGGGTGTACCCGTCGGCGAGCGCCTCCCCGTCGGCCACTCCCCCGCCCATCAGCGCCGCGGTCAGCGCCACGCCCAACGCGCCCGCGAACTCCCTGGCCGCGCTGAGCACACCGGAGGCCACCCCGGCCACCCGGTCCTCGACGACGTCGAGGGCGGTCGTGGTCAGCGGGACGGTGAACGCCGAGCCGAAGCCGATCAGGACCAACCCCGGCAGCCGCGGCAGCACCGCGGGCGAGCCGTTGACCACGGCCACCAGCACCAACCCCAGCGCCACCACCAGCATCCCGCCGCCGACCGTGCGCGACGGGCCGAACCTGGCCAGCACCCTGGGCACGAACGGGGCGGTGAACACCAGCGCGAAGGCGACCGCCACCAGCGGCAGCGCCGCGGTGGCCGGGTCCAGGCCGAGCCAGCGCTGGTGCACCAGCGGCGTCACCACGGTCACGCCGGTGACCCCCAGGCCCCACAGCGACTGGATGATCAGCGCGGTGCGGAACACCGGGTTGGCGATGAGCTGCCTGGGCAGCACCGGCCGCGCCGAGCGCCGGTCGCGCATGGCGAACGCCACCGCGGCCAGGGCGGCGGCCAGGGCCAGTGGCGCGGCCCACCCCGGGGCGTCGGCGATCACCAGCAGCGCGCCGGTGACCGCGAGCATCGCCGCGGCGACCAGCGCGGTGGACAGCGGGTCGGCGCCCTCGGCCACCGACCGCGGCCCCGGCGGCGGCACGATCAACCAGCTGAACAGCAGGAACGGCAGGAAGCCCCAGAACACCCAGCTCCAGTGCACGGTGGCGGCGATGAACCCGCCCAGCGCCGGGCCCAGTGCCAGCGCCGAGGCCAGCGCCACCGTCCAGGTGGCCGCCGCCTTGGGCCGGTCGTCGGGGGCGAGCCGGGTGCGCACCAGGCTCAGCGTGGCCGGGACCAGCACCGCCGCCGCCAGCCCCTGCACCACCCGGCCGGCCAGCAGCAGCTCGAACGAGCGCGCGCTGCCCGCCAGCAGCGTGCCCACGGTGAAGGCGAACAGGCCCAGCCGCAGCATGGCCCGCTCGCCGTAGCGGTCGACCACCGGACCGGCGGCGAGCAGCAGACCGGCGAAGGGCAGCATGTAGGCGACGGTGATGCCCTGGGTGGCCGCGGTGCCCAGTCCCATCTCCACCGCGACCGACGGAGCGGCCGCGGAGACGACCGAGTTGTCCGCCGAGCTCAGGAACGCCACCGAGGCGATGGTCGTGAGCACCCGGCCGCGGTCGCTGATCCAGACCGAAGCAGGCGCGCGGTGCATGTCAACGGCTCCGGGCGGACGCGGCCCGCGCCGCGACCGCCGGGGGCGGGAGCGCGCGGCGTCGGAGAGACATGACGGGAACGTTAACGTCGGGACATTATCGATGTCGACGGGGTGGTGCGTTCTTCGTGACAAAGGAGCACTCCGCGCACCGATGTTGTCACCACCGTCCAGAAACCCACCCGGTGGATTCCTGTCACCATCGGACAAATCACGGTTCGAATCCCACCGGACACCGCCGATCGGGCGCACCCCCCGGTATGGTCGCCCACGTCCGGTCCCGCAGCGCGAAGGACTCGCCCATGCCACGGCCCCGCATCGAGGTCATCGGTCTCGGCAAGTCCTACGGCCCGATCAACGCCCTCAACGACGTCACCCTCCAGGTCGACCCGGGGGTGGTGCTCGGCGTGCTCGGCCACAACGGGGCGGGCAAGACCACCCTGATCGACATCCTGGCCACCCGGTCCACCCCCACCAGGGGCACCGCCAGGGTGTGCGGCTGGGACGTGCGGCGCTCGGGGCACCAGGTGCGCAGGCACATCGGGATGACCAGCCAGTTCACCGCGCTGGACGAGACCATGACCGGCCGGGCCAACCTGGTCCTGCTCGCCCGGCTCCTCGGCGCCTCCCGCGCCCAGGCCCACGCCCGCGCCGACGAGCTGCTGACCACCTTCGACCTCACCGAGGCCGCCGACCGCAGGATGGCCACCTTCTCCGGCGGGATGCGCCGCCGCCTCGACCTGGCCGCGAGCCTGCTGGGCGCCCCGGACGTGCTGTTCCTCGACGAGCCGACCACCGGCCTGGACCCGGTGAGCCGCACCGGCCTGTGGGTGATGGTGGAGGCGCTGGCCGCCCGGGGCACCACGGTCGTGCTCACCACGCAGTACCTGGAGGAGGCCGACCGGTTGGCCAAGGACATCGTCGTGCTGGCCGGGGGCCACGTCGTCGCCTCCGGCACCCCCGCCAGCCTCAAGGCGGGCATCGGGCAGCGCACGGTCTCGGCCACCTTCGCCGACGCCAGGGCCACCCACCACGCGGTCGGCACGCTGCAGCGCGCCGGGATGCAGCCGCTGGCGGACCCGGCGCAGTGCGCGGTGCAGGTCCCGCTGGCCGCCGCCGGGGAGATCGCCGTCCTGGTCCGCGCCCTGGACGCGGCGGGCGTCCCGATCCTCGACCTGACGGTCACCGAACCCACCCTCGACGACGTGTACGTGGCCCTGCACCGGTCCGCGCAGGAGAAGGCGGCGCGGATGGGGTGGTCGGCGTGAGCAAGCACGCCGCCCCGCGCGGGCGCGGCTCGGCTTCCGAGCAGACGGTGCGGCTGTCCGCCGTGGACATCGCCGCCGGGCGCCGCAGGCAGCAGGGCGGCTGGTCCCCCAGTTCGCTGTGGACGCAGATCTCGGTCCTCACCGGACGCTCCCTGGGCTCCGCGTTCAGCGACTACCGGCTGGTGTTCTTCGGCCTGCTGCAACCGATCGTGATGCTGCTGCTGTTCAGCCAGGTGTTCAGCGGGATCGGCCAACTGCCCGGGGTCACGCAGTACTCCGGCTACATCAACTTCCTCATGCCCGCCACCCTGGTCAACATCGCCATGACCACCGCCATGAGCTCCGGCGTGGGCCTGCTGACCGAGATCTACACCGGGTTCATCGGCCGCCTGCGCGCCATGCCCATCACCCTCGGCGCCGTCCTCGTCGCCCGCACCCTGTCGGACTCGGTGCGGCTGGTCGTGCAGTTGGTCGTGTCCGTGCTGGCGGCGGTGGTCTTCCTGGAGTTCCGCCCGGGCGGCGTCCTCGGCATCACCTCCGCGCTGCTGCTGACCGTCGCGGTCGGCTGGGGGTTGAGCTGGATCTTCATCGCCATCGCCACCTGGCAGTCCAAGCCGGAGACCATGCAGGCGGTGTCGTTCATCGTCATGTTCCCGCTGATGTTCGGCTCCAGCGCCTACATGCCGGTCGAGGCCATGCCCGGCTGGATTCGCGTCCTGTCGACGATCAACCCCATCACCTACGCCATCGACGCCACGCGCGCGCTGTCACTGGGGATGCCGGTGGGGTCGGCGGTGTGGGCGGCCCTGGGCCTCGCGGTCGGCACCGCCGCCCTGGGCGGCTGGCTCGCCTCCCGCAACTTCCGCCGCGCCCGCTGACCGCGCGGCGGCACGCGACGGCGTCCGGCCGCCGGCTCAGGAGCGCGGCAGCACGCCCACGAGCGACGTGGTGATCGCGAGCCGCAGGGCCGGCCGCAGTTCGACGCGGTGGACCGCCAGTGCGGGCTCGGACTCGTAGACGGCGAGCAGGCTCGGCGGCGGTGAGGTGTAGGCGGACAGCGCGCCCGCCACCAGCAGGGCGGTCAGGCAGAACTGCTCGGCGTGGTCGCCGACCTCGGGCAGGCACCGCCGGACGAGGCGGGCCATCACCGCGAGGTTGTCCAGCGAGGCCCGCTTGTGCCTGCGGACCGCCTCGACCGAGACGTTGTGCTCGAGCACTCCGCCCTGCGCGCCGTAGAGGTCGCAGAGCGCCGTGTGCGCGGCGAGCGACCGGCTGAGCACGTCGGCCACCTGTTCCGCCCGCCGCACCGCGGGCAGGTCCGGGTCGACACCGCGGACCAGCTCCTGCTCCAGTTCGGCCAGCCAGCTCGCCGTCCGGTCGTCCATCAGGTCGAGCAGCACCGCCTCGCGGGACTCGAAGTAGCGCAGCACCGCCGTCTTGGCCAGGCCGACCCGCCTGCTCAGCTCGTTCAGGGTCACCGCGGCCACCGGCATCTCGTCGAGCATCGCCGAGGTCGTCTCCAGGATCGCCCGGCGCCGGACCTCGCGCTGCTCCTCGGTGCGCGCCCGCTGGAACGTCATGGGTCGAGCATAGCTTGCGTACCGCCGGTACCTTGACAGCGTACCGGCGGTACATTACCGTTCCGGCCATAAGTTACCGACGGTACATTAGGAGCTCGCAATGAAGTGGACCGAGCAGCAGATCCCGCGCCAGGACGGCCGGGTGGCCGTGATCACCGGTGCCAACACCGGATTGGGCTTCCAGACCGCCCGGCGGCTCGCCGAGCACGGAGCAGCGGTGGTGCTGGCCGTGCGCGACATCGAAAAGGGCAGGTCGGCCGCCGCCAGGATCAACGGCGACGTCTCCGTGCGGGAGCTGGACCTGACCTCGTTGGAATCGGTGCGCGCCGCCGCGGCGGACCTGCGCGCCACCCACCTGCGGATCGACCTGCTGATCAACAACGCCGGCGTGATGCACACCCCGAAGCAGACCACCAGCGACGGCTTCGAACTCCAGTTCGGCACCAACCACCTCGGCCACTTCGCGCTCACCGGGCTGCTGCTCGACCTGCTGCTGCCCGTGCCGGGCTCCCGGGTGGTCACGGTCAGCAGCACCGGCCACCGCATCCGCGCCGCCATCCACTTCGACGACCTGCAGTGGGAGCGCTCCTACAGCCGGACGGCCGCCTACGGCCAGTCGAAGCTCGCCAACCTGATGTTCACCTACGAGCTGCAACGCAGGCTCGCCACGCACGGCACCACCGCCGCGGTGGCCGCACACCCCGGTCTCTCCGACACCGACCTGGCCCGCAACACCCCGCCGGTCGCCCGCCGGTTGATCACCTGGCTCGCTCCGGCGATCACCCAGCCCGCCGCGGCGGGCGCGCTCCCCACCCTGCGGGCCGCCACCGACCCGTCCGTCCTCGGCGGGCAGTACTACGGACCCGACGGTCTGGCCGAGCAGCGCGGCCACCCGAGGCTGGTCACCTCCAGCGCGGACTCCTACGACTCGACCGCGCAGCAACGCCTCTGGGCCGTCTCGGAAGACCTCACCGGCGTGCGGTTCCCGGTCGGTCGGGCAACTGTCGCGGCGTGAGCTGCGCCGGGGGACGCCACCCTTGTCCTCGCACTGTTGCGCGCGAGCGAAAGCCTCGGGTTCCGCGGGCGGCGGCGCCCGGCCTCGGGGCGAGGACCGGGCGCCGCCGGGCGATCAGGAGACGGTGTGGACGATCAGGACGTCCACCGAGGACTTGCGGGCGGCCTCGGCCGGGACCGAGCCGAGGATGCGCCCGGCCAGGGTGTTGAGGCCGCGGTTGCCGACCACCAGCAGGTCGGCGTCGCGCTCGAAGACGACCTTGGACAGGACCGAGACGGGGTTGCCGTCGCGGACGAGGGTCTCCACGTCCTTGGCGCCCTGCTTGGCGGCGCGGTCGTGGGCGGTGCGGACGGTGTCCTCGGCCGGGTTGGCGCCGACGACCTGGTAGCCGACGTCGTCGCCGAGGCGGTCCTGGGCGGCTTCGACCTTGCGCGGGTCCGGGGCCTGGTAGGCGCACACCACGAGCAGCTTCGCCCCGGTGTCGGCGGCGAGGGCGGCGGCGCGGTCGACGGCGCGGTAGGAGGAGTTCGAGCCGTCGGTGCCGACGACGATGGTGCGGTAGGCGGTCATGGGTTCTTTCCTGTTCGTTGTCGACTGCGGGCGGACGAGGCGGGGTGGCGGGTCAGCGCCAGGAGGGGAGCCAGAGTTCGGCCTGCCAGTGGCCCTCGGTGATCACGTCGCCGTTGAGGATCGGCCACAGCCAGACGAAGTTGGCCACGACCAGGACGAGGTAGGCGCCGACGAGGACCCGGCCGGTGGTGCGGCCGGTGGCCTTGAGCACGTCGGACAGGACCAGGGTCAGGCCCAGGACCAGGAAGGCGGCCATCGGGGTGGCGTAGAAGAAGTACATCTGCCGGTCGATGTTGGCGAACCAGGGCAGCAGGCCCGCCAGGTAGCCCACCAGCACCGCCGCGTAGCGCCAGTCGAACCGGCCCAGGGCCCGCCACAGCGACCAGCCAAGGAGCGGGAAGGACAGCCACCACAGGGCGGGAGTGCCGACGAGCATGGTGGCCGCCACGCACCGGGCCTCGCCGCAGCCGGTGAGGCCGCCCTCGTAGTAGTAGAGCATCGGCCGCAGGCCCATCGGCCACGTCCACGGCTTGGACTCCCACGGGTGCGGCTTCTCCGGGGTCACCAGCGACTCGTGGAAGTCCAGGACCTTCGACGAGTTCTGCCACAGCGACCCCAGCGCCCCCTTGGCGATCGACAGCGGGTCCGAGCCGCCCGTCTCCACCAGGTGCCGGGCGAACGCGGTCTCCGAGGCGAACCAGCCCCAGTAGGTGGTCAGGTACGCGGTGGCGCCGACGCCCACGAACGCCCACAGGCCCGGCAGCACGTCGCGGCCGAGGGCGCCCAGCCACGGGTGGCGCACCCCGGCCGCCCGGCGGGCGGTCACGTCGAACAGGACGGTCAGCAGGCCGAAGGCGGCGACGAAGTACAGGCCCGACCACTTCACCCCGCACGCCAGCCCGAGCAGGGCGCCCGCGCCGAGGCGCCACCAGCGCACGCCCAGGCGCGGCCCGAGCCCGGATTCGTCGGCCCAGCCCTCGGCGACCGCCACGGTGAGGCGGGCGCGGACCTGGTCGCGGTCGACCAGGACGCAGCCGAAGGCCGCCAGCACGAAGAAGGCCAGGAAGATGTCGAGCATCCCCATCCGCGATTGCAGGTGGGACACCCCGTCGGCGATGAGCAGCAGGCCCGCGACCGCGCCGAGCAGGGTGGAGCGGGTCAGCCTGCGGGCGATCCGCACCACCATGATGATCATCAGCGTGCCGCACAGCGCGGCGGTGAACCGCCACCCCCAACCGCTGTAGCCGAAGAGCCACTCGCCCAGCGAGATCAGCGTCTTGCCCAGCGGGGGGTGCACGGTGAGCATGTAGCCGGGGTTGTCCTCGACGCCGCCGTTGCGCAGCATCTGCCACGCCTGCGGGGTGTAGTGCTTCTCGTCGAAGACCGGGGTGCCCTTGTCGGTGGGCGAGCCCAGGTTCTGGAACCGCACGATCCCGCCGACGAGCCCCAGCACAGCCGCGACGACCCAGCCGCGCAGCCGGTCGGTGGGGGCGGGGTCGGCGGCGACGGCCGGGGGTGGCGGTGGGACGACCGGGTCGGGGGTCGGCTGGGCGGTCCGCTCCGCGGTGGCCTCAGCCGACATGGGCGGGCTCCTCGGGCGCGGGGCGGGCGAGGGGGACCACGCGGAAGCCGCGCAGCCGCCAGCGGTCGGGCTCGTCGGCGGTGACGCCCGCGATCGGGTCGCCCACGCCGTCGACGCGGACCCGGTCGCGCTCCGGGCGGTGGATCTCGCGCACGACCAGCGCGCACAGCAGCAGCAGCGCGAGGTCGCGGGCGATCACGGTGTAGAGGAACGGTTCGGCGGGCAGGCCGTCCGGCCCACCCATGAAGTACAGCATCCGGGGGAACCACACCGCGGCGTCGACGAGCATCCACGCCAGCAGCGGCTTCCACCTCGGCAGCGCCAGCACCGCCAGCGGGACCAGCCACAGCGAGTACTGCGGGCTCCACACCTTGTTGGTGAGCAGGAAGGCCGCGATGATCAGGAACCCCAACTGCGCGACCCGCGGCCGCACCGGCGCGCTCAGGCCGACGTAGGCGATCACCAGGCACACCGCGAGGAACAGCAGCAGGCTCACCGTGTTGAGCACCTCGGGCCCCTCCCCCGGCGGGAACGGCGGGGTGTCGAAGCCGGGCCACGTGGTGAGGGTGCGCAGCACGTAGTAGATCGAGTCCGGGTCCATGTCGCGGGTGGTGTTGAGGCGGAAGAACTCGCCCCAGCCCGCCTTGGTCTCCGGCAGCAGCGCGATGGGGGCGTTCACCGCCACCCACGTGGTGACCGTGGCGGCGGTGGTCGTCCAGAACTCCGACATCCGCCCGGCCCGCAGGCACGGGATGAGCAGCGCGCCGAGCAGCAGCAGCGGGAACAGCTTGAGCGCGCCGCCGATGCCCAGCAGCACCCCGGCGAGCACCGGCCTGCGCCGCGCCCAGGCCAGCAGGGCCAGCACGGCGGCGGCGACCGCGAGGGTGTCGAAGTTGGTGAAGGCGTGCACGACCACCAGCGGCGACGCGGCGATGAGCAGCGCGTCCCAAGGCCTGCGCGCGGTCAGCCGCAGGCTGGCCCAGACCGCCGCCAGCCAGGCCAGGGCCAGCAGCACGGCGGTGATGTCGAAGTAGGCGATCACCGGCACCTCGGCGCCGACCGCGTCCAGCCACACCAGGGTCAGGTGGGCGTTGAGGTACATGAACAGCCCGGTGAGCACCGGGTACTCCATGTACCGCGCCTTCGGCTTCCCGCTGCCGAGGTCGACCCAGCGGGTGGCGTAGGGGAGCGCGCCCTCGGCGAGGTGGTTGTACGAGTAGAGCGGGACGGTGTCGGAGTAGCAGAACCGCTTGTACTGCGACCCCTCGCGCCAGTCGAGCTGGGCGACGCCCGCGCCGTCGACGTAGGTGCCCAGGCAGGGGGCCTTGGCGCCGAAGGCCAGCCCGAGGGCCAGCACGGCGATGACCATCATCAGCTTCAGGGGGGAGAGCGCGCGAGCCCGCGGCGTCGTCGCCGCGGGCTGCTCGGACCGCTCGGAACCGCGCTCCGGTCCGGGTGGCGCGGGTGGCGCGGTCGGTTCGGCGTCCGCCCCGGGCCCCGCCGGGGTCTGCTCCATCACCTGCCCCCGAGCAGTCGGGCGGCGTCGAGCAGGACCTGCACCGGGTTCGGCACGATCGACCGGGTGCGCCTCGGCTCGGTGTCGGCCGCCCGCTGCGTCCGCTCCGGCTGCGCCTGCCGTGCGGGGGCCTCCCGCTCGACCGGGGGCGCGGCCGCGGTGGTGGGGGCGGTGACGACCTCGCCGGTGGCCACGCGCGGGCCGACGACCTCGGTGGCGGCCACCGTGGTCGGCGGGACGGGGGTCTCGGTGAACGGGGTGGAGCGCCCCGGTTCGGCGGAGACCCCGGTGTGGTCGGGGGCGAACTGGTCGTGCAGACCCCACAGGGCGCCGACGACGACCGCCGCCCCCGCCGCGGTCTTGAGGACGCGGCGGGGGCGGTCGGCGCGGCGGCGGACGGCGGGGTCGTCACGGCCCTCGCGGGTCAGCACGTCGGCGACGGGCACCGACCGGACCCGGGACTCGGGACGATCTGTCACGCGGCCACCTCCGAAGGGGTGCGGGGACTGCGGCGCGGGGCCTGGGGCACCGGCAGGGTGCCACACCCGGAGCCGGACCGGCAGGCCCAGGCGGTCGGGATCAGGAGGTCGGGACCGTGCTGGCGGACTCGGAGTCGACCTGCTTGCACCCGGGGGCCTGCTCGAACGCGGTGTTCAGCTCGGGGTTCGCGCGCAGGTCCTTGAGCGCGCCGTCGGTGTTGTTCAGGGCGGTCAGGGAGGGTGCCAGCTCCACCAAGGCCTGCTGGAAGGCGATCGGGTCGGCGGTGTTGATGCCCGCCAGCTTGGTCTTGGCCGAGTCGACGGAGGTCTTGGCACCGTCGATGGTGGCCTTTGCCTTGTCGACGGTGGCCTGGCCATCGGTCACCGGGGGGACGCCCGCCTCGGTGAGGCCGTTCGACAGCGTGGTCAGCGTGTCGGAGAAGTTGGCGAAGAAGGTGATCAGGCCTTCCTTTGCCGCGGCCGGGTTGGCGGGGTCGACGGCGGGCATCTGCGACAGCTTCTGCCCACCGGTCACCATCGTCCCGCAGACCTTGTCGATCCACTGCACAGCGGGGCTGGCCTGGGGGGTGTTGCCACCCTCGGGCGTCGACCCGGAATCCGAACCGCAGGCGGACAGGGTGCCGATGGCGATGGCCATCGAGGCGAGCGCAGGAACGACACGACGACCGATCATTAGTCTGCTTCCTTCTTGGATCGCAAAATAGAGAACGCGCCGAAAGCATTGGTCCCGGCTGCGAATGTCCGACCCCGGAGCCACCGGGCGACTACTGCCTGAAACCCTACTGAAACAACCGGCCCGGCGGCAAGAACCCGTCGGTAACCAACCTCGAAAACCCTCGGTTTTGTCAAGGTGACACAGTTCTCACCGGTGGGTTTTGTGGGAACGGTCAGCTCGTCACCGTGGGCATCCGCTGGGCCGTTCGGGTGAACAAGTGTCAGCCACAAGCCCTGACGTGGGAAAATCTTCCCGAACAGCACGGTATCCGGTGACCCTGCGTTGATGCTACTGCGCGGACAGGTGACGGAGCGTTCCCTGTTTTGTCACAGACCCACAAGATGGGCATCTCGGTTCCACCACATCCATTAAAACGGACCGAAAACCCTGGACCAATCGAGTGTCCGGGACGTCACGTAACGGTTGCATTTGACACCGCGCCGCCTCCGAACTTATGGTCGTCGTCACAAAATGGCGCCCGCCCGACGGCGCGCTGCGGCGGAGTTTTGTGAGCGACAAGGGGACGAGAATGCCAATAGAACTGGGCAACCGACCCGCACCCTCGACCATCCGGAAGGACCAACGCAAAGGAAGCCACCCCGCGGTTCCGGCACCGGCCGGGGCGGGTGGGCGCCTGTCGGTCCAGGACGACCGTGCGACCGCACTGTGGGCCAGCCTGCCCCGGGAGTTGGTGGCGCGGTTCCGACCCATGGTCGGGCAGCTCACCCAGGACATGATCCGCGAGATCCAGCGCGCGGTGCCCGCCTACGCCCAGCCCCTGGAGGGCCACTTCGGCGCCATCATGGTCGCCGGGGTGGAGCAGTCGGTGCTGCGCATCATGGACACCATCGGCATCGGCGGCACCCCGGACGAGAACTGGGCCAACGTCTTCCGCCAGCTCGGCCGGGTGGAGTTCGGCGAGGGCCGCAGCCTGGACTGCCTGCAGACCGCCTACCGGGTCGGCGGCCGGGTCGCCTGGCGGCACCTGGCGGCCTGGGGCCAGCAGCAGCGGCTGCCCACGGCGATGCTGACCGTGGCCGCCGAGGCGATCTTCGCCTACGTCGACGAGATCTCCACGCTGTCGATCGAGGGCTACACCGCCGCGCAGGCGCAGTCGGTCGGCGTGATCGAGCGGTGCAGGCGCAGGCTGGTCGAGCTGATCCTCTCCGAGCCCCCCGCCTCCATGGCGACCATCACCAAGCTGGCGGCCACCGCGCGCTGGCGGGTGCCCGACCAGGTGGCCGTGGTGGTCATCGAGCCCGCCGCGGACGGCGGCGGCGACGAGCTGACCGGGCCCGGCCTGCACGAGGACGTGCTGACCGACTTCGACGGCGACATGCCGTGCCTGGTCATGTCCGACCCGCAGCGGCAGCTCCGCGGGCTGCGCGAGCAGCTTCGCGGGCGCCGGGCGGTGATCGGCCCGATGGTGTCGCTGCGCGAGGCGGCCACCTCGTTGCGCTGGGCGCGGCGGGCGATGAGCCTGGTGCACCGCGGCATCATCGACGACGGCCCGGTCACCTGGTGCCGCGACCACCTCTCGACGCTGTGGCTGCTGGCCGACGAGTTCCTGGTGCGCGAGCTGCTCAAGCGCACGCTGGCCCCGTTGCAGGACCTGACGGTCAAGCAGCGCGCCCGCACCGCGGAGACGCTGCTGGCGTGGCTGGAGACCCGCGGCAGCGCCCCCGAGATCGCCGAGCGGTTGGCGATCCACCCGCAGACCGTGCGCTACCGCATGCGCCAGGTGGAGAAGCTGTTCGGCGACCAGCTCGCCGACCCCGACTCCCGCCTGGACCTGGAGATCGCGCTGCGCGCCCACCGGCTGCTGTGGCCCACCGACCGCGCCCCCGAGGCGGGCCGCCCGGAGCGCCGGGAGGTGCCCGCACGGGCCAGCTAGACCCCACCGGGGCGCTCCTCCACCGGGTCGGGGCGTCCCTCCGAATCCCCACCGCCGACGGCCGGTCCCGCACCCGCGGGGCCGGCCGTCGGCGCGTGCGGTGCGGGAGCACGCCCCGCCACGGTCGGGGGGCGGCGGGACCGGGGCGGGCGACCTTCAAGTACCGCTCAGTACCTGATTCTGCTCCGCTGCGCCGCAGAAGCGCACACCCCGACTGTGGCGTGATGACAAAGTTCCGCGCGCGGCCCGCCACATTCCAGAATAAATGTGGAAAAAGTTCCGGCGAACGCTGTGGCGATGTAGATTCCAGGACGTGCGGCGCTGATACCAGACAAGCGTCGGCGCACTATTCGTGCCCTATTGCAGGCGGCAATCCCACCGACGCGGTCGGGATTGCCACGCCCCGAGGAGGCGACCGTGTCAGAGCAGCGGGACGAACCGGACGGGCTCGCCGAGTTCCCGCTGCGGATCGCCTTCGACTCCCTGCTGTCCCCGGCGAGCACGGCGACCGACCGCGACGACCAGGACGTCACCTCGATCGACCTGTGGTCGTTGCTGCCGTCGGACCTGGCGCCGCTGTTCCGGCCGGGCGTGCAGGACCTGACCGAGGAGATCCGCAGCGAGCTCAGCCGGGCCATCCCGGCGTTCAGCAGGCGCATGGACGGCCCGTTCGGCAAGACCGTGACCGAGGGCATCCAGCAGGCGGTGATGCAGTTCATCGACCGGCTGGCCGACCCGGCGGCACCGCAGGACGACCGGGCGCAGCTTTTCCGGGACATGGGCCTGCACGACTTCTACGACGGCCCGATCCTCGACGTGCTGCAGACCGCGTACCGCATCGGCGCGCGCGTCGCCTGGCGGCGGATCGCGCAGGTCGGCGACCGGGCCGGGGTGCCCACGGCGACGCTGTGCCTGCTCGCCGAGGCCATCTTCGCCTACATCGACGAGCTCTCGGCGCTGTCGGTGGAGGGCCACGCCTCCGTGCGCGCCAGGGAGATGGGCGCCTTGGAGCGGCGGCGCAGGCAACTGCTGGAGGTCATCCTCTCCCCCGCCGCGGCCACCCCGCAGGCGCTGACCAGGCTGGCCGAGGCGGCCCGCTGGCCGGTGCCGGAGCGGATCGTCACCGTCGCCCTGGAGCTGCGCGACGAGCACTCCGAGCTGCCCGGGGCGAGCATGGACGGCCGGGTGCTGGTGGACCTGGAGGGCAGCGAGCCGTGCCTGGTCCTCGCCGAGGAGCACCGCGACCTGCTGCACAAGCTGCCCGAGGAGCTGCCCGGCTGGCGGGCCGCGGTGGGCCCCACGGTGCCGGTCACCGAGGCGGCCGAGTCGCTGCGCTGGGCCCGGCGGACGCTGGTGCTGGTCGGGCAGGGCGCGCTGCCCGACACCGAGGTCACCTGGTTCGAGCGGCACATGTCGGTGCTGTGGCTGCTCAACGACCCGTTCCTGGTGCAGGAGATCTCCGAGCGGGCGCTGGCCCCGATGGCCGAGCTGACCGGCAAGCAGCGCGACAAGCTCAGCGAGACGCTGCTGATCTGGCTGGAGACCCGGCGCAGCGCCCCGGAGATCGCCCAGCTCCTCGACGTGCACCCGCAGACCGTCCGCTACCGCCTGCGGCAGCTCGAGCGGCTGTTCGGGGCCTCGCTGGACGACCCGGACCGGCGCTTCGACATCGAGGTGGCGCTGCGGGCGCGGCGCACCCTGCGCGGGGTCGAGCTGACCCGCTAGCACCCGGCAGAACCGCGAAGGCCCCCGGTGTCCACACCGGGGGCCTTTGACTGCGCAGGGGGTTCGTGGTGCTGTCGGAGCTTCGGTGGTCCGCCGCCGCGCCGCGGCGGTGGACCGGGGCCGGGCACACGGGAGGGCAGGCGCGGTGCGGGCGCCTGCCCTCCCGGGCGGATGCTCGCCCAACAGCAGCCGGGGCCTGAACCACCACCGGGGCATCACGCGGGTGCGGGCACCGTTGCCCGCGAACTCCGGGTGGCGGCACCCGCACCCACCCGGGGTGCGAAGCCATTCCACTCGGCAGCGCATTTGTGTGAACCGTCCACCCGAACGAGTGAGTTTCGCCGGGCAGGGTCGACTTTACCCATTTCGTCAATTACTGGACAATAGCCGGACGGTAATTCACCGGTTGCCGAGTGGACCGGTCGCCGGAATTGTCACGACCGCGGCGTTCCCGAGCCCGCTAGTACGGGTCGATCGAGGAAATCCGCCATACCCCGTCCACCCGCTGCGCGCCGACGGCCAGTTGCGCGCCGCCCACGGTCGCCTCGCCGTTGTCGCCGCGGGTGGAGGTCTGGTCCATGAACACGAGCATGGTGGCGTGGTCCCCGTCGAGCTGGGACACCCCGGACAGGACCACCTTGGACTTGTGCACCAGCTTCTGCGCGGGTGCCAGTTCCCGGACCTTCTTGAACAGCTCCTCGTACTGGCTCGACGCCTTGCCGACGAGGACGGTCTTGGCCGCGGCCTCGGTCAGGGCGGTGTTGTCGTAGCGGTAGGAGAAGACCTGCTCCAGCGCCTCGCGCACGGCCGTGGTGACGGCCACGGTCTGCCCGGCGTCGACCACGGCGACGTTGTTGCCCGCCGCGTCGTCGATCCGCTCGGCGCGCAGCCACAGGAACAGGCCGCCCGCGGCGACCAGCAGGGCCGCGACCAGCAGGACGACCGACAGCCGGGTGGAGAAGGCGGGGGTGCCCACGTCGTCCGCGTCGTCGGGGTCGTCCGGGCCGTCCCGGTCGTCCAGGTCGCCGGGGTCGGCCTCGAGAGCCTCGTCCGCGTCCGGCTCGTCCGGGGTGGCGTACCCGGCCGCGGAGGTCTCGTCGACCTCCTCGACGCCGACGGTGTCGGGGGTGTCGGGAGCCTCACCGGGGGCCGGGTCGACGTGCGGGGCGGGGCGCGGTCGGCTCGTGGGCCTGCCCGCCACCCGGCGGCCCGCCACCCTGGGCGTGCGGCCCCGGGTGGAGGCGTCGCGGCGTCCGGTGCTGCTCATGGGATCTGCTCCTCTGCCTTCGCCCGGTCAGGCCGTCTGGATCTTGACCAGGTCGAGCGACGAGAGCAGCCACCCCTGATCGGTCCTGGTCAGCGTGCCCTGCATCCGGATGCGCTTGGACGACTCGGCGCCGCCCTCCGGGGTCACCGCCGTGAGCACCGAGGCGATGAAGCCCGCGGCGCCCCGGTCGGCGTCGAGTTCGGTCAGCGCGGCGTCGACGACCTCGCCCCGGGTCACCGTGCGCCCGGCGGCCAGGTTCTTGACCGTCACGTCCTTCTCGGTCTCCAGCAGGTCGTGCAGGTCGCCGGTGGACTGGGCCAGCCAGCCGTCCATGGCCGCCGGGGCGTTGCGGTAGTCGAAGGTGTTGAACTGGCCCACGATCGACTTGGCCGCGCGCAGCGCCTCGTCCCGGGCGGTGGCGTCGGCGGCGCGGACGTCGTCGGCGCCGAGCAGCCGCACACCCGAGACGCAGGCGAACACCACGGCCAGCACCAGCAGCACCACCGAGGCCACCCGCAACGGCCCGCCCGCTCGCCTGGTGCGGGTGTCCTCGTCGGTCTCGCTCATCCGGTGCTCCAGCTCCTACGGGGTCAGCGCGAGCAGCTCGTCGAGCGAGCTGCGCATGTTGTCGGTCCCCCCGGGGGCGTTGTTGTCCTGCTCCGGCAGCTCACCCCCGGGACCGAAGTCCGCGGGCTTGACCGCCGGGGGGACGCCACCGTTGGGCGCGTTCTGCGACCCCCGCACGTTACCGCTGCCCGGGGCGAGCACGCAGCGCGCGTTGGTGTTCAGCGGCGCCCCGGAGGTGTCGAGGCCGTTGCGGTAGCGGGTGCCCTCGTAGCCCTGGGTGCAGGGCATGGGGTCGAAGAAGGTCGCCGACAGGCCGAAGTTGGCGCCGTTGGGGGTGATGACGTCGCGGGCCGCGGCGATGGCCTGCGGGGCCACCACCAGCAGCTGCTCCAGGCCCGCCTGCCGGGTGACCAGCACGTTCGAGGTGGTCAGCAGGTTGGCGAACACGCCGCCGAGGCTCTTGCCGCTCTCGCGCAGCAGGCCGGAGATCTGCTCGGCCGCCGCCGGGGCGTTGGCCAGGATGGTGCGGATGTCGCCGTCGGACTTGCTGAGCTGCTCGGCGATGACCTTGGCGTTGACGCCGAAGTCCTGGATCGCCTGCTGCGACTCCACCTGGGTGGTCAGCACGGTGCCCGCGTCGGTGATGAGCTGCAGGGTCTGCGGCAGGTGCTCGGTGGCCAACTGGGTGAAGCTGCTCGCCGAGTCCAGCAGGACCTGCAGGCTGGGGCCGGTGCCCTGGGTGGCCAGGTACAGCTCGTCGACGACGGTGCGCAGCTCGTCCTCCGGCACCGACTCGACCAGCTTGTCCAGGTTGAGCAGGACGGTCTCGTTCGGCAGCGGCAGCGAGGTCGCGTCCTTGGAGATGACCGAGCCCTCGGTCAGGTAGGGCTGGCCGTCGCGGCGGGGGCGCAGGTCGAGGTACTGCTCGCCGACCGCGGAGCGGTTGGCGACCACGGCCTCGACGTCGGCGGGGACCTGCGGGGCGTCGTCGCGGATGCGCAGGTCGACCTCGACGCCGTCGTTGACCAGGTGCAGCTCGTCGACCCGGCCGATGCCGACGCCGCGGTAGGTGACCTCGGCGTTGGTGAAGATGCCGCCGGAGTCGGGCAGGCGCACCTTCACGATGTAGCCCGCGGCGCCGAACATGGTGTCCAGGCCCGCGTACTTGGCGCCGACGTAGCTGATGCCCGCCAGGGCGATCAGCACGAAGACGGTGATCTGGACTCGTACCCGTCGGGTGATCATCAGCCGTTCCCCTCCGGGGCCTGGTCCGCCGAGGGCAGCGACAGCGGGGCCGAGGCGGGGGCGGCCCCCCTCGACTTCGAGTCGAAGTTCAGGTACACGTTCAGGTAGTCGCCCTTGATCGCGTTCAACGCCGAGTCCGGGAACGGGAACGTGAACAGCAGTTCCATGGCCTGCGGCAGGTTCTGCCCGGCCTCGTTGAGCTTGCGCAGCGTCGGCTCCAGGGCCTTGAGGTCGGCCACCAGGTCGTCCTTGCTGGCGTTGACCACCCCCACGGCGGTCGACGACAGCGAGTCCAGCGACTTGAGCATGGTGACGAACTGCTCGCGCTGCTGCGAGAGCACCTCGATGCCCGGGCCGAGGCCCTCCAGGAGCTGGGCGATCTGGTCCTTGCGCTGCCCGAGCGAGCCGGAGAGCCGGTCCAGGCCGTCGAGGGCCCTGGTGATCTCGGCGCGGTGCGTGTCCAGGCCACCGGCGAAGGTGTTGAGGTTGGTCAGCAGCGCCTTGATGTCCTGGGAGTTGCCGCCCAGCGCCGCGTTCAGCTCCTTGGTGATCAACTGGATCTGCCCGACGCCGCCGCCGTTGAGCAGCATCGACAGCGCGCCGAACACCTCCTCGATCTCCGGGTTGCGGTTGGTGCGCTCCAGCGGGATGTTGGCGCCGTCGGCGAGGGTGCCCTGCTTGGCGTCGTCGCTCGGGTCGGCCAGCTCGACGAACTTCTCGCCCAGCACGCTGGACTGGCGCAGCCGGGCCACCGCGGTGCCCGCGAGCTTGACCGAGCCGTTGACGACCATGCTGACCCGCGCGCTGCGGCCGTCGGGGGACAGCTCGATCGCCTCGACCTTGCCGATGGCCACGTCGTTGACCTTGACCCCGGACTGCGGGACCAGGTCCAGCACGTCCTTGAAGTCGGCGGTGACGTGGTAGGGGCGGTCGCCGACGTCGGCGCCGCCGGGGAGGTCGACGTCGTAGAGACCGCCGCCGCAGCCCGCGAGCACGGTCATCCCCAGCCCCGCCGCCACGGCGGCGCGGAGCCCGGGGAACAGCCGGGTGCGCATCAGTTGCCTCCCTGCGCGTTGGCCGTGGCGGGCAGCGGCAGCAACGAGAACTCGTTGAGGTTGCCCCGGCCGTCGAGCGTGCGGGTGTTCGGGTCGTAGGCGTTGAGCAGGTTGCTCAGCGCCAGCGGCGTGGCGTCCAGCGCCTCCGACAGCGAGGCCCGCTGCTGCGAGAGCAGCGCGGTGGTGCCCGCCAGCTTGTCCACGTTGGTCTTGATCAGGCCGCGGTTGTCCTTGATGAAGCCCTGCACCGTGCCCAGGGCGGAGGCCAGTTCGCGCAGCGCCTCGTCGAAGTTGCCGCGCTCGTCGGCGAGGTTCTTCGACACCGACGACAACAGGTCGTCGAGCTGGCGGACCTGGCCGTCGCTCTGCGCCAGCGTGGTGGTGAACTTCTGCAGCCCGTCGACGGTGGCGAACAGGTCGTCCTGGGAGTTGCCCAGGGTGCGGGCAAGGTCGCCGAGGTCGCGCACGGTCTGGCCGAACTCCGCGCCGTTGCCCTCGAGGTAGGTGGCGCCGGTCTTGAGCAGGTCGCTGAGCGCGCCGTCCTTGTTGGACCCCTCCGGGCCCAGGGCGGTGGTCACGTCGTTGAGGCTGGAGAAGAGCTGGTCGATCTCGACCGGGACGACGGTGCGCTCCAGCGGGATCGTGGTGTCGTCGGCCAGCCGGGGGCCGCTGGTGTCGACCGGGCTGAGCTGCACGTACCGGTCGGCGACCAGGCTGGGGGTGACGATCAGCGCGTTGGCGCCCTGCGGGATCGGGGCGTCGGCGTCGATGGTCATGGTGACCTTGACGTTGGGGCCCTGCGGCTCCACGGTGTCCACCGAGCCGATCTTGACGCCGAGCGCGCGCACGTCGGAGTCGGTGTAGAGGCCGACCGCGGCGGTGAAGTACGCCGTCACCGACTTGGTCTTGCCCGCGTTGAGCAGCGCCCAGGTGCCCGCGGCGACCAGCAGGACCGCCGCCGCGCCGATGGCGATCGCGCGGATCAGCTTGTAGCGGGTCTTCGTGGCGGCCATCAGCGTCCTCCTGCCTTGGGTGGCACGCAGCCCGCCGAACCGTCCGTGGACGGGATCAGGCCGCAGATGTAGCTGTCGAGCCAGCGGCCATTGCCGACGGCGTTTCCGATGAGCCGGTAGAACGGGCCCGCCAGGCGCAGCGCCTTGTCCAGGTTGTCCTGGTTGCGCTGGAGCACGTCGGTGACCCGGTTGAGCTGTTCCAGGGCGGGGCCGATCTGCTGCTGGTTGTCGGCGACCAGGCCCTGGAGCTGGCGGGACAGGTCGCGGGTGCCGACCAGCAGGTCGTGGATCGCCTGGCGGCGGCGGTCGAACTCGCCGAGCAGCGTGTTGCCGTCGTTGATCAGCGCGGTGAACTGGTCGGAGCGGTCGGCGATGGTCTTGCTGACCCCGCTGGAGCTCTCCAGGAGCTGCTTGAGGTCCTGGTCCCGGGAGGAGATCGTCTTCGACAGCGACGAGAGGCCGTCCAGGGCGCTCTTGACGGTCTCCGGGGTGGAGGCCGAGAAGGTCTGCGCCAGGGTCTTGAAGCTCTCCGCCAGCCGGTCGGTGTCGATCTCGCCGGAGGTCTTGGCCAGGTCGGCGAACGCGTCGTTCACGTCGTAGGGGGTGATCGTGCGCTCGCTCGGGATCGGGTTGTCCGGGTCGAGTTCCTCGGTGCCCACCGGGTCCAGCGCCAGGTTCTTCTGGCCCAGCAGGGTCTTGATCTTGATGGCGGCGACGGTCTGGTCACCCAGCCACACCCCGCGCGCCCGGAAGGTCACCTTGACGTAGGTGTTCTCCAGCTCGACCGCGGTCACCTTGCCGACCTTGACCCCGGCCACCCGGACCTCGTCGTCGGGCTTGAGCCCCGCGGCCTCCTTGAAGTGCGCGGTGTACTCCCGGCCGCCGATGATCGGCAGCGAGTCCCAGGAGAAGATCAGCAGACCCACCAGCGCCATCAACGCGATGCCGACGAGGCCGACCTTGACGGTGTTGCGTTCGCGGAACGGTTTCACGACCGGCACCTCGCAGCGGTGTTCGGCAGGCCGATGTCGCCGGGACCCTGACCGGGTGCGGGGTCGACGTCGGTGGTGGCCGAGCACAGGTAGAAGTTGAGCCAGGACCCGTAGGAGGCCATCCGGCCGATGGCCTCGTACTTGATCGGCAGGTTCTTGAGGAAGGACTCGAACTGCGGGGTGTTGTTCGCCAGCGTGTTCGAAAGCTGCCCGAGGGCGTCGATGTCGCGCTTGAGCGGCTCCCGGCCCTGCGCGAGCAGGTCCGAGGTGCTGGTGGTCAGCTCGGCGATGCTGGAGATCGCGTCGCCGATCGGCTTGGCGTCCTTGGCCAGGCCGGACACCAACTGCTGGGTGGTCAGCAGCAGCGACGAGAGCTGGTCGCCCTGGGAGTTGACCTGCCCGAGCACGGTGTTCAGGTTCGTGATCACCCGACCGATGACGTCGTCCTTCTGCGCCAGCGTGGTGGTCAGCGAGGCGACGTGGGTCAGCAGGTTGTCCACCGTGCCGCCCTCGCCCTGCAGGACCTGCACGACCTCCAGCGACAGCTTGTTGACGTCCTCGGGCGAGAGCGCCTGGAACAGCGGCTTGAACCCGTTGAACATCGCGGTCAGGTCCAGGGCGGGCCGGGTGCGGTCCAGCGGGATGACCGAGTCCTCCGGCAGCGTGCCGGAACCGGTGCCCTGGTCGATGGAGATGTAGCGCTGGCCGATCAGGTTGCGGAACTTCACCGTGGCGATGGCCGTGGGCGACAGCGCCCAGCGGCGGTCCACGCTGAACTCCACCTGGCTGAACTTGCGGTCCACCACCTCGATGTCCTCGACCTGCCCGACGCGCACACCCGACATGCGGATGTCGTCGCCGGTGTTGAGCGAGGTGACGTCGGTGAACTTCGCCGAGTAGCTGATGGTGTCGCCGCTGCCCTTGTTGGCGATCGTCACGCCGAGCACGATCGTGGCCACCAGCGTGACCACCGTGAAGATCAGGCCCTTGACCAGCGGTCCGGTCACGGACTTCATGACAGGTTCACCTCAGCTCCGCGCAGCAGGGGTCCGACCAGCAGGCTGCTCCAGTCCGCGAGGTCGGCCGGTGCCAGGTTGTCGGTGGTGGGGGCGATCAGCTCGTTGATGAACTGGCTCTCCTCCGCCGAGTTGACGGTGCCCAGCCCGTCGGTGCCGCTCGCCGTGTCCATCGCCACCGCGGGGGTCGCGCCCCCGGAGAGCCCGCCGGGGTAGCAGCGGGGACCGCTCTTGGCGGTGAAGGCCGGGCGGTCGCGGCCGGGGACGTAGGCGCCCCGCGACTGCTTGACGACCAGGTTGACGTGCATGCCCGGCTCGTTGGTGCCGACGCCGAGCGCCCGCTCCACGTCCGGCTTGACGTTGACGACCGCCTGCGCCAGGCAGGGGAACTCCGGGGAGTACCTGGCCAGCAGCTCCAGCGTGGGCCTGCTGCTGTCCGCCAGCCCGATCAGCGTGTTCGCGTTGCCGCGGACGAACTCGCCCAGGTCGTTCGACGCGGTGGTGAGCGAACCGAACAGGTTGGTGAGCTGGTCCTTCTGCTCGGCGATCGTCTTGCTCGTCGTGGTCAGCTCGTCGAGGGCGTCGATGATGTCCGGTGCCGCCTTCTCGTAGACCCCGACGGTGTCGGCGAACTTGGTGATGTCCGCCTGGATCTGCGGCATCTGCGGGTTCAGCTCGGCGAGGTACTTGTTGAGCGAGACCATGGTCTCACCCAGGGTCTTGCCCCGGCCCTCCAGCGCCTGCGACAGCGCGCCGAGGGTGGAGTTGAGCTTCTGCGGCTGCACCGCCTGCAGCACCGGCAGCAGGTCGCGCAGCGCCTTCTCCAGCTCGACCGAGCGCTCGGAGGTGTCCTGGTTGATCGCGTCGCCCTCGCGCAGCGGGCGCGCCGGGCTCTCCGGGACCACCAGGGCCACGTACCGCTGGCCGAAGAGGGTCTTGGGCAGCAGCCGGGCGGTGACGTTGCTGGGCAGGAGCTGCAGCTTGTCCGGCTCCAGCGCCAGCTCGATCGCCACCCCGTCGCCGTCGGTGACGATCGAGTCGACGGTGCCCACGATCATGCCGCGGACCTTGACGTCGGCGTTCTCCTTGAGCTGGTTGCCCACCCGGTCGGCGTGCAGCACGACCCGGGTGGAGCTGACGAACGCCTTGTCGTAGATGGCGATCGCCAGCCAGCCCAGCAGCAGGATGATGATGAGGAAGAAGACACCCATCGTCTGGTTGCGCAGTCGCGTGTTCACCCGGCCACCCGCACCGTCGTCGTCGCGCCCCAGATCGCGAGGCTGAGGAAGAAGTCCAGGACGCTGATGATCACGATCGAGGTCCGCACGGAGCGGCCGACCGCGACACCCACGCCCGCCGGGCCGCCGCTGGCGCGGTAGCCGTAGAAGCAGTGCGTCAGGATGATCGCCACGCTGAAGATCAGCACCTTGACGAACGACCACACCACGTCCTCCGGGGGGAGGAACAGCGAGAAGTAGTGGTCGTAGGTGCCCGCCGACTGCCCGTAGACGCTGACGGTGATCGTCCGCGCCGCCAGGTACGACGTCAGCAGGCCGATCGTGTACAGCGGGATGATCGCCACGAACCCGGCGATGATCCGCGAGGTCACCAGGTACGGCATCGACCGGATCGCCATGACCTCCAGCGCGTCGATCTCCTCGGAGATCCGCATGGCGCCGAGCTGGGCGGTGAAGCCGGAGCCGACCGTGGACGACAGCGCCAGGCTGGCGGCCAGCGGGGCGATCTCGCGGGTGTTGAAGTACGCCGAGAGGAAGCCCGCGAACGCCGAGGTGCCGATCTGGTTCAGCGCCGCGAAGCCCTGCAGGCCGACGACCGTGCCGGTGAAGACCGACAGGCCGACCATGACGCCGATGGTGCCGCCGATGACCGCCAGCGCGCCGGAGCCGAAGCTCACCTCGGCCAGCAGCCGGATGATCTCCCGCAGGTAGCGGGTGAGCGCGAACGGAATCCAGGCCAGCGCGCGGGCGTAGAACACGAGCTGGTCGCCGAGCCGTTCCAGCGCGTTGAACGGGCGCTGGAAGGACACCCGGCCCTTGCCGCGGAGCGTTACCACGTCACGCTCCCTTCGCGGGGACGAGCTGCAGGTAGACCACGGAGATCACCAGGTTCACCAGGAACAGCAGGAGGAAGGTGATGACCACGGACTGGTTCACCACGTCGCCGACGCCCTTCGGGCCGCCCTTGGGGTTCAACCCCCGGTAGGAGGCCACCAGGCCGGCGAGGAAACCGAAGATCACGGCCTTGAGCGTGCCGACCCACAGGTCCGAGAGCTGCGCCAGGGCCGAGAAGCTGGAGAGGAAGGCACCGGGGGTGCCGCCCTGCACGACCACGTTGAAGAAGTAGCCGCCGCACACGCCGACGACCGAGACCATGCCGTTGAGCAGCGCGGCCACACCCATGGCGGCGAGCACGCGGGGCACCACCAGGCGCTGGATCGGGGAGACGCCGAGCACCATCATCGCGTCGATCTCCTCGCGGATGGTCCGCGAGCCCAGGTCCGCGCAGATCGCCGAGCCACCGGCACCGGCGACCACCAGCGTGGTCACGATCGGGCTGGCCTGCTGGATGACCGCGAGCACGCTGGCCGCGCCGTTGAACGAGTCGGCGCCGATCTGCGCGGTCAGCGACCCCAACTGCAGGGTGATGACCGCGCCGAACGGGATGGCGACCAGGGCGGCGGGCATGATCGAGACGCTGGCGATGAACCAGAACTGCTGGATGAACTCCTTGGCCTGGAAGGGCCGCTTGAACATCTGCACGATGACGTCGAGCGCCATGGCGAAGATGTTGCCGAACTCGCGCATGGCCCCCGTGGCCTTGGCCGCGACCGGGGCCAGCGGGGAGGTCTTGCGGGACGTGCGGGTGCTCACTGGTCCCCCTCCTCGCGGCGCCACGGGCGGGGCCGCGGGCGCATGGGCGGGGACTGCTGCGGCTGCTGCGGGGCGGGCGGGCGCGACTGGGCGACCGGGCGCGGGATCTGCTGGGTGGGCTGGGCACCCGCCGCGGGCCGGGTGGGCAACTCCTGGCTGACCCGGGTCTGCTCCCGGGTGGCGGTGGCCGTGCCGGTGGTGCCCGGGCCCGAGGGCATCGCCATGCCGGTGGTGCGGCGGCGCCACTCCTGGTAGCGGTCGTAGTCGTCGCGGCTGAGGCTGGCCAGGATGCCGTGCTGGGCGGACTCGGGCAGCGTGTGCAGGATCTGCATGACCCGCTGGCGGCGGCGCCGGGCGGCGTCGCGCGGCGGCAGCCCCGGGGTCGGCTCGAGCTGCGGGACGACCCCGCGCATGTCCTCCTCGAGCGAGCCGTCGCTGTGCCCGGCGTCCAGGTGCGCCTGCTCCTGGGCCATCTGCGCCTGGTCCTTCTCCTCGGACATGCCGATGGGACCGATGCGGCGACCGTTGAGGAACTGCTCGACGACCGGCTCCTCGCTGGTCAGCAGCACCTCGCGGGGCCCGAACATCACCAGTTCCTTGCGGAACAGCATCCCCAGGTTGTCCGGGACGGTGCGGGCCACGTTGATGTTGTGCGTGACGATGAGGATCGTCGCGTCGATCTGCGCGTTCAGGTCGATCAGCAACTGCGACAGGTACGCGGTGCGGACCGGGTCGAGACCGGAGTCCGGCTCGTCGCACAGGATGATCTGCGGGTCGAGCACCAACGCCCGCGCCAGCCCGGCGCGCTTGCGCATACCACCGGAGATCTCCCCCGGCAGCTTGCCCTCCGCACCGAGCATGCCCACCATGTCGATCTTCGACATGACGATGTCGCGGACCTCCTTCTCGCTCTTGCGCGTGTGCTCGCGCAGCGGGAAGGCGACGTTGTCGAAGATGTTCATCGACCCGAACAGCGCACCGTCCTGGAACAGCACGCCGAACAGCTTGCGGATCTCGTAGAGGTCGCGCTCCGGGCAGGAGCACAGGTCGACCCCGTTGATGACCACGCGGCCCTTCTCCGGCTTGAGCAGCCCGATCAGGCACTTGAGGAACACCGACTTGCCGGTACCGGACGGCCCGAGCAGCACGCTGACCTCACCGGAGGGCAGCGTGAGCGTGACGTCCCGCCAGATGGCCTGCTTGCCGAACGACTTGCTCAGGCCCTCGACGGCGACCTCGACACCCATCACACCTCCTGTGGGAAAACGGCTTGCTTGCTTGACGCGTCGTGCTCGGCTAGTTGGTGCAGCCGACGCACTCGTTCTCCAGGATCACCCGCACCGGGTTGTCCGGGCCGGACACCAGACCGGTCATCAGCCTGCTCAAGTCCTCACCCTGGGCGGTGCGGCAGCCGGTGAACGGCGGGATGGTGGCCACGGTGTTCAGCTCGCTCTTGACGCCCTGCGCGAGCTGGACGTCGCCGTTGAGCTGGGTCACGAGCGGGCTCGCGGTCTTGCAGCCGGGGAGCACGCCGAGGTTCACGCCGCCGTTGGGGTTCTCCGGCGTGGCGCCTTGGCGGATGTTGGAGACGTTGAGGTCGATCGTCGCGGTGGCCTTGGTGCGCGCGAGCGGCAGCTGCAGCTCCATCGTGCCCTCGACCGGCTTGTTCTGCGTGGCCTGGATGTCGTTGAGCACCGGGATGAAGCGGAAGACGACCATGTAGGTGTCCTTGGCGAGGTCGAACTCCACCTCACCGGTGAGCGTGCCGCCGGTGAAGGGCGTGTCGATGGTCAGCTTGCCCTTCAGGGTGACCTCGGCGCCGACCTTCTTGATCTTGGTGATCACGGTCATCTTGAACCGGGACTTCAGCGACTGCAGCGTGCCGACCGGAGGGGCGGCGGGCTGGGCTTGGGCCTGGGGCGCGGCGGGGGCAGCGGCGGTCACCTCGAAGGTGCCCAGCGCGCCGGAATCGGTGGTGGCGGCGCAGGTGATCTCGGTGGTGCCGACGACCATTTGCGCTGTGAGCCCGGTCAGCTCGACCTGGGCGGTGCCCGCCGCTTTGGGGGTGAACGCGACCGGCGCGCCCTCCAGGGTGAGGTTCAGGGCGCCCTGGGCCGGAAGGGTCATGGCCTTCACCGCGAGCGGGGTGGCCTTGAGGTCGGTCCTGGTGGCGCCCTCGACCAGGGTCATGGTGGGGGTGAGGCTGGCGTCCAGGGCGGTCTCGCCGCCCGCGCGCAGCTTGTCCACCGCGGTCGCCGGGAGGGCGATCTTGGCGCTGGGCTTGGCCACCACCTCGGCGCCCGCGGCGGCGGTGTCCGGGATGCCGACGCCGAACTCGATCGGGACGTCGACCCTGTCGCCGCCGGGGAGCACGCAGCCGAAGGCGGTGCCGACCGGGGTCTCACCCGCCGTCGCCGCGCTGGTGCTGTAGTAGATGCCGCCGCCCGCTGCGCCGAGGACGACCGCGGCCAGGGCGGACTTCACCGCGAGGCGACGCCGCTTGCGCGTCTCGGAAACGTTCATGAGATGACCACTCACCTGCCGATGAATATACGGGCAAAATGACGTGAAGGACACGCCGCGAGCACGGGCTCGGACGTTACCAGCGTGTCACCACCGTGACAACAGCGCTTTCCATACCGGCCGGTAACGCTTCTGTTGTTGTCACCCCCGGCGCAGGACCGAGGGGGTGGTTTGTGGTCCACTGGCAACATCATCTGACACCCCCACCAGCGGATTAGTACGTTCGGGCTCCCCGGTTGTCCGGAGTTGAGCATCCATCAGGTCAAACTTGTCACCGTCGGGTGAACCTGCGGTCGGGGTGGTCATAAATCGGATCGATGCCTTTTCGCAGTGCTTTGCCGCCTGCTTTGTTCGGCGTAAGGCGGGCCGGAAAAATCTCCGCCATTGCTCCGGTGGGGGGCGCTAGGCGCCTTCGCGGACCATTCGCAGATCGTCGCGGCTGTCGCGGATGAGGGCGCACGCCTCGGTCAGGTCCAGCGGGTGGCGGGCGGCGTCGAGCAGGCGGGCCGCCTCGGCGTAGGCCAGGGCGGAGCGGCGGCGCTGCTCGGCGACGATGCCGTTGCAGCGGCGCGGGACCGAGGCCAGTTCGTCGGCCAGCGCGGAGATCTCCAGGGTCACCTCGTCGAGCACGAGCCGGAACCGGGCGCGCGCCCGGCGGGCCCGCCACCGCAGCAGGCAGCGGGCTCCGACAGCGCCGGACAGGAGCGGGACGACGGCGGTGACGGTCCACCACCCGGCGCTCACGCGGCGTCGCCGTCGCCCGCGTGCTCGAAGAGGTCACCGTCGGTCAGGACCCGCTTGAGCACCTTGCCGGTCTGGTTGCGCGGCAGTTCGTCGACGAAGATGACCTCGCGCGGCACCGAGAACCGGGCCAGCCGCTGGTGGACGTAGGCGCGGATGGAGTCCTCGTCGAGCCGGGCGCCGGGGCGCACCACCACGTAGGCCACCAGGCGCTGCCCGTACTCGCTGTCCGGGACGCCGACCACCGCGGCCTCGTCGACCTGCGGCAGGTCGACCAGGACCTCCTCCACCGGGCGCGGGAAGACGTTCTCGCCGCCGGAGACGATCATCTCGTCGTCGCGGCCGGAGACGAACAGGCGCCCGTCGGCGTCGAAGTAGCCGCGGTCGCCGGTGTCCATCAGGTCGTGCCGGATCTCGCGGCCCTGCCCGTCGGTGTAGCCGTCGAAGAGCATGTCGTTGCCGACGAAGATGCGCCCGACGACCCCGGGCGGCACCGGGTCGCCGTCCGGGCCGAGCAGCCCGATCCGGGTGCCCTGCGGTGGGCGGCCCGCGGTGGTGGGCGCGGCGCGCAGGTCGGCGGGTCCGGCCACGGTCGCCGAGGAGACCTCGGTGGAGCCGTAGAAGTTGTAGAGCACGTCGCCGAACTCGTCCATGAAGCCGGTGACGAGCTGGCGGGGCAGGGCCGAGCCGCTGGAGGCGACGATGCGCAGCGAGGAGGTGTCGTAGCGGGCCTTGACCTCGCGCGGCAGGTTCAGGATGCGCTGGAGCATGATCGGCACGGCGAACAGCGCGGTGCACTTCGACTCGGCGATGGCGCGCAGGGTGCCCTCGGCGTCGAAGCGGCGCTGCACCACCAGCCCGGCGCGCAGCGGCATGGCGATCTGCAGCGCGGTCAGGCCCCAACTGTGGAAGATCGGCGCGGCCACGAAGATGCGGTCGCCCGCGCGCAGCGGGATGCGGGAGAGCACCTGGGCGGAGTCGGCCAGGCCCGGGGTGGGCCTGCGGGCGCCCTTGGGGGTGCCGGTGGTGCCCGAGGTGAGCACGATCAGCCTGCCCGGCTCGGCGGGGGCGGGCAGGGTGGTGGTGGCGCCCTCGTCGATCAGCTCGTCGATGGTGGTGTCGGTGTCCTCGGTGGGCCGCCCGGTGCCGATCAGCGGCACGTCCTGGGGCAGGTAGCGCAGCAGCGGGACGAACTCGTCGTCGGCGACGAGGGCGGCCACGGTGTGCCTGCGCACCATGTCGTCGATCTGCGACCCGGCCAGGCCGGTGTTGAGCAGGACGGCGTCCGCGCCGAGCTTGCCCAGCGCCACCAGGGTCTGCACCAGGTAGCGGTGGTTGCGGCAGAGCACGCCGACCTTCTTGCCCGTCCCGGCGCCCAGCTCGGCCAGGCCGTGCGCGAGCCGGGTGCTGCGCGCGTCGACCTCGGCGAAGGTCAGCTCGCCCTCCTCGTCGCCGACGGCCAGCGACTTCGGCGAGCGGGCCGAGGCGGCGCAGTAGCCGCCCGCCAGGGTGGCGCCCCACTTGAACAGGGCGTGCAACTGCCGGACCGTGCGGTCGGGGCGGGCCGGGGAGAAGATGCCCGCGCCGACCAGGGTCTTGGCCACGTGCAGCTTGGTGCCGCCGGGCTCGCGGTGCCGGTCGGCGCGCGCGTCGGGCACCCTGGCCAGGAAGTCGCAGACCCGGCGCAGGCCGTCGCGGGCCCAGGTGCGGATCTCCGACTCCGACCAGGTGGCGCCGCGCTCGTGGCGCAGCATCGGCTTGAAGAACACGATCTTGACCTGGGTGCGGCCGGTGCCCGCGTCGGACAGCCGCAGCGAGACCCAGCCGCCGGTGTCCGGCACGCCCGCGAGCACCAACTGCTCGTCGCGGCGGTTGATCACGGTGCGCAGCCGGTGCTCGATGACGGCGAAGTCGCCGAGGCAGGCGCGCAGCGCGTACTCGTCCGGCGCGCCGTACTCGTCGGTGGCGAGCTTGTCGCAGCTGCTGATGCCGCGGAAGAACCGGGGGTAGCGGTCCGGCTCGCCGAGCACCTCCCAGAGGGCGGACCGGGAGTGGTCCACCGTCATGTCGAAAACCACGCAGTCGGCAGCCATCACAACCGTCCTCGCCTCGCGTCCGCGGTCCGATCGCACCTCGGTTCACCGAATGAATCACCCGAATTAACCCCGGGTCAAGGGCGCGCGCGCAGCTACGGGAAAAGTACTCGGTGAACGCACAATCAGCGGGGGTTTTTGTACCCGGTGGACAGTTCGCCGATCTTGGACCGCGACTGGGTTCGCGGCGGCGACCTGCGGCTATGCCGGGGTGCCGGAGGCCGGGGTGTGGGCCGTACGGAGCAACGCGTCGGCGGCCGTGCGCGCTCCGCCCGCCGCCCGCAGCGACTCGGCGACCGCTTGTGCGTTGGCACGGTATCGAGGTTCCGCGAGAATCCCGTCGAGTGCTTTTCCGAGGTGCCCGGCCCCCGCGCGCGCGAATCGCACCCGCACCCCGGACCCGGTCGCCACGACCTGCTCGGCGACCACCGGCTGGTCGTCGCGGATCGGGGCCACCACCAGCGGCAGCCCGCGGGCCAGCGCCTCGCACACGGTGTTGTGCCCGCCGTGGCAGAGCACCGCCCCGCCGGTGGCCGCCGCCCGGTCGAGCACGGCCTGCTGCGGCACGTGCGGCAGCGCCAGCACGTTCGGCGGCGGGTCGGCCAGCGCGCCACCGGGGTCGACCACGACGGCCTGCAGGCCCGGGCGCTCGGCCAGGGCGGCGGCGCACTCGCGCAGGAACCGGTCCCCCGCGTCCGCGCTGACGGTGCCCAGGCTGACCAGCACCAGCGGGCGGTCGTCGAGGCGGTCCCAGGGGAAGTCGGGGGCGGGGACGTCCGGCCGGGGCACCTGCCCGGCGAAGGTGATCGCGCCGCCGCCGGGGTTGCCCACCGGGCCCGCGAGCGCGGGGCTGGTGAAGGCCAGCAGCAGCAGCGGGGAGAAGCGGGGGTCGGTGGTGGCGGCCGGGTCGCCGAAGCGGGCGCGCAGGTCGGCAAGCTGCCCGGCCACCCGCTCGGCCACCGCGGGCACCAGCGCCAGCGGGTCGGTCAGCTCCGCGGAGGTGCTCGCCGAGGTCACCCAGGGCAGGCCCGCGCGCTCGGCGGCGAACGCCCCGGCGAACGCCTGCTGGTCGGCGACCACCAGGTCCGGGGCGGTGTCGGCGATCGCGCGCTCGACGCCGGGGGCCATCGCCTCGGTCAGCGGCACGAAGACGTGGTCCCACAGGTGCTTGAACGCGGCGAAGCCCGAGGCCGCGGGCCTGGGCACGTCCGGGTGGGACCGGCAGGGCCGCACGACAGCGCTGTCGGGCAGCATCCGGCGCAGCAGGTCGGGGTCCCCGGCCCAGACGACCTCGTGGCCGCGCGCGCCCAGCTCGGCCGCCACCCCCACCAGGGGGCTGACGTGGCCGGTGAACGGCGGCACGACCAGGAGGAGACGGCTCACGCGGCCGCCCGCTCGTGCAGCGAGTCGACCCAGTCGAGCACCAGCTCGCGGACCGTGCGGTGCCGCTCGACGAGCACCGAGTGGTTCTGCCCGGCGATGACCTCGGTGCGGCAGTCCGGCAGCAGCCGCCCCACCGCGGCCAGGTCGTCGCTCTGGAACCCGTCGCTGCCCAGGATCGACAGCACCGGGCAGCGGATGGCGGCCAGGCCCTCGGCGTCGAGCAGCGGGCCCGATGGCACGTCCTCGACGATGCTGGTGGCCCGGATCATCGCCGCCGCGCCCTTGGCCAGCCGGGCGTGGTGGGCGCCGAAGGTCTCCGCCAGCCAGCGCAGGTTGTCCTCGTCGTCCATCGCGGCCACGGTGTTGCGCAGGGTGCGCGCCATCTTCGCCGACCAGTCGCCGGTGGCGGGCTCGGCCTCGATGGACACGATCCCGGCCACCCGGTCGGGGTGGCGGGCGGCGAAGCTGAAGGCGATGGTGCCGCCGAAGCTGTTGCCGACCAGGTGCACCGGCCCGGCGACCCCGGTCCGGTCGAGCAGTTCGGCCAGGTCGTCGACGAAGTCGTCGAGGGTGTAGCCGGTGGCCGGGCGCTCGGAGCGGCCGTGGGCGCGCAGGTCGTAGGTGAACACGTCCATGCCCGCCTCGGCCAGCGGGGCGGCGAGGGTCAGGTAGAAGCTGGCCAGGCTGTCGTAGCCGAGGCCGTGCACGAACACCACGGTCGGCGGGGTCGACGCGCCCGCGTTCTTCGCGGGCATCCGCTGGTAGTGCGTGCGGACGCCGTTGACCTCGATCATGGCCATGTCAGTGCCCCGCGGTGTCGGACCCGGCGGTGCTGGATTCCGAGGTGCTGGACTCCACGAAGGACACCAGGTCGCCGACGGTGATGCCGATGACGTCGTCGAGGTCCTTCTCGGCCAGGAAGGCGGCCAGGTTGACCTGCTCGCCGTAGTGCTCGGCCAGCATCTGCCCGACCGCCACCAGGTCGATGCTCTCCAGCCCGAGGTCGTCGTGGAAGGTGGTGTCCTCGGTGATCTCGGAGTCGTCCAGGCCGTACTGGTCGAGCACCTTCTCCAGGACGTCGGTGATCACGGCGAGGATCTCGGTGCGGGTTTCCCGGCTGACCGGCGTGCGGAACTGGGTCACTGCTGCTCCCTCGGGTTCGGTCGGGCCGTGTGCGCCACGGCGTACCTGCGGTCCGGCAGCCCGGGCGGGCTGCCGACGATCTCGGTGGTGGCGGTTCCCCGCCCGGCCCGGGCCAGGGCGGCCGCCTCGGCGGTGGCGGGGTCGCCGGTCACCTCGACCACGGCGACCACCGGCCGGGTGCCGGGGTCGGCGACCACGGCGACGCCCAGCTCCCGGCAGGTCGCCACGGCCAGGTCCAGGGCGGGCAGCTCCAGCCCCTGCCTGCCGCGGGCGACGAGCCCGCCGTCGGCGCCGGTGGCGATCTCGACCTCGGCGGGGAACAGCGGCCCGAAGCCGGTGTCCCACAGCCTGCCGCGCACGGCGTCCTTGAGCACGATCCGGCCCAGCAGCCACTCGCGGCGCTCGCGCGGGGGGCAGCGCTCGTACTCGGCGCGCTCGGCGGCGCCCAGGTACTTGCGCAGGTAGAACTCGCGGGAGGCCAGCGACGCCCACCGCTCGTCGGCGCGCCACCAGCCGCCGTCGTGCCGCCGCGAGAGCGTGCTGGTCTCGGGGAAGCGGTGCACGGCGCTGATGTCGGGGTCGCTGTCGAAGCGGTGGTCGACCCACCCCTCGATGTCGACGACGGTCCGCCCGCCCGCGCTGAGCCGCAGGTCGACCGTCGCCTCCCGGTCGTCGACCGACACCAGCCGCAGCGCGCAGTCCACAGTGGAACCGGCAACGGGTTCCGGGGCGTGGAAGCGGATGCGGCGCACCGACACCGGGAAGGCGATCCAGCGGCGCGGGTGGCACTCCACCAGCCACTGGCCGATGAGCTGACCCGCGTTGTCCAGCAGCGCCCCCGGCGCGGCGGGAGCGGTCAGCTCGGCGCGGGCGGAGGTCTCGGACATGCCCACCGTGCGGGTGATGCCCTGGTAGGCCGGACCGTGGAACAGCCAGCGCTCGTCGTAGAGGCGGGCGGCGGTCAGCGCGGGCGGGCGCTCGTCGGCGGCGGGCTCCCACGGCAGCGGGCCGGGGGCGTACTCGTCGCCGAGGAGGACCAGGGCGTCGGCGTACTGCCCCACGCGGACCTGGAGCCGGTCGGTGCCCATCGGGCGGACGGTGATGGTGAGGGTGTGCGCGGGGGCGGCGACGAGCCACTGGTGCAGCCGCAGCCCCTCCACCCCGGTGACCACGCGGCCGGGTGCGGCGGCCTCGGCGGCGCGCACCATGTGCCAGAGCACGGTGGTGGCGGGCATGACCGGGCGGCGGTCGGTCTCGTCGGTCCAGCCGGGGCGCTGGTGGGCGAAGCAGTGGTCCAGCAGGTACGGCATGTCCCGGGTGGACACGGTCAGGCTGGTCTCCAGCACCGGCTCGGGCACCGCGGCGGCCGGGTGGGCGGTGGGTGCGGCGGCGTGCGGTGCGGTGCTGCGCGGGGCGGCGGTGGGCGCGGCGGTGCTGTAGGCGGCGGTGCTGTGGGCGGCGGCGAGGACGGCGGTGATCGAGTCGGCGGTCTCCCGCACGAGCGCGTCGAGTTCGGCGAACGCCGGGTAGCGGTCCGCCAGCGCCCGCAGGTCCGCCAGCGCGGAGACCCCCGCCACCGCCGGGACGGGGGGCGCGGCGGCGGGAGCGGACCGCCCGCCGGGAGCTGCGAAGCCCGCACCGGGAGCGGTGGGCAGGGCGGCGGACGCGGCGGAAGCCGGGGTGCCGGTTGAGGCGGGGGCGGCAGCCGGGGTGGCTGAGGCTGCGGTGGTTGAGGTGGTGGCGGAGGCCGGGGTGGCTGAGGTGGCCAGGGCGGCGGTGCCTGCCGAGGTGGCGGCGGTGCCTGCCGAGGTCTGGGCGGCCGGGCGTTGGGCGGACTCGATCCGGGTGGGGGCCTGGTCGAGGGCGGCGAAGTCGGGGGCGGCGCCCTCGACCCAGAGGGCCAGGGCGGTGCGGCGCAGTTGGCGCATCCCGGTGGAGCGGGCGGCGTTGGCGGCGACGGTGAGGTGGTCGTGCTCGCGCAGGGTGTCGTCCACCAGCGAGCCGAGCTGCCCCGGTCCGGCCTGCACGAAGGCGCGGATGCCCTCCGCGTGCAGGTCGAGCACCAGGTCGCGGAAGCGCACCGGCTCCAGCAGGTGCCGCACGCACAGCTCGCGGGTGGCGCCGGGGTCGGCGGGGAAGGGGCGGGCGGTGGTGGCCGACCAGACCGGCACGTGCGCCGGGTGCACGCGCAGGCTGGGCACCCCGGACTCGCGGAACGGCGCCAGGTAGGGGGCGAGCATCGGGGTGTGGAAGCCGGAGCGGAAGGGCATGACCTGGCAGATGACCGAGCGGGCGCGCAGGTCCTCCACCACCCCGGCGATCGCCTCGGCGGGCCCGCACACCACGGTCTGGTTGGTGGAGTTCTCGTGCGAGACCACCACCCCCGCCACCCCGTCGACCGCCTCGGCGGCGCGGTCGGCGGGGCAGCCGAGGACGGCGAACTCGACCCCGGGGACGCGCAGCGCGTCGAGGTCGGTGCGGGTGAGCATGGCGTCGAAGTCGGCGCCGGAGAACAGCCCGCCGCAGATCATGGCGGTCCACTCCCCCACGCTGTGCCCGGCGACCGCGGCGGGGGTGATGCCGAGCCTGCGCAGCGCCGCGTCCAGCAGCCTGCCGACGGCGACGACCGAGGCGCCGTGCCTGCCCAGGGTGTCGGTGCTCAGATCCGGGCGCGGCACGCCCAGCCAGTCGGCGACGTCGTCGACGCTGGGGTCGAACTCGGCCTCCAGGCCGGGGTAGAGGAAGGCGATGCCCGCGCCGCCGGGCAGCAGCGGGGCCGGGCTGAACCAGATGTCCTTGCGGGCGCGCCACTCCCGCCCCTTGGCCACGACCTTGCGGGCCAGCGCGAGCCGTTCGTCGGTCGGGTCGAGCAGGCCGAGCCGGGGGCCGGGGGCAGAGGTGGGGCGGCTCGCCCGCAGCTCGACCCCCGGGCGGTCGAGCAGCTCCACCAGCGCCGCGGGGGTGGGCGCGGCGAGGAGCAGGTGCTCGGTGCTCATGCCCGGCTCACCACCCCGAGGCCGTGTAGACGACCGAGCGGACCGACGGCGAACCCCAGGCCAGTTCGGCCAGCAGCGCGGCCACGCCGTCGGCGGGGGCGATGAGCTTGATGCCGCGCTCGGCGTAGGAGCGGCCCAGTTCGGCGCTGACCATGCCGCCGTGCTCGGCGTCCGGCGCCCACGGTCCCCAGTGGACGGTCAGGGCGCGGTGGCCGGTGCGCAGCGCCCACGCCGAGGACAGGGTGTCCAGGGCGTCGTTGGCGGCGGCGTAGTCGGCCTGGCCGCGGTTGCCCAGGGCGGCGGCGATGCTGCCGAAGGACACCACGAACCGGGGTGCGGCGCCGACGTCGTCGAGGCCGTCGAGCAGGGCGGTGAGGCCGTCGACCTTGGTGGTGTAGACGCGGTGGAACGACTCCGGGTCCTTGTCGGCGATGAGCCGGTCCTCGATGACCCCGGCCGCGTGCACGACGCCGTCGATGCGGCCGTGCTCGGCGTGCAGTTGCTTGACCAGCCCGCGCACCGCGTCCGGGTCGCGCACGTCGAGGGTGTGGAAGTCGGCCTGGGCGCCCGCCCGGCGCAGGCCGTCCAGGGTGGCGGCCACCTCGCGGCGGGCCAGGATGTCGCGGGCGGCCCGGTCGACCGCGGCCGGTCCGCTGTGCCCGCCCAGCCCGGCGAGCGCGGCGCGCAGCCCGGCCAGGTCGGCAGCGGCGGCGGTGGCCGGGTGCTCGGCCGCGGTGGGCGGCCCGGTGCGGCCCGCGAGCACGATCCGGCAGCGCGCCGCCGTGGCGAAGGCGGTGGCCACCCTGGCGGTGATGCCGCGGGCGCCGCCGACGAGCAGCACCACCGAGTCCGGGGTCAGGCCGATGGCCTCGGCCTCGGCGTCGCCGGTCCCGGCCGGGCCCGCGCCGGTGGCGGCGAGCGCGCCCAGCGGGGTGGGCACCAGGTCGAAGGCGAGCCTGCTCGCCCCCGCGACCACGACCGGCTCGGCGCCGGGGGTGAGCAGTTCGCCGATGATCGCCCCGGCCGCGTCGGCGGGCAGCCCGTCCCACTCCACCAGCCGGGACGTGGTGTCCGGGTACTCCCGGCGCAGCGTGCGGAAGAACCCGCGCATCCCCGCGGTGCGCGCCGGGTCGCCGTGGGCGACGCCGAGGAGCCAGCGGGGCCGCCGGGTGAGCACGGACCGGAACATGGTGAACGCGGCGGGCAGCAGCGGTTCCTCGGTGGGCAGGCAGACCAGCCCGTCGACCCGGTCGACCCACTCGGCCAGCTCGGGGAACCCGGTCAGCGGCACGGCCAGCGCCCCGCGCGCCGAGAGCTGCCCGGCCAGTTCCTCGACCAGTTCCGGGGTGCCGCCCGCGATGAGGACGGAGCAGCCGAACAGCGCCGCGGGGTCGTCGGAGGGCACCCCGGCCGCGTCGACCAGCCCGAGCACGTACCGCCCCGGCGCCTCCCCCGGCACCTCGGGTGCCCGCACCGCGACGGGGGTGGGAACCGCGGCGGGTGCCTGGGTGGTGGGCGGGGCTGCGAGCAGCGCGGCGAGTTCCGCCGCGGTCCGCGCCCGCACCAGTTCCTCGATGTCGGCCGAGCCGCCGAACCGGGCGATCAGCTCGCCCGCGATCTCGGTCCGCTTGATGGAGTCGACGCTCAGGTCGGCTTCCAGGTCCAGCCCCGGCTCGACCATCTCGACGGGATAACCGGTGCGCTCCGCGATCACGCCGAGCACCGAGCCCAGCGCGTCCTCGACCGGGGCGGCGGGCGCGGCGACCGGGGCGGGCGGCGGGCCCAGCAGCGCGGCCAGCTCCGCGGCGGTCCGCGCCCGCACCAGCTCCTCCACGTCGACCGAACCACCGACCCGGGCCACCAGCTCCCCGGCGATCTCCGTGCGCTTGATCGAGTCCACGCTCAGGTCGGCTTCCAGGTCCAGCCCCGGCTCCACCATCTCCACCGGGTAACCGGTCCGCTCCGCGATCACGCCGAGCACAGTGGACAGCGCGTCCACTGCGGGCGCCGCGTTCCCCACGAGTCCGGTGGCACCCTGCGGCACAGCGGCGCCCACCGGCGCGACGGTGGCCGGTGCGAGCAGTGCCGCCAACTCACCCGCCGTGCGGGCGCGCACCAGGTCCTCGACGTCCGCGCCGCCGCCGAGGCGGGAGCGCAGTTCACCCGCGATCTCCGTGCGCTTGATCGAGTCCACGCTCAGGTCGGCTTCCAGGTCCAGCCCCGGCTCCACCATCTCCACCGGGTAACCGGTCCGCTCCGCGATCACGCCGAGCACAGTGGACAGCGCGTCCACCGTCGGCGCGGGCGCGGCGGGCGTCGGCACGGTCAGCGGGAGCGGTGCGGCGGTCGGCAGCGTGGTCGGCAGCGCGGCGGGCAGGGTGGTCGGCGCGGCGGGAGCGGCGCCGAGGTAGCCGAGCAGCACGTCGCGCTGGGCGGCCATCAGTTCCCGGCTGGAGCGGATGTACTCCGCCACCAACTGGTCCCGCGTGCCTGCCGCGGCGACCGGCACGGGCGCGGCCGAGAGCGGCGCCACCCGGCGGGCGGGCGCGAGCCCCCCGGCGACCGGCTGACCGGACGCGGTGCGCACCAACTGCCCGTCAACAGTCCACTGTGGAGCAGTAGGGGCGGGCAGCGAGCCGACGTCCAGGCCACCGCGGCCCGAGGTGAGCCAGCCGGTGCGCAGCCGCACCCCCGCGACCGCCAACTGGGCCAGCGCGTGCAGCAGCGCGGGCAGCCCACCGTCGCGGGTGGACTCCAGGCTGACGACGGTGTGCGGGCGCTCGCCCAGGGTGGCGCGGACCAGGTTGCCCAGCACCCGGCCGGGCCCGGCCTCCAGGAACACCCGGGCGCCGTCGGCGTACATGGCCTCGACCTGGCCGACGAACAGCACCGGCGAGGCGAGCTGCGCCGACAGCTCGTGCCGGATGCCCGGCGCGTCGTCGACGTACGGACGGGCGGTGCGGTTGGCCCACACCGGCACCCTGGGCGGGGCGAAGTCCACCCCGGCCAGCCGCTCGGCGAACGCGTCGGCGGCCCCGGCGACGACCGGGCTGTGGAACGCGCAGGCCACCTCGATGCGCTTGGCGGGCAGCCCGGCCGCGCGCAGCACCTCGACGGCCTCGGCGACCAGCGCGGTCGGCCCGGAGACCACCATCTGCCGGTGCGCGTTGTGGTTGGCGACCACGACCCGACCGGCCAGCATCGCCGACTCCAGCGCGGCCTGCACCTCGCCGTACTCGCCGGTGACCGCGGCCATCGTGCCCGGGTCCGCGCCCGCGGCGGCCAGGATGGTCTCCGCGCGCACCTCGCTCAGCGGCAGCAGCCGCGCCGGGTCCAGCGACCCGGCCGCGACCAGGGCGACCAGTTCGCCGTAGGAGTGCCCGGCGTACATGTCCGGTTCGACGCCGAGCTTGCCGAGCAGCTCGTTCGCGGCCAGGCCGGTGGCGCCGAGCGCGGGCTGGGCCACCCTGGTGTCGCGCAGCGCGTCGCGCTGGGCGGCGGCGGTCTCGGGGGTGAACGCGTCCGGCGGGAAGATCGCCTCGGCGAGCGCGCCGCGGCCCAGGTGCCTGGCCAGGTCGGGGAAGGCGACGAACAGCTCGGCGAGCATCCCCGGCCGCTGGCTGCCCTGCCCGGGGAACAGCACGGCGAGCTTGCCCGCGGGCTGCCCGCCGGCCCGGTGCAGCCCGGCCTTCGGGTCGGTCTCCCCCGCCAGCGCCCGGCGCAGCAGGGTGGTCAGCGAGTCCAGGTCCGACGCCACGACGGCGACCCGCACCGGGGCGGTCTCCCGCTCGGTGCGCAGCGCGGTCGTGCGGGCCAGGTCGAGCAGCGTCCACGGGTTGCCCGCGGCGGCGTTGGCGGTGGCGGTTTGCAGCAACCGGTCGACCTGGCGGTGCGCGGCGGCGTCGTCGGCGCCGTGGAAGGTGAACAGCTCCGCGGGCCAGCGGCGCACGCCGCGGCGGGTGAACGCGGCCGAGGCGTGCCCGGTGAGCACGACGTGGAAGTTGGTGCCGCCGAAGCCGAAGGCGCTGACCCCGGCCACCCGCTCGGCCGGGTCGCGCGGCCACGGGGTGGCGGTGGCGCGGAAGGCGAGCGGGCCGTCCGGGGTCCAGGCCGGGTTCGGCGCGGTGACGTGCAGGGTGGGCGGGCGGACCCCGGTGTGCAGGGCCATCGCGGTCTTGATCAGCCCGGCCAGGCCCGCGGCGCACTTGGTGTGCCCGATCTGGGACTTGACCGAGCCCACGACGGTGCCGCCGGGGCGGGCGCCCGCCTCGGTGAAGACCTCGGTGAGGGTGCGCAGCTCGGTGCGGTCGCCGACCACGGTGCCGGTGCCGTGCGCCTCGACCAGTTCGACGTCGGCGGGTGAGACCCCGGCGGCTGCGTAGGCGCGGTGCAGCGCGCGGCGCTGGCCGTCGGCGCGCGGGGCGGTCAGGCCGAGGGCCTTGCCGTCGCTGGCGCTGCCGACGGCCTTGATCACCGCGTAGACCCGGTCGCCGTCGTGCTCGGCGTCGGCGAGGCGCTTGAGCACCACGCAGGCCACGCCCTCGCCCAGGGCGATGCCGTCGGCCCGGGAGTCGAAGGTGCGGCAGGCGCCGGTCGGCGACAGCGCGCCGACGGAGGAGAACAGCAGGTAGTCGTCGATGGCGTTGTGCAGGTCGGCGCCACCGGCGAGCATCACCTCGGCGCTGCCGGAGGCGAGTTCCTTGCACGCCACGTCCACCGCGGCCAGCGAGGACGCGCAGGCGGCGTCGACGGTGTAGTTGGCGCCGCCGAGGTCGAGCCGGTTGGCGATGCGCCCGGAGATGACGTTGGCCAGCCTGCCGGGGAAGGAGTCCTCGGTGAGCCGGGGCAGTTGGTCGTCGAGTTCCGGGGGCACCGCGCCGAAGTAGGCGGGCAGCGCCATCCGCAGGTTCGCCGCGGTGGCCAGGTCGGACCCGGCCTCGGCGCCGAACACCACACCGGTCCGGTCGCGGTCGAAGCCGCCGTTGGCGTAACCGGCGTCGACCAGCGCGCGGTGCGCCGCCTCCAGGGCGAGGAGCTGCACCGGCTCGACGGCCGCGAGCGCGGCGGGCGGGATGCCGTAGCGCAGCGGGTCGAACGGGACGGGGTCGAGGAAGCCGCCCCACTTGGACGGGGTGCGGTCGCCGGAGCCGCGGGTGGCCGCGGGGTCGTGGTAGACCTCCGGGTCCCAGCGGTGCGCGGGGACCTCGGTGACGCTGTCGAGGTTGCCGACGACGTTCGCCCAGAACGACGCCAGGTCACCGGCCCCGGGGAACAGGCAGGACATGCCGACCACGGCGATGTCCAGCGGTTCCGGCTCGGGGCGCTGCGGGCGCTCGACGCCCAGTTCGGCGCGCACGGCGACGGCCCTGGCCCGGTGGAACTCCGCGGCCCGGGTGGTCACGTCGGCGTGCAGCCCGGCCACGGTGGTGACGGCCGAGCGCAGCGTGGCGACCTGACCGGCCATGAACAGCCCCTGCTCGAGCTGCCCGGCGGCGTCCACGTCGACCAGTTGCGGCCCCTCGCGGCGCAGTCCCTTGCTGGCGATGCGCAGCCGCCCGGTGTTGAGCCGCTCCAGCTCCTCCCACACCTCGCGCTGCGGCACGCCGGACTCCAGCAGCCGCCTGCCGGTCTCGTCGAAGGTGTCGGTGAACGGGCTGGGCACGCAGCGGGTGGCGTGCCCGGGGGCGGTGCGCAGCACGGCGGTGGTCTCGGCGGCCACGACCTGCCGCTGGAAGGTCTCGGTGACCGCGCCGTGCGCGACGGCCTCCTCGGTGAACAGGTACCCGGTGCCCATGAGCACCCCGACCTCGGCTCCCCGGTCGGCCAGCGGGCCCGCGAGCGCGGCGACCATCGCCGCGGAGCGGGCGTCGTGCACCCCACCGGCGAACAGGACCTGCACACCCGCGACGTCGGGGCGGTCGCGCAGCACGTCGAGCTGGGCCTGCCAGAGCGCGAAGCTGGTGCGCGGGCCGACGTGGCCGCCGCACTCGGCGCCCTCGAAGACGAACCGGCGCGCGCCCGCGTCGAGGAACTGGGTCAGCAGCCCGGGTGAGGGCACGTGCAGGAACGTGGCGATCCCGACGTCCTCCAGCGCCCTGGCCTGGTCCGGGCGGCCCCCGGCGATCAGCGCCACCGGCGGGCGCAGCTCGCGGATCACCTCGAGCTGCGCGGCGCGCAGCTCGGCCGGGGCGAACCCGAGCACGCCGACGCCCCACGGCCGCTCGCCGACCCGGGCGGCGGTCTCGACCATCAGCTCCCGGCTGCGCTCGCCGGAGGACAGCGCCAGCGCCAGGAACGGCAGCCCGCCCTCGGCGGCGACGGCGGCGGCGAACCCGGCGGTGTCGCTCACCCTGGTCATCGGGCCCTGCGCGACCGGCAGCCCGGTGCCCAGCGCGGCGGCCAGCGGCGAACCGGGGCGCAACACGGCCGGGCGGTCCTCGCGCACGGCGTCGCTCACGGCGTTGAGCACAGCGCGGACGGCGCGGGCGACACCGCCGAAGCGGGTCAGGAAGCCCGCGGCGAGGTAGGCGTCCTGGCCGATCGGCAGGCTGCCGGTGGCCGGGGCGCGGCGGGGCAGCACCCGGTGCCCGTCGACGACCACGGTGTCGGTGCCGTCCCCGGTGGACAGGGCGGCGACCAGCGCGTCCGGCACGTCGGCCTCGGGCAGCAGGGCGAGCTGGGTGTCCAGGACGACGCCCGCCGCGCCGCCGACCACGGCCGCGGCGGCGGTGTCCGGGCCGATCCCGCCGCACAGCCACACCGGCAGCGACAGGCCGGGGGCGGACAGGAGCTGTTGCAGCAGCACGAACGCGCCGGTGTCGCCGACCCGGCCGCCCGCCTCGTTGCCGCGGGCGATCACCCCGTCGGCGCCCTGGTCGTCCGCGGCCCTGGCCTCGGCCAGGGAGGTGACCTCGACCAGCACGAAGTACCGGTCGGGCACGTCGGCGACCCGCCAGGCGGAGTCGCCGCCGAGGACCACCACGGCCAGCCGCTCGACCGCCGCGCCGAGCACGGCGGCGACGTCGGCGAACCCGAGGTCGCAGTCGGCGGGCACCCGGATGCCGAAGCGGCGGTCGGCGGGCCAGCCCGCCGCGTAGCGCAGGGCGGCGCGGGCGACCCGGTCGCCCGCGCCGAGGTCGAGCACGCCCAGGCCGCCCGCGGCGCTGACCGCGCCGCAGAGCCCGGCGCAGGGCTGCCCGCCGGGGCCGATGCCCAGCACCAGCTCGGGCCGCTCGTCCCGCGCTCCCGCCGACGCCTCCGTCATCTCCGCGCCTCCGTCGTGTCCGCGTTTCCGCGTGGTGTGGCCTGGTCTGCTGGTCAGGGGGTGGGCTGCGCGCGGCGCCCGGCACCGCGGCGGGCCGTCGCGGCCGCGCGCCGCTCGGCGACCCAGGTCTCCAGGTCGGCGGCCCGGCGGGCGTGCAGCACGCCCACCTCGGGGTGCGGCAGGATCAGGAACCGGTCCTCGGCGATGCCCGCGACGGCGGCCTCGGCGACCTGCTCGGGTTCGATGATCGGAGCGGTCGCGGTGATCGCCCGCGCCGCCGGGTGCCCGGCCTCGACGCCGGGCATCAGGAAGTCGGTGCGCACGCCCATCGGGCACAGCGCGCTCACGCCGATGCCCAGGTGGCCGTAGGAGCAGGCCAGCCACTCGGCCAGGGCGACCGCGGCGTGCTTGGTGACGGTGTAGGGGGCGTCGCCGGGCAGGCCGAGCAGGCCCACCCCGGAGGCGGTGATCAGCAGGTGCCCGCCGCGGCGGCGGGACATGCCCGGCAGCGCAGCCTGGGCCAGGTGCACGTGCGCCATCACGTTGACCGACCAGGAGTCCGCCCACTGCGCCGGGCTCGCGTGCACGCCCATGCCGGTGGCGACGCCCGCGTTGGAGCAGATCAGGTCGGCGCCGCCGTGGTCGCGCTCGGCCAGGGCGACGAGTTCGCGCACCTGGTCGGGGTCGGACACGTCGGTGCGCACCGCGACGGCCGCGACGCCGAGGGCGCGCACCCGGTCGGCGACCGCGCCCGCGGCGTCGGCGTCGAGGTCGGACACGAGCACCACCCGGGGGCGCTCGGCCGCCAGCCGCAGCGCGAGGGCGGCCCCGATGCCGTTGCCCGCGCCGGTGACCAGCACCGACCTGCCCGGGATTTCCATGCCTTGTCCTCCGACCGGAATTGTTCCGCCTACCCGGTCAGCTCGACCGGGTGCGGGCCGAGGAGTTTCCGGCACCTGCCGGGCGAATTTAGAATGCGCCGTCAGACAACGTCAAGCAGGGGTCGTGAAGTTCTCACGGCGAACACTGTTTCTTTATGCCTTCTTGTTGGTCGGTGAGCAGTTACGCCGAGTGGAGCAGCGTGCGACCGCGCGTCAGTCTTGTGCCCTAACAGGTGATAGGTGCAGGTCAGAGGCTCGAAGAGGCGATTTACGCGAGGATTGTTCGCAATCCGTTCGGCGGGCGGCATGTGTCGGATGTGCCAAACATGAGCAGAACCCGCATTCATCGCACCGCGGGCCGGTGTCGCCCAATACCACCACCCCGACCGGTTCGACGAATCGGTCACGCACCGTTCACAATTCCCCCCGGTAACCGCAATTGGCGACCGGGGGCGTTCACAATTCCCCCCAACCGGCGGTTAGGGGAACCGAGCCGCGAAGGCGACCGATCCCCGTGTCCCCCGCCACACGACGGCGGAGCCCAGGGGGACCGGTCTCGGTCCCCCCGGGCTCCGCCGGGGTCGTGCGCGGGCGACTCAGGCCCGCCGCGCCGGGATCAGGCGCAGTTCGGGGTCGCGGGCTTGCCCTCGATCCGGTCCTTCACGAACGCCAGCGCGTCCTTGTTTCCGGTGTAGACCAGGGTGATGTGGTCGGACTGGAACTCCTTGAACTGCACCGAGGTGCCGTTGGCGCAGAGGTCCTTGCGCAGCGTGCGGCCCTGGCTCGGGTCGACGAGGTCGTCCTGGGCACCCAGGTACTGGTAGACCGGCACGGAGAGCTTCTTGGTGCCGAGCTTGTTCTCCGCGACCCTGGCCAGCCACGGCGGGGTGAGCACCGGGCTGGTGGTCGTGTAGTCGAGCAGCTTCTTGTTCGCGTAGGTGGTCAGCAGCTCCACGGTGCAGGCACCGTTCTCCAGGTCGCTGAACATCTTCTTGCCCGCGTCGTTCATGTAGCTCGCGAGCTTGAGGTCCGGGTACGCGTGGTCGAGGCCGAGCAGGGCGTAGGCCAGGAAGCCGAAGCCCTTCTTGCCGTCGAGGGAGAGCGCCACCTGGGTCAGGTCGGCCGGGACGCCGCCCGCGGCCACGCCCACCAGGTTGACGTCGGGGGCGTAGGTGGGCTGGACCTGCGCGCCCCACAGCGCGGCGCCGCCGCCCTGGGAGTAGCCGCGCAGCACGACCTTGGCCGACGGGCTCCACGCCACGTCCGGCAGGCGCTGGCCCGCGCGCACGATGTCGAGCATGGCCGGGCCCTCGGCCTTGCCGGTGATGTAGGTGGTCTTGCTGGGGTTGGGGCCGTAGCCCTCGTAGTCGGTCATCGCGACGGAGTAGCCGGCGGCGATGAAGTCGTTGACCGCGGGCTGCTCGTAGAGCGCGCCGATCTCGGACATGTACGACGGGGTGCACTTGAACGCCGGGCCGTGCGTGCCGACCCCGAAGCTGATCACCGGGGTGGTCTTGGGGTCCTTGCCCTTGGGGGTCAGGATCGTGCCGGTCACCGCGATCGGGGCGCCCAGGGCGTTGGTCGACAGGTACATGACCTGCCAGGCGTTGATCTTGTCGGTCGCGGCGCCCGCTTTCGACGGCTTCGACCGGATGATGTCACCGGGCTTTCCCGCGGGCAGCGGGTTCGGCGGCACGTAGAAAGCGGGGTCTTCCGGTTCGGTGGAGTAGGCGGGCGCCGCAGCGGCGACGGCCTGCGCTTTCACACCCTCGGCAGCCACTCCGGCTGGCGCCTGCCACACGGCCGTGACCAGGCCCAATGCCAGCAGCGGCACCATGACCGCCGCACGTGGCACACGCGTTTTCATCCTGGACAACTCGACCTCCGGAACGGCGGGAAATTATTTTCGGAAACGACGGGGAAATATTACCACCAGATAGCGCGACAATTCCTCATTGGATTCTCACAAATAGCACCATTGCGCTTTTAGTGCCCATGACAAGCCGGATGCCCGGCGGAGCCGAGGCTCCGCCGGGCATCCGGGGGTCGTGCTGGTGGGGATCAGGCCTCGTTGCGGGTCCGGCGGCGCTGCCAGAACAGCGCACCGGTACCGGCGAGCAGGAGCGCCCCGCCGATGGCCAGCGGCAGGCCGATCGAGGCACCGGTGGAGGCGAGGCCGCCACTGTTGCCCGTCGGGTAGCTGCTGCCGGGGTAGCTGCCGCCACCGGGGTAGTTGCCGCCGCCGGAGTAGGCGGGCGGGTCCTGGGTCAGGACCGGCGGCAGGGTGGTGGTGACGTCAGTGGTCGTGGTGACCGGCGGGGTCGTCGAACCCGAGGTGGGCGGGGTGGTCGAGCCCGAGGTCGGCGGCGTGGTCGACCCGGAGGTCGGCGGGGTCGTCGAACCCGAGGTCGGCGGGGTGGTGGAGCCCGAGGTGGGCGGGGTGGTCGAGCCCGAGGTCGGCGGCGTGGTGGTGCCACCGCCGCCACCGATGGTGAAGCGGCCCAGCTCGGTGTCCTGGCCCTCGACGAGCTTGCACGGCGCGTCGAAGGTGCCCAGGCCGGTGGCGGTGCCGTCGGCCTTCTTCGGGGTCAGCGTCGTGGTGAAGTCGCCGACGTTGATGACGGTCTCGCCCGCGGCCGGGACCGGCTGCGGCGCGACGTCACCCGAGGCGGTCACGGTGAAGCTGCCGCTGGCCGGGACGTCGGTCTTGGGCACGTTCAGACCCGGGATGGTGATGTCGATCTTGCTGCCCGCGTTGTCCGCGATGACCTTGGCCTCGGCCGAGCCCTCGACGGTGGCCGCACCGACCAGGGACAGGCCCTGGGTGGCGGTCGGCGGCACCGTGGCGATGGCGGAGAAGTCCGTCGTGGTCAGGTCGCCACCGGCGGCGGCGGGCGGGGTCAGCGTGGCCTTGATCTGCACCGCGAGCTGCTGCGAACCGATCAGCGGGAACGGGCAGAGGTAGTTCAGCGACTTGTCGACCGTGATCGGCGTGCCGCCGCCACCGGGCTCGCTGGTGGGCGGCTCGCTGGTGCCCGAGGTGGGCTCGGTGGTGCCGGAGGTCGGCTCGGTCGTGCCCGAGGTCGGCTCCGTGGTGCCCGAGGTGGGCTCCGTGGTGCCGGAGGTCGGCTCCGTGGTCGGGGCGGTCGTGCCGCCGCCACCCGGGGCGCCGACGACGAAGTCGAGGATCTTGGCGTCCTGGCCCGCGTCCATCTTGCACTTGGACTCGAAGGTGCCCAGGCCGGTGGGGGTGCCGTCGGCCCGCTTCGGGGTCAGGGTGGTGGAGAAGTCGCCGACCACGACCGTGGTCGGGCCCTGCTTCGGGTACGCGGTGGGCACCTGACCCTTGGCGGTCACCGTGAACGAGCCGGAGGCGGGCACGTTCGTCTTGGCCACGGCGAGGTCGGGGATGGCGATCGGCAGCGCGATGCCCGCGTTGTTCAGCGTGATCCCCGCGCTGCCGCCGCCCTCGACGGTGGCGGCGCCGACCAGGGTCAGGCCCTGGGTGGCGGTCTCCGGCACGGTCACCGTGGCGGTGAACTCACCGGCCTTGAGCTCGCCGCCCTCGTTGGCGGGCGTCTCCACGACCGTCTGGATCTGCACAACCAGCTTCTGATCGCCGATCAGCGGGAACGGGCAGGTGTAGTTGAGCGTCTTGTCGACGGTCACCGTGGCGGCGGAGCTCTGCCCGGCCGACAGCAGCAGTCCGCCGATCACCACCCCGGTCACTCCGATGGCGGACGTCGCCGCCATCAGCTTATTCGACTTCAGAATCCTCATGTCCTCTTCCGTTTCCCGTGGGGACGCACTCGGCCCGCCGGTGGCGGGGTCGAGCCCGGGGGGTTGGGTGGTCAGCCCGGAACCGCGCTGACCACGGTGGCACCTATCTCGTGTCGGTCAACGCGGTCTCAGGGGTGTTGCGGACGCGGCTCCCGGCCGTGCCCCGGTGGCGGGGACCGGACGGACGGGGGGCGCGCGGGCAGCCGGAACCGACGGCGGCTCTCGCACGATCCGCTCCGTTGCGCGATCCCATTGTTCGTCTCCCAGCGGGACAAATCACGATCGGTTGTCAACACACCGGCGAGAATGCTGACTTCACCAGCGCCCTACCACCCTTGCCGAATCCTGAAACACACTGACCGAATGCGCTCCGGGGACGCCGGTGGGTGGCTGAAACTTTCCAGCCACTTCAGGGCAACTTACCCATTGGTAAGATGTGATGCAAGACCCCGATAAGACGCAGATATCGGCAATTGATTGGCCGCCAATGCCAAGTGGCGGCACCCACGCGCGCATCCCCGTGACAACTGTGACGCGCTGCACCCGAATGGACGCACAGCGTGTGCCAAGCCTCCGGACGGGGCATGACCAGGAGTTTCTGTATACCGCAGGTCGCCGAGCGGTGCTTGTCATGATCGGACGATGTTCCCGGCGCCAGGTCGTCACCCAGTGACAATAAATTTTTTCATGTTCCCGCTCACAGTGGGATTTCCGGCGTGTTTCACGAACTGTTTGACACCCGAGACGACACATATTTATCGTCAGCGGAGCAAACCGGTCACCGTCCCTGTTGACACGGACGGCTGTTTTGTCACGAAGAGGTGGCGCATGACGATGGAACCGACACGGAACTTCGCAACACCGAGTTCGACCGCGGTCGGGTTGCGACTCGCGGCCCACCACGGCGCCACCACCCACGCGGCCGAGCGCGCCGCCGCCCCCGGCACCCCCACCGGGCGCGGGATCAGCGCCGCCCGCGCCCTCTGGTCGGCCATCCCCCCGGAGCTGTCGGTGCGCATGCGCAGGCAGTCCGTCGACCTCGTGCGCGAGGTGATCGGGGAGATCCAGGCCGCCGTGCCCGCCTACGCCCAACCGCTGCAGGGCCAGTTCCGCGAGGTGCTGGTCGGCTCGGTGGAGATGGCGATCGTGCGCTGCTTCGACAGCTCCGGCGACGTCAACGGGGCCGTGCACGACTGGACGAACGCCTTCACCTACGCGGGCAAGGTCGAGTACGCCCAGGGCCGCACCATGGACGCGCTGCAGACCGCGGTCCGCGTCGGCGCCCGGGTGGTCTGGCGGCGGATGAGCGCCGTCGGCCGCACCATGGGCGTGCCCACCGAGACCCTGTTCACCCTGGCCGACCGGATCTTCGCCTACGTCGACGAGGTCTGCGCGATCGCCATCGCCGGCTACACCGAGGCGCAGGGCAACGCGACCGGCGCACTGGAGCGCCGCCGCAGGCAACTGCTCAAGCTGATCCTGTCCAACCCGCCGGTGCCCCCGCAGGCGATCGCCGACCTGGCGGGCACCACCGACTGGGCGGTGCCGGAGCGGCTGGCGGTGATCGCCCTGGAGTACCGGCCCGCCGCCGACCAGCTCCCCGCCTCCGTCTTCGGCGGCGACGTGCTGGTCGACCTGGAGAGCGCCGACCCGTGCCTGGTCGTGGCCGACCCGGACGCGCACCTGCCCGCGCTGGTGCGCGAACTGGCGGGCCGCCGCGCCGCCATCGGCCCCACCGTCCCACTGGCCGAGGCCCACCGCTCGCTGTCCTGCGCCCGGCGCACCCTGCTGCTGGCCCAGCGCGGGGTGCTGCCCGACGAGAAGGTGCTGCGCTGCTCCGACCACCTGTCCGCGCTGGTGCTGCTCTCCGACGAGTTCCTGCTCGACCAGCTCACCCAGCGCGCCCTGGAGCCGTTCGCCGACCTCACCCCCAAGCAGCGCGACCGGCTGACCACGACCCTGCTGGCCTGGCTGGAGACCCGGGGCGGCATCAACGAGATCGCCACCCGCCTCGACGTGCACCCGCAGACCGTGCGCTACCGCATGCACCAGATCGAGGAACTCCTCGGCGACCGGATCGACGACCCGCAGGAGCGGCTGTGCATGGAGATCGCCCTGCGCGCCCGCACCCTGCTCGACCCCGGCGTGCCCGCGCAGCGCAGCCCCCACGACGAGGACGACGAGGAGACCGCCCCGGCACCGGTCTCCCTGGCGGACCGGCGCCGCTGACCCCGCCCGGGTGGCGCGAAAGCGCCACGGCCCGCGATATCCAGGCCGATCACCAGGGGTGAACACGCAGCGCGAGCAACCGGTCGCCGACAGCACCCGACCGTGGGGTTGTGTCCTGCGGGCCGAAGCGTAGCGTCGGAGGGGTCCCACTCTTGGTGACGCTGCGTTGGGAATGCCGCCCGGACCCCTGCTCCGGGCAGCGACCGAGCATTTTCATCGTGGCCGCCCCGACCCCCCGGAGCGCCACATGCCCGAGACGATGACCCTGTCCGTGCGGCACGACCACATCGCCGACGTGCCGGTGCTGCGGCTGTCCGGCGACATCGACCTGGCCACCCGCGACACCGCCGCCGCGGCCATCGCCGTCCGCCAGCGCGGCAGGCCACCGGTGCTGGTCCTCGACCTCGGCGGGGTCGACTTCGTCGGCGCCTGCGGGCTGTCCCTGCTGGTCCGCGCCCGGCACCGGGCGGCGGACGACGGTGGGGTGCTGCTGGTGGTCGGGTGCGGGCGGTCGGTGCTGCGGGGGCTCGAGGTGACGGGGCTGCTGGGAGTGGTCCAGCCGTACACGAGCATCGCGGAGGCGCTGGTGGCGATCGGCACCATCCCGAGGCAGCGCACGCGCTGACGCTGGTGCGGGGTGCCGGTGTTCGCCGTGTGCTTCGGTCCGAAGCCCGGGGTTTCGGTGGTGGTGCCCGGGTGGGCTGATCTGTTCAGCCGTGGCTGTGGTTCAAGGGCCCGGTCGTTTTCGGGGCGTGCCCAGGTGGATCTGCCCAACCGTGCCGTGGTTTCAAAGCCCGGTCGTTTGTTGGGCGTGCCCAGGTGCGCTGACCTGCTCGGCCGTGCCGTGTTTTCAAAGCCCGGTCGTTTTGTGGGCGTGCCCGGGTGGGTGGATCTGCTTGGGCGGGGCCCCTACAGCGATCATGTGCCTGGTGTGACCGAGTGGGGCGAAAAGAGTGCCCCACTGCCCAGGCAGGCTTGCACATGATCGCTTCCCCCACCCAAGCACATCCACCCACCCGGGCATGTCCGTAGCCGGGCCGGCGGTTGCGGGGGTGGTCGGCGGCTGCGCCGCTGACGGCTCGGGGTGGCTGGCCGCCAGGCTGGTGGTTTGTGGGGTGGCTGGCCGCCAGGCCGGCGGCTGGCGGGCCGGCGGCTGGCGGGGTGATCGGCGGCTGGCGGGGTGATCGGCGGCTGCGCGCGATGGGATTCAGCGCGACTGGCCGCCAGGCTGGTGGTCTGTGGGGTGGCTGGCCGCCGGGCCGCCGGTTTGGAGGTGGTCGGTGGCTGTGCGCGGTGGGGGTCGGTGTGGCTGGCCGCTGGCCGGCGGTTTGTGGGGTGGCTGGCGGCCGGGCTGGGCTGGTGGTTCTCGGGGGGTCGACTTCCTCCGGAACAGCCCGGCTGCTCGCCGTGGTGGTGGGTGGTCAGTCCCTCTCGATCAGGTGGCCGACCACGTCCGGTCCCGGGTGTGCCGCTCCGGAGCCGTCGCGGCGGGGTTCGATGGCGGGGAGTTCCACTGCGGAGCCGTTCTTGCCGGCGGCGGCGGGGCGGGAGCCGACCCAGGCCAGGACTAGGCCGGTTTCGCCCTTGAGGAACCGGTGGGCGCGGACACCCCCGGTGGCCCGGCCCTTCGCCGGGTACTCGGCGAAGGGGGTGACCTTGACCGACTGGCCCGTGGAGGTGACCACCACCGGGTCGCCGTGCGTGGGATCGGCTGTGGCCACCGCGCCGAAGAACAGGGCGTGGGCGTTCGCGGGGAGGTTGATGCCCGCCATGCCGCCGCCCTTGAGGCCCTGGGGGCGGACCAGGCCTGCCGCGTAGCGCAGCAGTGATGCCTCCGAGGAGACGAAGACCAGGGACTCGGTGCCGTCGCCGAGCCAGGTGGCGCCGACGATCTCGTCGCCCGGTTTGAGGGAGATGACCTCGAACTCGTCGGAGCGGACGGGCCATTCCGGGGCGCAGACCTTGACCACGCCCTGGCGGGTGCCCAGGGCCAGGCCGGGTGATCCGGCCGCCTGCTCGCCCAGCGGGGCGATGCCGACGACCTTCTCACCCTTGACCAGCGGGACCAGTTCGCCCGCCGCCATGCCGCCGCTGAGCGACACGGTGCCCACCTGCTCCGGCAGCACCGGCAGTGGGAGCACATCGGTCTTGAACGCGCGTCCGTGGTTGGTCACCAGCAACACCTGGCCGCGCGCGGTGGAGTGGACCACGGCGCTGACCGCGTCGTGGCGGGCGCGGCCGTTGCGCCTGCGGGCCTCGGAGGACTCCTCGGATTCCGCCGCCGTGCGGGCCACCAGGCCGGTGGCCGAGAGGATCACCTGGCACGGGTCGTCGGCGACCTCCAGGGGGCCCGCGGGCTTGGACGCGGCCAGGACCTCCTTGAGGTCGCCGTCGATCAGGGCGGTCCGCCGCTCGGCGGTGAGGTCCTTGGCCACCCGGCCCAGCTCGGCCGACACGACCCGGCGCAGCACGGCGTCGTCGTCGAGGATCTTGGCCAGTTCGGCGATCTCGGCGGTGAGGCGGTCCTGTTCGGTCTCGAGTTCGAGCTTGTCGAACTTGGTCAACCGGCGCAGCGGCGTGTCCAGGATGTACGTCGACTGGACCTCCGAGAGGCCGAAGCGCGACATCAGCCCGGACTTCGCGGCGGCGGCGTCCGCGCTGGAGCGGATGAGCGCGATGACCTTGTCGATGTCGACCAGGGCCCGCAGCAGGCCCTCGACCAGGTGCAGCCGCTCCTCGCGCTTGCGCTTGCGGTACCGGGTGCGCCGGGTGACCACCTCGTAGCGGTGCCCGAGGAACACCTCCAGCAGCGCCTTGAGCCCGAGGGTGCGCGGCTGCCCCTCGACGAGCACCAGGTTGTTGATGCCGAAGGACTGCTCCATGGGCGTCAGCCGGTACAGGTCGGCCAGCAGCGCCTGCGGGTTCACCCCCACCTTGCACTCGATCACCAACCGGGTCCCGTTCTCCCGGTCGGTCAGGTCCTTGACGTCGGCGATCCCGGTGAGCCGCTTGGACTTGGTGACCTCGTCGGTGATCTTCTCGATGATCTTCTCCGAGCCCACCTGGTAGGGCAGCTCGGTCACCGTGATCGCCTGCCGCCCCCGGCTGCCCTCCAGCGGGCCGATCTGCACCTTGGCCCGCATCCGCACGATCCCGCGCCCGGTCTCGTAGGCCTTGCGCACCTCGTCGAGGCCCAGCAGCATCCCCCCGGTCGGCAGGTCCGGGCCGGGGACGAACTCCATCAACTTGTCCAGCGTCGCCGTCGGGTGGTTGATCAGCCACCGCGCGGCGGCCACCACCTCCCCCAGGTTGTGCGGGATCATGTTGGTGGCCATGCCCACGGCGATGCCGGAGGTCCCGTTGACCAGCAGGTTCGGGAACGCGGCGGGCAACACGGTCGGTTCGAGCAGCGACCCGTCGTAGTTGGGCCGGAAGTCGACCGTGTCCTCCCCCAGCTCCCCGACGAGCAGCATCGCCTCGGCCGACATCCTGGCCTCGGTGTTGTGGTTGACGAACCCGCCCGCGAGGAAGGAGTGGTCCTCGGTCACGACGCGGACCGAGTACACCTCCTCCGGCGCCCCGGCCTCCACCGAGGCCACGGTCTCGAACCGGTACCCGGAGTCCATGACGGGCAGGACCGTGGCGAGGACCTCCGGGTCCTCGATCCGCTCGATGATCCGCAGCCGCTCGGTCTCCCAGCGCTCCACGCGGTCGAAGTCGTGCCGGGTCGACTCCCCGCCGCCACGCCCGTCCTCCTCGACGGCGCCGCGGACGAAGTCGCCGACGAACGGCACCCGCTCCTCGTCCGGCCCGGCCGGGGAGCGCCGGATCAGGTCGTCGAGCCCGGACTGCCCGGCGCCGGGGAACCCGACCCGCTCGGCGAACACCCGCACGTCGCGGAGCCCCGACACGGTGAGGCGGTGCTCGCCCGAACCGTCCGACCGCACGTGGTCGCGGAGCCGGGCGAGGACACCGAACTCGGCCAGGAGTTCCTGGACCTCCCGGCCCAGCCGCACCCCGGGGGTGCCGCAGTGGACGGTGACACCACCCTCGGCTGCCTGCACCGCACCGCCGTGCTCGAACAGCGACATCAGGAAGGCCCGCTTGATCCCCCAGCCCCCGGACCACACGGACTCGGGGATGCCCTCGTCCGACGCCGGGTCCGCGGAGACCCGGGCTGCCGCCCGGACGCCGAGCGCCCGCTCCTCGGCGGTGGGCGTGACCTGCTGCCAGGCGTTGCGGGCCACGCAGACCGTCATGCCCGGGGTGAGCTCGTCGAGCCTGCGCCACTGGAACAGGGGGACGCCCATCGGCGCTTCGAGGCAGAGAACGAGGTGGTTCTCACTGCCGCGCAGCGAGAACCCGCTGTCGGTCTCCAGGCGGAGCGTGGGGTGCACGCCGGAGTTGAAGACCCGGTTGACGCGGACCGCCTTGCCGTCCTTGTCCAGGACTTCGAAGTCCGCCTCGACCTCGGTGTCCGGGTCGAGGTCGGCCAGGTCGGCGATGCGCGGGCTGGTGCCGTCGGCCAGGCGGATGCGGGTGTCACCGACGACGCAGTAGCGGCTGGCCGCCGGGCCGTCGTCCGGGGAGCCGAAGTTGCCGTGGCCGTCGATCAGGGGGGCGTTGAGGGAGAAGTCCTGGGCGAGGCGGACCATCGCGTCGTAGATGGCGGTGTCGCCGTGGGGGTGGTACTTGCCCATGCAGTTGTGCACGACGTGGCCTTCGACGACGAAGGCGTGGTCCGGGGAGCCGACCTGGATGTCGTGGGTGGTGGCGGGGGTGACCGGGGTGACCGAGACGACCGGCCGGGGGTCGGTGGGGGCGGTCATGGCGCGTAGCTGGCGGTGCAGTTCGGGGTCGGTGGCCGCGCAGGCGATGCCGGTGGGGTCGAGGCCGCCGTCGGTGAGGCCGGCGAGGAAGCGGGGCCAGGTGGCGCGGTCGGACAGGACGTCCTCGGGGACGCGGCCCGCCAGGGCCTCGGTCATCGGGCGGGCGACCGGCTCGACCGGGGTGAAGGCCAGCACGTGCAGGTCGCGGCCGTCGGGGGCGGCGGCCTCGCGCTTGTCGCGGCTGACCGCGACGCCCGCGCCGATGGCCCAGCCGTGGGCCCGGTCGACGGCGTCGACCTCGGGGGTGCGCAGCAGCACCCGGCCGTCGGCGTCGACCGCGCCGAGGGCGGTGAGCAGGCCGAGGACGTACTCGGTGCCGGTGTCCTCCGCGCGGACCGGGGGGCGGGGGGCGGCGGGGACGGTCGTGGCGCCTGCCAGGGACCGGGCCTCCACCCAGCCGTCGGGGGTCATGAAGCGCTGGCCGGGGGTGACCACCAGGGTGTGGCCGTCGGCCCAGGTGAGGCGGACCAGGTCGGACACCGGGTTCTCGTAGACCTCGACCACCGGGACCGGTGCGCCCGCGCCGTCGAGCACCAGGTCGCCGACCTCCAGGGCCTCGATCGGGCGCAGCCCGGCCGGGGTGGAGACCAGGGCGCCGCGCACGAAGCAGTCGCCGACCACGCGGGAGGACTTCACGTAGGCGTGGGTGGGCCGGTAGCCCTGCTCGTTCATCGAGTACAGGATGCGGCGGTGCACCGGCTTGAGGCCGTCGCGCGCGTCGGGGAGGGCGCGGGAGTGGATGACCGAGTAGGCGTACTCCAGGTAGGAGTCCTCGATCTCGGTCTTCACCGGGTTGTCGAACACCTGGGCGCCCGCCTGGTCGAAGGCGGTGGGGTCGACCTTGGTGGTGGGGCCCTTGCGGCGTGCCATGACTCAGCAGCTCTCTCTCGCGGTGGTTCTCAGGCTCTCGCGGTGTTCAGCGGGTTCGGGGCTCAGACGGCTCACACGTCGATGGCGGACTGGTCGACCCGGTCGGAGGACTCCACCAGCCACGCCCGCCGCGGTTCGACCTTCTCGCCCATCAGCAGTTCCAGCGCGGTCTCGGCGGCCTCGGCGTCGTCGAGGGTGATCCGCCGGACCGAGCGGGTGGCCGGGTTCATCGTGGTGTCCCACAGCTCGTCGGCGTCCATCTCGCCGAGCCCCTTGAACCGGGGCACCGGGGTCACGACCTGCTTGCCCGCCTTCTCCAGCGCGGCGAGGGTGGTCTCCATCTCGCGCTGGGTGAAGGTGAACCGGGTCTCCGGGTTGCGCCCCTTGGTGGTGATCTTGTGCAGGGGCGGCATGGCGGCGTAGAGCCGCCCGTCCTCGATGACCGGCCGCATGTACTTGGCGAACAGGGTGATCAGCAGGGTGCGGATGTGCGAGCCGTCGACGTCGGCGTCGGCCATCAGGATGACCCGCCCGTAGCGCATGGTCGACAGGTCGAACGTGCGCCCGGTGCCCGCCCCGAGGACCTGCACGATGGAGGCGATCTCGGCGTTGCGCAGGGTGTCGGCGAGGCTGGCCTTCTGCACGTTGAGGATCTTGCCGCGCAGCGGGAGCAGCGCCTGGTACTCCGAGACCCTGGCCATCCTGGCCGAGCCCAGGGCGCTGTCACCCTCCACCAGGAACAGTTCGCTGCGGGCCAGGCCGGTGGTGCGGCAGTCGACGAGCTTGGCGGGCATGGCCGCGCCCTCCAGCGCGGTCTTGCGGCGGGCGGCGTCCTTCTGCTGCTTCTGCGTGAGCCGGACCCGGCTGGCGTCGACGACCTTCTGCAGCACGACCTTGGCCTCTGCCTTGGTCCTGCGGTCGTCGACCCAGGCCTTGAGCTCGCGCTCGACCACGGCGCCGATGACCTTGGTGATGCCCGCGGTGGACAGCTCGTCCTTGGTCTGGGAGGTGAACTGCGGTTCCGGGACGCGGACGTGGACGACCGCGGTCATGCCCTCCAGCACGTCGTCGAGGGTGGGCGGGTCCTCTTTGGGCTTGAGCAGGCCCCGGGTGCGGGCGATGGCCTCCTGCACGGACTTGAGCGCCGCCCGCTCGAAGCCCTTGCGGTGGGTGCCGCCGTGGACGTTGCGGATGGTGTTGGTGAAGCACTCGACGGTGCGCTCGTAGCCGGTGCCCCAGCGGAAGGCGACCTCGACCTCGGCCCGGCGCTCCACTTTGGAGCGCATGACGCCGTTCTCGTCGGCGGCGTTCTCGGTGTAGGTGCCCTCGCCCACGGCGAGCAGGGTGCCCGAGACCGCGCGGTCGCCCGCGGGGGTGAGGAATTCGACCATGTCGGTGAGGCCGTGCGGGAAGTGGAACGACTCCTCGGAGATCGCGTCGTCGACGGCGGTGCGCAGCACGTAGGCGACGCCGGGGACGAGGAACGCGGTGTTGCGCATCTTCTGCCGGACGCCGTCGACGTCGAGCTTGGCGCCGTTCTCGAAGTACCGCGCGTCGTACCAGTAGCGGATGGACGTGCCGGTGCGCTCACCGCGCTTCATCTTCCCGGTGATCTCCAGCCCCGACCTGCGGGTGAACTTCGCCGTCGGGCCGGGACCGTCGAAGACGCCGGGGACGCCGTGCGCGAAGGACATCTGGTGGACCTTGCCCTCGCGCTTGACCACCACGTCGAAGCGGTGCGACAGGGCGTTGACCGCGGAGGCGCCGACGCCGTGCAGGCCGCCGGAGGTCTTGTAGCCGGAGCCGCCGAACTTGCCGCCCGCGTGCAGCCGGGTGAGGACGAGTTCCACTCCCGAGAGGCCCGACTTGGCGTGCGTGCCGGTGGGGATGCCGCGGCCGTCGTCGTCGACCTGGACGCTGCCGTCGGCGTGCAGGGTGACGACCACCCTGGTGGCCTCCCCGGCGACGCCCTCGTCGGTGGAGTTGTCGACGATCTCGGCGAACAGGTGGTTGATGCCGCGGCTGTCGGTGGACCCGATGTACATGCCGGGGCGCTTGCGGACCGCCTCGAGCCCTTCGAGGTGGGTGAGGTCGTCCGCCCCGTAGAGGGTCTCGGCAGTCACCGCGCAGCACTCCAATGCAGGTCTGGCCCAGGTCAGTCGAACAGGTGTCCCAAGGTACCGGAGGGTATCGGCCCGCCCCGACACGATGAGGGAACCGCCACCCGGGGCTCGGTCGGGTTCCGCCGGGATACCTTGACGGATTGTCCGAAACCGACTTATGGTCTAGACCAAATTCTCTCCGGCACCCCTGGTCCAGCCCGTTTCACCCCCCGACCCGCGGGGGTGGACACCCCGTCTCACCCCCCGACCCGCGGGGGTGGACACCCTGTGGAGGAGCAGCCCATGAGATTCCCGCGCAAGCTCGCCGCCCTCGCCGCCGTCCCGCTGCTGTGGCTCGCCGTCCCGGCGACCCCGGCGCTGGCCCACGGCTACGTCGACTTCCCACCGAGCCGCCAGGCCAACTGCGCCGCGGGCCGGGTCGCCGGGTGCGGCGAGATCATCTGGGAACCGCAGAGCGTCGAGGGCCCCAAGGGCCTGCGGAGCTGCCACGGCGGCAACGCCAGGTTCGCCCAGCTCAGCGACGAGACGAAGACCTGGCCGACGACGTGGGTCGGCAGGCAGGTGGCCTTCACCTGGCGGCTGACCGCCCGGCACGCCACCAGCACCTGGCAGTACTTCATCGGCTCCACGAAGATCGCCGAGTTCAACGACGGCGGCGCGCAGCCCGGCTCCACGGTGACCCACCAGGTCGACACGGCCGGGTTCACCGGGCGGCAGAAGGTGCTGGCGGTGTGGAACATCGCCGACACGCCGAACGCCTTCTACGCCTGCGTCGACCTGCAGATCGGCTGATCCACCGCGGGCCGCCTCCCCGTCGTCCCGCGGGGAGGCGGTCCGCGTTCAGCGGCCCGCGGTGATCTCGTCGAAGGTCGGGAAGCGGGCGGCGATCGAGTCCTCCAGGAAGGAGGCCACCCAGCCGTCGTCGTCGTGGAAGAAGCGGATGGACACGTAGTCCGGGGTGGTGCCCATGTCGAACCAGTGGGTGGTCCGGGCGGGCACGCTGAGCAGGTCGCCCGCCTCGCAGAGCACCGCGTGGACGCGACCGGCGACGTGCAGGTAGAAGATGCCGGAGCCGCGGGCGAAGAAGCGGTCCTCGTCGTCGTCGTGGGTGTGCTCGGCGAGGAACTTCGCCCTGGCCTTCGCGGCGTCCTCCGCTGGGGCGGCCGGGGTCATGGCGACCGCGTCCACGAAGCCGTAGCCCTCGCGGGTGGACACCTCCTCGACCCGGTCGCGGTAGGCCGCCAGGACCTCATCCGACGTCGGGTCGGCGGGCAGGTCGACCAGCGGCCAGCGGGTGAAGCGGACCCCCAGCGCGGACAGCACGCCGGTGATCTCCCCGACGTCCTCGGTCCGGGTCAGCACGGTCCCCGGGTCGTCCTCGGGCCACACCGTCAACAGCGTCACGCGAAACCCCCGGCCGTGTCGATCCCCTGTACCGAGTTCACGAACCGCAGCAGCCACTCCAGGCACTCGGCGCGGTGGCGGGCCTGCTCCAGGTCCGCCCCCCACACGTACACCCCGTGCCGGGCGACGACAAGGGCCGGGGTGGCCGGGTCGAAGCCCGCCTCGAACGCGTCGCCGAGCACGCGCATGTCCTGGCTGTTGGGCACGACCGGGACGCGCACCTCGTCGTCGTGGGCCGCCCGGCCGAAGCCCTTGAGCATCTCCAGGTCGCGCAGCACGATCCCGCCGGGGTTGCGCTCGGCGGCGATCACCGGGGCCAGTTGGTGCAGGTGCACCACCGCCCCCGCCCGCGCCACCCTGGCGATCCTGGCGTGCAGCGCCGCCTCCGCCGACGGGGGCAGCGTCCCGGAGACGGGGTCGCCGTGGAAGTCGACCTCCACCACGTCGGTCTCGGTCAGGGTCCCCTTGTCCAAACCGCTGGCGGTGACGGCGAGGCGCAGCGGGTCGCGCCCCAGCGTGACCGACAGGTTGCCCGAGGTGCCGCGCATCCAGCCCAGGGCGGCGAAGCGCGCGGACTCCGCCGCCAGCGCCCGGCCCGCCTCGACGAGGTTCACGCGGCCTCGATCCGCAGGTCGTCGAACGTGCCGACCACGAGGTGCGCGCCGAAGTCGGCGTCGGCGTACGGCTCCCCCGCGCGCGCCAGCCCCACGGTCTGCCACCCGGCCTCGGCCGCCGCGTCGAGTTCGGCGGGCACGTCGGACAGGAACACGACCGCCCCGGGGTCGGGGTCCCCCAGGCCCGCGGTGATGGCCGCGTACGACGGCGCCTCCCGCTTCGGGCCGGCGTTGACGGTGTCGAAGTGGGAGCGGAACAGGCCGGTCAGGTCGCCGTCGGTGGTGTTGGAGAAGGACGCGACCTGGCCCTTCACCGCCCCGGAGGAGAACACCGCCAGCGCCAGCCCGGCCGCGTGCCAGGCGCGCAGGGCCCCGACCACGTCGGGGAAGTAGGACGAGACCAGTTCCCCGGAGGCGTACCCCTGCTGCCAGATCTCGCCCTGGAGGTCCTTGAGCGGGGCGGCCTTGCGGTCCTCGGCCATCCACCGGTGCAGCACGGCGACGACCTCGGCGGTCCCGGCGTCGTCGGGCAGACCGGCCTCCGCCCTGGTCCTGGCCACCGCGGAGCGGACCAACTCGGAGTCGGGGTGCGCGTCGATCCACGGCCCCAGCCGGGGGCGGGCGAAGTCGTAGAGCCCGACGTGGACGGCGCTGGTCGGCATCAGGGTGCCCTCGATGTCGAGGACGACCCACTGCGCCCGCAGGACCTCAGTCACTGACTGCCTTTCGGTGGTATCCGTCGAGTGCGTCCGGCGCGAACGGGCCGCGGTCGGTCACGACGGTGTGCACGAACCGCGGCGGCGTCACGTCGAAGGCAGGGTAGTGCCCGCGCACCCGGGTGCTGGCGGTGCGCACGCCGAGCGTGTGCAGGACCTCATCGCCGCAGCGGTGCTCGATCGGCACGTCGGCGGCCGTCGGCGCGGCCGGGTCGGGGGCCTGCACCTGCGCCAGGAACGGCACGCCGAAGGCGTGCGCGGCGACGGCGAGGCCCAGCGTGCCGACCTTGTTGACCACGTGCCCGTCCATGGTGACCCGGTCGGCGGCGGTGAGCAGCGCGTCGACCTCCCCGGCGGCCAGCACGGCCGCGCCCATGCCGTCGGTGATCAGCGTGGTGTCCACGCCCATCTCGGCCAGGGTCTCCGCGGTGAGCCGGGCGCCCTGCAGGTACGGGCGGGTCTCGGTGCAGACGAAGGACACCTCGTTGCCCAGCGCGCGCACGGCGTTGACCGTCTCGATCAGGTAGGAGTCGGCCCAGCAGTGCGTCAGCACCCGCGCGCCCGGGGGCAGCAGCCGGGCGCTGTGCTCCCCCAGGGCGCGGCTGCGGGCGTGGTAGACCTCCGCGCCCCGCCGGGCGCCCAGTTCCGCCGCCGCCACCAGTTCCGCCCCGGACACCGGGCCGCACGGTGCCAGCACGGCGTCCACGGCCTTGCGCAGGTGGTTGTTGGTGGACCGGCTGGCGACCAGCAGCGCCCCGGCCCGCTCCAGCTCCGCCCTGGCCTCGGCGGGCGGGCGGGTCGCGGCGGCGCGGGCGGCGAGGACCATGCCGTGCAGGGCGGCGAAGTACGGGCCCGAGGACTGGGTGACCATGTCGGCGATGGCCGCCGCGACCTCCTCCACGCTCGCGCAGCGCACCCAGTTCCGCTCGAACGGGAAGCGGCGCCGGTCCAGGATCAGCACCGCGTCGTCGGTCAGCCGGACGCTGTCGGCGAGCGTGGGCACGGTCCACGGTGCCGTCGGCTCCGCCACCGGGTGCGCTGCCTGCCCTGTCACCGGCTCTGCCGTCGGGTGTGCCATCAGCTGTAGCCGTCGGGCACCGGCAGCTCACCGGTGAGCAGGTGCCTGCCGAGCTCGGTCGCCTTGTAGACGGTGGGGTCGTGCAGGGTGAGGGTGCGGGCGTTGCGCCAGAAGCGGTCCAGCCCGACCCTGGCGGAGGTGGCGCGGGCACCGGTCAGCTCGAAGACCCGGTTCGCGACCTCCACGGCGAGGTCGGCGGTGACCACCTTGGCGGCGGACACGCGCAGGGCCAGCTCACCGCGCGCCCCGGCGGTGAGCGCGGCCCCGGCCAGGTCGGCCTCGGCGAAGGCGGCGGTGGCCGCGTCCACCAGCAGGTCGGCGGCGTCGAGCCGGGCGCTCAGGCCCCCGTAGGCGGCGAGCACGTGCGGGTCCTCGACCGCCCGCTCAACCCCGGCGGCGGGCCAGGCGCGCGACTGGGTGCGGGTGTAGTCGGCCGCGGTCCCCAGCGCGCCACGACCCACGGCGGCCAACACCCGGCTCAACACGAGCTGGAAGCCCAGCGCGGGCAGCGAGTCGCGCGGGGCGGTGGGGGCGTCGTGGGCGGGCTGGGCGCCGAGGACGTCGCGGGCGGGCACGGCGACCCCGCGGAAGTCGACCCCGCCGCTGGCCGACATCCGCTGCCCGAGGTTGTCCCAGTCGCCCAGGTAGCGGATGCCGGGGGCGCCCGCGTCCACGACGAAGGTGAGCTTGCCCCCGGTGGGCGGGTGCACCCCGCTGACCACCAGCCGGTCGGCGACGCTGGCCCCGGTGGCGAAGAACTTCCGCCCGTCGACGGTGAACCCGCCGCCGGGGGCGTCGGTGAGCACCAGGGCGTCGTCGCGCGGGTTGGCCACCCCCGCCCAGAACCACCCGTGCTCGACCGTCGCCCGCACCAGCTCGGCGGCCCGCTCGGGGACGTCGAAGAGCCACAGCCGCCACAGGTGCAGGTAGTGGTAGCCGAGCAGGTGCCCCACGGAGGCGTCGGCGGCGGCGACCTCGGCCAGGACCGCGTGCGCGGTGGCCCAGTCCTGCCCGTGCCCGCCCAGCCCGGCGGGGGCGGTCAGCGCCAGCAGCCCGCTCTCGCGCAGCAGGGCGATCTCCGGCAGCGGCTCGGCCCCCTTGCCCTCCCGCTCCACCGCGTCCCCGGCCAACCGGTCGGCGACACCGCGCGCGACCCCCACCCACCGCTGCCTGCCCATGCCCCACCCCTCCCGGTCCCGGCGCCGCAGTATCGCAACGTCCGCCGCCCCCCGGAACCCGTCGCCGGCATGTGGGACGGACACCACCACCCCGAACCCCACCGGGCGCAGCAACAACCAGCCACAGGCCCGCCTCCAGCCACCCCGAACCCCACCGGCGCAGCGGCCCAACCGGCCACCCCGAGAACCGGCGGCCTGGCGAGCGAACTGCCCGGGTGGGTGGATGTGCTCGGCCAGCCGACCACCCAACAAACCGCCGCCCCGGCTACGGCCCTGCCCGGGTGGGTGGATGTGTTTGGCCGGGGGTGGCGATCATGTGACAGCCTGCCTGGGCGGTGGGGCATCTTTTCAGCCCCACCTGACGCACTGGAGCACATGATCGCCATAGGGGCCCCGGCCAAACACATCCACCCAGCCGGGCACCACCCACAAACAACCGGGCTCGAAAGCCGAGCACATCCACCACCCGAGCACCCCAACGAAGCGCCCTCGGTGACACAGCACCGGTCAACCCCCGAGGCGACGAGGTCGCCCGGACGGCCGAACTTCGAGGGCGAACCGGTTCGCCCGGCGCCCGAACGGAGTACCCGGTTCGGCCGGGACTGATCATCGCCACTAAATTGTGCCGACATGGCGGGTGTTGAGGAGATCCGGGCCGCGATCGCGCAGGCCACCGAGAAGGCGCAGTCCGGCATCGCCGCGATCACCCAGGCCTCGATGCAGCTCGACGAGGCCCAGAGCGCGCTGCTGAACGCGACCCGGGGCAGCACCCGGGCGGAGGCGTCGCAGTCTCAGGCGTTGCTCGCGGAGGCGTTGCAGGCCCTGCGGGGCGTGCAGACGACCATCCAGTCGAGCATCGCCTCGGCGGAGGAGTACGCGGAGCGGCTGTGAGCACCCGGCCGGGACCCCGCGCGCGGTCCCGGCGGCGGCCGAACCCGTGGCGTGGGCGCGGGAGACAATCGACGACTACCGGACGAGGCTGTGGGACATGGCCAGGGGTGAGCGCAGGCGGCGGGTCGACGAGGCGCTGACGGCGTTGCGGACCGTGCTCGGGCACGCGCTGGGCGCCGCCGAGGGCGCGCGGGTGCGCGCGGAGACCCGGCACCGGCAACTGGAGTTCGAGAAGGAGATCCGCCTGCTCGGGCTGGCCGCCGCGGCCACCGACGCGGACCTGGCCCGGCGGATGGCCGAGGACGACGCGCTGCGCGCGGTGTGGGACGGCATCACCGCCCGCCGCGACGCCGGTTACGAGCAGTGGCACCGCGAGGGCCTGGCCCAGGTGCACCGGCTGGTGCTCGACGAGGCCCCGGGGGCCGCGGGCGAGCCGTGGCAGACCTGGCTGGGTCCGGCGGGCACCGACCCGGGCGCGCACGCGCCGCGGCTGTGGCGCATCGGGTCGGCCCTGGTGGAGCACTCCGCGCCGGAGGACGCCTTCCCGCTGGCGGTGCCGCTGCTCGACGTCGGGCACCTGCGGGTCAACACCACCACCGGCAGCAGGCCCGCCGCCGACGCGCTGGTCGAGACCCTGGTGATGCGGCTGGTCAGCGCCTTCGCCCCGGGCCTGGTGCGGCTGCACCTGTGGGACGTGGGGCACCTGACCGGGCCGCTGCCGTCGCTGCACCCGCTGACCGCCGCGGGTGTGATGGTGGTGCACGACCCCACCCGGCTCGACGACCTGCTGGCGCAGCTCGCCGGGCACATCCGCCGGGTGCACGCGCAGTCGCTGCGGGTGCACCAGACGCCGCGGGCGGCCAGCGCCGCGGCGGGCAGGCGGGTGGAGCCGTGGCGGGTGGCGGTGCTGTTCGGCAACGGCGACCCGCTGCCCGACGAGCAGTACCGCGAGCTCAACCGCATCGCCCGCACCGGCCCGGAGGCCGGGGTGCACCTGGTGCTGGTGGACATGCCGATCACGGCGAACTCCCCGGTGGAGACGGTCACCTTCACCGACGCCGAGCGGGCCACGTGCAGCATGACCGGCCCCGGCGTGGTGGTCCGCGCCGACCCGGCGCCGCCGCCCGCGCAGGTCAACCACGCCGCCACCACCATCGCCGCGGACGTGCTGGTGCGCCGGGGTCGCCCGCGCGAGTTCGCCGACCTGTTCCCGGACACCCTGGGCACCGGCAGCTCGGTGGAGGAGCTGCGCACCCCGATCGGCTTCCACGAGGGCGAACCGGTCGAGGTGGTGCTCGGCGACGCCACCCCGCACGCCCTGGTCGCGGGCCCCAGCGGCTCGGGCAAGACGAACCTGCTCTACGCCGTGCTCGGCGGGCTGGCCGCGCGCTACCCGCCGTCGGAGCTGGAGCTGTACCTGCTGGACTTCAAGGAGGGCGTGTCCTTCGCGGGCCTGACCCCGGGCCGCAAGGACCCGTCCTGGCTGCCGCAGGCGCGGCTGGTCGGGGTGAACGTCAACACCGACCGCGAGTTCGGGTTGGCGCTGCTGCGGTTCCTGACCGGGGAACTGGCCAGGCGGGCGGCGGCGGCCAAGCGCCAGGAGGTCACCAAGCTCGCCGAGCTGCGCGAAGCCGACCCGGACGGGCACTGGCCGCGGATCGTCGCGGTCATCGACGAGTTCCAGGCGCTGTTCGGCGGGCGCGACCAGATCACCCAGCAGGCCGCGGCGCTGCTGGAGGACGTGGCCCGCCGCGGTCGCTCGCAGGGCATCCACCTGGTGCTGGCCAGCCAGGACATCGCCGGGATCGAGGCGTTCTGGGGCAAGCCCGCGGTCTACGACCAGTGCACGCTGCGCATCGCCATGCCCAAGGCCAAGCGGGTGCTGGCGCAGGAGAACAACGCCGCGCTGGCGCTGCCGCGCTGGCACGCGGTGGTCAACCACGAGTCGGGGGTGGCGCACGGCAACGAGGTCGCCCACGTCCCCGACGCGTCGAGCCGGGGCACCTTCGACGAGTTGCAGCGCACCCTGTGGGCGCGGATGACCTCGCCGAAACCGCGCCTGTTCGACGGCGCGCACCAGCCGGAACTGGTGCACGCGGCCGACTTCACCGGCCCGCGCGGACCGGTGCTGGGCCAGATCATCGAGGTGGACGACAAGGCGGCGGTGTTCCGGCTGGAACCGGTGCCCGGCCGCAACCTCGCGGTGATCGGCACCGCCACCGCCGACGCCCTGTCGGTGCTGGAGAGCGCCGCGCTGTCGCTGGGCGAACTGCACTCCGCGGGCGAGTGCGAGTTCCACCTGTGGTGCCCGGTGCAGTCGCTGGAGCCCAGGGTGACCGCCGCGGCGGACCGGTTGCGCGCGAAGGGGCACGAGGTGTCGGTGCGCACCGGCGACGACGTCGCCAAGATCACCGAGGAGATCACCAAGCTCGCCGACGTGACCGCCCCGGTGCGGCAGTACGTGTTCTTCTACGCCGTCGACGCCACCGCGCACCTGCTGGAGGCCAAGGAGACACCGCTGGCCAAGAGCGGGTTCGACAAGCTGCGCGAACTGCTCAAGAACGGACCCGCCCGGCACGTGCACACCTTCGGCTGGTGGCGCGGCATGGGCCGGTTCAAGGAAACCCTCGGCTTCGCGGGCATGGACGACATCGGCGGCTGGGTGGCGCTCGACGTGCAGGGCGCGGAGCTCAACACCCTCGCCGCCGGGCAGGTCGTCGACTGGTCGCCGCGACCGCACCGGGCGGTGTTCTTCGACCGCACCACGCACAGCCGCCCCGACGTGCTGATCCCGTTCGACACCACCAGCGCCCTGGAGCTGCCATGACGGCCCCCGACCCGGCGAACCGCTACAAGGCCCTGCTCGGCCTGGCCCACCAGGCCGAGCAGGAGTTCCGCCAGCAGGAATCCGTCCGCGCGGCGAAGCTCGGCGGGGAGCTGTTCGAGGCCGGGCGCGCGGTGGAGGCCACCACCAAGCACGAGGCGGAGGTCGTCCGGGAGGTCACCGCATGGTGGTCGGACGTGACCGCGAAGCTGCTCAGGGTGAGCTGGGCGCACCCCGGCCCGCGCCCCAAACCGGACCCGGCGGGCCACCCCGAACTGCTGGGCGACTACCTCGCCGAGGTGGAACCGAAGACCGAGGCGCTGTTCGCCGCGCTGCGCCGGGCGGTCTGGCCGCGCAAGCTCTGACCCCGGCGGGCAGCGCCCTCAGGAACGGTCTGAGAGGGTGGGCGCGTGACTGATGTGGACTGGGAAGCCCGGCTCGCGGGCACGTGGGCGGAGCTGGACACCCGAGGCGAGGCCGAGTTCCGGGCCCTCATCACGGACCTGACCGAGGAACTGCCCGCCGACGACCCGCGCTCGCCGTTCGAACGGGCCGCGGCGCTGGACTCCACCGGGCACTCCGACCTGGCGGTGCCGCTCTACCGGGACGCGCTGGCGGCGGGGCTGGTCGGGGAGCGCCGTCGGCGGGCGCTGATCCAGCTCGCGAGCTCACTGCGCAACACGGGTGACCCGGCGGCGGGGGTGGCCCTGCTGGAACCCGAGCTGTCGGCGCCGTCGGATCACCTGGACGGTGCGGTGCGGGGGTTCCTGGCGTTGTGCCTGGCCGATGTGGGGCGGGAGCGGGAGGCGGTGGCGGTGGCGTTGGGGGCGTTGGCTCCGCTGCTGCCGCGCTACCAGCGTTCGCTGGCGAACTACGCGCGGGCGCTGGTGTAGTTCAAGCCCGGGGTTTGGTGGGGCGCCCGATCGTTTGTGGGTGGTGCCCGGGTGGGTGGATGTGCTTCGCCGCGCGCTTCGGCTCAGGCCCGGTCGTTTGGTGGGTGGTGCCCGGCTGGGTGGATGTGTTTGGCCGGGGCCCCTATGGCGATCATGTGCTCCAGTGTGACCGGGTGGGGCTGAAAAGATGCCCCACCGCCCAGGCAGGCTGTCACATGATCGCCACCCCCGGCCAAACACATCCACCCACCCGGGCAGGGCCGTAGCCGGGCCGGCGGTTCTCGGGGTGGTCGGCCTGCGTTCAGGACCTCCACCCACCCGGGCAGTTCGCTCGCCGGGCCGGCGGTTTTGGGGGTGGCTGGTCTGCGTTCAGGACCTCCGCCCACCGCGCAGGGGCGTAGCCGGGCCAGCGGTTTTCGGGGTGGTCGGTTGGGCTGCTGCGCCGGTGGGGTTTCGGGTGGCTGGTGGCCGGGGCCGGCGGTTGGCGGGGTGATCGGGTGGCGGGCCAAGCACCTCCACCCAGCCGGGCATCCGCTCGCCGGGCCGGCGGCTTTCGGGGTGGCTGCCTGGTTGTTGCTGCGCCGGTGGGGTTCGGGGGTGGTCCGGTCCGGTCTCTTGTGGTCCGGGCCGGTGGGGTTTGACGGTCCCGCCCCGGGAGCGCTCGGGGTGTTCCCGGGGCGGTGCCGCCGTCCGGCCGGGGGCATCGGCCGGACCAGTGCCGCCGCCGAAGTCGGACACCCCACTGCTACCAGGCGAAACGGTTCGCGGCCAGCCCGTGGCCGGGTCGGGGTCGGGGATAACCCGGTTCAGGTGACAACCGCCCGGTGTGGGCTTGGCCGGTCGGATCGGGCGGTGGGTGCGACGATCGGGGTATGCAGACACGCAGCATCGGAACCGCCACCGTCAGCGCCATCGGCCTGGGGGGCATGCCCCTGTCGGTTTCCGGGAGGCCTGATCGGGACCGGGCCGTGGCCACCATCCGGGCCGCTGTGGAGGCCGGGGTCACCCTCATCGACACCGCTGACGCCTACTCCCTGGACGACAGCGACTTCGGGCACAACGAGGAGTTGATCGCCGAGGTCCTGCGCGGCACCCGGGAGGAGGTGCTGGTTTCCACGAAGGGTGGGCACACCCGGGTCCCGGGGGGTGGCTGGGAGCTGGACGGGCGGCCGGAGCACCTCAAGTCCGCCTGCGAGGCCTCGCTGCGCAGGCTCGGGGTGGAGGCGATCGACCTGTACCACTTCCACCGGCCGGACCCGAAGGTGCCGACCGCCGAATCGGTGGGTGCGCTGGCCGACCTGCTCGACGCCGGGAAGATCCGGATGGCGGCGGTGTCCAACTTCGACCCGGACCAGATCCGGGAGGCGCACGAGGTGCTCGGCGGGCGGCTCTCGGCGGTGCAGAACCAGTACTCGCCCGTGTTCCGCAGCAGCGAGCCGGAGCTGGAGCTGTGCGCGGAGCTGGGGGTGGCCTTCCTGCCCTGGAGCCCGTTGGGCGGCATCGGCAAGGCGGGTGACCTCGGCGGCGGGGCGGAGCCGTTCGCGGCGGTGGCGCGGGCGCGCGGGGTGAGCCCGCAGCAGGTGGCGCTGGCCTGGATGCTGGCGAAGGCGCCGGTCGTGGTGCCGATCCCCGGTTCGTCTCGGCCGGAGAGCATCCGCGACTCCGCTGCCGCCGCCGAGCTGACCCTCACCGGGGCGGAGCTGGCCGACCTGGGGTAGACCGCGCCCTCCTCCGCGCTGCGGTGCCCGGGGCTGTCGTGCCGGGTGCGGTGGGGTGTGCCAGCCTCGGATCATGACCACCCGCACCCGGCTCTACCGCGACGGCAAGCCCGTCGAGGAGGACTTCGCGCTGTGCGACCTGGCCGACCTCCTGGTGGAGCCGGGTCCGGTGGCCTGGGTCGACCTGCACGACCCGGACGACGGGGACTTGGCGCAGCTCGGGGACGTGCTCGGGCTGCACCAGCTCGCCCTGGAGGACGTGCGGGAGAGCAGGCAGCGGCCCAAGGTCGACCACTACAAGAGCCACCTGTTCCTCACCGTCTACAGCACGCGCGTCGGCGAGGACGGTGAGCTGGCCACGGCCGAGCTGGGGTTGTTCGTCACCGGGCGGGCGCTGGTCACCGTGCACGACGGGTTCGACATGGACGACGTGCTGCGCCGCTGGGACACCGCCGACCTGGCCGAGGACCGGGTCGGGGTGCTGCTGCACGGGGTTCTCGACGCCGTGGTGGACGGGCACCTGGAGTCCGCGCTGGCGCTGGAGGAGGACCTGGAGCAACTGGAGGACGCGGTCTTCGAGGAGCGGGTGGGCGACCGCGAGCTGCAGCGCGACACCGTGCGGCTGCGGCGCAGCCTCAGCGGGCTGCGGCGGGTGGTGCAGCCGATGCGCGAGGTGATGGTGGCCCTGTCCCGGGACCGGACGCTGGTGGACGACGACCTGCGGCCCTACTTCGCCGACATCCGCGACCACGTCTCGCACGCGGCGGAGATGACCGACTCGCTGCGCGACCAGTTGACGACCGTGCGGGAGACGCAGCTCAACATCCAGAGCAACCGGCTGAACCTGATCATGAAGAAGGTCACCGGGTGGGCGGCGGTCATCGCCATCCCGACCGCCATCACCGGGTTCTACGGGCAGAACGTGCCGTACCCGGGGGCCGAGCAACCGTGGGGGTTCTGGGTGTCGACCACCGCCATCGTGGTGCTCTCCGGTGGCCTCTACCTCATGTTCAAGCGCCGGGACTGGCTCTGAGGCCGCGTATCCGGCTGACCCGCGGCGGGGTTTCTGGTAGACCGGGGCCGAACGGGGGAAGGGGTGTCCGTGGCTGAGTTCAAGCTGGTGGAGGTCGACCGGGCGGAAGCGCCCGCGGTGTACCTGGTGGTGGGGATACCGGGCAGCGGCAAGACCACGGTGGCCCGGGAGCTGGCCGGGCGGTTCCCGTTGGCCGCGCACATCGAGGTCGACGCGTTGCAGGACATGGTGGTCTCGGGCGGGCGGTGGCCGGGGCCGGAACCGGAGGACGAGGCCGACCGGCAGTTGTTCCTGCGCGCCCGCAACGCGTGCCTGCTCGCCCGCAGCTTCCACGCCGCCGGGGTGGTGCCGGTGGTCGACGACGTCGTGGTGCGGTCGGTGCACCTGGGGTTCTACCGGGAGCACCTGGCCGGGCTGCCGGTGCGCCTGGTCGTGCTGGCCCCCGGCCCGCGGGTCGCGGCCGCGCGGATCGCCGCGCGGGACAAGCAGCTCGCCCACGACTGGGGCTTCCTGGACGCGGTGATGCGGACCGAGCTCGCCGAGCAGGGCCGCTGGATCGACACCTCGGAGCTGGACCCGGACCAGACCGTGGCGCTGGCGCTCGCCGAGCACACCATGTCCACCTAGGACGGGCCGGGCGGGCGCCGTGGGCGCCCGGGTGCGGTTAACCTGGCGGTGGGAAGGCGGTGGAGACGATGTCAGACCCGGCGCGGTGCCCGCTCCCGCCCGAACCCACCACCTACGTCGGCCGGGGCGCGGAGATCGACGCGGCGGCGCGGCTGCTGACCCGCTCCCCCCTGGTCACGCTGACCGGGCCGGGGGGCGTCGGCAAGACCCGGCTGGCGCTGCGGGTGGCCGACCGGGCGCGCGCCGCCTTCCCCGACGGCGCGGTGTTCGTCGGCCTGGCCGAGCTGCGCGAGCCGGAACTGCTGGTCAACACCGTCGCCGACCACCTGGGGCTGGGCAGCCGCTCGGCGAAGCCGCCGATCGAGCTGCTGGTGGAGCAGTTGGCCGGGAGCAGGTTGCTGCTGGTGCTGGACAACTGCGAGCACCTGGTGCAGGCGTGCGCGGAGGTGGTGCACGCCCTGCTGCGCTCCTGCCCGGAGCTGGCCGTGCTGGCCACCAGCAGGCAGTCGCTGGGCGTGGTCGGGGAACGGGTGCTGCCGGTGGGGCCGCTGCCGGTCGACGGGGACGCGGTGGCGCTGTTCACCGACCGGGCGACGGCGGTGGTGCCGTCGTTCACCGTCGACGGGGGCAACCGGGACGACGTGGTGCGGCTGTGCCGGGCGCTGGAGGGGCTGCCGCTGGCGATCGAGCTGGCGGCGGTGCGGCTGCGGTCGCTGTCGGTGCGCCAGCTCGCCGACCGGCTCGACGGGCGGATGACGCTGCTCAGCGACAACCGAGGGCGGCTGCCGGACCGGCACGGCACGATCGCCGCGCTGATCGGCTGGAGCCACGAGCTGTGCACCGACCGGGAGCGGCTGCTGTGGGCGCGGGCGTCGGTGTTCGCGGGCACCTTCGACCTCGACGCCGCCGAACTGGTGTGCGCCGGGCCGGGCCTGGCCGCCACCGACGTGCTGGACGTGGTCGACAGCCTGGTCGACAAGTCGGTGCTGCTGCGCGGGGAGCACGCGGGCACGGTCCGCTACCGGATGCTGGAGATGCTGCGCCACCACGGCGAGGAGCGCGCCCGGGCCGCGGGCGAGCACGACCGCCTGCGCCGCGCGCACCGCGACTGGTGCCTGGGGCTGACCGCCCGGTTCGCCGAGGACTGGTTCGGGCCGAGGCAGCCGGAGTGGGTCGAGCGGTTCCGGCTGGAGCAGCCGAACCTGCGCGCCGCCCTGGATTTCTGCCGCACCGACCCGGCCGAGGCGGTGGTGGGGTTGGGGATGGTGCACGCGGTGAAGGAGCTGTGGGTCGCCCACGGCCTCAACACCGAGGGCCGGATCTGGCTGGACAAGCTGTCGGCGGTGGCCCCGCCGGACGCCCCGGTGCGCGGCAGCGCGTCCTGGATGTACGCCTTCCTCGCCCTGGTGCAGAACGACATCCCCGCCTACGAGCGCGCCCTCGCCGACGCCGCCCGCTCCACCGACGAGACCACCCTGGCCTACGTCGACCACGTCCACGGCTACCAGGCGCTGATCGACGCGGACTTCCCCACCGCCACCGACCTGTTCGACGCCGCCGCCAAGTCCTTCACCACCCTGGGCGACGAGGGCGGCCGGGTCTGGGCCACCCTCAACCACGGCCTGGCCCTGATGCTCGACGGCCACCTGGACGAGGGCCGCCGGGTCCTGCGCGAGAGCGAGGCGGCCTGCGCCGCCCACCAAGAGGTCTTCTGGCGCTCCTGGGCCCTCTGGTCCCGGGGCGCGGGCGAATACGTCCGCGGCGACCTCACCACCGCCGCCGACCTGATCCGCGAACTCCTGCGCCTGCAGGCCCACCTCACCGACCGGGTGCTGACGGCGTTCTCGCTGACCGTGCTCGCGGGCTGCGCCACCCACCTGTCCGACCCGCGCCGCGCCGCCCGCCTGATGGGCGCGGCGAGCACGGTCTGGCGCTCGGTGGGCGCCTCCCCCACCCGGTACCCGTCCTTCACCGGCCCGATCGAACGCGACACGAACCTGGTCATCGCCGCCATCGGCCCCGAGGCCGCGGTGGCCGAGTTCACCGCGGGCGCGGCGCTGTCCACCCGGGAAGCGGTGGCCCACGCCCTGGACGAGCACGAACGCGCCACCCCACCCCTGGCGGTGCTGACCCCCCGGGAGACCGAGATCGCCGCCCTGGTCGCCGAGGGCCTGACCAACCGCCAGATCGCCGAACGCCTGGTCATCGCGATCCGCACCGCCGACACCCACGTCGAGCACATCCTGACCAAACTGGACTTCAACACCCGCGCCCAGATCGCGGCCTGGTTCGTCCGCTCGGGCCACCCCGGAACCCGCGGGCCCGACGCCCCACCACCCCGGTAGCCGCCGACCAGCCGCTCGGACACGCCGGGACCACCGGAACACCCGGTCCCCGGCACGGCCGGACGAACGTCAGGCGTCGCGGACCTCGGCGTAGCGGGCGCGCACGTGGGGTGTGGGGTCCGCCTCGTACAGCGACGTCCGCGCGCTCCCCCACCGCGGCGGTTCCGCTTCGCCGGTGAGGGTCCAGGCGGCTTGGCGGGCGGCGCCTTCCGCGGCGTACTCGGCTGGTTCGGGGACGAGGACCGGGCGGCCGAAGATGCCGGGGGCGATGGCGCGCAGGGCGGCGGAGCGGGCGCCGCCGCCGACCAGGACGACGCGGTCGGCGCGGACGCCCGCGGTGGTGAGGGCGTCGAGGCCGTCGGCGAGGCCGCAGAGGACGCCTTCGACGGCGGCCCGGGCCAGGTGGGCGGGGGTGCTGGTGGCGAGGGTGAGGCCGTGGACGCTGCCGGTGGCGTCCGGGCGGTTGGGGGTGCGTTCGCCTTCCAGGTACGGGAGGAACACGACGCCGTCGGCGCCGGGTGGGGCGGACAGGGCCAACTCGCTGAGCCGGTCCAGGTCGACCGAGAGGATTTCGCGGGTGGCGGTGAGGACGCGGGCGGCGTTGAGGGTGCAGACCAGGGGGAGGTGGCGGCCGGTGGCGTCGGCGAAGCCCGCGATGGTGCCGGTCTCGTCGGCGGTGGGGGTGTCGCTGACGGCGAAGACCGTGCCGGAGGTGCCGATGGAGACGACCACGTCGCCCGGTTCGGCGCCGACGCCGAGGGCGACGGCGGCGTTGTCGCCGGTGCCGGGGCCGAGGCGGACGGGGCCCGCGGTGCCGACCTGTTCGGCCGGTCCGGCGACCCGGGGCAGGTGGGCGCCGTGGCCGAGGGCGCGGGTCAGGTGCTCGGGCAGGTAGGTGCCGGTGCGGGTGGCGTAGTAGCCGGTGCCGCTGGCGTCGCCGCGGTCGGTGGTGAGGGTGTCGAGGTCAGCGTGGTCGGCACCGCCCGCGAGGCGCCAGGTCAGCCAGTCGTGCGGGAGGGCGACCGCGGCGACCCTGGCGGCGTTGTCCGGCTCGTGCTCGGCGAGCCAGCGCAGCTTGGTGACGGTGAACGACGCCGTGGGCACGGTGCCGACGGCGTCCGCCCACGCCTTCGGCCCGCCCAGTTCGGCGATCAGGTCGGCCGCCGCCCGGGCCGAGCGGGTGTCGTTCCACAGCAGCGCGTCGCGGATGACCGCGCCGGTGTCGTCGAGGGCGACCATGCCGTGCTGCTGCCCGCCGACCGACAGGGCGGCCACGTCGTCCAGGCCGCCCGCCCGCTCGATCGCCAGGGCCAGCGCCGACCACCAGTGCCGGGGGTCCACTTCGGACCCGTCGGGGTGGGCGGCGCTGCCCGAGCGCACCGCGGTGCCGTCCTCGGCGTCGCGGACGACGACCTTGCAGGACTGGGTGGAGGAGTCGACGCCCGCGACCAGGGTCCTCATCCCCGGGCGCCCATGAGGTGCTCCATCGCCAGTTGGGCGAGCGCGACGAACCCGTAGCCGCGCTCCCCGGCCTTGTCGGCGTCGAAGTCCTCGAAGGCGGACCGGTCGGCCAGCAGGTCGGCGGTGGTCTCACCGGCGGCCAGGGTCGGCCGGGTCAGCTCGTCCACCCCGGACACCGCCAGCGCCGCGCGCACCTCCGGGTCGGCCCGGAACGCCGCCGCCCGCTCCTTGAGCAGCAGGTACATCCGCATGTTCGCCGCCGCCGACGCCCACACCCCGGTCATGTCCTCGGTGCGGGTCGGCTTGTAGTCGAAGTGCCTCGGCCCGGTGTACCCGGCGGACTCCAGCAGGTCGACGAGGAAGAACGCCGAGACCAGGTCGCCGTGGCCGAAGACCATGTCCTGGTCGTAGCGCGGGCCCTTCTGGCCGTTGAGGTCGAGGTGGAACAGCTTGCCCGCCCACAGCGCCTGCGCCGCGCCGTGCACGAAGTCCAGCCCGGCCATCTGCTCGTGCCCGACCTCGGGGTTCACCCCGACGATGTCGCCGTGCTCCAGTTCGGCGATGAACGCCAGCGCGTGCCCGATGGTGGGCAGCAGGATGTCGCCGCGCGGCTCGTTCGGCTTGGGTTCCAGGGCCAGCCGCAGGTCGTAGCCCTGGTCCTTGACGTACCCGGCGACGGTGTCGATGCCCTCCCGGTAGCGGTCGAGGGCGACCCGGAAGTCCTTGGCGGCGTCGGTCTCGGAGCCCTCGCGGCCACCCCAGAGCACGAAGGTCCGCGCGCCCAGCTCGGCGGCCAGGTCGACGTTGCGCAGCGCCTTGCGCAGCGCGAAGCGGCGGACCGAGCGGTCGTTGCTGGTGAACGCGCCGTCCTTGAACACCGGGTGGCCGAACAGGTTCGTGGTGACCATCGGCGCGACCATGCCGGTCTCGTCGAGCGCGGCCCGGAACCGGGCGACGTGCGCGTCGCGGGCGGCGGTGTCGGAGCCGAAGGGGATGAGGTCGTCGTCGTGGAAGGTGATGCCCCACGCGCCGAGTTCGGCCAGCCGGTGCACGGCCTCGACCGGGTCGAGCTCGGGCCGGGTCGCCGAACCGAACGGGTCGGCCGCCCGCCAGCCGACCGTCCAGAGGCCGAAGCTGAACCTGTCGTCCGGGCTGGGTGTTGGCATCGTCGCCTCCGATGGCAGTATTCGTTCAGTCGCTGAACTTAAATCGGGGTTCGGCGTCCGTCAAGCGCGGGAGGTCCCGGGGTGCGCCCAGCAGGTCAGCTCGACGTGCGCAGGCACAACAGCGCCCTGCTGCTCGCCGCCGTCACCGCCAACCCGGGCTGCTCCCGCGCGGGCCTGGCCGCGATGACCGGCCTGGCCAAGGCCACGGTGTCCAGCCTGGTCGACCACCTGGTCGCGGGCGGGCTGGTCGCCGAGACGGGCCCGGTCGAGCGGACCGGCCGCGGTCGCACCGGCACCGGGCTGGCCCTGTCGGCCACCGGCCCGCACGGGGTGGGGGTGGCCGTCGGCGTCGACCACGTGACGGCCTGCCTGGTCGACCCGCTCGGCGGTGTCCGCGCCCGCCGGGTGCGCTCCGGCGACAACCGCGGCCGGGCCCCGGAGCAGGTGCTGGCGGTCGTCACCCGGGTTGTCCGGTCCCTGGCCGGGCAGGGGGTGCCGGTGGGCGGGGTGGGCGTCGCGGTGCCCGGCCTGGTCCGCGGCGGCGTGCTGCTCTCCGCGCCGAACCTGGACTGGTCCGAAGTGGACATCGCGCTGGACGTCGGCGTGCCGGTCACCGTCGCCAACGAGGCCAACGCGGCGGCCCTGGCCGAACTGCGCCCCGACGGCCCCCGCGACTACGTCCTCGTCTCCGGCGAGGTCGGCGTCGGCGCGGGCATCGTCCGCGACGGCGCCCTGCTGACCGGGGTCCACGGCTTCGCGGGCGAACTGGGCCACCTCTGCGTCGACCCCACCGGCCCCCGCTGCGGCTGCGGGGCCCGCGGCTGCCTGGAGACCTACGCGGGCACGGCCGCGCTGCCCACCCGCCAGGCGGCGGCGGACGGCGACCCGGAAGCGTTGTCGGCGCTGGAAAGCGCGGGCACCCGCCTGGGCCAGGCCCTGTCCGGGTTGGTCAACCTGCTGGACATCCCGACGATCGTGCTCGGCGGGGACCACGCCCGCCTCGCCCCCTGGCTGCTCGGCCCACTGCGCGCGGAACTGGCCCGCCGGGTGATCGGCGCGCGCTGGTCCCCGCCCACGGTGGTCGCGTCCACCCTCGGCCGCGAGGCGGCGGCCCTGGGCGTGGCCAGGGCCGCCGTCGACCACATCCGCGCGGACCCCGATTCCTACCTGCGGGGCGCCGGTCAGGCGCTGTGACCCTTGGGCAGGGCGGGAGTGGCGACGATCGTCCCGGCCCATTCCGACCACGGTCGCACCGGGCGCAGGCGCCCTCCCGCGTTGGCAGACACCGGAGCGCCTGCGGGAGCCGGGCCACGCCGCGGTGCGCGCCGCCCACTGGCCGCTCTGCGGTCCGATCGACGAACACGCCGCACCCTGGATGTGGTTGCCGCGCCGAACCCGCCGGTGGAGCGACCTAGTCCTGGTCGGCGCGGGGCGCGGGGAGGTTGCGCGCGTCGCGGGCGCGGCGGCGGAACTCCTCGACCAGGTGGTCGTTGGCGTCGTGGTCGTTGGCGTCGGCGTTGGCGAGGAAGTACCCCAGCAACGCGCGGGCGGCGTCTTGCCGGTCCAGGATCACCGGGTCCTGGGTCGATTCGACGACCCCCTCGGTGTGCTCGCAGTCGAACATGCGCTCCCCCATCCGTGTACGGGTCCAGCATCTCGAGTGGACGCCACGGAGGGGTCACGAAAGGGTGAACAAGACTGCTGAATTCAGTTACTTCCGGTTCACGTACCCCATCCTGCAGCAGTGCGGCCACCCTAATGGCCTAGCACACGAGGCGCCAGTCGACACTTACCGTTGCGAATCCCCTTCAGGTTCCCGCATGCAGCGCGATCGCGTCCCCGGCGCCCACCGTTGCGGTGAAAGTACCGTCGGATGCGATGGTGTAGCGCGTGGTGCACCCGGCGCCCGGTTCTGCATGTTGCACGTCGCAATAGGATGCCGCGGGGAGCGAGGTCTGGAACACCCGGGTCAGCGGTGCCCCCTCGCGGTTGATCACCACGTAGCCCTTCGAGCCGCGGCCGAAGGCGATCGCGTTGGCGCCGTTGGACCACCACCGCGTCACCGGCTGCCCGGCGACCGCGTTGCGGAACCCGACCATGTTCGCGATCTGCCGCCACAGGTGCTGGCACCGCCACCCGTCGGCGAAGCAGGCGTTCACCGCGCCGCCGTTGGGCGGTCCGTCGTCGGTGGAGCCGAAGCTGTAGCCCGAGTACACGTTCGGCGACCCGTACGGCCACGCCAGCATGAACACGTTGGCCAGCGTGTAGGTCGACCCGTACCGCTCGTTCAGCGTCGACCCGTTGCGCTCGGTGTCCCAGTTGTCCACGAACGACCGGGCCTTGGCCGAGGGCACGAACCCCCACGCCTCGCCGAACTGGCTCAGGTCCGCCAACTTCCCGCCGCTGAACACCGACTTGAGGCTCGTGGCGTAGCGGAACTCGTCGACGTCGCCGATCGACAGGTACTCCGAGGGTTGCACTGCCTCGCCCGCGCCGTGGATGACCTCCTGCACCCAGTACTTCGACGGGTCGGTCAGCCGGGACTTGATCGCCGCGACGTCGGCGGCGGCCATGTGCTTCGCCGCGTCCACGCGGAAACCGTCGACCCCGAGCGACGACAGGTCGTTGAGGTACGCGGCGATGGCGCCGCGCACGTAGTCGTTGCCGGTGTCCAGATCGGACAGGTTGACCAGCTCGCAGTTCTGCACGTTGTAGCGGTCGCCGTAGTTGGTGATCGGCTGGCGGCAGGAGTGGAAGTCCTGGTTCTGGTAGTACCCGGGGTAGTTGTACTTGCTGTAGGACGTGCCGCCGGTGCCGGTGCCCGAACCCGCCGACATGTGGTTGACCACCGCGTCCGCGACGACGCGCACCCCCGCCGCGTGGCAGGTGTCGACCATGTTCTTGAATGCGGCCCGGTCGCCGAGCCGCCCGGCGATGCGGTAGCTGACCGGCTGGTAGGAGGTCCACCACTGCGGGCCCCGGATGTGCTCGGTGGCGGGTGAGACCTCCACGTACCCGTACCCCTCCGGGCCGAGGACGTCGCGGCACTCGCGCGCCACGGAGTCGTAGCGCCACTCGAACAGGGTGGCGGTGACGTCCTTGGCGCCCGGTGGCGCGGCCCCGGCCGGGGCCGCCGGGGCGACGACACCGACGGAGAGGACGGCCAGGGCGGCGAGCAGCGGGCGCAGGGTCGAGACCACGGTGTCTCCTCGTCGGTCGGCTTCGCGGGAGCGGCGGGACACGACTGGAACTTTCTGAAACCCAGCATCGGGACGGTGGGCACGGCCGTCAAGCCCCCGAGCGGCGCTGCCAGTTCCCAGAGTTGCGGTGTGTCGGGAACCACCGGGATGCGGGGAAGAGCGGGGGCTTGCCACAAAGTTGCTGAATCGGGTTGCAAGCCCTTTCGAGTCGTCGTTCCCCGCTGCTAGCGTCGATCCCGGACCTGAGCAACCGGGAGGGGTGCCATGGCTGGGGACTGGTGGCGGGACGCGGTCATCTACCAGGTGTACGTGCGCAGCTTCGCCGACGGCAACGGCGACGGGATCGGCGACCTGCCGGGCATCCGGTCGCGGCTGCCGTACCTGGCGGGCCTGGGCGTCGACGCGCTGTGGATCACCCCGTTCTACACCTCGCCGATGGCCGACGGCGGCTACGACGTCGCCGACTACCGCGACGTCGACCCGACCCTGGGCACCCTGGACGACGCGCGCGGGCTGGTGCGGGCCGCGCACGAGCAGGGCCTCAAGGTCATCGTCGACATCGTCCCCAACCACACCTCGTCGCGGCACGAGTGGTTCCGGCAGGCCCTGCAGAGCGCGCCGGGCTCCCCCGAGCGCGACCGCTACCTCTTCCGCGAGGGCACCGGCGACGCGCCGCCCAACGACTGGGAGTCGGTCTTCGGCGGCGGGGCGTGGACCCGGCTGCCCGACGGCCAGTGGTACCTGCACCTGTTCGACCCCACCCAGCCGGACCTGAACTGGGCCAACCCGCAGGTGCGCGACGAGTTCCACGACGTGCTGCGGTTCTGGCTCGACCTGGGCGTCGACGGCTTCCGCATCGACGTGGCGCACGGCATGGTCAAGCAGGACGGGTTCCCCGACGTCGGCGCCCAGGAGCAGCACAAGCTCCTGGAGACCCGCCCGCTGCCGTACTTCGACCAGGACGGCGTGCACGAGATCTACCGCGAGTGGCGCAAGGTCCTCGACACCTACGACCCGCCGCGCATCGGGGTCGCCGAGGCGTGGACGGCCACCGCCGAGCGGCTCGCCCGCTACCTGCGCCCGGACGAACTGCACCAGGCGTTCAACTTCCACTACCTGACGACCGGCTGGGAGGCGCGGGCCCTGCGCGAGGTCGTCGACCACTCGCTGACCGCCATCCCGGCCGTGGGCGCCCCCGCCACCTGGGTGCTGTCCAACCACGACGTGCACCGGCACGCCACCCGCTACGGCGGCGGCCCGGCGGGGGTCCGCCGGGCCCGCGCGGCGATCCTGCTCATGCTGGCGCTGCCCGGTTCGGTCTACCTCTACCAGGGCGAGGAACTGGGCCTGGAGGAAGTGCTGGACTTGCCCGAGGAGGTGTTGCAGGACCCGATGTGGGAGCGCTCCGGGCACACCGACCGCGGCCGCGACGGCTGCCGGGTGCCGATCCCGTGGACCCGGGGCGGCAGCGCGCTCGGCTTCGGCGCGGACGGCTCGACCCCGTGGCTGCCGCAGCCGGAGGCGTGGTCCGAGCTGTCGGTCGAGGCGCAGACCGGCGTGGAGGGCTCCACCCTGGAGCTGTACCGCGGCGCCCTGCACACCCGCCGCGAACACCCCGCCCTGGGCGCGGGCGACGCGGTGGACTGGCAGGACAGCGAACCGGAGGTGCTGTGGTTCTCCCGCACGGCGGCCGGTCGCACCCTGCACTGCGCGGTCAACCTCGGCCCCGAACCGGCCCGGCTGCCCGCCGGGACCGTGCTGCTGGCCTCGGACGAGTACGAAGTGGACGGTTCGGACACCCTGCTGCCGACCGACACCTCGGTGTGGTGGGAAGCCTGACGTGCCAACACCCCCCGCGTCCGGGTCCACCGCGCGGCTGAGCGACATCGCCGCGCAGGCCGGGGTCAGCGAGGCCACGGTCAGCCGGGTGCTCAACGGCAAGGCGGGCGTGTCCACCACGACCCGCCAGACCGTGCTGGCCGCCCTCGACACCCTCGGCTACGAACGCCCCGCCCGCCTCCAGGCCCGCAGCGCGGGCCTCATCGGCCTGATCACCCCGGAACTGAGCAACCCCATCTTCCCGGCGTTCGCCCAGGTGATCGAACAGGTCCTGACCCGCGACGGCTACACCCCGGTCCTGTGCACGCAGAGCCCCGGCGGCTCCACCGAGGACGAACTGACCAACACCCTGGTCGACCGGGGCGTCAACGGCATCATCTACGTCTCCGGCCTGCACGCGGACTCCACCGCCGACATGGACCGCTACGTCAAGCTGGCGGGCCGGGGCGTCCCCTTCGTGATGATCAACGGCTACACCGAACGCGTCTCGGCCCCCTTCGTCTCCACCGACGACCGCTCGGCCATGAGGCTGGCGGTGCAACACCTGGTGGAACTGGGCCACGAACGCATCGGCCTGGCCGTGGGCCCCCGCCGCTACGTCCCGGTCGTCCGCAAGATCGAGGGCTTCGTCCAGCACATGCGCACCGCCCTCCCCCTGTCGGCGGAGCAGGCGGAGGGCTTCATCCAACACTCCCTGTTCACCGTCGAGGGCGGCCAAGCGGCGGCCAACGCCCTCATCGACCGCGACTGCACGGCGATCATCTGCGGCAGCGACCTGATGGCCTTCGGCGCCATCCGAGCCGCCCGCCAACGCGGCCTCGCCGTCCCCAGGGACATCTCGGTGGTCGGCTTCGACGACTCCCCCCTGATCGTCTTCGCCGACCCCCCGCTGACCACGCTGCGCCAACCGGTCGACGCGATGGGCCAGGCGGCGGTGAACGCCCTGCTGGAGGAGGTCACCGGCAACCCGGCCCCGCACGCGGAGTACGTGTTCATGCCGGAACTGGTCGTACGCGGCTCCACCGCCGCCGCCCGCCACCCGGGCTGACCGCCACAGGCCACCCGACAAACCGCAGGCCCGGCGAACGAATGCCCGGTGGGCGGATGCGCTTGGCGGTCAGCCAGCCACCCCCGCAACCGCCGGCCCGGCGAGCGAACTGCCCGGGTGGGTGGAGGTCCTGAACGCAGGCCGACCACCCGAGAACCGGCGGCCCGGCCAAGCAACTGCCCGGGTGGGTGGAGGTCCTGAACGCAGGCCGACCACCCCGAAACCGCCGGCCCGGCCACAAAATGCCCGGGTGGGTGGATGTGTTTGGCCGGGGGTGGCGATCATGTGACAGCCTGCCTGGGCGGTGGGGCATCTTTTCAGCCCCACCTGACGCACTGGAGCACATGATCGCCATAGGGGCCCCGGCCAAACACATCCACCCAGCCGGGCACCACCCACCAAACAACCGGGCCTGAGCCGAAGCTCGCGGCGAAGCACATCCACCCACCCGGGCACCAGCCACACAAAGACCGGGCTCTGAAACCAGAGCACATCCACCCACCCGGGCACCCCGGCAAAAGACCGGCGCTTTACAAACACAGACACGGCGCACCAACAGCCGCAGCGCGTAAAGCACCGGACGCCCCGCGGGCCCTGAGTCCGCGGGGCGTCCGGCACCACACATCAAACCAGGCGAGCGCCACTGCGCGGGTCGAACAGGTGCAACTCGCCCGCATCGCGGACGGTCACCGTCACCGTCTGCCCCAGCGCGGGCGGCGTGCGCCCGTCGACCCGCATCACCAACCGGTCCCCGCCCTCCCCGGCGATGGACCCGTGCACCAGCGCGTCCGCCCCCAACTCCTCGACCAGCTCAACCACCAGCTCGAACCCACCGTCGCTGCCCGAGGGAACCAGCCCCAGCGACTCCGGCCGAACACCCAGCGTGACCTCCGACAGACCGGCGTCACCAATGGCCTTGATCGTCTCCCGGGGCAGCGGAACCGCCAGCCCACCCAGCAGAACCGCGTCCCCCTCCACCCGAGCGGTGTGCAGGTTCATCGCGGGCGACCCGATGAACCCCGCGACAAAAGCGTTCTGCGGCCGGTCGTACAAAGCGCGCGGAGTGTCACACTGCTGCAACAACCCATCCTTGAGCACCGCCACCCGATGCCCCATCGTCATCGCCTCAACCTGATCATGCGTCACATAGATCGTCGTCGTCCCCAACCGCCGCTGCAACGCGGCAATGTTCGCCCGCGTCTCCACCCGCAACTTCGCATCCAAGTTCGACAACGGCTCATCCATCAAGAACACCGCCGGATCACGCACGATCGCCCGCCCCATCGCCACCCGCTGCCGCTGCCCACCCGACAACGCCTTCGGCTTCCGAGCCAGATACTTCTCCAAGTCAAGCAACCTGGCAGCTTCCTGCACCTTGGTCTCGATCTCCGACTTCGCCAACCCCTGCAACTTCAGCGCGAACCCCATGTTCTGCGCCACCGTCATATGCGGGTACAACGCATACGACTGAAACACCATCGCGATATCCCGCCCCTTCGGCGGCACATTGGTCACATCCCGATCACCGATGCGGATGACGCCCTCGTTGACGTCCTCCAGGCCCGCCAACATCCGCAGGGCGGTGGACTTGCCGGAACCGGACGGGCCGACCAGGACCAGGAACTCCCCGTCGGCGACCTCCAGGTCGAGGCCGTCGACCGCCTTCACCGGGGGCGATCCCGGGTAGATCCTCGACGCTGCCTCGTAACGCACCTCGGCCATCTCGCGTCATCCTTCATCAGCTCGGCGATGGGGTGCCCGGCGGCGGCCGCGATCGCGACACCGCGCCGGGGTCGCCCCAGGATGCCGGAAACCCCTGTGCCGCACCAGGGGAACCTGCAAGGCTTTCCGCAATTCCATGACGGAGGCGTCACGGTTCCAGTCTCGAAACGGTAACGACGAACCCATGTGCGTTCCCTTGGCGGCAACTTGCGTGAACAGTCCGCTTAACACTGAGCGGGGCCCGGCGTCGATCGGCGCACGCGCGCCCCGGAGTCGAATCACCTGTGGAGGCGTCGTGGTAACGCAAGGTCGTGTCGCACGCGGTGCCGCATTAGCGGCCGCCCTGGTCCTGGGCGTCAGCGCGTGCGGGTCGTCGGATTCCGGTTCGTCCCCCAGTTCCGGGTCGACCCCGGCGGCCCTGGAGGGCGTCGGTCCGATCACCCTGGTGACGGGCAAGGACTTCTCCGGCAACCTGCAGAACCAGGTCGACACCTGGAACCAGCAGCACCCGGACCAGATCGTGAAGGTCATCGAGCTGCCCGAGGACGCCGACGCGCAGCGCCAGCAGATGGTGCAGAACGCGACGACGAAGTCCGACGCGTACACCGTGCTCAACCTCGACGTCATCTGGACCGCGGAGTTCGCGGCCAACCAGTGGGTCACCCAGCTTCCCGAGTCGGAGCTGCCGCTGGACAAGCTGCTGCCCGCCACCGTCGAGACCGGCAAGTACTTCAACAAGCTCTACGCGGTGCCGACCACCTCCGACGGCGGCCTGCTGTACTACCGCAAGGACCTGCTCGACGCGGCGGGCGTGAAGCCGCCGACCACGTGGGCGGAGATGAAGGCGGCCTGCGACAAGGTCCTGCCGACCGCGCCCGGGACCTCCTGCTACGCCGGGCAGTTCGAGAAGTACGAGGGCCTGACGGTCAACTTCTCCGAGGCGGTCAACTCCGCGGGCGGTGTCGTCGTCGGTGACGACGGCAAGCCGAACGTCAACACCCCGGAGGCCAAGAAGGGCCTGGACTTCCTCGTCGAGGGCATCAAGTCCGGCCAGATCAGCCAGAAGGCGCGCACCTTCAAGGAGGAGGAGGGCCGCCGCGCCTTCCAGGCCGGTGAGCTGCTGTTCCAGCGCCAGTGGCCGTACCAGTACGCCAAGGCCAACGCGACCGACGGTTCCTCGCAGGTGGCGGGCAAGTTCGCCGTCGCCCCGCTGCCCGGCCTCGACGGCCCCGGCGCCTCGACCCTGGGCGGGCACAACTACGCCATCTCCAGCTTCGCCAAGAACAAGAAGACCGCGCTGGACTTCATCAAGTACTCGATCGACGAGAAGCAGCAGCGCGACAACCTGGAGAAGACCTCGCAGGCGCCGACCTGGGCCTCCCTGTACGACGAGCAGGCCCTGATCGCGCAGTTCCCGTACCTGACCGAGCTGAAGAAGAGCATCGAGGCGGCCAAGAAGCGCCCCGCGGTGGTCAAGTACCAGGAGGTGTCCTCGGCGATCCAGCAGGCCGCCTACGACGCCATGGGCGGCACCACGACCAGTGAGGACGCGCTCAAGAAGTTGCAGTCCAAGCTGGAAGAGCTGACCAAGCAGTAGTCGCGCGGCACGGGGCCTCGGCGGATCAGCCGAGGCCCCGTTCCCGTACCGGAAGCACCCCTGTTCCCGTTCCGCCGCTGGAGATCCCGCATGGCGACCACTGTCGACGCACCGCCCACACCACCCCCTCCCGCCCCGCCCGTGAAGCAGGACCGGCGCGCGGGCACCGGCCGACTGGCCGCGCTGCTGGTCTCCCCCACCATGCTCGTGCTGGCACTGGTGGTGGCCTACCCGATCCTCGCGGCGTTCCGGCTGTCCTTCTACCGCGACAACGACGGCATCGACCCGGAGACGGGCCTGGTGCAGTCCGGCGAGACGTTCGTCGGACTGGACAACTTCACCGACATGTTCAGCGGGGACGCCGGTGAGCGCTTCCGCAACGCGCTGATGAACACCACCACGTTCACCGTCGTCGCGGTGTCCATCGAGGTCGTGCTCGGGGTGCTGATGGCGCTGGTGATGCACCGGGCGTTCAAGGGCCGGGCACTGGTGCGCGCGGCGATCCTGGTGCCGTGGGCGGTGCCCACGGCGATCGCCGGTCTGCTGTGGCGGTGGATCTTCCAGGCCGACGGCGTGGTGAACAAGGTCCTGGACCTGGACGAGCCGGTCCTGTGGACCACCGACGGCATCCAGGCCTGGTTCGCCGTCATCATCGCCGACACGTGGAAGACCGCGCCGTTCATCGGCCTGCTGGTCCTGGCGGGCCTGCAGGTCATCTCCAACGAGGTGTACGAGGCGGCCAAGCTGGACGGCGCGTCGCCGTGGAAGACCTTCTGGTCGATCACGCTGCCGCTGGTCAAGCCGACGCTGCTGGTGGCGGTGCTGTTCCGCATCCTCGACACGCTGCGCCTGTTCGACCTGCCGTTCACCCTGATCGGGCCGGGCAAGGACGCCACCGACACCATCACCGTGATCGCCTACGAGGAGGCGGTGAAGTTCGGCAAGTACGGCCCGGCGTCGGCGTACTCGATCTTCCTGTTCGCCTACGTCGCGGTCGTGGCGTTCGTGTTCGTCAAACTCCTCGGCGCCGACGTCCTCGGCACCCGCGACGGGAAGAAGGGCCGATGACCACCACCCTCGACGCACCCCCGCGGGCCGCCGCGGCCACGCTGGGCAAGGGCCGCCCCTGGTACTGGTGGGCGCCGTACGCGGGCATCGGCGCGATCGTGCTGTACTGCCTGTCGCCGTTCTACTGGATGCTGGTCTCCAGCCTGCGCCGCTCGAACGACATCTTCTCCGACGCCCCGGTGCCCAGCCCGTTCTCGGTGGAGAACTACAGCGCCGCGTTCTCGGAGGACAACGGCTTCCTGCGCGCGCTGCTCAACTCGTTCCTGGTCGCGGGCATCACCACGGTGCTGGTCCTGCTGATCGGCACGCTCACCGCGTACGCCCTGGCCCGGTTGGACTTCAGGTTCAAGAACCTGGTGCTGGGCATCGTCATGGTCACCTCGATGTTCCCGACGATCTCCCTGCTGGTGCCGCTGCTGGAGCTGTTCAGCTCGATCGGCTGGATCAACACCTACCAGGCGATGATCGTGCCGAGCATGAGCTTCGCCCTGCCGCTGGCGGTGTGGAACCTGACCGCGTTCTTCCGGCAGATGCCCACCGAGCTGGAGGAGGCTGCCCAGATCGACGGCTGCACCCCGGCGCAGGCCTTCCGGAAGGTCATCCTCCCGCTGGCCGCCCCCGGGGTGTTCACCACCGCGATCATCACCTTCATCGCGGCGTGGAACGAGTTCATCATCGCCCTGTCGGTGGTGAACGAGAAGAGCCTCAAGACGGCGCCGGTCATCAGCTCCCAGTTCACCGGCACCACCGACTTCGACGCCCCCTTCGGCACCCAGATGGCGGCGGGCGTGATCGTCACCATCCCGCTGGTGATCCTGGTGCTGCTCTTCCAGCGCCGGATCGTCGCCGGGCTGACCGCGGGCGGCGTCAAGTAGCCGACCGCGCATGCACACCGAGGCCGTTCCCGCCCCCGGGAACGGCCTCGTTGCTTTGTGAAACCGATCACGCACCCCCCGTGACGGGGGGCGTTTTTGTTGTGATCGACCAAGCAAGATCCACGCTGTTGCGCACGATGGTGTGGATTCACCCGAAAAACTGACACTTTGTTGCGGAGCGCCACTTTTCTCCCGAAAAAGGTCACGGTTGTGGACTTGATCCGCCAAAGGGATGACGGCCATCCTGGCGGTCCCGATCGGCCATTCGGCCCCGTCCGACCTTGGAGTCCCCCGTGCGTCCTCCCCGCCTGTTCGCTCTCTCCGCCGCTGTTGCAGGCACCGCCGCGCTGACCGCGCTGACCGCCCCGTTCGCGGCCGCCACCGGTGGTCCCACGGGTAGCGCCTTCGCCGTGTCCGTGCAGGCCAAGGCGCTCAACGCCGCCTCGGTGTCGGTCGGCCCGGCGCCGCTGGCCACCTACCCGGCCGGGGACGACAAGTCGGTCGTCAAGGTGGACCTGGCCAAGGCGGGCGTGGTGGCGAAGGTCGTCAACGCGTCCTCCGACCTCACCGGCTCGAAGCTGGTCAGCACCGCCAGCATCGCCGAGGTCGACGTGCTGGGCATCCTCAAGGCGAAGATCGTCGAGGCCACCTGCACCAGCGACGGCAAGACCGTCACCGGCAAGTCCACCCTGGCCGAGGTGACCCTGATGGGTCACAAGGTCGACGTCTCGGCGCGCGGCAAGGTCGACGTCGCGGGCCTGGCGACCGTCTCGGTGGACGAGCAGATCACCGGCGCCGACGGTTCGCTGACCGTCAACGCCCTGCACGTCAGCTTCGGCGGCCAGCTCAAGAACCTGGCGCAGGGCGACATCATCCTGTCGCAGGCCAAGTGCGGCAAGACCACGGGCGGCGGCGACGGCGGCCCGTCGACCACCGCCCCGAACGCGGGCGGCGGCGACAAGGACGTGGAGACGCCCTCCAACCCCACCTCCTCCCCCGTGGCCACCACCCCGGGCTCCGGCTCCGGTTCGGACTCGGGTTCGGGCTCCGGTGACAACGGCGGCGTGACCCCGGTCGCCAACGAGGACGACCTGGCCAACACCGGCGCCACCGGCATCCTCCCGCTGGCCATCGGCGGCGTCGCCCTCGTCGGCGGCGGCGCGGGCGCGTTCTGGTACGCCCGCCGCAAGCGCACCGCCTGAGCACGGCACTGACCGGAAGGGCCGTCCCCCGGCGGGGCGGCCCTTCCGCGCGTCCCGGGCTCGGCCGAGTGCCGCTGTTCGGCTGAGCGTGGCCCTCCCCGCAACCGGGTACCCCGGGCAGATGAAGCTCTACGCCGACGAACCGACCCGCCGCACCAGGCAGGCGGTCGGCGACCTGGTCGCCCTCCTCCTGGTCCTGCTCGCCACCTGGCTGGCCAAGGAGGTCCGCGAGCGCATCCTCGAACTCCGCGGCCCCGGCGACGGCCTCATCACCGCGGGCACCAACCTGCGCGACACCTTCGACCAGGCCGCCTCCCACGCCGACGACGTCCCCCTGGTCGGCGACGAACTGGCGGGCGCCCTCAAGACCGGCTCCGGCGCGGGCGACAAGCTCACCGCGGCGGGCCAGTGGCAGATCGAGGCGGTCCAGGACCTCGCCCTCTGGGTCACCGTCGCCCTCATCGCCGTCCCGATCGCCTTCCTCCTCATCGTCTGGTTCCCCCGCCGCCACCGCTACGTCCGCGAGGCCACCGCCGCCACCCGCCTGCGCGCCGCGGGCACCGAGGGCCACGACCTCCTCGCCCTGCGCGCCCTGGTCACCACCTCCCTCCCCCGCCTCGCCAAGACCAAGGGCATCGCCACCGGCTGGCGCACCGGCGACCCCGACGCCATCGACACCCTCGCCCGCCACGAACTCCGCAGGCTCGGCCTGGACCTCTAGACCCCGCCCCCGACGCCACCCCGGCCACCCGAGAACCGGCGGCCTGGCACCCACCGAAACCCGGATTCCAAACAGACACCCAGTTGCGCAACCCCTCGCAAGCCATTGCAGCCAAACGGACCTATACCCCGACATGCAGCCGTGGTTTGGTGCTCTGGCCTGCCCCGCCACGCGACGGCAGGCGTGCAAGGGCTTACGACAAGGAGGTCGTCATGGGTGGACGCAGGCGCAGCGGAGTGGCGCTCGGCCTCGCGGCACTGCTCGCACTCCCGGCAGCCCCCGGCCAGGCCCAGGCAACCCCCGCACCACCGGCACCCCGACGCCTCGCGGTCGGCGCCGTCACCGACATCGCCCCGGGCACCCGCCCGCAGGACCGCCACCTCGCGGGCGAAGCCCTCCGCGACGACCTCACCGGCGAGCGCTTCTACTTCGTCATGCCCGACCGCTTCGCCAACGGCGACCCGCGCAACGACCGCGGCGGCACAGCCGACCCCGACCGCCTCAGGACCGGCTTCGACCCCACCGACAAGGGCTTCTACCACGGCGGCGACCTCCCCGGTCTCCGGTCCAAACTGGACTACCTGGACGGCATGGGCACCACCGCCATCTGGATGACCCCGATGTTCGCCAACCAGTGGGTGCAGGGCAGCGGCGCCGACGTCTCGGCCGGGTACCACGGCTACTGGACCACCGACTTCACCCGCCTCGACCCGCACTTCGGGACCACGGCGGACATGCGGGCCCTGATCCGGGACGCGCACCGCAGGGGCATCAAGGTCTTCTTCGACATCGTCGCCAACCACACCGCCGACGTGATCGACTACGCCGAGGGCGAGCACGACTACATCGGCACCGGCGCGCAGCCCTACCTCGACGCCCGGGGCAACGTCGTCGACATCGGGGCCGCCGCGGGCAAGCCGGGCTTCCCCGCCCTGGACCCGGCGAAGTCCTTCCCGTACACCCCCGTCTTCCGCACCCCCGCCGACGCCACCAAGAAGGTCCCCGCCTGGCTCAACGACCCGGCGCTCTACCACAACCGCGGCGACTCGACCTACACCGGCGAGTCCACCGAGTACGGCGACTTCTCCGGCCTCGACGACCTGATGACCGAGAACCCGAGGGTCGTCGACGGCATGGAGCGGATCTTCACGAGCTGGATCGACACCCTCGGCATCGACGGCTACCGGGTGGACACCGTCAAGCACGTGAACATGGAGTTCTGGCAAGCGCTCGCCCCGCACGTCAAGGCGTACGCGAAGGCCAGGGGCAAGGAGGACTTCTTCGTCTTCGGCGAGGTCTACGACTCCGACGCGGCCAACACCTCCGCCTACACCACGACCGGCCGGATGCAGGCCACCCTGGACTTCCCGTTCCAGAGCGGCGCACTGGACTTCCTGTCCGGCAGGGGCTCCGCCCGCCTGGCCGAGGTGCTGACCGACGACGACCGCTACACCGACGCCGACTCCAACGCGTCCTCCCTGCCCACGTTCCTCGGCAACCACGACATGGGCCGGATGGCGTGGATGCTGCGCCAGCAGGGCGTGCCCGAAGACCAGCTCCTCAACCGGCTCAAGCTCGGCAACACCCTGATGTACCTGTGGCGCGGCAACCCGGTCGTCTACTACGGCGACGAGCAGGGCTTCGCGGGCGGTGGCGGCGACAAGCTGGCCCGGCAGGACATGTTCGCCAGCAAGACCCCCGAGTACGCCGGTGAGCGGTTCATCGGCAGCGACCGCACCGGCGCGGTGGACAACTTCAACACCGCCCACCCCCTCTACCGCCAGCTCGCCGACCTGGCGGAGTTCGTCGACCGCGATCGCGTCTGGGCGGACGGCAACCAGACCCTGCGCTTCAACCAGGGTGACGTGCTCGCGTTCAGCCGCACCACCCGCTGGGAGCAGCGCGAGCACCTGGTGGTGGCCAACGCGGGCGCGGCCCCGGCGACCGTGGACATCCCGGCCGCCGCCGCGAACCTGCGCTACCGCACCGAGTTCCCCGCCCAGGGCGCCGGTCCGACCAGCGGCGCCGACGGCAAGGTGCGGGTCACCGTCCCCGCCTTCTCCGTCGTCTCCCTGGTCGCCACCGACCGCGTCCGCGCCACGGCGGGCGACCCGACGCTGATCGCCCCGGCCGCGGGCACGGTCCTCGACACCCGCGTGGAGGTCAAGGCCGACGGTGTCGGCGCGGGCCAGGCCACCTTCGCCGCGAAGGTCGAGGGCAGCCGCGACTGGACCACCCTGGGCACCGACGACTCCGCGCCGCACCGCGTCTTCGCCGACCTGGGTTCGCTGCCCGGCGCGGGCGTGGGCAAGAAGGTCGAGCTGCGCGTGGTGACCAGGGGCTCGACCGGTCAGGTCGGTGCCGACGGCGCCACCATCACCCTCGCCGCCGCCCCGCCGGTCCAGCCGCCGGGCGCGGGTCAGAGCCCGGACTGGCTGGTGGTGCACTACGCCCGCGCCGACCACGCGGGGTGGGGCCTGCACGTCTGGGGCGACGTGGAGACCCCGACCGAGTGGTCCGCGCCGCTGCCGTTCGCGGGTGAGACCCCCTTCGGCCGGTTCGCCTGGGTGAAGCTCAAGCCGGGCGCCAAGTCCGTCGGCATGATCACGCACCGGGGTGACGAGAAGGACGGCGGGGACCGCGTGGTCGACCCGTCGGTCACCCCGCAGGTGTGGTTGGAGCAGGGCGCGGCGGAGGTGTTCCCCAGTGAGGTCGCGGCCACCGGACAGGCCGTCGTGCACGTGCAGCGAGCTTCGGGCGACTACGCGGGCCTCGCGGTGAGGGTCGCCGGGCAGCCCGATGTGCCGCTGTCCGGCCGCGACGACTTCGGCGCCGTCGCCACCGTGCCCACCACCGTGTCCCCACTCGACTTCACCATCGTCAACGGCGCGACCACCGTGGCCACCGGCAAGCTGACCGGCGCGCGGGCGTGGGTGAAGGAGACCACCACCTTCGCCAGTCGGGCGGCGGCGGAGAACCGCGCGGTCATCCACTACCACCGCCCCGACGGCAACTACGCCGACTGGGTCCTCTACCACTGGACCGGTTCCCTGGAACCGAGTCCGGGGTGGACGCGGTCGCGGCAGCCGGACGCCACCGACGGCTTCGGCGTGACCTGGTCCGTGCCGCTGGCACCGGGCGCGGGCGGGCTGGCCAACATCATCCACCGGGGCGACACCAAGGACCCCGGCGCCGACCAGTTCCTCGACGTGGCGGGCACCGGGTACGAGGTGTGGTTCGTCTCCGGCTCGGCGAAGGCGGACGGTTCCGCGTCCTTCGTCCTCCCGTCGTCGTCCGCCCCGGCCGCCGACGCCGACCTGGGCAAGGCCAAAGCGGTCTGGGTCGCCAAGGACCGGCTGGTGTGGGAGGTCCCCGCGGTCGCCGGTGACGGCTACCAGGTCCGCTACGACGCCGACGGCGGGATCGCCGTGGTCGACGGCCGGATCAGCGGCGGCAAGGTCCTGCGCCTGGACCCCGGCGGCGCCCTCGGCGGGGACCTCGCGGCGAAGTACCCGCACCTGGCGGGCAAGCCCACCTTCACCGTGCGGGCGGCCGACGCGGGCCGGGTCGACGAGGCGCTGCGCGCCCAGCAGGCCGCCGTGCACGTCGATTCCGGCGGCGCCTTGCGCCACGCCAACGGCACCCAGCTCGCGGGCGCCCTGGACGACCGCTACGCCGCCGAGGCCACCCGGTTCACCTACCGCCCCGTGTTCGACAGCGACCGGGTGACCGCCCGCCTGTGGGCGCCGACGGCGAAGTCCGTGCGGCTGCGCCTGTTCGACACCCGGGCGCCCGCGCCCGACGCCCGGCCCGCGCAGGTCGTGGACCTGCGCCGCGACGACCGCAGCGGCTCCTGGGCGGGCACGGGTGACTGGAAGAACCGGTACTACCAGTACGAGGTGACCGGCTGGTCGTCCACCGAGCGCAAGCTGCGCACGGTCGTGGTCACCGATCCCTACTCGGTGGCGCTGTCGGTGGGGTCCACGCACTCGCAGTTCGCCGACCTGCGCGAGCAGGCGGCCACCCCGGCGGGCTGGGACCGCCAGGTCGCCCACGGCCTCGACGGCGACCCGACCGAGCACGGCATCACCGAGCTGCACGTGCGCGACTTCTCCGCCATCGACACCTCCGTGCCCGCCGCCGAGCGCGGCACCTACAAGGCGTTCACCCACCGCGACTCCACCGGCATGAAGCACCTGCGGGCGCTGGCCGAGGCGGGCATGGACACCGTGCACCTGCTGCCCACCTTCGACATCGCCTCGATCCCCGAACGCCGCGCCGACCAGCGCCAACCCGCCTGCGACCTGCCCGCCGCCGCACCGGACTCGCAGGCCCAGCAGGAGTGCGTCGCGGCCACCGCCGCCACCGATGCCTTCAACTGGGGGTATGACCCGCTGCACTACGACGTGCCCGAGGGCTCGTACGCGGTGGACGCCGACCAGTCCGGCACGGCCCGCAACCGCGAGTACCGGGAGATGGTCAAGGCACTGCACGACAACGGCAACCGGGTCGTCCTCGACGTGGTCTACAACCACACCACCGCCGCCGGGGACGCGCCGAACTCGGTACTGGACAAGGTCGTCCCCGGCTACTACCAGCGCCTCGACGCCGATGGCGCGGTCGCGAACTCCACCTGCTGCGCCAACACCGCGCCGGAGAACGCGATGATGGGCAAACTGGTCGTCGACTCCGTCGTGCACTGGGCTCGGGCGTACAAGGTGGACGGTTTCCGGTTCGACCTCATGGGCCACCACCCGAAGGCCAACATCCTCGCCGTCCGCGCCGCGCTGGACGCGCTGACGGTGGCGGAGGACGGCGTCGACGGGACCAAGGTCCGCCTCTACGGCGAGGGCTGGGACTTCGGCGAGGTCGCGGGCGGCGCGCGGTTCGAGCAGGCCACCCAGGCCAACATGCGCGGCACGGGCGTCGGCACCTTCTCCGACCGCTCCCGCGACGCGCTGCGCGGCGGCGGCCCGTTCGACGAGGACCCGCGCGTGCAGGGCCTGGCCTCGGGGCTGGCGGGCGCCTACAACGGCGTCGGCGGCTCCCCGGAGGCCCGGCTGGCCAACTACACCGACCTGGTGAAGCTGGGCATGGCGGGCAACCTGGCCGACTACGGCTTCGTCGGCTCAGCGGGCCCCACCACCGGCAAGGACGTCTCCTACAACGGCTCCCCCGCCGGCTACACCGGCACCCCGGCCGAGCAGATCGCCTACGCCGACGCGCACGACAACGAGACGCTGTTCGACGCCCTCACGCTCAAGCTGCCCACCGGCACCCCCATGGCCGACCGGGTGCGGATGCAGAACATCGCGCACGCGCCGGTCCTGCTCGGCCAGGGCCAGCCGTTCATGCTGGCGGGCACGGAGTTCCTGCGCTCGAAGTCCCTCGACCGCAACAGCTACGACTCCGGCGACTGGTTCAACCCGTACGACCCCTCGCTGCGCGACAACGGCTTCGCCCGCGGCCTGCCGCCGAAGCCGGACAACGAGGCCAAGTACTCCTTCATGGCCCCGGCGCTGGGCGACCCGGCGCTCAAGCCGACCACCCCGGACATGCGCCGCGCGGTCGACAACACGCTGGAACTGCTGCGCATCCGCAAGTCCTCCCCACTGTTCACCTTGAACGACGCGGCGCTGGTACAGACCAAGCTGTCCTTCCCCGCCGCCGAGCAGGGCATGGTGGTGGCGTATCTGGACGACACGGCGGGCACCGACGTCGACCCGGCGCGCCACGGCCTGCTGGTGGTGGTCAACCCGTTCCCGACCGCCAAGACCGTCACCACCCCCGCGTCCGGCTGGTCAGCGCACCCGCTGAGCACGGACGCGGGGGCGACCGCGCTCACCGCGACGACGGCCACCGTCCCCGCCCGATCCGTGGTCGTCCTCACGCGCTGAATCCTGGTCGGGCGGGGTGTGCGCGGGTGTGGCACCTTCATCCCGCACACCCCGCCTGACCTGCGCGAAGGGTGTCCGGAATGAGCGAAACCGCTGAGTTCGCACTGCCCGAGGGGGTGGACACCCCTGGGCCCGGACCGGTCACCCACGGCACCCTGGGCACCTGGCTGCTCAAGCACCGCGTGCAGCGGCCCGGCCGCGCCTCCGACGAGGGGCACGGCGACCAGCAGGCCTGGTGGAAGGTCATGTGCCTGACCGGGGTCGACTACTTCTCCACCCTGTCCTGCCTCCCGGCGATCGCGGCCCTGGCCGCGGGCGCGCTGTCCCCGCTGGCGACGCTGCTGATCGTGGTGCTGACCCTGTTCGGGATGCTGCCGATGTACCGCAGGGTCGCCGAGGAGTCCCCGCACGGCCGTGGTGGTCGCCGGGGTCGTCACCCTGCTCGGCACACCCGGGGTGCTGTCGGCGTGGTGGGGCGCGGTGACCTCGGGGCCGGGCGTCGTCGGCCCGGCCGTGCCTGCGTTCCCGCTGCTGGTGCTGGGGCTGTCCGGGTTCGAGACCGGGGTGAGCATGATGCCGCTGGTGGCGGCGGGGACCGAGGCGGAGAAGGTCCGCAACACCCGCAGGCTGCTGACCACCGCCGCCGCGATCATGTCGGTGTACCTGCCGGCCACCAGCTTCATCACCACCGTGCTGATCCCGGCGGCGCAGTTCCAGCCGGGCGGCGAGGCGAACGGGCGCGCGCTGGCCCACCTCGCCCACCAGGAGCTGGGGTCGCTGTTCGGCACGGTCCACGACATCAGCAGCGTGCTCATCCTGTGGTTCGCGGGCGCCTCGGCGATGGCCGGTCTGATCAACATCGTGCCGCGCCACCTGCCCGGCTACGGCATGGTTCGACGAGGCCGCCCGCCGCTTCGTCACCGAATCCCTGGCCTTCGACGGCGCCCTCAACATCATCGCTAACCGCCGCCAGGTCGGGGACGAGGCGGAGTACGACGAGAAGGAGACCGCCCAGCGGGCGATGAACCCGGTCCCCGGCCGCGCCGACGTCCTGTTCCTGGAGATCGACGTCGACGACCTCTCGGACTTCAGCGAGGCCCTGGAGGTCCGCGGCGTCGAGCTGGGCGGGCACCGCGTCCTGCGCGCCTCCAGCCCCGCCGCCCCCAACGCCATCGCCGCGATCCTGCCGGCCCTGCGCGACGCCACCGGGGTCCGCCCGCACTGCTACTTCGAGTGGTCCGAGGGCAACCCCCTGGGCCACCTCTTCCGCCACCTCATCCTCGGCCGCGGCGACACCGCCCCCGTCGTCCGGGAGATCATCCGCTCGGTTGAGGAGGACCCCGCCCGCCGCCCCGGCATCCACGTGGGCGGCTGACCTGCGGTTTGCGTGATCTCGCGGCGTACCGGGTACCTTCGGGCGAGCCGAGAAGAGGAGCTGCCGGGTGAGCGCTGACACGTCCTTGACCATCGAGCACCACCGCACGCCCCAGGGGCACCACCTGACCCTCGCTGGTGATCTCGACTACACCAACGCGGTCGACCTGGAGACCGCGCTCACCGACCTCCCGCTGGGCGAGGGGGACGTCCTCACCCTGGACCTCGGCGAGCTGGGCTTCTGCGACTCCACGGGCCTGTCCACCCTGATCACCGCCCAGCGCCTGCTGGCCCAGGTGGGCGGGCGGGTGTCGGTCACCGCCATCGACCGCAACCTCGCCCGGGTCATGTCCATCACCGGCATCGCCCACCTCTTCGACGCGGCAGCGGACACCCCCACGGCCTCCGGCGCCAAGGAGGCCTGACCCGTCCTGCGTCCGGGGCGCGGGTTCCCGGACCGGGTCGTGCCGTCGAGGCCGGTGCGCCGTCAGGGCTGCGGGTCGTAGGTGGTCCCGCCGTACCAGGCGAGTGCGGCGCGCAGGTCGGCGACGTCGCGGGACCGCCGACCCGGACCCACGCCGTGCCCGACCGGGGCCAGCCGCATCCCCGAGCCGACCGAGCCCAACCCCGCCACCCCGTCCCGGGGCCACACCGCCAGCCAGGGCCGCCCGGCGACCCCGCTGACGACCCGCACCTTCGCGATCTGCTGCCAGTCGACCCGGATGCGCCGCCCCGGCCGCAGCACCACGATCCCCTGCCCCGACACCTCGACCACGGACTTCGGCCGCAGCGCCGTCCACAGCGCGCCCACCGCCAGCAGCCCCAGCCCGGCGGCGAACAGGAACAGCAGCGTCGCCTGCTCCACGTCGTGCCGCTGCGCCCCGGACCACCCGAGGAAGAACAGCGACGCCAGCCCGGTCCCCATGCTGTGGACCAGCGGCCGCAGCCGCCCGCTCTCGAACACCATCCGGGCGGGCGGCCCAGCGGCATCCGAGCGGTACGGTGCGGGCGCCTCGGCCCCACCGCCCCACGCGGCCACCTCACCACCCCGGCCGAAGCCGCTCGGCACGACCTCCCGAGCCCCCGACCCCGGGGTCGCGGGCCCGCCCACCTCGGCACCCCGAGCCGCACCCGGCCACGACCCGGGCTCAGCCGCCAACGGCCGCGACCCCGCGGGCAGCGACCCCGAGTCCTCCGGACGCGCCCCCAGCGCCGCGGGCCACGACCCGACATCCCCACCGCCCGACCCCGAATCCCCGGACGCCCGCACCTCGGCGGACCCGGCCCGGAAGTCCTGCGGCCCTGCCCCGGCGGCCGCCCGGTGTCCATCCCCGACGGCGGACCCAGGTCGGGAATCCCTCAGCCCCGCCTCAGCGGCCGCCCGGTGTTCATCCCCGGCGGCGAACCCGGGCCGGGAATTCGGCCCCGCCTCAGCGGCCGCTCGATGTCCATCCCGGTCGGCGGACCCGGGTCGGGAATCCCTCAGCCCCGCCTCGGCAGCCGCTCGGTGTTGATCCCGGTCGGCGGTCCCGGCGGTGTTCGCGGGCTGTGCGGGGATCACCCGCTCCGTGGGCGAATCCTCGGCGATCGCCGCCCCCGCACCGGGTGCACCCCGGTCAGCCCCGCGCGTCATCCCCCGCGCGTCCGAGTCACGGGCATCCCGCCCGGCCGTCCCCGCATCGCCCGTGGAGTCGGGCGATTCCGCCCGCCGCGCCACAAGCCCCTGCGCGGCAACGGGTTCAACCCGCTCGGTGCGGCTCTCCTCCGCCAGCGGAGCAACCTCATCCGGCGCCGGACGACCCTCACCCCGCCCCGTGGGCCGACCCACCGACGCGGCCTCGGTCGACCCGCCGGGGCGGAACCCGGGAGCCACGTCACTGCCCGCCGCCCCCGGGCCGGGGTCGGCCAGACCGCCCGACCGGAACGCCCCGCCTGCGGGCGTCCCGGGACCGACAACCGGAAAACCCGGCGCCGGAAAACCCTGGGCCGGGAAGCCGTCGGACGGTGTTCCCGCGCCGAACCCGGCGCCCGGTCGGGCCGGTTCGGGCGATGCGCCGACCGAGGTGGCCGCGTTGCCCGTCGGTGGTTCCACCGTGGCCGCCGGGCCGACCGGTGCCGCCCCGGTGTAGGCCCGCGTGCCCGGTCGGGGCACCGGTGCCAGCATCCGGGTCCGGTGCTCCTCCACCAGGTCGCGCACCGCGGGCGGCAGCCACTCCGCGTGCTCAGGGTGGCCGATCTCCGCCAGCAGGTCCCCCGGGGTCGGCCGCGCCTCCGGCCGGGGGTCAAGGCACCGCGACGCGATCCCGCGCAGCCGGGCGGGCACCCCGTCGAGGTCCGGTTGCCCGTGCACGATCTTGTACAGGGTCGTCGCCAGGCCGAAGTCGCCGAACGGCCCCCGGCCCGCGGCGGCGTGGACCAGGACCGACCCGAGGGCGAACACGTCGCTGGCCGGGCCGACCTCGCCCGCCTCGATCTGCTCCGGGGACAGGAACCCCGGGGTGCCCACCACGATGCCGGTGCCGGTCACCCCGGAGGCGGCGTGCACCGCCTTGGCGATGCCGAAGTCGATCACCCGGGGGCCGTCGGCGGCGAGGAGCACGTTGGACGGTTTCAGGTCGCGGTGCAGCAGGCCCGCGGCGTGGATCGCGGCCAGCGCCTCGGCCAGGCCCGCGGTCAGCCGGAGCAGGGCCGGTTCGGGCAGCGGCCCGTGCCGCTCCACCGCCTCGGCGAGGGTCGGGCCGGGGACGTACTCGGTGGCCAGCCACGGCTGCTCGGCGGCCGGGTCGGCGTCGACCACGGCGGCGGTCCAGAAGCCGCCGACCGCGCGGGCGCTGTCGATCTCCTGGCGGAAGCGGTCGCGGAACTCACGATCGCGGGCGAGTTCGGCGCGGACGACCTTGAGGGCGACGCTGCGGCCGCCGGGGGACAGGCCCAGGTAGACCGTGCCCATCGCCCCCTGGCCCAGCCTGGCGCGGATGGCGTAGTTGCCGATCCGCTGCGGATCTTCGACCTCAACCCGGCGCACGCGTGTCCCCTCACCCCGACTGGTCCGCAGGCTACCCATTTGTCCCGCCACCCGGGCAGGCCACCACCCCGGGAAATGGGGATGAAGACGGCAAAAGCGCCAGGATAACAGTGGGTGATCGCTCCACCTACTGGACACACCAGGTGAGCCTTACCTAAATTCAACCGGTGCGGGGTCCGCCGCCCAGCGGACCGAGGACCCACCAGGACGGGACCGGCGATGGAGTACGTGTTCAGCAGCGCGCTGATCGGCCTGCGCGAGGGGCTGGAAGCGGCGCTCGTGGTCAGCATCCTGGTCGCCTACCTGGTCAAGACCGAGCGGCGGTCCGCGCTGCGCTGGGTGTGGGCGGGTGTGGTGACCGCGGTCGCGCTGTCGGTGGCCTTCGGGGCCGTCGTGTCCTACACCAGCTCGACGATGTCCTTCGAGCAGCAGGAGCTGTTCGGCGGGACGATGTCGCTGGTCGCGGTGGCGTTCGTGACCGGGATGGTCTTCTGGATGCGCAGCACCGCCCGGCGGATCTCCGGTGAGCTGCGCGGCAGGCTCGACCGGGCCGCGCGGGTCGGGCCGGTGGCGATCGCGCTGGTGGCGTTCCTGTCGGTGGGGCGCGAGGGGCTGGAGACGGCCGTGTTCTTCTACGCCGCCACCGACTCGGCGGGCGAGAACTCCGGGCCGCTGGTCGGGTTCCTGGTCGGGCTGGTGGTGGCGGTCGCGCTCGGCTGGGCGATCTACCTCGGTGCGCTCAGGGTCAACCTGACCAGGTTCTTCACCGTCACCGGGGTGCTGCTGGTGTTCGTCGCGGCGGGCGTGCTCGGCTACGGCCTGCACGACCTGCAGGAGGCCGCGTTCCTGCCGGGGTTGGACACCTTGGCGTTCGACCTGTCCGGCCCGGTGCCCGAGGACTCCTGGTACGGCGCCCTGCTCAAGGGCGTCTTCAACTACTCCGCCCGCACCACCGTGCTCCAGGCAGTCGCCTGGGTCGCCTACGTCGCCACCACCCTGACCCTGTTCCTCCGGCCCGCGAAGAAGCAGGCCCAGCCCCCCGTTCCCCAAGGAGCACAGCCGTGAGCCGTCCCACCCTCAGCGCCGCACTCGCGGCGGCCGCCGCCTTCTCGCTGACCGCCTGCGGCGGCGGGAACGCGGGCACCGACCCCGCCGCGGGCGGGCCGATCGCGGTGGAGGCGAAGGACGACTCCTGCGGTGTGGCCCGGTCGGAGGCCGCGGCGGGTCAGATCACCTTCGAGGTCAGCAACAAGGGCAGCCGGGTCACCGAGTTCTACCTCTACGCCGAGGGCGACCGGATCATGGGCGAGGTGGAGAACATCGCCCCCGGCCTGACCCGGCGGCTGATCGTCGAGGTGGCCGACGGCGGCAAGTACCAGACCTCGTGCCGCCCGGGGATGACCGGCGACGGCATCCGCGCCGACTTCACCGTCACCGGCGGCGCGACCCGCCAGGTCGACACCGACGCCCGACTGGCCGAGGCCACCGAGGGCTACCAGACCTACGTGGCCAACCAGGCCGACGCGTTCGACGCCAAGACCAAGGAGTTCGTGGCCGCGGTCAAGGCGGGTCGGGTCGACGAGGCGAAGGCGCTGTACCCGGTCGCGCGCACCTACTGGGAGCGCATCGAGCCGGTGGCGGAGAGCTTCGGCGACCTCGACCCGCGCACCGACGCCCGCGAGGCCGACCTGGAGCCCGGCCAGGAGTGGACCGGCTGGCACCGGTTGGAGAAGGAGCTGTGGGTCACCGGCCTCAGCGCCGACGCCCCGGCCGTGGCCGACACCCTGGCCACCGACGTCGCCGAGATCGTGACCAGGTCCAAGGCGGTGGAGCTGACCCCGCTGGACCTGGCCAACGGCGCCAAGGGCCTGCTCGACGAGGTGGCCACCGGCAAGATCACCGGCGAGGAGGACATCTTCTCGCACACCGACCTGTGGGACTTCCAGGCCAACGTCGAGGGCTCGCAGGCCGCGATCGCCGCCCTGCGCCCGGTCGTCGTCGAGCGCGACCCGGCGCTGGTGGAGACGCTGGAGGAGCGGTTCGCCGCCGTGACCGACCTGCTGGCCGCGCAGCGCCAGGGCGACGGCTTCAAGCTCTACACCGACCTGTCCCCCGAGCAGGTCAAGGCCTTCGCCACCGCGGTCGACGCGCTCAGCGAGCCGATCAGCAAGGTGGCCGAGGTGGTGGCGCAGAAATGACCGGCCCGGGGGAAAGCGGTGCGGCGGTGAACGGCACCGGAGCGGACAAGCAGGCGGGGGTGTCCCGGCGGCGGCTGTTCGGCCTCACCGGGGCGGGGGTCGCGGTCGCCGGGCTCGGCGCGGCGGCCGGGGCGCTGGCGACCGGCGCGGCGCGGGTGCGCCCGACCGCGGCCGACCCCGCCGCCCCGGTGCCCTTCCGCGGCGAGCACCAGGCGGGCATCGTGACGCCCGCGCAGGACCGCACGCACTTCGTCGCGTTCGACGTGACCACCCGCGACCGCGCCGAGCTGCGCGACCTGCTGCGCGAGTGGACCGCTGCGGCCGAGCGGATGACCAGGGGCGAGGAGGCCGAGCCGGACGGCGCGATCGGCGGCGGCGCCGCGGCCCCGCCCGCCGACACCGGGGAGGCGCTGGGCCTGCCCGCCTCGGCGCTGACGCTGACCATCGGCTTCGGCCCGTCGCTGTTCGACGACCGGTTCGGCCTGGCCGGGCAGCGCCCGCCCGCGCTGATCGACCTGCCGCGCTTCCCGAAGGACAACCTGGACCCGAACCGCACCGGCGGCGACCTCTGCGTGCAGGCGTGCGCGAACGACCCGCAGGTGGCGGTGCACGCGATCCGCAACCTGGCCAGGGTCGGGTTCGGCCGGGTGGCGGTGCGCTGGTCGCAACTGGGCTTCGGCCGCACGTCGTCGACCTCGACCGCGCAGGCCACCCCGCGCAACCTGTTCGGCTTCAAGGACGGCACCAACAACCTCAAGGCCGAGGACCCGGCCGGGCTCGCCGAGCACGTGTGGGTGGCCGAGTCCGACGGCCCGCCGTGGATGGTCGGCGGCAGCTACCTGGTGGCCCGCCGAATCCGGATGCGCGTGGAGACCTGGGACCGCGCCCCGCTCGCCGAGCAGGAGGCCATCGTAGGCCGCCGCAAGGGCAGCGGTGCCCCGCTGGGGCAGCAGGACGAGTTCGACCCGGTCGACCCGCACGTGCGCGGCGCGGGTGGGGTGCCGGTGATCGCCGAGGACGCCCACGTGCGGCTGGCGTCGGCGGAAGCCCTGGAGGGGGCCAGAATCCTGCGCCGCGGCTACAACTTCGCCGACGGCAGCGACGGCCTGGGCCACCTGGACGCGGGGCTGTTCTTCCTCTGCTTCAACCGGGACACCCGCACCCGGTTCGTGCCCATGCAGCGGGCGCTGTCGTCGAAGGACCCGATGATGGAGTACCTGGAGCACAACGGTTCCGGGCACTTCGCCGTGCCCCCGGGGGTCAGGGACGGGCAGTACTGGGGTCAGGGCCTGTTCGGCTGAACGGGGAGACGTCGAGGTTGTCGGCGAGGTCGAGGACCGACGGGAACACCACCTCGGCCCCGGCGTCGCGCAGCTCGGCCTCGCCGAAGCCGCCGGTGAGCAGGCCGACCGTGCCCAGGCCCAGCTTGCGGGCGGCGTGGAAGTCCCACACCGAGTCGCCCAGGGCGACCGCGTCGGTGGCCCCGACCTTGTCCAGGGCGACCTGCATGAGGTCCGGGGCGGGCTTGGTGTCCTCGACGTCCTCGGACGTGGTGTAGGGGAGGTCGCGGGCGTCGAGCAGGTCGCGGAAGACATCCACGTGCTTGGGCTTGCCCGAGGTGGCGAGCACGACCTGGAACCCGCGCTCGCGCAGCCCGCCCAGCAGCCGGTCCACACCCTCGAACGGGCGCACCTCGTCGATCAGGGCGTCGAACTCCCCGACCCAGGCCTCGCGCACCTCGTCGCCGAAGGCGCGCTCGAAGTCCTCACCCGCCACCGCGGGCACCAGGCGGTCGCCGCCCATCCCGATGTGCCGGTGCAACTGCCACACCGGCAGGGTCCGGCCGACACCGCGGAAGGCGCGGTACCAGGCCACGGCGTGCTGGTAGTTGGTGTCGACCAGCGTCCCGTCGACGTCGAGGACGGCGGTGGGGCGTTCGGGGGTGTCGGGCATGGCCGGTGGGTGCCCGGGGGCGGGGCGGGGAAAACCTCAGAGCGGGTCGTGGCCCCAGTTCAGCAGCGAGTACCGCCACGGGGTGTGCTCCACGTCGCCGTGCGGGCGCTGGGCGGTGTGGCGGTGCACGTAGCCCACGACCTTGCGCATGTGCGCGTAGTCCGCGTCGGACAGTTCGTCGTGCTTCGAGCGCAGGATGCGCACGATGTGCCGCCCGGACTGGTGCCCGGTGGACTCGCCGCCGCCGTCCTTGTCGCCCACCGACTTCGACTCGTCGGTGTCGAGCCACTTCTCCAGCCGCGCCGGGGTCACGTTGACCACGTCGTCGAACTCGGCCCTGACCTGCTTGCGCTCGTCGTCGTCCATGCCCCCGGGCTACCCACCGGCGGGCGCGGCTACCGTCCCGGTCAGGTGAACAGGTCCGGCGGCGGCACCGGGGCGGTCACGGGTTCGCCGTCGACCATCGGCCGCGCGGAGCCGGACAGCTCGCGCAGGTCCCGGTCGGTCACGCACCGGGCGGGGAAGGGCGCCGCCGCCGCGCGCCCGGCGACCTCCGCCACCGGCAGCGGCGCGGCGGACGCGGCGACCACCAGGTTGCTGAACCGCCGACCGCGCAGCACCGCGGGCTCCCCCACCAGCATCACCTCGGCGAACACGGCGCCCAGGGTGGCCAGCACCCGCCGCGCGTAGGGCAGGCCGGGCCCGTCGGTCACGTTCACCAGGCACACCCCGTCGGCCCGCAGCACGCGCGCCACCTCCGCCACCGACTCCACGGTCACCATCCCCTCCGGGACCACCGCCCGCACGAACGCGTCGAGGATGACCACGTCCCGCGACCCCGCCCCGGCGGCGGCCAGCGCGGGCCGCCCCTCCCCCACCACCACCTCCAGCCCCGGCACCCGGTCGAGCCCGAACTGCTCCACCGCCAGCGCCACCAACTCCGCGTCCGCGTCCACCAGCCCCTGCGCCGACCCGGGCCGGGTGGCGGCCAGGTAGCGCGCGAGCGTGCCCGCCCCACCACCGACGTGCAGCACGTCCAACGGCCCCCCGGGCAGGCAGTCGAGGACGTCGGCGATCCGGCGCATGTAGTCGAACTCCAGGTGCGCCGGATCGGCGAGGTCCACGTACGACTGCGCGATCCCCCCGACCGACAGCAGCCAGCCGTCGGCCCGGTCGAGGTCGCGCAGGATCTCGGCGGTGCCGAACCGCACCGGGTACCGCCCCTGCCGTGGAAACCGCTCGCTGCACACGCGCACAGCAGACCACACCCGCCGAGCGGGCGTCGTGTCGTGTGCGGAGAACCGGTGGGCAGGCGCCGAACGAGACCCGTCACCCCGCCCAGCACAACCGATCAGAGCAGGCGACGCGCGGTCAGGGAAGTTCCGGCTCGACCAGCTTCGCCGCGTCCAGCACCTTCGGGCACAGCAAGGCGGGCTCCATCGTCCCCCCAGTCCCGATCCCCGACACATCCACCCGCGACGGCGACCGTGAAGTTGTAGCTGTCCGCGATCGAACCTTTGTCGACCTTCCACTGACAGAGTCGCGCGATCCTCGTCTCATCGGGCTTGGCGGGGCCTGTCACGCCGAGCGCGGCCTTCGTCTCCGAGGTGAACAGAGCACACGGATCGATGGTGTCCGCGGAATCGCCGGACCCGGTCGGCCCCCCGACTCCGAGGTCGACCTGGTTGGGGTTGTCGACGGCTCGGGGTCACCCGAATCCACCACGCCGGGCACAGCACGCCCAGCAGTCTCGGTCGAACACCCGGTTGCCGCCGCGAACACCAGCACCGCGAAGACGACACAGGCGCGGATGCGCATCACGGATCAGCCCCCCCCCACGTGAGCCTGCTCGCAGCGTCCTCGTCGACTTCGCGGTAGTTCTCCATTGCCTGCTTGATGGCGACCTCGGCTTGGCTCAGTGACTTCGCCAGAGCATTGAGCCGGGTCAGGAGGCCCTGGGATCAACAGCCACCCGCTGGACGTACAACCTGCGCCGATGAGTTGGCGCACCTGGCGCGGGCCACCTGCCGGGGGCTTCTCCGGCAGGTGGCCCGCGGGTCCTCAGGGGTTCAGCACAGGACCTGGATCTTGCGCCCGATCCCGTTGCGGAACAGGTCGAGCGCGTGCGGGTACTCCGCCAGCGGCATCCGGTCGCTGATGAACACGTCCGGGTCGAGGACGCCTGCGGCGAACAGGTCGGCGGCGCGTTCGTAGGAGTGCAGGACCGCCATCGAGCCGGTGATGGTGATCTCCTGGTTGTAGATCTTGTACGGCTCTATCGTCACCCGGGTCGCGTAGTCGGAGACGCCGAACTGGAGGAACGTGCCGCCGGGGGCGACGCGACCGATGCCGTCCTGGATGGCCTTCTGGTTGCCGGTGGCGTCGATGACGACGTCCCAGCCGCGCGGGTTGTCCAGTTCGTCGGCGTTGACCCCGGTGGCGGAGACGCCGAGCTGCACGGCGGTCTTGAGCCGCTCCTCGTTGAGGTCGACCACGTCGATCGACGCCGCGCCGGTGAGCTTGCCCAGTTGCAGCATCATCAGGCCCATGGTGCCGGAGCCGTAGATGAGCACCCGGGCGGCCATCTGCGCGCGCAGGACGTCGTAGCCGCGGACCGCGCACGACAGCGGCTCGATGAGCGCGGCGTCCTCGGTGCGGATGTGGTCGGGCAGCTTCACGCAGTTGGCGACCGGGGCGACCGCGAACTCCGCGGCCCCGCCGGGCTTGGAGACCCCGATCGCGTTCCACCGCTCGCACAGGTTGTTGCGGCCCACCCGGCACATGCGGCACTCGTGGCAGTACAGCGACGGGTCGACCGCCACCCGGTCCCCCACCCGGACCTCGGTGACCTCCGCGCCGAGCGCCACGACCGTCCCGGCGAACTCGTGGCCGGGCACGATCGGCAGCGTGGGGGCGAACTCGCCCTGGAGGATGTGCAGGTCGGTGCCGCACAGGCCGCAGGCGGCGACGTCGACGACCACGTCGCGCGGACCCGGTGTCGGGTCGGGCACCTCGGTGACCTCGACCGCACCGACACCGGTGATGACCGCAGCCTTCATTTCACAGCTCCCAGTGACAGGCCCTGGACCAGCTTGTCCTGGGCGGCGAACCCGGCGATGAGGACCGGGAGGGACACGACCGTGGCCGCGGCGCACACCTTGGCCAGGAACAGGCCCTGGCTGGTGACGAAACCGGTCAGGTAGACCGGCGCGGTGCCCGCGACGACACCGGTGAGGACCCGGGCGAACAGCAGCTCGTTCCAGCTGAAGATGAAGCAGATCAGCGCGGTGGCCGCGATGCCGGGCATGGCCACCGGCGCCACGACGCGGCGCAGGGTGGTGAACAGCCCGGCCCCGTCGATCGCCGCGGCCTCCAGGATCTCCTTGGGGACCTCGGCGAGGAACGAGCGCATCAGCCACACCGCGATGGGCAGGTTCATCGAGGTGTAGAGCACGGTCAGGAACGAGATGTTGTCCAGCATCCCGCTGTACTGCGCGACCAGGTAGATCGGCAGCAGCGCGGCGACGACCGGCATCATCTTGGTGGACAGGAAGAAGAACAGGACGTCGGTCCACTTCTCCACCGGTTTGATGCTCAGCGCGTAGGCCGCCGGGATCGCCAGCAGCAGCACCAGGACCGTCGAGCCGATGCTCGCGCTGAAGGAGTTGATCAGCGGCGGCCACGGGCCCGCGCCGCCGGTGCCGCTGAAGAACTCCGCGTACCCGTCGAAGGTGAGCGGGGCGCCGAGCGAGGGCGGGTTGGTGGCGGCGTCGGGTTCGCTGTGCAGCGAGGTGAGAACCATCCACAGCACCGGGGCGACGAAGATCAGCCCGCAGATCCAGGCGACCAGACCCCAGGGGCGCCAGGCCTTCCGGGGCTTGTCCACGTGGGTGGACCGGGCGGCGGTGGCGGTGCTCATCGTGCCCCCTCGTTCTTGAACAGCGACGACACCGTGCGCAGCGCGAAGGTGGCGATGACGATCGAGCCGACCACCACGACCACGCCCGCCGCGGACGCCTGCCCGTAGTCGTGGGCCTGGTAGAAGGTCTGGTAGATCTGGTACGGCAGGTTCGCCGTGCCGAGCCCGCCGGAGGTGATGGTGAAGACCGCGTCGAAGTTCTGCACGACGTAGATCGACCCCAGCAGCCCGCCGAGTTCGAGGTACTGGCGCAGGTGCGGGAAGGTCAGGTACCGGAACACCTGGAACGCGCCCGCCCCGTCGATGGAAGCGGCCTCGACCACGTCCATCGGCCGCGATTGCAGGCCCGCCAGCAGGATCAGCATCATGAACGGCGTCCACTGCCACACCAGCGAGATGATGACCGCGGTGAGCGGCATGTCGCTGATCCACTCCGGCTGCGGCGCCTGGAAGCCGAAGAGGTTCCCCAGCCAGTTGAGCGCGCCGTTGAGCAGGCCGTAGTCGGGGTTGTAGAGCGCGTGCTTCCACAGCAGCGCCGCGGCGACGGGCACCACCAGGAAGGGCGCGATGAGCATGGTGCGCACCGCGCCCCGCCCGCGGAACTTCTGGTCGAGCAGCAGGGCCAGGCCGAGCCCGAGGACCAGGCTGACGATCACCACCACCGCGGTGAGGACCACCGTGGTGACCACCGAGTCGCGCAGCGCCGGGTCGGAGAAGACCGCGACGTAGTTGTCCACCCCCGCGAAGCCCCGGTTGTCCGGGTCCAGCGAGTTCCAGCGCAGCGTCGAGATCACCAGCGTGGCCAGGAACGGAAGCTGGGTGACCACGATCGTGAAGATCAGCGCGGGCAGCAGCGGTGCCCGGCGGACCCAGCGGGCGGCCCGGCCCGCGCCGGACCCGGGCCGCCCCTGCGCGCGGGGGCCGGTGCGGGTGGGCGGTGGTGCGGTGTCGATCGCCATGTCTGCCTCCCGATCCGCTCGGAGTTACTTGCCCGCGTACTTCGCGCCGACCTTGGTGGCCAGCTCCTGGCTCTGCGCCAGCGCGTCGTCCACGGAGGACGACCCGGCGATGGCCGCGCTGATCTTCTGCGAGACCTGGGTGCCGAGGTCGGTGAACTCCGGGATGCCGACGAACTGGATGCCCGGGGCGGGGCGCTTGGTGGTGCCGGGGTCGTCCGGCTTGGCGCCCTTGATGGCTTCCTCGACCTGCTTGGCGAACGCGCCGCCCTTGGCCAGGTAGTCCGGGTTGGCGTAGGTGGAGGCGCGCTTGCCGTCGGGGACCTTCGCCCAGCCCTCGGTCGTGCCGACCAGCTTCTCGTACTCCTTGCCCGAGGCCCAGGAGATGAACTTCCACGCGGCGTCGGTCTTCTTCGACGCCTTCTGCACGCCGAACGCCCAGGTGTAGAGCCACTGCGAGGCCTCGGTCCTGACCACCGGGGCCTGCGCGTAGGCCAGCTTGCCCTTGACCGGGGAGTTGTCGGCCTCCAACTGGCCCGCCGCGGAGGTCGCGTCGTACCACATGGCGGTCTTGCTCTGGGTCATGGAGTTCAGGCACTCGGCGAACCCGGCCTGCGCCGCACCGGGTTCACCGTGCGCGCGCACCAGGTCGACGTAGAACTTGGTGGCCTCGGCGAACTCGGGGGCGTTGACCTTCGCCTGCCAGTCCTCGGCGAACCAGGTGCCGCCGAAGGTGTTGACCACGGTGGTCAGCGGGGCCATCAGCTCGCCCCAGCCCGGCTGCCCGCGCAGGCAGATGCCCTTCATGCCCGGCTGCGCCCCGTCGACCTGGGCGGCGATGTCGGCCACCTGCTGCCAGGTCGGCTTCTCCGGCATGGTGATGCCCTTGGCGTCCAGGACGTCCTTGCGGTACATCAGCATCGAGGCCTCGCCGTAGAACGGCTCGGCGTAGACCTTGCCGTCCGCCGCGGTGAGCGACTTGCTGATGGGCTCGAGGATGTCGGCCTGGTCGAAGGCGGGGTCGCCCTTGATGTGGTCGTCGAGCGGGGCCAGCCACTGGTTCTTGGCGTAGATAGGCGTCTCGTAGTTGGAGATCGTCGCCACGTCGTACTGCCCGGCCTGGCTGGAGAAGTCCTGGCTGATCTTGTCCCGGACGTCGTTCTCCGGCAGCACGGTGAAGTTCACCTTGATGCCGGTCTGCTTGGTGAAGTTGTCGGTGGTCAGCTTCTGCAGGTCCACCATCTGCGGGTTGTTCACCATCAGCACGTTGATCGACTGGGCGTCGTCGGACGACCCCCCGCCCCCGGCGCCGCTGCACGCGGCGACCACCAGTCCGGCCGTGGACAGAGCCGCGGCCACCCGCAGGTGAGACCTCATCGTCTTCCCTTCCTCGCGGCCGCGCGCGGCCGTCCTCCACCGGGGCCGCCACCGCGGGCGGCCCTGGACAGTTGTGGTTCTCGCGTCGTGGGGACTAGGTCCGCAGCACCCGGGGACCCAGCGCCGCGTACCGGTGCGCCTCGGCGACGGGCAGCGACGAGTCGGTCACGATGGCCTCCAGGTCGGGCACGGTGGCGAACCGGCTGAAGCTGGCCACGCCGAACTTCGTGTGCACGCCGACGAACACCCGCCGCCGCGACACCCTGACCGCCTGCGCCTTCACCGCCCCGACCACCGGGTCCGGGGTGGTCAGCCCGTGTTCGCGGGAGATCCCGTTGGCACCGATGTAGGCCAGGTCGATCACCATCTCCCCGAGCATCGCCACCGCCCAGTGCTCCACGGTGGCCAGCGTCCGCCCGCGCACCCGCCCACCGAGCATCAGCACGGTGGTCAACGGCGAGGTCGACAGGCTCGCCGCGGTCGGCAGCGAAGCGGTCACGACGGTCAGCGGCCGATCCGTCGGCAACGCCTCGGCCACCAACTGCGGCGTGAACCCCTCGTCCACGAAGATCGTCTCCGCGTCGTCGAGCCGTTCCGCCGCCACCTGCGCGATCCGCCGCTTCTCCGCCACCTTCGACGAGGCCCGGGAGGCCAACCCGGTCTCGAACCCGGCGCTCTCCACCGGCAGCGCCCCACCGTGGGTACGCCGCACCAACCCGTGCTCGTGCAGCAGCCGCAGGTCCCGGCGCACCGTTTCCGGCGCCACCTCGAACTCGGCCGCCATGTCCATCACGTCGACCCGCCCGTCGGTGCGGGCCCGGGCCAGGATTCGGCGCTTGCGCTCCTCGGCCTGCACGTGCACCTCCCGCTCCCGGACGGCCCCGGCGGACGCCCTGTCTGATCGGACACCGGAGTGCCCGCTCGGGCACCGTCAATGAGTAACACCGACCTGACGCCCGAACAACCCGCGCACCACCCGGTCGTGGAACCGAGTGGTGCCCGTTTCACACCACCCACGTCTGGCCCACCAGCGGGGTTCAGCGGAGTGACCGGAGCCACACGCCCGGTTGCTGTTGCCCGAATGCCCGTTTGCCGCAGGCACGCCCGGGCGCACACGGATCGTCACCGGTCCCTTGGGCCATTCGCGCACCCCTGCCCGCCCACAGGCGGGCGAGCAGGGGTTGACAGAAGATATGCGCGCATATTGTATGTACGCATGACTTCCTTCGAGTACGAGCACTCCGCCACCACCACCGCCCCCGCCGCCGCCGTCTGGGCGTTGTGGGCCGACACGACCACGTGGCCGACCTGGGACGCGGGCATGGAGAATGTGTCCGTGGACGGCGACTTCACCGTGGGCACCAGCGGCACCATGACCATCACCGGTCAGCCGCCGATCCCGTTCACCCTGACCGAGGTCGAGCCGAACGCGCGGTTCGCCGACGTCACCGAGATCCCCGGCGCGACCCTGCGCTTCACCCACACCCTGACCCCGACCGGCACGGGCACCGAGATCAGCCACCGGGTCACCATCGAGGGTCCCGCCGCGCAGGAGCTGGGGCCGGTCGTGACCGCCGGGGTGCCCGCCGCGCTGGCGAAGCTGGCGTCGTTGGCCGAGGAGTCCAGCCTGGTATGACCACACCGCGTCCGGATTGGGTCGCCCCGGAGCAGAGTGCCGGATTTCTGCTCTGGCGGGTGACGCTCGCCTGGCAGCGGGCCATGCGCGCCGCGCTGGCGCGGCACGAGCTGACCCACGTGCAGTTCGTGCTGCTGGCGAGCCTGCTCTGGCTGGAGTCGCGCGGCGACCCGCCCAGCCAGCAGCGGCTCGCGGACTTCGTGGGGATCGACCCCATGATGGCCAGCCAGGTGCTGCGCAAGCTCGCCGACCGGGGTCTGCTGGTCCGCGAGGTGGACCCGGCGGACAGCAGAGCCCGCCTGCTCAAGCTGACCACGGTCGGCCGGGCGCTGGCGGCGGTGGCCCTGACCGACGTGGAGAAGGCGGACGCCGAGTACTTCGGCGTCCTGGGTGGGGACCGCGCGGACTTCGTGCGGTCGCTGTCCGCCCTGTCGTCGTTCGCGCAGCGCTGACGAGGGCACGAGGGAAGATCACCGCAGAAGCGTGGGCGCTGACGACGGCGGGCCGATGCGGGTCCGGTCCGGGTCGCACCCGGCGGGGCGCTCCCGGCGCCGGTGGCGTGGCCGATGCGGAGGCCCGGCCCCCGGACCGCGCGAGCGGACCGACCCCGCCGACCGGTACGAGATGGACCGGTGCGAGGACGAGACGAGCGCGGCCACCCCCGGGGTCGGGGGTGGCCGCGCTCGCGTCCGGTGCCCGTGCGGGCGCGATCAGCCGGAGAAGGCCGCCTTCTTGGCCTTGCCGCCGCCGCCCTTGGGCTTGGCGGCGTGCGCCTCCTCGAAGGCCTCGACGACCGCGGACGGGATGCGGCCGCGCTCGGAGATCTCGTGGCCGTTCTGCCTGGCCCAGTCGCGGATGGCCTTGGTCTGCTCCTTGGAGCGCCCCTCGCCCGCGGCCTTGACCGGGCTGGACGCGGCGGCCGAGCGCTTGACGCGCCCGCCGGTGCGGCGCGCGGCCTCGATGAACTCGGCCAACTCGTCGCGCAGTCGGCTCGCGTTCGATTCGTTCAGGTCGATCTCGTAGCGCACCCCGTCGAGGCTGAACTCGACGGAGCGGATGTCGTCACCGGTCGAACCGTCCAGGTCGTCGAAGAGCTGGACAATTGTCTTCTGAGCCATGGGGGGCACCTCGTGTGAGCATGGTTGTTGCTTGTGGACGGGAAGTTAGCAGCAAGAAGCATTCGACGGAAAGCTGACCCGCCGAAAAAGATACGGTTCGTCCACCATCCGGCAACTCACACCCGGTCGTGTTCGACTGATTTACCACCCGGGACCACCCCTGGGCCGGATAGGGGTACCTTGACGCGCCCTCGGGCTTTGTCCGGCTCCCGCCCACACAGGGAGCCCACCGGGGGAAAGCAGCCGCTTTCCCTTTCGCGCACGCGATATCCGCCACCGGCGATTAAACCCCATTGCCCACGCGGGCGCAACGCGGCAGGTGAACCGGCGGAAACAGGACGTGGACGGCTCGGGGCAGGTCAGACCCCCGACCCGGCGCAGGTCCCACTTCGGGCGGCCGAACCGGCACCGCGGAACCACGCCGACCGTACCGGCGGGTATCGGATCGGCGGATGCCGGTGGGCGAGACCCGTGCGAGCACCGCGCCGGACCGAGAAGTGGGAATGGGAAGCGGTGCCACCGCCTCGCCCGCACCCCGCCGAGCGCACCGCGCCCACGGCCATACCACCCCGCTTTATCACCGCGCGACAGCCCGCCTTCCTGGTCGATTTCCCGGGCAGTTCGGCGGAAAGTGTCGGTTCCCGGACGCAGCGTCGCCCGCGCGCCCCGGTGGGAACGCCAATGAGCCGGGTGCGAAATCAGGCGGCCACCCGTACGCGGACGTGACCGGAACCGCACGCGCGGGACGTGGCCGCGGCGGAGGTGTTCCCGGGCGCGTTGTTCTCCGGCGACTCCAGCGGCGAAGGGGGATCGGCTCGCGGAGCGGCGATCGGGTGGCCGAGCCGGTGCCCGCGCATTCCGGAACGCCCGCTCGACGGCACGGACGCGGTGACGAGCGGGCGGGGAAGGGACTTCGACGGCGATCCGGGGCCGGACCGCGCGGCCCGGCCCCGGGTGGTCGTCAATCGGTGACGGCGCCCAGGGTGTTCCAGAACAGCAGCTCGTAGTTCTGCAGCAGGCGGCCGTAGCCCATGGCGCGCTCCTCGGTCCACCCGTCGTCCAGGGCCTGCTGGAGCGCCACGACGTACCGGGCCTCCAGCTCGGGGACGGGGGTGGCGAAGAAGTCGAAGAACGCGGTGCCGGTCTCGTCGAAGCCGTAGTGCTCGCGCAGGCCCGCGGAGATCGACGCGCAGTAGCCGCCCCACGCGGCGAAGTTGGCCAGGATGGCCAGCAGGGCGTCGCGCGGGTTGCCGTTGAGGGCCAGCCAGGCGAGGTAGGACGGGTAGGCCTGGCAGCCCGCGCGCGGCTCGGTGGGGGCGTCGGGGTCGAGGCCCGCGGCGGTGGCGAAGTCGCGCAGCCTGGCCAGGGCCACACCCTCGCCACCGGCCAGCGCGGAGAAGACGTCGCGGGCGGCGGGGTCGACGGCCTGGGCGGCCAGGGTCAGGAAGGTGCGCCAGTCGCTGGGGACGATGCGCAGCTCCTCCTCGGCCAGCGCGCGCAGCGCCGCGAGCGGCGCGGCGCCGGAGGCCACCCGGGGGACGAACAGGTTCTCGTGCTCCCCCGGGAGCAGCTCCCGCTGCGCCCGGGCCAGCAGTTCACTCGCGGATCGCGTCATCGCATTCCCTTCGGCGGAAACCGGGCGCCTGCGGACCACCCGGGCACCACGAAGCGTAGATCAACGGCGGTGGCACGACGCCGACCAGGCATCGACCGACACGAGAGGTCTAAACCAAAAATAATGGTCTAGACCTTGACTCGCCCAACCCCGGTCAGCTTGAGTAATCCTCACCACACGGTGGGTCACCGTGCCCACCACGTGCCGGTCCGTCCACGAAACGGAGTGATCACGTGTCGAGAACCCGCTTCCTCGCCCTCCTGTCCGCCCTCGCCGCCGCCGCGGGCCTCGCCGTCGCTGGCGCGGGCCCGGCCACCGCGGCCGACTGCGCCGCGCCATGGAACCCGGGCACCGTCTACGTCGGCGGCAACACCGCCTCGCACAACGGGCACAACTGGTCCGCGAAGTGGTGGACGCAGGGGGAGACCCCCGGCTCCGCGCAGGTCTGGGCCGACGCGGGCGGCTGCGGCGGCACGACCCCGCCGGACAACCCCTCCGGGTTCGTGGTCGGCGAGCAGCAGTTCAACTCGATGTTCCCCAGCCGGAACCCCTTCTACACCTACGCGGGGTTGACCGCGGCCATCAGCGCCTACCCCGGCTTCGCCAACACCGGCGACGACACCACGAAGCGCCGCGAGGCGGCGGCCTTCCTGGCCAACGTCAACCACGAGACCGGCGGCCTGGTGTACGTCAAGGAGATCAACGAGGCGAACTACCCGCACTACTGCGACGCGACCCAGCCCTACGGCTGCCCGGCGGGCCAGGCCGCCTACTACGGCCGCGGACCGATCCAGCTCTCGTGGAACTTCAACTACAAGGCGGCGGGCGACGCCCTGGGCATCGACCTGCTGCGCAACCCGTACCTGGTGGAGCGCGACTCGGCCGTGGCCTGGAAGACCGGCCTCTGGTACTGGAACACCCAGTCCGGCCCCGGCACCATGACCCCGCACAACGCCATGGTCACCGGCGCGGGCTTCGGCGAGACCATCCGCAGCATCAACGGCGCCCTGGAGTGCAACGGCGGCAACCCCGCCCAGGTCCAGAGCCGCATCGACGCCTACCGCAGGTTCACCGCGGCCCTGGGCACGACGCCGGGCAACAACCTCGGCTGCTGACACGCGCGCGTTGTGACGATTGAGTGACGGGGCCCGCGGCGCACGCGCCGCGGGCCCCGTCGTCCGCGGCGTTCCGACCAGGACCGTTTGCACGTCCTTTGTGGAGTGAGTGACCACCGCGACGGTTTCCGCTGTTCGCCACCGGGCAACAATGTTGGTACTAATGGAAATTGCCGCCGACTCCCGGAAGGAGACACCCATGACCGTCTTCGACAGCTCCTGGCGGGGGTACCACCGGGGTCAGGTGGACCGAGCCATCGGCGAACTCCGCGCCGCCGCCGCCGAGCACCAGCGCGCCGGGCAGCGCCTCGGTGCGGAGCTGACCACCCTGCGCGAGGAGAACCAACTCCTGCGCGGCCGCCTCGCCCGGATCAGGCGGGCACCGCTGTCGGCGGAGTCGCTGACCGAGCGGCTGACGGGCATGGTCGAGATCGCCAGGGAGGAAGCCGAGGAGATCGTCGCCCGCGCCTCGGCCGAGGCGGCGGACATCCGCGGCCGGGTCCGCGCGGAGGACGAGCACGCCCGCCGGGAACGCGCCCGCCTGGACGCGCGGGCCGCCGCGGCCCGCGACGCGGAGTTCTCCGACGAGCGGGCGGCCCTGGTCGCCGAGCGCGAGGCGCTGATCGCCGACCGTGCCCGCACCACCGCTGAGCTGGCCGAACTCCGCACCGAGACCACCGCCGAGCTGGCGGAGCTGCGCACCCGGACCACCTCGGAGATGGCCGAACTGCGCACCCGCACCCAGGCCGAACTGACCGCGGACCGCCTCCGCACCGAGACCGAGCTCACCGAGCTGCGCACCCGCACCGAGGCCGAACTGGCCGCCGACCGCCTCCGCACCGAGACCGAGCTGGCCGAGCTGCGCGCGAGCACGGAGGCGGAGCTGACCCGGCTCCGGCAGGCCACCGACGCCGACCTCGCCGCGGCGCGCGCGGAAACCGCCGCCGACAGCGAGCAGACCAGCGCGGACCTGGTCCGGGCCAGGGAGCGGACCGACGCCGAGCTGGCCCGCACGCGCGAGCGGGTCGAGGCCGAGTTGGCCGAACTCCGCGCCCGCACCGGGGCGGACCTGACCGCCGAGCGCGAGCGGGTGGCCGAGGAGATGGCCGAACTGCGCGTGCGGCTGGCCGCCGAACTCGACGTCGAGCGCGCCCGCACCACCGCTGAGCTGGCCGAACGCACCGCCGCCACCGAACGCGAGTGCGCCGCGATGACCGAGGGCGCCCGGGAGCGGGCCAACCGCGTGCTCGCCGCCGCCCGCGCCGAGTTCGCCGAGCTGGTGGACCGCAAGCGCCGGGTCCACGCGCAGCTCGTGGCCAGCCTGGCCACCGTCCGCGAAGCGGGCCTGGACCTCCTCTCGGACCCGGTGCCCACCCCGACCACCTCCTCCCGCACCCCGCCCGCCCCGGTGGACGACGACGACCCGGACCGCACCCTCCCCCGCATCCCGGTCACCGCGGGAGCCTGACCGGCACCACTTCCCGCTGACCCGCGCGGGTGAACCGAGACCCGCGCGGGCAGTCCCCGCCACCCCGCGACCACACCCCCGCGCCGCCCGGCGAGCCCGCGCTCCGACAGCAGGCCCGCGCCGACATGAACAGCGGGCAAACCCGCTCCTGCCCACGTCACGGGCACCCGCCCGCCCCCGTCAGGCTGACCTGCGGGTTCACCGCAGACCAGGTCCACGCAGCCCTCCCGGCCACCGCCCGCACCGGGTGAGAGCACGGGGCAGCGGCTTTCCGCCCCGTATCCTCGGCAGGCGGTCATCGTTGTGCGGTTGTGCCATGATGTTGGGCCGAACGGGCGATGAGTCGGATACCGATGGTTCCCGCGCGGACCCCACCCGATGCGGCATGATCGCTGTCTGCCGACACAGCGCGACGGCCGGGCGGGCCGGAGCGGGATGAGCGTCCGGGGTGATGGAGACGGAGAACGGCGCGGGCGACCGGGGAGGCACCCGGCCCGACAACGGGACCGGCACCGCGCGCGGTGCCTGGCTGGTGTACCTGCTGGCAGGGTTCGCGCTGGTCGTCGTGTACTACCTCACACCCGTCCGCGCCGACGGCTTCCCCGTCCGGGTCGTGCTCTACAGCCTGCTGAGCGGGTCGGCGGCCGTGGCGGTGGGCGTGGGGGCGGCCCGGGCGCGGCGCGGGGACCGGTTGCCGTGGGCGCTCATCGCGGTGAGCCAGGCCACCTACTTCACCGCCGACGCGGTCTTCTACGTCTCGCACTACACCTTCGGGATCACCGCGTTCCCGTCCTGGGCGGACGTGTTCTACCTGGGGCACTACCTGCCCGCCGCGCTCGGGTTGCTGCTGCTCATCCGCAGGCGGGCGCCGGGGCGCGACCTGCCGGGGCTGCTCGACGCGGGGACGCTGGCCGTGGTCGCGGCGATGCTGTCGTGGGTGTACCTGATCGGCCCGCAGAGCAGGCGGGACGCGCCGGTGCTGGTCGAGCTGGCCTCGGTCGGGTACCCGGTGATGGACCTGGTGCTGCTGACCGTCGCGCTCGGGCTGCTGCTGGGCGCGGGCGCCCGGCCGAAGGCGTTCTTCCTGCTGGTCGGGTGGCTGGCGCTGATCCTCACCGCCGACACGATCTACGTGGCGCAGCAGGTGACCGGCACCTACGCGGCGGGCAACTACCTGGACGCGATCTGGCTCACCGGCAACCTCCTGCTCGGGGCCAGCGCGCTGCACCCGACGATGGGGCGGGTCAGCGAGCGGGCCCAGGTGCACGAGGGGCCGCTGAACCCGATCCGGATCGCGCTGCTGTCCGGGGTGGCGCTGCTGGCCCCCGCGGTGCTGCTGGCGCAGTACTTCTCCGGCGCGCTGCGCGACATCCCGGTGGTGGCCGGGGCCTGCGCACTGCTGTTCCTGCTGACCATCACCCGGCTGGCGATCCTGGTGTCCGACCAGCGCAGGCTGGCCATCACCGACGTGCTCACCGGCCTGCACACCCGGCGCTTCTTCGAGGCGCAGCTACCGCTGGAGATGGCCAGGGCCCGCCGCTCGGGCGGGTCGGTGGCGGTGCTCATCGTGGACGTGGACCACTTCAAGTCCATCAACGACCGCTACGGGCACCCGGCGGGCGACGGGGTGCTGGTGGAGATCGCCGCCCGGCTGCGCTCGACCGTGCGCGGCGGCGAGGTGCTGGTCCGCTACGGCGGCGAGGAGTTCGCCCTGATCGTGCCCAACGCCGAGCTGGACTCGCTGGCGGTGCTGGCCGACCGGCTGCGCGAGCAGGTGGCCAGCGCCCCGATCGTGGTGACCCAGCAGCGGTGGGTGGCGGTCACCGTCTCCATCGGCACCGCGCGCTACCCCACCCACGGCACCAGCCCGGCCGAGCTGGTGGCCATCGCCGACCGCGCCCTCTACAGCGCCAAGGCCGCGGGCCGCGACCGGGTGGTGGTGGCCAGCGACAGCAACCCCGAGGTGCCCGAGGAGCAGGAGCGGCCGGAGCCGCACGGCACCGACTACCTGCACCTGGTGGCCGACGCGGTCGACGACCTGCTCGACGACCACGGGCACAGCCGGGCGGTGGCCAGGTGGGCGCGGATGCTGGCGCACGAGTTCGGCTACGACTCCGACCTGGTCCGCCGCACCGAGCTGGCCGGGCGGCTGCACGACGTGGGCAAGATCCTGCTGCCGCGCTCGGTGCTGGTGAAGCCGGGGCGGCTCGACGAGGACGAGTGGGAGCTGGTGCGCAAGCACCCCGAGCACGGGTTCCGGATGACCTCGCTGCTGCCGGGGCACCTGGGGGTGGCGCACGTGATCCGCCAGCACCACGAGCGGTGGGACGGGCGCGGCTACCCCGACCGGATGGCCGGGCGCGACATCCGGGTCGAGGCCCGGATCGTGGCGGTGTGCGACTCCTGGGCGGCGATGCGGTCGCAGCGGCCGTACCAGGCGGCGCTGTCGGCCGACCAGGCCCGCGAGGAGATCCGCGCCGCCCGGGGCACCCAGTTCGACCCGGACGTCGCCGACCTGTTCCTGCGGCTGCACGACCGCGGCGCCATCGCCGACCTGCACCTGGTGCACCGCGGCCCCTCCTGAGGTGTCGGCGGTGCCGGGGTGTTCGATCCCGGTGCCGGTGTCGGGCGCGACCACCCGCTCGGACTCCCCCAGCCGCCCGACTCGCGCAGTCGAGTGGCCCCCGGTCCGACCCCGGGTGGGATCAGGGTGATCTCCGGGTTCTCCCAGGAGGTGGGAACACCCGCCCGCGCGGCAGGGTGTGCGCCCATGGCGACGAAGAGATGGCGACACCTGCTCGTGTGGCTGCACGTGCTCACCTCGGTCGGTTGGATGGCGCAGGCGCTGAGCCTGTTCGTCCTGCTGTCCGCGAGCGAGGCGACCGACGACCGGGCGGTGCGGATCGCGGCCACCACCATGGCCGAGAAGCTCGACCTGGCCCTGCTGGCGCCGATGGCGAACGCGTCGGCGATGACCGGCATCGTGCTGGCGGCGGCCACCTCGTGGGGCTTCTTCCGGCACTGGTGGGTGGCGGCGAAGTTCGCCATCACCCTGATCCAGTTGTATATCGGGATATTCGTGCTATCCGGAAAGCTGCACGCGGCCGTCGACGCGGCCGCGGCGGGCACCCCGGCCCCGCCCGCGCTGCTGGTCGGGCCCGCGCTCATGGCGGGCGCGATCGCCTTGCAGGCCTGGCTGTCGGTGGCCAAACCGCGCGGGCGCGTGCCCGGCGGGCGCGGGGCCGCCCCGGGCACGGCACCGACCTGGGTGTTCGCGCTCGCCTGCGCCGTGGTCCCCGCCGACATCGCGATCGCGACTGTGCTGGGTAACCCGATGCCGCTACTGTCGTTGGTCACGGTGGTGGTCGCGGTCGGCAGGCGGGCCGCCGCGTCCTCAGTGGACCCAGTGGCACCGGCTCCGGCGTGAGCTGGTCCACACTGGACGACAACCCCGAGGAGACCTCGGGAACTCGCAGGTCGGAGGATATGTGGCGCAAATGGGAAATCTCCGACCGATAGGGGTCGCGCACGGCGACGCCGGGCCCTGGTACCCAGTACGATCGGAGAACCATGGCTAAGGACGGGACCAAGGGTCAAACCAGGGACCACAGCGGCGGCGGCGACCCGGCGCGGAGCCTGGCGCTGCTGTGGCGGGACCAGAAGCGCCCCGCGCGCAGCGGCAGGCGCGACCTCAGCGTCGACCGGATCGTCGCGGCGGCCATCGAGGTCGCCGACGCCGACGGCGTGGTGGCCCTGTCCATGCGCCGGGTGGCCGACTCCCTCGGCGTGGGCACGATGTCGCTCTACACCTACGTGCCGGGCAAGGCCGAGCTGATCGACCTGATGCTCGACACCGTCTACGCCGAGACCGACAAGCCCGAGCACGTGCCGGGCGGCTGGCGGGCGCGGCTGGAGCAGGTGGCCAAGGAGAACTGGGCGCTGTTCCACCGGCACCCGTGGATGCTGCAACTGGGCATCACCCGGCCGCCGCTGGGCCCCAACGTCATGGTCAAGTACGACTACGAGCTGCGCGCCGTCGCCGACATCGGCCTGGGCGAGATCGAGATGGACACGGTGCTCAACCTGGTGGTCGGCCACGCGGAGAACACCGCGCGCCGGGCGCTCGACGCCCGCCAGGTGCAGAAGGACACCGGCCTGACCGACGTCGAGTGGTGGCAGGCCAACGGCCAGGCGCTCGCCGCCCTCATCGACTTCGCCAGCTACCCCACGGCCGCCGCCGTCGGCGAGGCGGTCGGCACCGCGTACGGCTCGGCCTACGACGCCACCCACAACTTCGACTTCGGCCTCCAACGCATCCTCGACGGCGTCGAGGCCCTGCTCGCCACCCGCAAAACCCCCACCGGCGACTGATCCGGCCACCCGGTCCACTGTGTCCGGTGCGCGGCGGGCCCGGTGCGCGGCGGCTCACCCACCGGCCTGAGTGGAGACGACCGGTCCTGACCCGGAATCCTCGGGACAGGACCGGTCTCCCTCCGGCGCCTCGGGTCCGGTCCGCTGTGAGCGGAATGAGCCGAGGGTGAAATCCGCTGCGCACCACCCCCGATGCCCACCACGATGACCCGGTGAGCGAACCGGGGTCCAGCGGCGACGTCGTCGACTTCCACCACCGGTACCGGCGCGGGTACTCCCCGTCGCTGGTGGAGGCGGTGTGCGTGGAGTTCGACCTGACCGACCGCGACAGCGCGGTGGACCTCGGCTGCGGAACCGGCCAGTTGACCCGCCCGCTCACCCGGCGGCTCCGGGTCGTCCTGGGGGTCGACCCGGAGCCGGACGTGGTGGTCGCCGTCAGGGCAACGACCACCGAGGACACCGCGCCCACGGGCAGCGCCGGTGGCTGTCCGAGGAGTTGTCCACAGGCTCACCGCCGGAGGCCGCGGAATGTCGGTGGTCGTCGGTAAGCTTGAGTCGGAAATGGCGCGCGGGGGCGGACGACATCCTCTGGGCCCTCGGCTCCGATGCCGACCTGCCGGTACTGGCCCAGGTGCTCGGCCCGGCCACGGTCGGCGCACTGACCGTGACACACGCCCTGCACCGGATGGACCACGACCGCCTCTTCGCCGAGGCCCACACCCAGCTCCGCCCCGGCAGCGGCGGCGCGGCAGCGGCGGCGGCAGCGCGGCGGCGCGGCAGCGGCGGCGGCAGCGCGGCGGCGCGGCAGCGGCGGCGGCAGCGCGGCGGCGCGGCAGCGGCGGCGGCAGCGCGGCGGCGGCGGCGCGGCGGCGGCGGTGGTGGCGCGGCGGCGGCGGCGCGGCGGCGGCGGTGGTGGCGCGGCGGCGGCGGCGCGGCGGCGGCGGCGCGGCGGCGGCGGCGCGGCGGCGGCGGCGCGGCGGCGGCGGCGCGGCGGCGGCGGCGCGGCGGCGGCGGTGGGCGGTGGGCGGTTCACGGAGTGGGTGCCGGTTCCGGCGCTGTTCGCGCGGGCGGACTACCGTGGCCGGGTGACCACCGCACACCCCCCACTGCGCTTGCGCGTCTTCACCGAACCCCAGCAGGGCGCGGACTACGCGGACCTGCTCGCCGTGGCCCGCCGGGCCGAGGACGCCGGTTACGACGCGTTCTTCCGGTCCGACCACTACCTGCCGATGGGTGGCGCCGACGGCCTGCCCGGTCCCACCGACGCGTGGATCACCTTGGCCGGGTTGGCGCGCGAGACGGGCAGCATCCGGCTGGGCACCCTGATGACGGCCATCACCTTCCGCCTGCCGGGTCCGCTGGCGATCTCGGTGGCCCAGGTCGACCGGATGTCCGGTGGACGCGTTGAATTCGGCGTCGGCAGTGGGTGGTACGGCGACGAGCACACCGCCTACGGCATTCCGTTCCCGGACCTGGGTGAGCGGTTCGAGCGCTACGCCGAGCAACTGGCCGTCATCACCGGGTTGTGGCGCACGCCGGACGGGGAGCGGTTCTCCTTCCGGGGCAAGCACTACGAGCTGACCGATTCGCCCGCCCTGCCCAAGCCGGCCCAGCGGCCCGGCCCGCCGGTGATCATCGGCGGCTTCGGGGCGCGCAGCACACCACGGCTGGCCGCGAAGTACGCCGATGAGTTCAACCTGCCGTTCGCGGGGATCGACGCGTGCGTCGAGCAGTTCGCGCGGGTGGACGCCGCCTGCGCCGCCGTGGGGCGGGGGCCGTTGGAGCGTTCGGTGGCGCAGGTGGTCTGCGTGGGGCGCGACGAGGCGGAGTTCGTCCGGCGTGCGGCCGCGATCGGGCGGGAACCCGGGGAGCTGCGGGAGAACGGGGTGGCGGGGACGGTCGGGGAGGTCGTGGACAAGATCGGCCGCTGGCGGGAGGCCACGGCGATCAGCAAGCTGTACCTGCAGTTCTTGGACCTGTCCGACCTCGAGCATCTTGACCTGGTTGCCGCTGAGGTGGCGCCGCAACTCTGAGCAGGCTGGGCGCGGTTCACCAGGCGGTTCGGCGTGGCTCCGAGCGGGTCGGTTCGCCGGACTGGTCCGGCACGGACCTGCCCTGCCCAGGCGCCGCCGATCACCGGGGTTGGTGGGCGGATTCGCCACCGGGTGCGTGTTCGGAGCCCGGGATCTGCGTGGCGCCCGGGCGGGTGGCCGCTGCGCCGGTTGGCCTCGGAGCGGTGGGTGGGCAAGCCGGTTTCGGGTTGACCGATGGCCACACCGGGTTGCGTTCGAGCGGTTGGCGAGCAGGCCGCCGGTTTCGGGTTGGTCGATGGCCACACCGGGTTGCGTTCGAGCGGCGATGGGCGAGCCGCCGGTTTCGGGGTTGGCCGGTGGCTACACCGGGTTGCGTTCGGGCAGTGATGGGCGGGCCGCCGGTTTGAGGGGTTGGTCGGTGTCCGCGCTGGCTTGCGGGTGGTGGACGGGCATGTGGCCAGGTGGTCGGCCACTGCGCCGATGGTGTCCAGCGCGGCGGGCAGCCCGCACGCTTCTGCTCATCCCCGCTCAATACCAAATCAGCGTTATGAAACTTCCGTGACAAAATTTGAAGATCTTTTAGTGACGGAGAATGTTCACCTTGTCACAGTCAGTGAGAACGACCTACTCTCACTTTCGGTAGCCCGGCGCGCGGGATTCACCGGTTCCACCTGTGTGTTCAACCCCTGCATCACTCGTCTGTTCACTCAGTGTCGAGGAGGACCTGCCAGTGACGACCACTTTGGCCAAGGCGAAGCGCGCGGTGACCGGCGGCGGCATCGTCGCCGTGCTCACCGCTCTCGCCCTCACGCTTCTCGGGACCAGCAACGCCTTCGCCGTCGACAAGAGCCTCACCTTCTCCGGTTCGTTCCCGCTGATCGGCACGCAGAGCGTGGCGACGGTGACCCACGTGAACGTGCCCGCGTCGGTCAAGCGCGGGACGACGGTGACGGTGCCGTTCAGCATCGACGTCAACGCGGGTCAGACGGCGGCCGACGGCCTGCGGCTGGTCGGTGCCACCCAGATCTCGGGCACCATCACGGCGTCGGTGTCGGTCAAGGCCAGCAACAACACCGTGTACAACGTGCCGGTTTCCCTGCCCATCGGCGCGACCCCGGTCCCGGCGACGGGTCCGCTGACGTTCACGGCTTCCGGCTCGGTGGCCTTCGCCCTCCCGGCGAGCGCCGCCACGGGTCCGGCCACCGTGTCGGTCAACCCGAACGCGTCGTCGCACATCGTCACCAACAGCGCCCTGGGCACGTTCGACGTGGCCCTGACGCTGAGCCCGGCCTCCCAGAACACGACCCTGGGGACCAGCAACATCACCAGCTGACGACAGCCCGGGTCGACGAGGACCCGGGACGGCACGGCGAGAGTGCGTGATTCCGATGGGGACGGCGGGCGTGGGGGACCACGCCCGCCGTTTCCCGTCGGAGGCGGGGCGGCTACTGCGGGAGGCGGAACCTGATGGGAGGCCACGGGTTCTGCGCCCGGGCCGCCCGCACCCGGGCCAGGAACCGCGACACCTCCGGGTACTCGCCCTCGGCTTCCAGGTAGTACGCCTCGGCTTCGTCGAAGGCGCCGCGCTGTTCGGACATCTGGCCCAGGTAGCCCACCGCCCGCAGCCTGCCCGCGTCGGCGGCGGAGAGGAAGAGGAGTTGGGCGCTGAAGGTGTCGGTCTTGCGGAGGCGGACGCCCAGTTCCTCCACCGCGTCCGACCTGCCCAGCCGGTGGGCCAGTTCGCACCACTCGCCCAGGGCGACGCGGCCCTTGCGGTCGTTGGCGAAGTGGCCGTAGACCAGCAGGGCGTCCATCAGGCCGGTGTTGGCGGCGCGGCGCAGCCAGTGCTCGGCCTCGTCGTGGCGGCCGGGGCGGTTGAGGAGCATCCCGAGCAGGATCATGGCGTCCGAGCGGGGGCAGGAGAACTCCAGGAAGTCGCCCGCCACCACGCCGGGGCGGGCTGAGCCCGCGGGCACCTCCAGGGGCAGGCCGTCGGTCAGCGGCAGCAGTTCGACCTCCAGGCGGTTGCCCTCGATCACCTTGCGCAGCCACCGGTCGGCCTCACCGCGTTCGCCGCGTTCGATGAGCCTGCGGCCCAGGGCGACCATGGTCTCGGCGTTGCCCGCGTGCGCGCCCCGGCGGGCCCACAGCTCCATCGAGTCGACGTCGCCGGTTTCGCGGTAGAGCTGCACCAGGTGCCCGGCGGCGTCGGCGTTGCCCGCCTCCACCGCGCGCACCAGCCACGGGATGGCCTCGGAGGCCCGGCGCGGCGGGGAGACGTCGGTGCCGCCGCGGAAGAGCATGGCGCCGACGAGGCTCCAGACCGCCGGGTCGGCCGAGGAGTCGGCCCAGCGGACGAGGATGCGGCGGCCGATGTCCTCCTGCTTGGCCCGGTGCGCGGCGAGTCCGACCAGGGGCAGGTCGGTTGGCGCCAAGTGGCGCAGCAGCACCTCCCACACCGATTCCGGCACCGGTGCCTCGGCCCCGTCGACGAGGTAGTCGAAGGCCTCGAAGGTGTCGTCGGGGCGGGTGAGCAGGCAGCCGCCGGTGCCGCGCACCGGTTGGGTGGCCCAGGCCAGCCCGGCGTCGAAGGCGGCCGGGCCGATGGGGGCGTTGTCGAGGTAGTGCCCGTACAGCTCGGCGAGGACCTTGCGGGAGACCGGGGTGGTGCACCCGGCCCGCTTGACGTCGACGGCCGCGGCGACGATCGCGGCGCCGGTGAGGGCGGTGACGTCGTCGGAGTCGAAGCCGCGGTGCCAGCGGGCGGCGGTGGAGCGGCCCGCGCACAGGCGTTCGGGCAGGGCGTCGTCCTCGCTGCGGTCGAGGGCGTCGGCGATGCGCGGGTCGGTGCGCAGGGTCTCGGCGCGGTCGAGTTCGGCGGCGGAGAAGGCGCGGCGCAGGGTGACGGTGGTGGCCGGGCCGAGGACGTCGGCGGCGCGGCGGGCCAGTTCGGCCTCGGCCTGCGAACCGGCGGCGGTGAGGGTGAGCCTGGCCCGGGAGCGCAGCGTGGCGAGCAGGAGCACGTCGGTGCGACCGGCGGGGACCAGGCGGGTCAGCAGGTCCTGGTCGAGGCCGCCGGGGACGAGGAAGCGCTCCAGGTCGTCGAGCCAGACGACGGTGTCGGTGGGGGCCGGGTCGGTGCCCGCCCAGGCGCGCAGGTCGGCGGCGTCGCGGGGCTGGACGAGGGTGCGGTCGGGCAGGGTGCGGCGGGCGGCCTCGGCGGCGGTGCGGGTCTTGCCGGAGGCCGAGTCGCCCTCGACGACGACCAGGCCGCCGTCGACGAGCAGGGCGTCGAGTTCGGGGTCGACGTCGCGGGGCACGTACGGCGGTGGGCCCGCGGCGGCGCCGGGCGCGGGCGCGGCGGGGTGCGCCCCGAGCTGCTCGGGGCCGAGGTCGCGCACCCGCGGCCCCCGACCGCGCCTGCCGAGGCGCCTCAAGCCCCGCATCCCGCCCCTCCTCGTCGACTCGCCCACCACACCGTCACACCCGCTCCCGCCCTGTCCCATCGTGGGAGCAACGGGGCGGGGACACCACCCCCAGACGGGCGGGCGCGGGCGCTCGGGCTGAATCGTTATTCGACCGGGCGCGGCGCACCGGTCCGGTCGCCGGATCGTACGCACCCCCGGTCGCCGGGGGTGGTCGGACCGCCGTCCGGCGGTACGGTGATCGGGAACCGCGGCGGACCGGGGAAGGGACTTGGCGATGATCGACGCGCACACCCCGGATGCGGAGCACCCGGGCACCGGGGGCGTGGCGGGCGCCGACCCGGCCGCGGGCGATCCGCGGGTGCTGGTGGTGACCGTGCCCGCGGACAGCACCCGGTTGCCCGCCCTGCGCAGGCGGCTGGGCCGGTGGTTGGACGGGCGCGGGGTGACCGGGCCGCTGCGCGAGGACGTGGTGCTCGCCGCGGACGAGGCCGTCGCCAACTCGGTGGAGCACGGCTACCGCGAGCGGCTCGGCGGTCTGGTCGGGGTGACGGTGACGGTGCTGGAGGAGTCGGTGACGCTGGTGGTCGTCGACCACGGCGCCTGGAAGCCGCCCGCGCCCGACCGGGAGGACGCGCGGGGCTGGGGGCTGAGGATGGTGGCGGCCCTGGCGGAGCGGCTCGACGTGGTGCACGCCAACGGGAGGACCACCGTCACAGCGCACTTCCGGCGGGACGCCGGGTGCAGGGGTTAGGCTGGGGGCTCGGGATCGGTTGAGCAACCAGCCGCCCGGTGGCGATATCCACCGCGCGATGGAGGGGCTCCCATGCGTACCAACCTGCTCACCACCCGTGTCCTGCGGGTCGGCCACGCCGAGCAGGACGTCGTCTTCCGCGCCACCGGTGAGGTGGACCTCAACACCGGTGCGGAGTTGGACGCCGAACTGGCCGAACTCGCCGCGCAACCGGGCGTGACCGGCGTGGTGTGCGACCTGACGGGGGTCGGGTTCTTCGGTTCGGTCGGGTTGACCGTGCTGCTCGCCGCGTGCGACCGCGGCCGGTTCGTGGTCGTCGCGGGCCCGGGCACGGCCGCCCACCGGACCCTGCAGGTGTCGGGGGTGCTGGAGGCGCTGCCCGTGGTCGACACGGTGGCGGACGGGTTGCTCGCCCTGGCGCGGTGAAGTCGGGGTTTGACCAGGGGGCGGGCCGGGAAGCCGGGGGTCATGTTTCCCGCGGAGAACCTGCGTGACTGGGTCGGTTACGACATCGTCGACCCCGACGGCAAGACCATCGGCTCGCTGGAGGCGGTGTACGTCGACACCATCACCGACGAGCCGAGTTTCCTCACGGTGAAGGTGGGGTTCATCGGCAAGCACCGGTTGGCCTTCGCCCCGGCGGTGGGGGCGACGGTGGCGCCGAAGTTCATCCGGGTGCGCTTCCCCAAGGACCTGGTGAAGAACTCGCCGTCGATCGACACCGACGGCGAACTGCTGGCGGCCGACGAGCCCAGGCTGTTCGCGCACTTCGACCTGGACTACGGCTCCGGTGTGGAGCGCAGGCTCGCCCGCCGCTGACCGGTTTCCCGAGGCGGCCTCGCGGGAGAGTCGACCGGGGTCCGGCCTCTATGGACGCCCGCGCCCGGCCAGCACGCGCCGCAGGTACTCGTCGGTGGGCACGGAGCGGTTGTGCTCCAGTTCCACCTCGACCGGCGGCGGGTAGGGCTCCCAGCCGCTGATCAGCGCTCGGACCACGACGCCGTCGAGGCGCAGCGCGGCGCTGTCGCCGCGGGCGACCGGGACGTGGATGGGGCGCATGGTGGCCTGGTTCATGCCGATCACCAGGCCGTTGCCGAGCACCCAGCCGCGGGTCTCGCCCGGTGTGTTCTGCGCGCGGAAGCGGATGCGCACGCCGTCGGCGGTGTCGCGGACCTCCCCGCGCGGCAGCTTCTCCACCCGCTCCACGGGCAGGGGGATCGGCAGCAGGCCCGCGGTGAAGGCGGCTGCTGGGAAGTCTCGAACGGACTGTTCGATGCTGGACAGCGCCTCGGGTTCCACCAGGCGGCGGCGTTCGGCGTCGCGCGCCAGCCAGCGGGGCCAGCCCAGGGGGTCCAGCAGCGGGCTGCGGTCGGTCACGGCGCGATCCTACGGTCGTCCGCGCGTTTCCCGGGCGATCGAGGCCGAATCGCTACCGGCGGGTCACCCCGGGACGAGGACGCTCAGCGCGTCGGCCACCGCGGTCGGGGTGGTGCCCTCGGGGTCGATGAGCAGTTCGATGGCGAAGGCGTTGACCACGGCGAGCAGGGTGGTGGCGAAGGTGTCGGCGGGCAGCGGCAGCGGCATCCCCCGGCTGTCGAAGTAGGCGGTCGCCGCGGCGGCGACGGCGCGGCGCCTGCGGCGGCGCGGCTCGACCAGGGTGGCGCGCAGGCGTTCGTCCCTGGTGGCCTGGGCCACCAGTTCCAACTGGAGCTTGCGGTGCACCGGCAGTTCCCGCACCCAGTCGGCCACCAGGCGGCCGATGCCCGCGCGCAGCGCGCTCGGCGGGACGGCCGGGTCGAACACGGTGGTGCCGTCGACGGCCATCCGGTCCGATGTGGCGTCGACCACCGCGGCGAGCAGGTCGGCCTTGTCGGCGAAGTTGGAGTAGACCGCGCCCCTGGTGAACCCGGCGGTGGCGGCGACGTCCTGGATGCGCGTGGCCGCGATGCCCTTCTCGGCGAAGACCGCGGCCGCCGCCTCGACCACCCGGTGCCGGACCTCGGCGCGTGTGGGGCGTGCCATGGCCGCGACCGTACCGGGTATGGGGCCGCGGTGAGGCCGGGTTGTTGACCCGCGGCGGGTTCCCGCCTACGGTGCCCGATACATCCGCGTATCCACTTTGCGTTCCGGGAGGTTACCGGCGGCGTGGACCCCCACATGCTGTCCCGGGACCCCGCGGTCGAGACGCTGTCCGACCCCGGGGACCAGCTCGCCGCTCTGCGGTCCCTGCACGCCGGGGCGCGGGTGCAGGTGCGCTCCATCGAGCAGTGCGACCCGTCGCGGCCCGGCACCCCGTGCGCGGCCCCCGGGTTGCGCGAGCTGCGGGCTGAGTCGCGGACCGCGCGCATCGCCGCGGGGGTGCGCTACCGCACGATCCACCCCGGGTACACCCCCGACAGCATCGCCCCGGTGTCCGGGGAGCAGTTGCGCACGCTGGCCGCGCCGCCGCTGGGCCTGCTGGTGGCCGACGACGACCGGGCGCTGGTGCACGTGGACGGGACCAGCCTGCTGGTGGGCGCTTCGGCGCTGCTGACCGCGCTGGCCCGGACGTTCGAGTCGCTGTGGGCGCTGGCGGTGCCGGTGACCGTGTCGGTGGCCGGGGGCCGGGACCTCGACGAGCGGGACCGGCGGATCGTCACGCTGATGGCCGCGGGCGCCACCGACGACGCGATCGCGCGCAGGCTGGGCCTGTCCCGGCGGACGGTGGTGCGCCGGGTCGCGGTGCTGCAGGAGCGGCTGGGGGCGACCACCCGGTTCCAGGCGGGCGTGCAGGCCGCGCAGCGCGGTTGGCTGTAGTGCGGCGCACTTGCGCCAGAGCACCCCTGTTCCGCGGTGGTGCTCTGGTCAACGGACCGTCCTCTGTGCACGATTCACGCGGTGGGGGGTGGACCGGTGACCCGGTCGGCTTCCCGGTCGGCGTTGCGGTCCCCGCACCGGCGCCGGACCTCGAATCCACGGATCGGAGCGGCAGATGTCCCCCAGCCCGGCTTTGGCACCCGTCCCCGCGAGCACCGGCGGGTCCCGGTGAGGAAGGGGACCGACCGTGCCGTCGTGCTCACCCACCGCTCCCCCGGCCGCGGGCCCCGGGTCACCGCCTGACTGGCCGTGGGCCCTTCCGGAATGACCGGGCGGGAGACCGGGTCGATGCGGTTGGATCGGGGGCATGACCGACCTCGACCACGCCGCGACGTTCACCGACTACAACCGCCGCTTCGCCGCGGTGATCGCCGCGGGAGACCCGCGGGCGCCCGTCCCCACCTGCCCGGGGTGGACCCTGACCCAGCTCGGCAGGCACGTCGGCCGAGGTGACCGCTGGGCGGCGACCATGGTGCGCGAGCGGGCGACCGCCCCGCTGGACCCGAAGGCCGTGCCCGGCGGCAAGCCGGCGGACGGCAGGCTCGTCGAGTGGCTCGGCGACGGCCCGCGCGAGCTGTTCGACGCCGTGGCGCACACCGGCGCCGAGGTGCCGGTGTGGACGTTCACCGGGCCGCGCCCGGCCGGGTGGTGGGTGCGCAGGCGCCTGCACGAGACCGTGGTCCACCTCGCCGACGCCGCCCTCGCCTCGGGGGTGCCCTACGAGGTCGAACCCGAGGTCGCCGCGGACGCCCTGTCCGAGTGGTTGACCCTCATGGCCGAGATCCCGCAGCAGCGGGCGCTGCCGGAGGCCACCGTGCACCTGCACGCCCACGACGAGGGCCTGGGCGCCGCGGGCGAGTGGCTGATCACCTCGGGGGCGGGTGGCCTGCGCTGGGAGCACGGCCACGGCAAGGGCGACGTCGCCCTGCGCGGGCACTCGGCGGACCTGCTGCTCGTCGCGCTGGGCCGGGCGCGGGCGGACTCGGTCGAGGTGATCGGCGACCGGGCCGTGTGGGACGCCTTCGCCGCCGAGCTGGCGTTCTGAGCCGGGGGGCGGGCATGGGTGTCGTGGTGGTGGGCGCGGGCATCGCCGGGGTCGCCTGCGCCCGGGTGCTGGCCGGGGCCGGTGTGCCGGTGCGGGTGCTGGAGCGCGGTCGGGTGGTGGGTGGTCGGATGGCCACCAAGCGCTACGGCGGGCGCCCGGCGGACATCGGCGCGGGCTACTTCACCGCCCGGGACGGGGCTTTCGGCGCGGTGGTGGCTTCGTGGTGCGACCGCGGCCTGGCCCGCCCGTGGACCGACACGCTGCTGGCGGTGGACGGGTCCGGGCGTGCGCCGACCACCGGTCCGGTGCGCTACGCGGCCGCGGGCGGCCTGCGCTCGCTCGTGGCCGACCTGGCCGAGGGGCTGGAGGTGGTCACCGAGCACCCGGTGACCACAGTGGACACCGGGCTGGTCGACGGGGAGCGGGTCGACGCGGTCGCCCTGGCCGTGCCCGGTCCGCAGGCGGCCCGCCTGCTGCCCGCGGGTTCCCCGGCCCGGCACGCGGCGGCGCACCAGTCCTGGTCCCCCGCCCTGGTGGCCACGCTGCGCCACCCGGCCCGGACGTGGCCCGCCTTCCACGGCGCGTTCGTCAACGACCACCCCACCCTCGCCGCCGTCTTCGACGACGGTTCCCGGCGCGGCGACGACGCGCCGGTCCTGGTCGCCCACACCACCGCGGAGTTCGCCGCCCGCCACCTGGAGTCCCCCGCCGCGGCCACCGCGGAGATCGCGGACGCGGTGGGTGCGCTGTTCGACCTGCCCGCGCCCACCGAGGCCCACGTCCACCGCTGGACCCACGCCACGCCCAACACCCCGGCCGACGCGCCGTTCCTGCTGGCCGACGGTATCGGGATCGCCGGTGACGCCTGGGGCAGGCCGAGGGTGGAGACGGCGTGGCTGTCCGGGACCGCCCTGGGCAAGGCCATTGTGGACGGTCTGTGACCGCTCACACCGGCGTCCGCTCCACCGCCTCGTCGTTGGGCGCCTCGCGCTCGCGCTTGCGGTCGAGGAACCGCATGACCGGTGTGGCGGTGACGCCGTGGAGCAGGATCGACCCGACCACGACCAGCCCCACCAGCCGCCACAGCCGGTCCGGGTCGGTGAACTCGGCCTCGCCGAGGGCGTAGGCGAGGTAGAACAGCGACCCCACCCCGCGCACGCCGAAGAACGCGATCACCGCCCGCTCCCGGGGCCCGGTCTTGCCGCCCGCCAACCCGATCAGCCCGGCGACCGGCCGCACCACCAGCAGCACCGCGGCCACGGCACCGACCTCCAGCCAGGTGGTGCCCGCGAACAGCCCGCTCACCGCGGCGCCGCCGAGCAGGAAGATGACCAGCACGGTCACCATCCGCTCGACCTGCTCCACGTACTGGTGCAGCACCTTGTGGTAGCCGTGGGAGTGCTCCGCGGCCCGGATCGTGCACGCGCAGACGAAGACGGCCACGAACCCGTAGCCGTTGACCAGTTCGGTGATCCCGTAGGCGAGGAAGGTCGCGGCGAGGGCGACGAAGCCCTCCGCGTGCTCGGCGAGCCGGAACGTCTCCGAGGGCGCGGAGAAGAACATCTTGCGCAGCGCCCACCCGATCCCCAGCCCCAGGGCGACCCCGGCCGCCAGCCGCCACGCCACGTCGACCCCGAGCCAGTGCGGCACCCAGGCGGCCGGGGCGGCGGCGGACGCGGCGGCGATGGCGACGGCGGCGTAGGTGAACGGGAAGGCCAGGCCGTCGTTGAGGCCCGCCTCCGAGGTCAGCGCGAACCGCGCCTCGTCCTCCCCCGACTCGTCGGCGGGTTCGCCCACCTGCACCTCGGTGGCCAGCACCGGGTCGGTGGGGGCGACCACGGCGGCCAGCAGCGCGGCCCCGGCCACGCCGAGGCCCAGCCCCCAGCCCAGCAGCCCCACCCCGATCATCGACAGCGGCATGGTGATCCCCAGCAGCCGCCACGTGGTGGACCACCGCCGCCACCCGACCAGCCGGTCGAGCGCCAGCCCGGCGCCCATCAGCGAGACGATGACGCACAGTTCGGTCAGGTGCAGCGCGACCTCGGGGTGCTCGGCGGGCACCGGGTCGGGCAGCGCCGGGATGACCGCGAACGCCAGCGCGCCCGCGAAGAGGAACACCATGGGCATCGAGACGGGCACCCGGCCGAGCACCCTGGGCAGCAGGGCCGCCCCCAGGGTGGCGACACCGGCCGCCGCGTAGATCAAAGCCCCCACGGGACCTCCTTCTGCTCCCGCCTGGCTACCCCGCCACCCGACCAGGTGAAACACCCGGCCCATCGGTTGACCGACAGCGACCGCCGACCACTCCGCCGGGTGGTGTAGCGATCAACAACCGGGGGTACCTCCCCGCCGTGACCATCACCAAGGACGATCTGCACCAACTGCTCGAGTCCGACCTGCCCGACCCCGTGCTGCTGTTCCTGGAGGGCCGCTCCCAGGTCGTCGACGGCAGCGTGCTGCGCCGCCCCGACTACGCGGGCGCGATGCTGATCGCCACGCGCGAGGAACTCGACACCCGCCTGGGCGGGGCGCAGCCGCAGGATCGGGAGCTGGCCGAGGTCGCGGCGCAGTTGGACGTCCAGGTGAACCAGATGGGTGCCTGATCAGGGCCGTTCGGACGCCGCACGGCGCGGGGTGCGAGGTTGACGAGCGGTGTCGGGCAGGCTCTGCCCCCATGACCGAGGAATCCCCGAAGCACGTGGAGCACGATGAACACCCGCGGGAGAGGCTGAACCGCAACCTGAACGAACTGCTCCAGGAACTGCGGGTGGCGCAGGCGGGTGTGCAGATCCTCTTCGGCTTCCTGCTGTCCATCACGTTCACCGACGTGTACCAGGAGGAGACCGGCGCGTTCGAGCGGTCGACCCACATGGTGGCGGTGTTCTTCGCCGTGGGGGCGGTGGCGCTGCTGACCGCGCCTGCGGCGTGGCACCGCATCCTGATCGGGCAGGGCAAGCGCGAGCAGATCATGCGGTTGGCCACGCGCACGACGATCGCCGGGCTGGTCTGCCTGTCGCTGGCGGTGACGGCGTCGTTGCTGCTGCTCTCGGAGATGGTCGTGGGCGGGCCCCTGGCGTTCGTGATCGCGGGGGTGTGCGCGGTGGTCGTGGGGGTGCTGTGGTTCGTGCTCCCGATGCGGCACTGGGACGACTAGAGTGACCCGGATTGACAACCGGGCTAACCTACTCATGAGTAGGTAACTCGTCGGCCCTGGGGGACACAGCATGGTTGAGCGGGGACGGCCCGGGACGGCGGCCCCCTTCGGGTCGAAGTTGCTCGGCCCGGCCGGGCAGCACGGGCTGGCGCTGCGCATCCGGGTGCAGAGCCTGCTGACGATCACCCTCGTCACCGCGAACGTCATCGGCGCCGCGGTCGTGGTCGTGCTCTCCGGGGTGGTGATCCCCGGTCCGGACATGACCGGGCGGACCCTGCTGGCCATGGCGATCGCGGTCCCCGCGTACGTGCTCGCGGCGCTGGTCGTCGGCGCCGTCTGGGGCACCGGGCGGGCGCTGCGGCAACTGCGCTGGGCCATCGACCAGCGCGAACCGACCGCGGCCGACCGCCACGCCACGATCAGGGTGCCGCTCGGGCTGACCCTCATGCAGGCCGCGCTCTGGGGCGCGGCCACGGTGCTGTTCACCCTGCTGGTGGCGTTCCTGCAACCCGAACTGGTCTTCGCGGTCGGGTTCACCGTGGCGTTCGCGGGCATCGTGGTCTGCGCGAACGCCTACCTGCTCAGCGAGTTCGCCCTGCGCCCGGTGTCGGCGCGGGCGCTGCAGGACGACCCCCCGCAGCGGGTGGTGGGCGCGGGCGTGCAGGTGCGGATGCTGCTGTTCTGGTGCCTGGGCACCGGCGTCCCGGTCGCCGGGGTGGTGATGGTGGCGCTGTTCGCCATGGTGCGCGGCAACGTCACCACCAACCAGCTCGCGGTGACCGTGGTGGTGCTCGGCGGTGTGGTGCTGGTGTTCGGGCTGCTGGTCATGATCTTCAACGCGCGGGCCACCATCGCCCCCATCGACTCGGTGCGCGACGGCCTGGCCCGGGTGCAGCGCGGCGACCTGGACAGCGAGATCCCGGTCTACGACGGCACCGAGCTCGGCCTGCTGCAGGCGGGCTTCAACCGGATGGCGGCGGGCCTGCGCGAGCGCGAGCGCATCCGCGACCTGTTCGGCCGCCACGTCGGGCAGAAGGTCGCCGAGGCCGCGGTCGCCGCCGGGGTGGAGCGCCTCGGCGGCGAGGTGCGCGAGGTGGCGGTGATCTTCGTCGACATCGTCGGGTCCACCACGCTGGCCGCCACCCGTCCGCCGACGGAGGTGGTGGACCTGCTCAACCGCTTCTTCGCCGTGGTCGTCGACGAGATCGACGCGCACGGCGGCCTGGTCAACAAGTTCGTCGGCGACGCCGCGCTGGCCATCTTCGGCGCCCCGGTCGACCTGCCCGACCACGCCGGGCGGGCCCTGGCCGCCGCCAGGGCCATCGCCGCCCGGCTGCCGGTCGAGGTGCCCGAGTGCGAGGCGGGCATCGGCGTCGCCGCGGGCCCCGCGGTCGCGGGCAACATCGGCGACGCCCGCCGCTTCGAGTACACCGTGATCGGCGACCCGGTGAACGAGGCCGCCCGGCTGACCGAGCTGGCCAAGTCGTTCCCCGGCAAGCTGGTGGCCTCCGCGCACACCCTGGCCGCGGCCTCCCCCGAGGAGGCCGAGCGCTGGCGGGCGGCGGACACGGTCACCCTCCGCGGGCGCACCCAGGAAACCACCGTGGTCATCCCGGTCGACGCGGCGGACGCCCCGACCGACCCCGCCGAGGCAGCCGGGTCGGACCCGGTCGCCTCGCTGGACGACCCGATCGGCCAACCCTGAGGCAACCCCGCGCGGGTGCGCCCCACCGCGGTTGAGGAGATCGACTCCGCGGCCCTACAGTCTCCCGGTTGTGACCGAACCCGCCACCCACCACCGGACGACAGCGGACGCCTACGACGCCATGGCCGTCCGCTACGCCGCACTCCCCCGCGACGACCTCGCCAGCTTCCCCCTCGACCGGGCGGTGCTCGCCGCCTTCGCCGAGTCCGTCCGGGCCGACGGCCCCGGGACCGTCGCCGAGCTGGGCTGCGGCCCGGGTCCGGTGACCGCCCACCTGCGCGACCTGGGCCTGGACGTCTTCGGCGTCGACCTGTCGCCGGTGATGGTCGACCTCGCCCGCGAGGCGTACCCGGACCTGCGCTTCGAGCTCGGCTCCATGGACGCCCTGGACCTGCCCGACGGCGGACTGCGCGGCGTCGTGTCCTGGTACTCGATCATCCACGCCCCGCCCCGGGCCGTGCCCGCGTACTTCACCGAGTTCCGCCGGGTGCTCGCCCCCGACGGCCACCTCCTGCTCGCCTTCTTCGAGTCGGGCGGCGAGCCCACCACCCCGTTCGACCACAAGGTGACAACCGCCTACCGGTGGCCGATCGACGCCCTGGCCGAACTGGCGGTCGAGGCGGGGTTCGCCGAAGTCGGCCGGGTGCTGCGCGAACCGTGCGAGGGCGAGCGCTTCCGCCGGGGCCACCTGCTGATGCGCGGAACCGGCTGACGGCTCGGGTCGGGCGCGGCCTAGCGGAGTTCCGCGCCCAGCCGCACGGCGTCCGTGCTGATCCGCTTCATCACAGCCCGGTGCAGCACCGCGTCCGGATCGCGCTCGACGGTGTCGGACTCGACGATCACCACGTCCCGCCCCGCCCGCTCAGCGGCGAACCCACCGCGGCTGAGCCGGTCGAGGCCGGGAACGGTGACCACCTGGTCGCGGAGCAGGTCGGTGACGCTCCCGGTGCCCTCCTGCCGGACCAGTTCGGTCAGCCGGACCGACGCCTCCTCCGTGCGCATGCGGACGACGGCCACCGAGGTGAACACGGTCCGCCCACCCGGGAGCGCGGCCGAGTACACCGCGCGGGTCAGTTGCAGGCAGCGGTTGGCGACGAGGAACTCCTGCGTGCGACCGTAGGCGTGCGGCGCGCAGTCGCTGTCGCGGATGGGTTCCTCGGTGTCGGGCAGGCGGTGGAAGTCGAACTCCCCCACCGGCGCGGGCGCGACGGCGGCGGGCGGAGCGGGTTCCCCCGTGGGGAGCACCCAGGCGAACAGCACCGCGACCGCGACGACCAGAACTCCCGCCGCACCCACCGCCACCGACTTGCGCCGCCACCCGGCGGACCGCTCCACCCCACGGCGCCGGTCCTCCCCGGTGGACCGATCCTCCCCGCCACGCCGAACCCCCTCGGCGGACGAGCCATCCCCGACGGGCGGGGTCCGGTCCGCCGACGGGCGTGCCAGCGGGACGGCGACCAGGATCGGCGCGGCGGCGGCGCGCAGGGAGCGCGGGAGTTCGGCGGGCAGCGCGCTGACGATGAGCGGGCCCCGGACGGTGTCCTCGGGCTTGGGCGGGAACATCGGCAGCGCGGTGCCCGCCGATCGCGGGCGGACGGCAAGCTTCGCGCCATTAACCCGTTCGGGGGTATTGAGGTCCGTCACGGGTACATAGCGTAACGGCTCACTCTCGAACAGGTGAATGCACTGGTCACTTCTTCCGCATCGACCCCGGGACCAGCCGCAAGATCGTTCCGAACCGGTTCCAGGCGTTGATGGTGGCGATGGCCACGACCAGCGCCGCGAGCTGCTCGTCGTCGTAGTACTTGCGGGCCTCCTCCCACACCTCGTCGCGCACGCCCTCGCGGCCCAGCACGGTCGCCTCCTCGGTCAGCGCCAGCGCGGCCCGCTCCTCGGGGGTGAAGAACGGCGCCTCCCGCCAGGTGACGACGGAGAACAGCCGCTCGTCGGTCTCCCCGTCGGCGCGCAGGTCGTGGGCGTGCATGTCGACGCAGAACGCGCAGCCGTTGAGCTGGCTGGCGCGCAGCTTCACCAGCTCGCGGGTGGTCTTCGGCAGGGCGCTGCCCGCCAGGAACCGCTCCAGGCCGTACATGTGCTTGTACGCCTCGGCGGCGGGGCCGGAGATGTCGAGCCGGGGGGTCGTGTTCACGGTGTTCCTTCCACGTGGGCGGCCCGCACGCGGGCCAGTTTCTCGGGGTTGAGCACGATGTCGACGGCGGTGACCCGACCGTCGGCGACGGTGAGGGCCATGACGCCGGTGGGGTGACCCTGGTGCACCCGCAGCAGGCCCGCCCACCCGTTCACCCGGACGGGGCGCAGTTCGGCGGGTTTGCGCCGCTGCACGCCCGCCAGGAACCGGGCCACCCGGTCCGCGCCGACGACCGGGTTGCGCGCGGCGGAGACGAACCCGCCGCCGTCGCTGCGCAGCACCACGTCCGGGTCGAGCAGGGCCAGCAGCGCGCCCAGGTCGTCCCCGGCGCAGGCCGTGGCGAAGGCGGACACGACGGCCCGCTGCCGGACCGGGTCCGGCTCGAACCGGGGTGCCCGGTCGGCCACGTGCCGCCGGGCCCGCGACGCGAGCTGCCGCACGGCCGCCGGGGTGCGGCCCACCACGCCCGCCACCTCGGTGAACGGCAGGCCGAAGACCTCGTGCAGGAGGAAGACGGTCCGCTCGGCGGGCGAGAGCGTCTCCAGCACGACCAGCAGCGCCAGGGTCACCGACTCGTCGAGGGTGACCCGGTCGGCCGGGTCGGCGTCGAGTTCCACCAGGGGCTCCGGGAGCCACTGGCCGACGTACTGCTCGCGGCGGTGGCGAGCGGACTTCACCACGTCGAGGGCCAGCCGGGAGGTCACCACGACCAGCCAGCCGGTCACGTCGTCGACGGGTTCGCGGCTGGAGACCAGGCGCAGCCAGGCCTCCTGCACCACGTCCTCGGCGGCTCCCCGGTCTCCGGTGATGCCGTAGGCCACGGCCAGCAGCCGCTCCCGCGCCCGGGCGAATTCTTCTTCCACACCAGTAGGACGAGACAGCCCCCGGGAATGTGACAGCCCCGGGTGGGTGGAGTCGGCGCAGTGCCAACGATCACCCGACCGGGGAGCAGCGCGGCCGGGCGGTCGGTGTCCTACTGGCGGTAGCCCTCCACCTCACCCACCGGGCGCGCCTGGGCGTCGTCCGGGTCCTCCCCGGCGTCGCGGCGGGCGCGGCGCTGGCGCAACAGGTCCCAGCACTGGTCCAGCGCCACCTCCAGCTCCGAGAGCCGGGTGTGCTCCTCCGGGGAGGGGGAGCCCGCGCGCAGGCGGTGCTCCTCCGCGACCAGGGCGCTGATGCGGGCGTGGATCTCGTTGTCGTCCATGGGGCCCAACGTAGTCCCCGGTGTCGGAGATCACGACTCGTTCGTCCGCTTCGTCGACTTCGCGGAGATCAGGGGATTGGGGGCGCGGGCGCCGGGGAGGAAAGTGGTCCGGACCATCCTTCGGTGAAGTGGGGGTCTGTCGTGGTCGGCAAAGCGGTGTTCGCCCTGGTGGTCCCGTTGGCGGCGGTCGGGGCGCTGCTGGCGGCGGGTGCGCCCGCGGCGGAGTCCGCGCCACCGGGGCAGAGCCCGATCGACGTCACCGCCTCGGCCATCCGGTTCGACCCGTTCGCCCCCGCGCTCGACATCCACTACGGGCACTCGGCGGTGGACCTGGTCTACGTCCAGAAGGACGCCGACTGCGGCGCCAGGGGCGGCGAGGAGACCGAGGAGGGGGACGTGGCGCCGGGGTCGGCGTACGTCACCTACGCCGGAACCCGCTACGACCTGGTGCAGTTCCACTTCCACACCCCTTCCGAGCACACCTTCCAGGGCCACCACGACCCGCTGGAGATGCACCTGGTGCACCGCAGCGCCGCCGGGGGCGTGCTGGTGGTCGGGGTTCCGCTGCGCATCGGCGCACCGTCTGTTGTGGACAGCGTGCTGAGCGGTCTGACGCCCGAGTGCGGGACGCCCCGGCACCTCGACGACATCGACCTGAACGCGCTGCTGCCCGCCAGCCACCTCACCGCGCGCTACACCGGGTCGTTGACCACCGCGCCGTTCACCGAGGGGGTGCTGTGGTTCCTGATGCCCGAGCAGCACGTGACGGCCGCGACCGTGTCGGGCTTCCAGCACCTGTTCACCGCGGGCAACTCCCGGGGAACCCAGCCGCTCAACGGGCGGACGGTGGTCCTGCACCCGTGACCTCGTCGCCGACCTCGATCCAGCCGGGGGTGGTGACGGCGAACTTGACGCCGAAGGCCACGCCCTCGGGCGTCCTGCGGTAGGTGGCCAGGGTGCGCAGGGGCTCGGGACCGGTGCGGGCGGCCGTGGCCTGGTCGACCGTGGTGACCGCGCAGCGGATGGCGGGTTTGGTGTAGCCGAGGGCGACCCCGCCGACGGTGATCGCGCGGAGGTCGTCCTCGGCGTGCGGGAGGCCGCCCGCGACCAGGACGTTGGCCCGGAAGCGGTCCAGCGGGACCGGGGTGGCCAGCCTGCGGTTGAGTTCGGCGTGGGAGGCCAGGCCGAGCAGGTGGACCGCGCTGCTGTCGGCGTAGCCGGAGGTGCCGGGGGTCAGGCCGGTGGGGGCGCGGTCGTGGTCGGGGGGCACGCGGACGAGGCGGCTGGGGCGGCCCAGGACCCGGGTGAGCCAGTCGGCGGCGGGGTCACCCTGGTCGATGCCGCGGAAGGGTTCGCCGAAGAGGGTGACCGGGCGGGCGGGGGCGTGGTCGTCCACCTCGACCTCGATGACGGGGGCGTCCGGTGCGGAGAGGACCAGCACGTCGTCGGCGACCCGGGGGTGGACCAGGGCCAGGCGGGGATCGCGGCGCTGGCTGCGGAAGGTGCCGTCGGGATCGGTGACCATCCAGGCCCGGTCGTGTTCGAGGCCCGCGGCACCGACCCTGGCGCGGGTCAGCGGGACCGGGGCGCATCCCTTGACGGGGAAGGTGTTCAGCCCGGCGACCGTCAGCACGGGTGGACTGTACCGATCGGATCGCGGGTGGAGGGTTCGGACGGTGGCGACCGGGTACCCGAGACCCATGTCACAGCCGACACCGAACCCCGTGCCCACGCCGCCCGTGCCGGACCCGGGACTGCCCGAACCAGGGCAGCCCATCCCGGAACCCGCCACCGAGCCGCCGGTGCCGCCCACCCCGCAGCCGCCGAACCCGACCTGAGACCCAGGCCGGGGCTCAGAGCCCCGGGGCGGACCGCCCGCGCGAATCGCGCTCCGCCGTCCGGGAATCAGACGGCGGAACGCGCGAACGGAAAAGGTCGGGCCCGGGAAAAGCGATCTCGGAAATGACCGCACAGGAAAAGGCCTCCCGGCCGCGCCGCCGGGAGGCCCTTTCTTTCCCCGATCGGTCAGACGACCGGGATCGAGACCAGTGCCGGGTCCTGGCCCGGGAGCATCGAGCAGTTCAGGTCGAAGGTGCCCAGCCCGGTGAGCGTGCCGTCCGCGCGCTTCGGGGTGATCTTGCCGGAGAAGGTGCTGCCGATGGCGATGTCGACCTGCCCGGGGGCCTTGACCGTCAGCGACGGGACCTGGCCGTTGATGTTCAGCGCAACCGGGGCGGGGCCGGTGACGTTGGTGACCGGGATGTTCAGGCCGGGCAGCGTGACGCCCAGCTCGGTGCCGTTGATGTCCAGCTCGACCCCGGCGGTGGTGGTGCCCTCGACGGTGGCCGAGCCGATCAGGGTCAGGGCCTGCAGGGTCAGCGCGTCCAGCGACACCGCCACGGAGAAGTTGGTGGTGTTGATGGGCGAGCCCACTGCGACGCTGTTGGGGAAGGTGGCGGTGACGGTCGCCGGGACGTCGCGGTTGCCGATGAGCGGGTACGCGCAGCTGAAGGTGACGTTCTTGGTCACCACAGCCGTGGTGTGCACGGTGTCGGCCTGGGCGGTGCTGGGCGCCACGACCATGGCGACGGCACCGGCGGTGCCCGCGGCGAGGGCGAGCAATCTCTTCACACGAACGTTCCGGGACATGCGAAACTCCTCGATGAATACGCACGAAGCGAACGGAAAGAACAGCGGGGGATGAGCCGGGAGCGTGGACGCCGGACCGGAACCCGACCCGGTCGGCGTGCAAATGGAGCGTAACCACGCAATAGCCGGACGGGCAAGGGAAAACCAACCGATGGCGGATCGGGGAAAATCGATCCTCGTTTCCTTGTCACGCCGTGAGGGCCACCTCATCGCACCGGGAGCAAAATGTGGCCCCGACCACAGGCCGCTCCGCGACGGGCCGCTGACCAGCGATCTCGCGGGGTGACTTTTCCGGGCGGGGGCGGCAGACTGGACTCGACCCCCACCGGCGATCGGGTCCGCACAAGTCGTGCGCGCAGTTTTGTCATCCCCGTGCGTATTCCCGAATCCCCAGCTCAACTAGGCTGGGCGGGTGCGGGCTCTTGCGATCTTCTGCTTCCGCCACGCGCGATTGGTCATCGTGTTGTGGCTCGCCGTGCTGGCCGGGGTCACCTTCGGGGCCCAGTCGGTGGGGGTCGACTTCCGGGACATCCTGGCGCTGCCCACCTCCGACAGCACGACAGCGCAGGAGCTGCTGCAGGAGAGCGCGGGCGGGGTCAGCGGCGCCACCGAGCGGGTGGTCTTCGAGGCGACCGGCGTGCCGGTGTCCGACCAGTCCGTGCAGGGGCGCATCGAGCCGATGCTGGCCGAGGTCGCCGCGCTGCCGCACGTGGAGACCGTCGTCTCCCCCTACAGCCCGCAGGGCGCCGCGCAGGTGTCGCCGCAGGGGCAGGTCGCGTTCGCCACCGTCACCTTCGACGTCAAGGCCGACGACCTGACCATCGAGGAGGCCAAGAGGTTCGTCGAGGTCGCCACCGGGGCCCAGGGCGGGGTGCTCAGGATCGCCGTCGACGGCGCGGTGGCCGGGCGGACCCTGGCCCCACCGGACCTCGACGACGCCGGGCTGGGCCTGCTGGCCGCCGCCCTGGTGCTGCTGTTCACCTTCGGCTCGCTGTTCTCCATGCTGGTGCCGATCCTGACCGCGATCATCTCCGTCGGCACCGCGATCGGCGTGGTGGGGCTGCTGACGCACCTGATGGACGTGCCCACGGTCAGCCAGGAGATCGTGGTGCTGCTCGGCCTCGGCGTCGGCGTCGACTACGCGCTGTTCGTGGTCACCCGCTACCGGCAGGCGCTGGTCGGCGGGGCCCGGCAGGAGGACGCCCTCGGCCTGGCCGCGGCGACCTCGGGGCGCAGCGTGCTCTTCGCCGGGGTGACCGTCTGCGTGTCGCTGCTCGGGCAGTTCACCGTGGGGATCAGCTTCCTCGACGGCATCGCCATCAGCTCCAGCATCGCGGTGCTGATGACCATGTTCGCCGCGCTGACGCTGCTGCCCGCGCTGCTCAAGCTCTTCGGCATCCGCATCCTGTCGGCCTCGGTGCGCCGCGACCTGACCCTGCGCCACCGCAAGGTGCTGCCCGAGGGCAGGCGCTGGGGCGCGCTGGCCAGGGTGGTGACCCGCAAGCCGGTCTGGAGCACGGTGGTCGCGCTGCTGATCATCGGCGCCCTGACCGTCCCGGTGTTCTCCCTGCGCCTGGGCATCCCCGACGCGGGCCTGCAAGCGCCGACGGCGACCACCCGGCAGGCCTACGACATGCTCGCCAAGGGCTTCGGCCCCGGCTTCACCGGCCCCCTGGTCGTGGTGGGCCGCGCCGACTCCGACGAGGAGCGCCGGGCCGCGGAGGAGGTCCACGCCGAACTGGTGGGCCACCCCGACGTCGCCCTGGCCGTGCCCCCGGTGGTCAGCCCCACCAAGGGCGGCGGCCAGATCACCGCCGTCGTGGTCTACCCGAAGGCCTCCCCCCAGGACGAGGCCACCGACGCCCTGGTCGACTCGCTGCGCGCCGAGGTGATCCCCCGCGCCACCGACGGCACCAACGCCCAGCTCTACGTCGGCGGCTCGACGGCGGTGCAGTCGGACTTCGCCCGCGCCATCACCGACCGGCTGCCGCTGTTCCTGGGCACGGTCGTGGCCATCTCGTTCCTGCTGCTGGTCGTGGTGTTCCGCAGCGTGCTGATCCCGCTGACCGCGGCCGTGATGAACCTGCTGGCCGCGGCGGCCATGTTCGGCGTGCTGGTGGCGGTGTTCCAGTGGGGCTGGTTCGGCATCGCGGGCACCGGCCCGATCGAGCCGTACATCCCGGTCTTCCTCTTCGCGGGCCTGTTCGGCCTATCGATGGACTACGAGGTCTTCCTGGTCAGCCGAATCCAGGAGGAGTACCACCGCCGCGGCGACACGGTGGAGGCCACGGTCAACGGCCTCGCCGCCACCGGCCGCACCATCACCGCGGCCGCCCTGATCATGGCCCTGGTCTTCATCTCCTTCGTCACCACCGGCGACCGCGTCGTGCAGGAGTCCGGCCTCGGCCTGACGGTCGCGGTCCTGCTCGACGCGGTGGTCATCCGCATCGCCCTGGTCCCGGCCATCATGGCCATGTTCGGCAAGGCCAACTGGTGGCTGCCCCGCTGGGCGGGCCGCGTCCTCCCCCGCCTCGACGTCGAGGGCACCGGCCACAGCCACCGCCTGGAAGACGACGAGGAACCCCCCGGCCCGTTCGACTGGTTCTCCCCCGCCACCGAGGAGCAGCCCGAACCCAAGCAGCTCACCGGCCAGGTCGGCTAGGGCGTGCCTCCCGCCCGGTCGGTCACCGGCGCGGCGGTGCCCAGCCGAGCAGCCCGACCCTCCAGGTACCGCCGCTCGGGAAGGCTGAGAGTCCGCCGAGCCGCCCGCCGGTAGGCCTCCCGGGCAGCCCCGTGCTCCCCCGCCATCTCCAGCAGGTGCCCCCGCGTCGAATCCAGCCGGTGGTGCTCAGCGAGCCGGGCATCCCCGGCCAGCGGCTCCAACAAGGCCAGCCCCGCCCGCGGCCCCGCGGCCTCCGCGACGGCGATCGCCCGGTTCAGCGTCACCATCGGGCTCGGCGCCAGGCGTTCGAGGACCCGGTACAGCAGCGCGATCTGCGCCCAGTCCGTCTCCCGGGTGCTCGGCGCGGTGGCGTGCAGCGCGGCGATGGCCGCCTGGAGCTGGTACGGCCCGAGCGGCGCGCGCGCCATGGTCGCGGTGATCAACCCAGCCCCCTCGGCGATCGCGGCGGCGTCCCACAGCGCCCGGTCCTGCTCCGCGAGCGCGACCAGTGAGCCGTCCGGGCGGGTGCGGGCGGGGCGCCGGGCGTCGGTGAGCAGCATCAGGGCGAGCAGGCCCGCCACCTCGCCGTCGTCCGGGAGCAGGGAGTGGACCAGGCGGGTGACGCGGATGGCCTCGGCGGTCAGCTCCGGCCGGTGCAGGTCGGTGCCGGAGCTGGCGGTGTGGCCCTCGTTGAAGATCAGGTAGAGCACGTGCAGCACGACCCGCAGGCGTTCGGCGCGCTGGGCACCCGCCGGGGGCACGGTGAACCCGGTGGCCCGGACGCGGAGCTTGGCCCGGGTGATGCGCTGGCCCATGGTGGCCTCGGGCACCAGGAAGGCGCGGGCGATCTGGGCGGTGGTGAGACCGCCGACGGCGCGCAGGGTCAGCGCGACCTGCGACGGGGCGGAGAGTTCCGGGTGGCAGCAGAGGAACAGCAGCGTCAGCGTGTCGTCCTCGTCGGGCACCGCGGGCGCGTCGCCGGGTTGCAGGGCGGCGACGGCGGCCTCGCGGCGGGCGCGGGCGGCCTCGGCGCGGAAGGCGTCGGTGAGCTTGTGCGAGGCGACGGTGACCAGCCAACCCCAGGGGTTGTCCGGGACGCCGTCGCGCGGCCACTGGGTGCCCGCGGCGAGCAGGGCGTCCTGCACGGCGTCCTCGCACATGTCGAAGCGGCCGTGCCTGCGCACGAGCAGGCCGAGGACCCGCGGCGCGTGCTCGCGCAGCAGGTCCTCGACCGCGGTGCTCACAGGTCGGGGCCCGCCGAGAACATCACCGGCCGCACCTCGACGCCCAACCCCTCGACCGCCGCGTCGGGGATCATCGCGGCGAGTTCGAGCGCCCGCTCCCGGCTCTCGCAGTCGACGAGGTAGAACCCGGCCAGGTACTCCTTGCCCTCGGCGAACGGGCCGTCGGTCACCGCCGGGACGCCGTCGCGGACGCGGACGACGGCGCTGGTGGCCGGGTCGCCGAGGGCCTGGGTGCTGATCATCTCCCCGGACCCGGTGATGGCCGCGATGAAGCCGTCGTGCCCGTCCATGATCGCCTTCTGCTCGTCCTCGGTGAGCCCCTCCCAGGTGGCGGGGTTCATGTGCATGATCAGCAGGAACTTCACGGTGTGCTCCTCGTGTGCCGGTGTCGGATCGCCAAGGGGTCGGAGCCGGACCCGCGATCCCTACACCCGTCCCGGCGGATTCTTCCACCCGCGACCGCCGCAGCCCCACCCGCGACCGCCGCGGCCCCGTCCGCGACCGCGGCGGTCCCGCCCCGACCCGGCGCGACACCGCCGGGCCGGGTGGCGGCCCCGCTCCACCGGACCGGGCGGCTCATTCCGGCGAGCGCAGCGCCAGGACCGCGGCGACCGGCCCGGCGAACGCGAGCACCCCGCACACCAGCCACGTCGCCTGCACGCCGACGGCCAGCGCCAGCGACCCGAACAGCGCCACCGAGAACGGGGTGGTCCCGATGCCCGCCAGGGCCAGCGTCGCCATCGCCGCGCCCATCCGGTCCGGCGGCGCGGCGGCCTGGTAGAGGCTGACGATCGCGGGCCCGTTGAACCCGGACGCGACACCGGTGGCGTAGGCGGTGACGGCCAGCGCGAACACGGTCGGGGTCAGCGCCATGACCAGCACACCCCCGGCCAGCACGACCCCGCTCACCACGAGCCGCACGACCAGCGGCAACCGGTGCCCGAACAGCGCCCCGAGACCGGTGGAGGTCAGCGCACCCGCGCTGAACGCGGCGATGACCGCCCCGACAGCGCCGACGCCCCACCCCCGGCTGTCGGCCAGCAGCGGCAACGCGGCCAGCATGGGCCAGCCGAAGCAGAAGTCGAGGGCGAACGCCGCCACGAACAACCAGCGCAACCGCCTGCTCACGGCCAACACCCGCACCCCGTCGAGGGACCGGCGCAGCAACCCGGTGCGAACGGGCGCGGCAGGCCGCACCATCCCCCGGGTCACGTGGAACAAACACCCGAACGAGGCTGAACAGGTCACCGCAACGACGGCCATGGCCATCCACAGTTGCCCGGTGGCGATCAGCCAGGCCCCCAGCGGCGCCCCGGCGATCGGGGCCAACCTGGTCACCATGGAGTACAGGGAATTCGCCCGCACCAGGTCGTTCCCCGGCGCCAACTTCGGCAGGACGGTCCCGAAGGACGGCCCACCCAACCCCACCAGGACGCCCTCGACGACCGCGATCACCGCCAGCACGGGCACCGACTCGGCCAGCCCGACCGCCACCGCCCCGGCCGCCAGCAGCGCGACCCGACCGGAAGTGGTGCGCAGCAGCATGAAGCGCGGACCCACCAGGTCGGCCACCGCGCCACCGAAGATCAGCATGAGCGCCTTGGGGATGGTGGAGCACAGCATCAGCAGCGTCACCGCCCCCGGCCCACCCAGCCGCACCGCGCTCCAGGTGAGCGCGATGGTCAGCATGTTGTCGCCGACCAGCGAGATCCCCTGCCCGCCGATCAACGACCCCAACCGCGACCAATCGGTCCGCGCAGGCGCGGCCCGCTCCGCCCCTCCCCCACCCCCCGCCCCGACGCCCAACTCGACAAGCGACCCAGCGCCCGGCCCGGCGACCGGCTCGGCTCCCGGCCCGGCGGTCAGTCCCGCAGGCGGTCCGGCAGCCAGTCCAGCGCCCAGCCCGGCAGCCGATCCGGCGCCCTGCCCAGCGGCCACTCCAGCACCCGGCCCGGCAGGCGGCTCGGCAGGCGGCTCGGTGGGCGGGTGGGCGGTCGGGTGGGCGGTCGGGTCGGTGGCTGTGTCGGTGTCCATGGTGGTCATCGGTCGCTCCTGGGGTCCACCACGTCGGTGAGGGCTCGGGTGTCGGTCAGCAGGCGGTCGAGGAGGGGCCAGCGGGCGTCCTCCCGGTGACCGCCCCGGGCGGCGTCGTCCACGGCCATGACGGTGGCCAGCCGGGCGGCGGCGTCGTGCCTGCCGTCCGACAGCACCACCAGGGCGCCGCCGAGGTGGGCCCGGCCCAGGGCGGCCAGCGACCAGCGGGCGGCGTGCCCGGCGCCCGCCCGGCACCACGGTGGCCACACGGTCAGCACGGGGTCGTCCGACGGGGTGAAGAAGGCGTGCGAGACCGCACCGCCCGACTCCGCCTCGCCCACCCCGACTCGTTCGCGCACCTCAGCCCCCTCAGACCGGGACCCGCTCGACGGCCGGGGTGCCCGGCCACCACAGGTCCTCGGGGTCGAGGTCGGTCGCGGTGTACTTGCCCAGCGCGCTGATCAGCAGCCGCGCCTCCAGCGCCAGGCACTCGACCAGCCGCACCAACCCCGCCCGGGGGTCCTCGGCGACCGCGAGCAGCGCGGCCCGGCCCAGCCCGGCGGCGGTGGCGCCCAGGGCGAGCCCGCGCACCACCCGGCTGCCCTCCCACATCCGCCCGGTGACCAGCAGGCACCCGGAGGGTGGGCCGATCCGGCGCAGGCACTCGGCCAGCGGGAGCCCCACGTGCCGCAGGAACGCCGTCGGCGCCCAGCCGGTGCCGCCCTCGGCGCCGTCGACGGTCACCGAGTCGGCGCCCGCGGCCCAGGCCACCTCGGCGGCGCGGGCGATGTCGCGGCCGGGGTGGAATTTCACCCACACCTTGGCGCGGGGGAAGTTGTTGCGCATGAACCGGATCTGCTGGCGCACGATCTCCTCGGTGAACGTGCCGGGGGTGGCGCAGCGCAGCCGCTCCCCGGAGCCGAACACGTCGTGCATGGAGAACCGGTCGGCCAGCCGGGTGGCCTCGGCGGCGTCAAGGACGGTCATGCCGCCCAGGCCCGGCTTGGCGCCCTGGCCGACCTTCAGCTCGAAGGCCAGCCGCCCGGTTTCGAGCAGCGGGGCGGCGGCGGGTGAGCTGTGGACGAGGTTCCACACCTCGGAGTCGGCGTCCTCGGTGCTCTGCTGCACCACGACCCCGCCGAGCCCGTCGGCCACCGCGTCCAGGTACGCCTCGATGCGGGCGAGGATCGGCGAGCCGCCGAACCCGTGCACCGGCACCATGTTCTCGCCGATCACCATCGGCACGCCGAGCTGCCCGGCCTGGGTGCTCGCGGCGACGCCGAGTTCCCGGCTGCCCAGTTCCGTCGACCCGAAGGCGGACAGGAACACCGGCAGCGCCGAGCGGAACCCACCGACCACAGTGGACAGGTCCACGTCGGTGTGCTCCGGCTCGCGACCCAGGTCGATCAGCTTCTCCAGCCGCCGCGGCATGAACACCGGTGGCACCAGCCGCGCGGCGTCCAGGTCGTCCACCGGGCCCGCGGCCGGGTCGGGGACCGCGCCGAACATCGCCCGGCCGTAGTCGGCGGCGGGCGGGAACGCCTCCGCCGTGCCGTTGCGGGCCCGCGCGCGGACCTGCTCCTCCGGGAACCCGGCTGCCGTGGCACCGGTCGTCATCGAACTGTCGGGGGTGCTCACGGCGTCGCCACCCCCGGCAGCTTCGGGTAAGCGCTGACCTGCCACAGCGCGTCCAGCCCGGTGAGGAAGCGGACGAGCCGCTCGACGCCCATGCCGAACCCGGCGCTGGTCGGGATGCCGTCGCGGGCGGTGTCGAGGTACCACTTGTACTTGGCCGGGTTCTCGCCGCTCTCCCGCATCCGGGTGACGATGGTGGCGTAGTCGGCCTCGCGTTCGCTGCCGCTGACCAGCTCGCCGAACCCGCCGTGCGCGATGAGGTCGAAGTTGCGCAGCTCACCGGGGCGGTCGGGGTCCTCGCGGTCGTAGAAGCCGCGGGAGCCCTTGGGGTAGCCGGTGACGAAGAACGGCCGCTCCGCCTTGTGCGACAGCATCTCCTCGCCCTCCCAGTCGATCTCGCCGTCGGGGTTCTGCGGGTGCCCGACCGACACCAGCCGCTCCACGGCCTCGGTGTGGGTGATCCGGTCGAACGGCCCGGCGAGCAGTTCGGTGAACGACTCCCGGTCGCGGCCGAGTTCGCGCAGCACGTCCGGCACCGCCCGCCACACGTGGTCGACGACGTGGGTCAGCAGCCCCTCGGCCAGCGCCATCGCGTCGGCCCGGGTGGCGCCCGCCACCTCCACGTCGATCTGGTGGAACTCCACCAGGTGGCGGCCGGTGCCCGCGGTCTCAGCCGGTTCGACGCGCACGTTCGGGGCGATGTAGAACAGCTTGCCGAACCCGCGCAGCGACGCCTGCTTGTAGAGGATGGCGCTGGTCATCAGCTTGTACCGGTGCCCGTAGAAGTCGACGTCGAGCGCCTTGGCGCCGCGCCCGCCGGGGTCGGTGACCGGCCCGATCAGCGGTGGCAGCAGCTCCTGGAAGCCCTGGGCGCGCAGGTGGTCGCGCGCGGCCTGCAACGCCTCCTGCTGCACGCGCATGGCGGCCGCGGTCGACCGGGCGGCGAGGTGCTCGCCGAGCGGGGCGAGCGGGGACTCGTGGGACATGTCTCCTCCGGGTTATCGGTCGAACGAGCGGGCGACGTGGGTCAGGGCGGTGAGCAGGCGGTCCGAGGTCAGGGCGCTGTCGGGCTCGGTGGGGACGATCGGCATGGCGCCGACGGCGGTCCAGCGCAACCGGCCGTCGGCCCCGACGGTGCTGCGCGACTGCCCGGCGTTGTCCGGGTGCAGGCAGAACGGGACGTCGAGCAGCCCCCGGGCGAACGCCTCGGCGAACGCCCTGCCGAGGTCGTCGTCGAGGTCGAGCACCGCCTCGACCAGGGCTTTCGCCTCGCCGAGGATGCCGGTGTCGGCGGTGGTGGCGGTGGGGACGGTCTCCCGCGCCGCCGTGGCGGCGACCTCCAGCGCCTGCACGTTCTCGGCGATGGTGGGAATCCGGTGCGCCTCGGCGACGGTCTTGACGATGAGCCGCTCGGTTCCGGTGCGCGCTGCCAGTTCCGCGGACGCCTGGAGCAGCCTGAGCGCCCCGCGCCGGGTGGTCGGGTAGACGCCCATGTAGCCGTAGAGGACGACGTGCCAGTCGGTGCCTGCCGGGAGGTACCGCGCGGCAAGGGTCCTGAGCGCGCGGATCGCCTCTTCGTCCTGGGCGGGGTGGGTCTGCTGGGCGTAGCTGAGGGACACGCTGGTGATGCCGTACCGGGTGAAGAACAGCGCTTCGAGCACGCTGACCGCCACGAGCAGCCCGGGTGGGCAGAGCTGCCCGAGCAGGCAGCCGCCGAAGCTCTCCAGGTGCGGGGTGTCCGCGTGCTCGGCGAGCAGTTCGCACGTCTCCCGCCAGTTCGCGATGGATTCGCGGATCGGGGTGCGCCCGTAGGGCAGGCAGTAGGAGATGGGGCCGCCCTCGGTGGCGTCGAGCCCGGCGGCGGTGAGGGCGTGGACGATGTCCTGCGGCTGCGCCGAACCGTGCCGCACCTGCACGGGGAACCCGCTGTCGCGGATGCCGTCGAGGAGGGCCGCGGTGGTCTCGGTGCTGTGGCTGACGATGGGGTAGCCGTTGAGGGGCGCCCGTTCGCGCAGCGCCTTCGCCGCGGCCTGGTGGTCGCCGACGCGGGTGTAGCTGTCCAGGGTCAGCGTCCCCACGGTGGTGGCGTCGGCGTCGCGGGTGGCCCGGAGCCCGTCGCGCATCGCGACCGGGTCGCCGAAGCCCATCCTGGGCTGCACCACGAGTGCTCCGGCCCGCTTGACGAACCGCCCGAAGCTCACGACGCCACCGCCTGCGGCAGCCGCAGGAACGCGTCGAAGGCGGTGAGGTCACCGTCGTCGAACACGGCGTCGAAACCCGCGCGCAGCAGGGCGTCGGTCCGGTCGGCGTGCCTGCGCCCGTCGACGCCGAGCTTGCCGCCGAGCACGATCCGCGGTCGCGGGGCCCGCGGCCGCAGGGCGGTGATGGCAATGAGCCCGTCGGTGAACCCGTGGCCGTTGACGCTGCTCAGCACGACCAGCTCCGGGCACAGGGCGGTGGTCTCGGCCACCAGCAGCGCGTCCGGCACGCAGGGGCCGAGGTTGACCACCCGGTGGCCGCGCTCTTCGCAGAAGAGCTGCAGGAAGATCAGGTTCCAGGTGTGCGAATCCGACGCCGTTCCGGCGACCAGGACGTCACAACCGCTCCGCGAGGACATGCGGCAAAACTAGGTTCGCCGCCCCGGCGCGGGCGGTAGTTGCACCGGCAGTATTCAGGCAGCCTGCCCGGCCCACAGCTCCCGGTACATGATGTGCAGGCCGACCGGCCCCGCCGTGGCGTGGTGGTACCCGCCGGGCAGCGTGGCGATGACCTCGAACCCGAGCGAGGTCCACAACCGGACCGCGGCCGTGTTGGTCGACACCACGGCGTTGAACTGCATGGCGGTGAACCCCGCGGCCTCGGCCTCGACCAGCACCCGCTCCCCCAGCGCCCGCCCGATGCCCCGACCGGCGTGCGCCGGGTCGACCAGGAAGCTCGCGTTGGCGATGTGCGCGGCCGGACCGCCGTGGTTGCGGGCGAACCGGGCGCTGCCCACCACCGCCTCCCCGTGCACGGCGACCAGGGTCCGGGCCGGGCTCGGCGCCATCCACAGCGCGCGGGCGTCCGGCTCGGTCAGGTCGCGGTCGAGGGTGTAGGTCTCCCCCGCGGCAACGATGTCGTGCATGAACGGCCAGATGTGCGGCCAGTCCTCGGCCACCGCGGTTCGGATGCGCATACCCCTCACTCTCGTTCCGGACCGCCCTGCTCGCCACTGGATTTCCGATAGGTGCGGGTTTCCGCATAGCCGCGGAATCCCAGGTCCCGGTAGAACGCCTTCGCCTCGTCCGTGATCGGGTACACCACCGCCTCCACGGCCCCGGTGCCCCGCAGGGCGTGCAACGCGGCCAGGCAGACCGCCCGCCCCAGGCCGAGGCGCCGGTACCGCGCGACCGTGCCCACGGGCTCCAGCTCGCCGACCCGGTTCACCTCGTCCGGCCAGATCAGGCACTGGGCGGCCACGGTGCCGTCCGCCGCGACGGCCGTCCAGTCGAGCTCGGCCCGGTAGGGCCAGGCCGCCATCACCTGCCGGTAGCTGTCCTCGGTGACCCGGGACGGGTGCCAGACCGAGCGGTGGCAGGCCACCCTGGCGGCGACGTCCCCGACCGGCGCCAGGGTGAACCCGGGCGGCGCCACCGCGGCGGGCAGCTCCACCAGGGAACGGGCCAGGTACTGGAAGGACGGGGCGTCCACCCGGTGGAAACCCCCCGCCACGAGACCGGTGATCACGTGCTCGGCACCGTCGAGGACCTCCACCTCGCTCGGGTCCGCCCACGCCAGCACCTCGGCCACCAGCTCCGGCGCCTCCGGGTCCACCAGCAGCGACAGCGAACCCGGGGCGTGCAGCCACCCCCACGCCACCACCCGCCCGTCGCGCTCCCACAGCGCGGTCGGCCACTCGGGTTCGCGGCCCAGGTGTTGGAAGCGCTGCCAGGCCAGGTCCCCGATGTGCCACTGGCTGCGGTGCGACCAGGTCCGCTGGACCAGCTCCTGCATCAACCGCAGGTCCGCCGGTCCCGTGTAGGGGCGCATGGTGGAGTTCTACCCCAGGACGCCCGCGGGCGTCCTGGGGTTTTCCGGACCTCAGGCGTACTGGGCGACCAGGCTCTTGGGGCGCATGTCGGTCCAGTTGGCCTCGACGTAGGCCAGGCACTCGTCGCGGGAGGACTCCGGCAGGGCGGTGGCCCAGCCAGCCGGGACGGTCACGAACGACGGCCACAGGGAGTGCTGGCCCTCGTCGTTGACCAGGACGAGGTAGGTGGCGTCGGTGTCCTCGAAGGGGTTCGACATGGTGTGCTCCTTCAGTTCTCGGTGTTCGGCTGGTTTCAGTGGGTCGAACGGGTGCTCAGCGGGTGAGCTGGGTGGGGACGATCCCGGCGAGGGTTTCGCCGATGGTGGTGAGCGGCGCCGGGTCGGCCAACCCGAGGTGGGTGGCGTCGACGTCGACGACGGTGAGGGCACCGGTCAGGTGCGGGTGCCAGCGGTCGGGGGCGGGCCCGTCGCCCCGGGTGGCGCGGAAGAGCAGGGCGCCGCCGGTGACCAGGCGCGGGGTGTGGGCGCGGAGCAGGGCGGTGTGGGTGGCCGCCGCGCGGACGAGGGTGGTGACCTCGCGGTGGTCGAAGTCGGCCAGGACCGGGTCGCGGTCGCGCAGGGCCGTGGCCAGGGCCGCCGGGGCGGTGTCGGTGATGGAACCCGGGTCCTCGAAGAGGGCGCCGAGGACGTCCGGGGTGATGGTCTCGGTCAGCTCGGCGGGAGCGGCCGAGATCGTGGCCGTGTGGGCGCCGGGGAGGTCCAGGGGCACGCCCCCGGCGGCGGACCCGGTCGGGGCCTGGGCCGGGTAGGAGTCGAGGAGGGCGAGCAGGTCGACGTCCTCCCCGACCTCCTGCAACTGGGCCGCCATCTCGTGGGCGACGACCCCGCCGAAGGACCAGCCGAGCAGCCGGTACGGGCCGTGCGGCTGGACCCGGCGGATGAGGGTCAGGTAGTCGGCGGCCATCTCGGGGACCGAGCGGGCCACGTGGTCGGGGTTGGTCAGGGCCCGGGTCTGCAGGCCGTAGATCGGCTGGTCCGGCCCCAGGTGCCGGGTCAGCCCGGCGTACGGCCAGGCCAGCCCCATGCCGGGGTGCACGCAGAACAGCGGGGTGGCGGTGCCGCCGCGGCGCAGCGGCAGCAGGGTGTCCAGGGCCCGCCCGTCGGCGAGCGGCGCGTCCGCCAGCGCGGCCAGCGCGGCCGGGGTGGGCGCCCGGAACAGGTCGCGCACCCCGAGTTCGGCCCCCAGCGCGGCGCGGATGCGGCTGACCAGCCGCACCGCGAGGAGCGAGTGCCCGCCCAGGTCGAAGAACGCGTCGTCGACACCGACCTCCGCCAGCCCCAGGACCTCGGCGAACAGGTCGCACAGAATTCGCTCGCGCGGGGTCCGGGGCGCCCGGCTGCCCCCGGTGCAGACCGCGGGGGCGGGCAGTGCCCGCCGGTCGGGCTTGCCGTTGGGGGTCAGCGGCAGTTCGTCGAGCACCACGAACGCCGAGGGCACCATGTACTCCGGCAGCGCGGCCGCCGCCAGCGCCCGCAGCCCGTCGACGTCCACGGTGGACGAGGCGGCGGTCACGTAGGCGACGATCCGCTTGTCGCCGGGCCGGTCCTCGCGGACCAGCACGACCACCCCGCCGACCTGCGGCGAGGACGCCAGCACCGACTCGATCTCACCGATCTCGACGCGGAACCCGCGCAGCTTGACCTGACCGTCGACCCGGCCGAGGAACCGCAGCTCCCCCGAGGTCGACCAGCCCACCCGGTCGCCGGTGCGGTACATCCGCGCCCCGGCCGGGCCGAACGGGTCGGCGACGAACCGGTGCGCGGTCAGCCCCGGCTGCCCGAGGTACCCGCGGGCCACCTGCTCACCGGCGATGTACAGCTCACCGACACCGCCCAGCGGGACCGGGAGGAGCCGGTCGTCGAGGGCGTAGAGCCGGTTGTTGTCCAGCGGGATTCCCAAGTGGACGCTGTCGACCGTGCGGGTGTCGGTGCCGAACCGCTGGTGGCTGGAGGCGAACGTGGTCTCGGTGGGGCCGTAGCTGTGCACGACCACGGTGTCCGGGCAGTGCGACAGCACACGTTGCAGCGTGGCCGGGGCGACCACGTCCCCACCGGTCCACACCTCACGCAGCCGGGCCAGCGCGTCGAGGTGCTCCTCGGCCATCAGCGCGAACAGGCCCGCGGTGAAGTAGGCGGCGGTGACGTCGCGCTCGGCGATGACGGTGGCCAGGTGGCGCAGGTCGGCACCGTCGCCCCCGGCGACCACGAGCGACCCGCCGGTCAGCAGCGGCACCCACATCTCGTAGGTGGAGGCGTCGAACCCGAAGGCCGAGTGCACCATCATCCGCCGGTGGGTGTCCGGGTCCCAGCACTCGTCGTGCGCCAACCGCACCACGTTCCGGTGGGTCACGCCGACGCCCTTGGGGCGGCCGGTGGAGCCGGAGGTGAACATGATGTACATCAGCGAATCCGCGCCGACCGGGATCGCGGGAGCGGGAGCCGGGCTCAGGGCGCCGAGTGCGTCCAGCAGCACCGAGGCGCCGGTCTCGGCCATGATCGTGCGCAGCCGCGCCTCGGGCACCCCGTCCGGGATCGGCACGTACGCCGCGCCCGCCTTGAGCACACCGAGCACGGCGACCAGCAGCTCGGCGGTGCGGTCCATCCGGATCGCCACGGCCGACCCCGGGGTGACCCCGTCGGCGATGAGCCGGTGCGCCAGCGCGTTGGCCAGCCCGTCCAACTCGCCGAAGGTCAGCGACCGGGTCCCGTCGCACACCGCCACCTCGTCCGGGGCGGCCTGGGCGCGGGCGGCGACCAGGTCGTGCACGCAGGCGTCCGGGACCTCGACCGGGGCCCGGTTGAACCCGGTGACCAGTCGCGCCCGCTCCCCCTCGACCAGCAGGTCCACCTCGCCGACCCGCAGGTCCGGGTCCGCGGCGACCGCGTCGAACAGCAGCCCCAGCCGCCGCACGAGCAGTTCGACGGTCTCCCGGTCGTAGAGGTCGGTGGCGTACTCCACCGTGCCGCGCACCCCGCCGCCCGGGGTTTCCCGCACCGCCAACGTCAGGTCGAACTTGGCCACGGTGGCGGCGAACGGCTCCTCGACCGCGTCGAGCGCGGCGTCGGCGGCCTCGGCGTTGTTCTGCAGCACCAGCATCACCTGGAACAGCGGGTGGTGCGCGGTGGTCCGGGCCGGGTTCAGCGCCTCCACGACCGCGTCGAACGGCAGGTCTTGGTGCTCGTAGGCGGCCAGGTCGGCGTCGCGGACCCGGTCCAGCAGCTCGGCGAACGTCGGCTGCCCGGCCACGTCGGTGCGCAGCACCAGCGTGTTGACGAAGAAGCCGACCAGGTCGTCCAGCGCCTCGTCCAGGCGCCCGGCCACCGGGGTGCCGATCGGGATGTCGGTGCCCGCCCCGAGCCGGGACAGCACCGCCGCCAAACCGGCCTGCAAGACCATGAACACCGTGGCACCGCGGCCCGCGGCGACGCGGCCGAGCCGGGCGTGGGTGTCGGCGTCCAACTCGAACGGCACGACGTCGCCGCGGTGCGAGGCGACCGCGGGGCGCGGCCGGTCGGTCGGCAGCTCCAGCACCGGGGGCGTGTCGGCCAGGGTGGTGCGCCAGAAGTCGAGCTGCGCGGCGGAGACCCCGTCGAGCAGGTCCCGTTGCCAGAGCGCGTAGTCGGCGTACTGCACCGGCAGCGGCGCCCACCGCGGCGCGTCCCCGGCGAGTCGGGCGGCGTAGGCGGTCGACAGGTCGCGGGTCAGCGGCGCCATCGACCAGCCGTCGCCCGCCACGTGGTGCAGCAGCAGCACCAGCACCGACGAGTCACTGTCGCCGAACAGCCACGCCCGGATCGGGATCTCCCCGGACAGGTCGAAGGTGTGCGCGACCGCGGCGTCCACGCACCCGGGTTCCAGTGTGGACACCGAGAGCACCGGCGTGACCTCCTCAACCGGCAGCACGACCTGGAACGGCTCGCCGTCGACCGACGGGAACACCGTCCGCAGCACCTCGTGCCGGGCGATGACGTCGCCGAGGGCCGCCCGCAGCGCGTCGGCGTCGACCGAACCGGGCAGGCGCAGCACCACCGGCACGTTGTAGGAGGAGCTGGACTCCTCCATCTCGGCGAGGAACCACAGCCGCCGCTGCGCCGCGGACAGCGGCAGCACGTCCGGCCGGGCCACCGGCACCAGCGCGGGCCGCACCGGGGCACCGGACAGCTCACCGACCCGGACGGCCAGCCCCGCGGGGGTCGGCGCGCGGAACAGGTCGCGGATCGCCACGTCCACCCCGAGGGTGGTGCGGATGCGGCTGATCAGCCGGACCGCGAGCAGCGAGTGCCCACCGGAGGCGAAGAAGCTGTCGTCCGCACCGAGCGCGGGCAGCCCCAGCACCTCGGCGAACAGCCCGCACAGCGCTTCCTCGCGCGGCGTCCGGGCCGCCCGGCCATCCACCTGGTGGGTGGGGGCGGGCAGGGCGCGGCGGTCGAGCTTGCCGTTGGCGGTCAGCGGCAACGCGTCGAGCAGCACGAACGCGGCCGGGACCAGGTGGTCGGGCAGGGTCAGCGCGGCGTCGGCCCGCAGTCGCTCCGGGGTGATGTCGGAGCGGGGCACGCAATAGGCGACCAGGCGCTTGTCGCCTGCGGTGTCCTCGCGGACGACGACGGCGACCCTGGCCAGGTCGGGGTGGGTGGCGAGCAGGGCCTCGACCTCGCCCGGCTCGACCCGGAAGCCGCGGATCTTGACCTGGTCGTCGGCGCGGCCGAGCAGTTCGACCACCCCGTCCCCGGTCCAGCGGGCCAGGTCGCCGGTGCGGTACATCCGGTCGCCGGGCCCGCCGTGCGCGTCGGCCACGAACCGCTCCGCCGACAGCGCGGACCGGCCCAGGTAGCCGTCGGCCAGGCCGGTGCCCGCCACGTACAGCTCGCCCACCACACCGGTCGGGACCGGGCGCAGCCGCTCGTCGAGGACGTAGGCGCGGCGGTTGCCCATGGGCAGCCCGATCGGCAGCGGGTTGCCGCCGGTCTGCGCGGTGACCTGCTGGGTGTGGGTGAAGACCATGCTCTCCACCGGCCCGTACCCGTGCACCAGCCGCAGGTCGGGGAACAGCGCGCGGGCCCGGTCCACGTGGTCCAGCGACGGCTTGTCGCCCCCGGTCACGACCTCGCGGACCCGGGTGAAGACCTCCGGGTACTCGTCGACCACCAGCGCGAACAGCCCGGCCGACAGCCACAGCGTGGTGATGCCGTGCGCGGCGACCAGGTCGGTGATGCGGTCGGGTTCCGGGCGCTGGCCGGGTTGCAGCACGCAGGTGCCGCCGTTGAGCAGCGCACCCCAGAACTCCAGGGCGCCCGCGTCCCAGGACACCGGGGCGGCGTGCAGCCACACCTGGTCGGGTCCGAAGTCGACGAAGTCCTGGCCGGTGAGCGTGCCGACGAGCGAGCGGTGCGAGGCGAGCGAACCCTTGGGGCGCCCGGACGAGCCGGAGGTGAACATGACGCTCGCGGCGTCACCCGGGTCCCCGGTGCCCCCGAGCCGGGTGGGGTCCTCGTGCGCGGCGTCGGCCACGGCGATCGCGGGCAGGCCGAGGGCGAGCCGGTCGGCGGCGGTGACCAGCAGCGCCAGGTCGGCGTCGGCGGCCATCGCGATCAGCCGCTCGTCGGGGAACTCCGGGTCGAGCAGGACGTACCCGGCGCCGGTCTTGAGCACCGCCAGCATCGCCACGGCCAGGTCGGTCCCCCGGTCGAGCAGCACGCCGACCAGCCGTCCGCGCCGGGCACCGCGCGCCGCCAGGTGCCGGGCGAGCCGGTTGGCGGCGGCGTCCAGTTCGGCGTAGGTGGTGCTCCGCCCGTCGAAGACGAGTGCGGTGGCGTCGGGGTTGTCGTCGACCCGCCGTTCGAAGACCTCGTGGACACGCAGGTCCGGCGCACCGGTCTCGGACGACTCACCGATCCGGGCCCACTCGGCGTCGGTGAGCACGTCCACGTCGGCGACGGAGCGGCCCGGGGCGGACAGCACCGCCTCGAACAGCGCGGTCAGCCGGGCCGACAGGATTTCCGCGGTCGCCCGGTCGAACAGGTCGGTGGCGTACTCGATGCCGCCGGTCAGGCCCGCCTCGGACTCCGCCACGGCGAGGGTCAGGTCGAACTTGGCCACCCCGGGCCGCGACGCCTCCTCGGCGACCCGCAGCCCGGTGAGGCCGGTGTCCGCGGCAGCGTTGTTCTGCAACACCAGCATCACCTGGAACAGCGGGTGGTGCGCGGTCGAGCGGGTCGGGTTGAGGGCTTCCACGAGCTGGTCGAACGGCAGGTCCTGGTGTTCGTAGGCGGCCAGGTCGGCGTCGCGGACCCGGCGGACCAGCTCGGCGAAGGTGGGGTCGCCGGACACGTCGGTGCGCAGGACCAGGGTGTTGACGAAGAACCCGACCAGCTCGTCGAGCGCCGCGTCCAGCCGCCCGGCGACGGCCGCGCCGATCGGGACGTCGGTGCCCGCGCCGAGCTTCGACAGCAGCAGCGCCAACCCGGCCTGCACGACCATGAACGCGGTCGCGCCGGTCTCGGAGGCCAGCGCCCGCAACCGGGCGTGGGTGTCGGCGTCGAGTGCGAACGGCACGACGTCGCCCGCGTGCGAGGCCACGGCGGGCCGGGGCCGGTCGGTCGGCAGGGTCAGGACCTCGGGGGCACCCGCCAGCTCCCGCTGCCAGAAGTCGAGCTGCGCGGGCTGGAGGTCGGTCAACAGGTCGCGCTGCCAGAGCGCGTAGTCGGCGTACTGCACCGGCAGCGGCGGCAGGTCGGCGGCGGTGCCGGAGTACGCGGCGGCCAGGTCGCGCAGCAGCGGGGCCGTGGACCAGCCGTCGCCCGCGATGTGGTGCAGCAGCACCACGAGCACGTGCTCGGCCGGGGCGACCCGCAGCAGCGTCACCCGGATCGGAATCTCCCCCGCCAGGTCGAAGGTGTGCGCGGTGGCGGCGTCGACCGCGGCCACGACGTCCGTGCAGTCGGCGACGGTGACGATCGGACGGACCTCCTCGACCGGCAGCACCACCTGCATCGGTTCGCCGTCGACCGACGGGAACACCGTTCGCAGCACCTCGTGCCGGGCGACGACCGCGCCGACGGCGGCGGTCAGCGCCGCCACGTCGAGCGCGCCGGTCAGCCGCAGCACGGTGGAGACGTTGTAGGAGTGGCTGGAACCCTCCAGCTCCGCCAGGAACCACAGGCGGCGCTGGGCGGCGGACAGCGGCAGCACGTCCGGGCGCGGCTGCGGGACCAGCGCGGTGCGCACCGGGGCGCCCGCCAGCTCACCGACCCGCGCGGCCAGGTCGGCCACGGTCGGGGTGCGGAACACGTCGCGCACGCCCAGTTCGACGCCGAGCGCGGCCCGGACCCGGCTGACCAGGCGGGCGGCGAGCAGCGAGTGCCCGCCGACGGCGAAGAAGTCGTCGTCCGCGCCGACCTCGGCCAGACCCAGGACCTCCGCGTAGAGCCCGCAGAGGATTTCCTCGCGCGGGGTGCGCGGGGCGCGGCCGGTGGCGGTGAACTCGGGGGTGGGCAACTGCCCGCGGTCGAGCTTGCCGTTGTTGGTGATCGGCATCCGGTCCAGCAGCACGACCGCCGCGGGCACCAGGTGCTCGGGCAGCGCGCCCGCCGCCCAGGTGCGCAGGTCGCGGCCGGAGACCGCGGCCCGGGGAACCACGTAGGCGACCAGCCGCGCCGGTTCCCCCTCGGTCTTCCAGGCCACCACGGCGACCTGGGCGACGGCGTCGTGCTTGGCGAACGCGGCCTCGACCTCCCCGGGCTCGACCCGGAACCCCCGGATCTTCACCTGGTCATCCGCCCGACCCACGAAGTCCAACACCCCGTCAGCGGTCCACCGGGCAAAATCACCCGTGCGGTACATCCGCTCACCGGGCTCCCCATGCGGATCAGCCACGAACCGCTCCGCCGTCGTACCGGGCCGACCGGCATACCCACGGGCCAGGCCGACACCGCCGAGGTACACCTCGCCCACGACACCGGGCAGGACCGGCCGCAGGTGGGCGTCGAGCACGTAGGCGCGCTTGTTGACCACGGCCCGCCCGACCGGCACCGAGCCTTCGACGTCGGCGGGCACCACGTGCGTCGTGGTGAAGCCCATCGACTCCGCCGGGCCGTACCCGTTGGCCACCACCAGGTCCGGGAACCGGGCGAGCACCCGGGCGACGTGCACGGCGGAGGCCGCCTCACCGCCGGTGAAGGCGATCCGCACGCCCTCGAACGCTGCCGGGGTCTCGTCGACGAGGAAGTTGAACAGGCTGGAGGACAACTGGAGCATGGTCACCCCATGCTCGCCCACCAGCCGCTCCACCACCGCGGGCTCGGGCCGCTGCCCGGGGTGCAGCACGCACAGCCCGCCGAAGGCGAGCGCCCCCCAGAACTCCAGCGAGAAAGCGTCCCAGGAGACCGGGGAGCACTGGAGGAACACCTCGTCGGGGCCGAAGGTGGCGTAGTCCTGGCCGAGCAGGCTGCCGACCAGCGCCCGGTGCGATGCCACCACGCCCTTGGGGCGGCCGGTGGAGCCGGAGGTGAACATGACGCAGGCGACGTCGTCGGGCGAGATCGGCAGGTTCAGGTTCGCCTCGGACAGCGCCGGGACCCGGGCGATGTCGAGGGTCGGTACGCACACCCGGGCGGCCGATGTCGAGTCGGTGACGACCACGCCGACCCCGGTGTCCTCGACGACCACGGCGAGCCGCTGGTCGGGGAAGTCGGGGTCGAGCACGGTGTAGCCCGCGCCCGCCTTGGCCACCGCGACGACGGCCACGGCGAACTCGACCCCGCGCTCCAGCAGCACCCCGACCACGTCACCGCGCCGGACACCGTGCGCGAGCAGGTGCCGGGCCAGCCGGTTCGCCCGGGCGTTCAGCTCGGCGTAGGTGACCCGGGTGCCGTCGAAGGCGAGCGCGTCGCCGGTGGTGTGCCGCTCGACCAGGTCGACCAGCGTGACCTCGCCGAGGGAGACCGGCGCCGGGTTCCACCCGTCGAGGACCTGCCCGCGCAGGCCCGGGGTGAGCACGTCGAGCCGGTCGACCGGGCGGGTGGGGTCGGCGGCGAGCTGGTCGAACAGGTGCGCCAGCGCGTCGGCCACCCGCAGCACGGTGGAGCGGTCGAACAGGTCGGTGGCGTACTCCAGCACACCTTCCACGCCGTGCGCGGTCTCGTGCACGGCCAGGGTCAGGTCGAATTTGGCCGCGCCGGTGGTGAACGGCACGTCGGTCGCCGCCAGGTCCGCGAAGGGCGCGGGCGCCGGGGCATCGTTGAGCAGGAGCAGCACCTGCACCAGCGGGTGCCAGGCCAGCGAGCGGGTGGGGTTGAGCGCCTCCACCAGCGACTCGAACGGCAGGTCCTGGTGATCGAAGGCGGCCAGGTCGGCGTCGCGGACCCGGGCGACCAGGTCGGCGAAGCCGGGGTTGCCGGACACGTCGGTGCGCAGCACCAGCGTGTTGACGAAGAAGCCGACGACCTCGTCCAGCGCGGCGTCGGTGCGCCCGGCCACCACGGTGCCGATCGACACGTCGGTACCCGCTCCCAGCCGCGACAGCAGCAGCGCGAACCCGGCCTGCAACACCATGAACGGCGTCGCCCCGGCTTCGGCGGCGATCCGGCGCAGTCCGGCGTGGGTCTCGGCGGAGAGGGCGAACGGGACGGTGTCACCGCGGAAGGTCGGCGCGGCCGGGCGGACCCGGTCGTGCGGCAGGGCCAGCACCTCCGGGGCACCGTCGAGCGCGGTCCGCCAGAAGTCGAGCTGCCCGGGGCCGATGTCGGCGAGCAGGTCGGCCTGCCAGAGCGCGTAGTCGGCGTACTGCACCGGCAGCGAAGTCCACTGTGGAGCGCCCCCGGCGCGGCGGGCGGTGTAGGCGTCGGCGAGGTCGCGCAGCAGCGGGCCGGTGGACCAGCCGTCGGTGGCGATGTGGTGGACCAGCAGGACGAGCACGTGCTCGGTCGGGCCGACCGCGAACAGCCAGGCGCGGACGGGCAGTTCGGTGGCCAGGTCGAAGGTGTGCGTCAGCGCGCGGGCGACCTCGGCGGGCACGGCCACGGCCGGGCAGTCGCGCACCAGCAGGCTCGGCGCGGCGTCGAGGAGCACCTGCCTCGGCTCGCCGTCCACGGCCGGGTACACCGTGCGCAGCGCCTCGTGCCGGGCGACGACGTCGCCGAGGGCGGCGGCGAGCGCGGCGTGGTCGAGCAGGCCGGTGATCCGCTTGGCGACCTGCACGTTGTACGACGTGCTCGGCCCCTCCATCCGGTTGGCGAACCACAGGCGGCGCTGCGCCGACGACAGCGGCAGCACCTCCGGGCGCTCGGCGGCCACGACCGCCGGGCGGACCGGCAGCCCGGCCAGCTCGCCGACCCTGGCGTCGAGACCGGCCGGGGTGGGTGCGCGGAACAGGTCCCGGACCGCGACCTCCACCCCGAGCACGGCGCGGATGCGGGCCACCAGCCGGACCGCGAGCAGCGAGTGCCCGCCGACCTTGAAGAAGTTGTCGGTGGCGGCGACCGGCCTGCCCAGCGCCTCGCCGAAGAGCCCGCACAGGATCTCCGCCCGCGGCGACACCGATCCCGCGACCGCGACTTCGGCGGCCTGCTCCACAGCCACCCGCCTCCGGAACGCCGACCGCTCGGCCTCGGTCAGCGGCACCAGGTCGTCCACCGGGGCCTGGGCGTCGCCCATCGCGGTCAGCAGGCGCAGGTAGATCCCGGCGAACGCCTCGACGGTCGCGGCGTCGAACAGGTCGGTGGCGTACTCGAACCAGACGGCCAGCCCGGACCCGGTCTCGGTGCAGGAGATGGTCAGGTCGAACTTGGTGGCGGTCAGCCGCGCCTGGTCCAGGGTGACCGCCAGCCCACCGAGGGTCAGTTCGGCCTTGGCGGTGTTCTGCAGGGTCAGCATCACCTGCACCAGCGGGTGCCACGACGGCGAGCGGTCCGGGTTGAGCCCCTCGACGAGCAGGTCGAACGGCAGGTCCTGGTGGTCGAACGCGGCCAGGTCGGCGTCGCGGACCCGGGCCAGCAGCTCCCCGACGGTCGGGTTGCCGGTGGTGTCGGTGCGCATGACCAGGGTGTTGACGAAGAACCCGACCAGCTCGTCCAGCGCGTCGTCGGACCGCCCGGCGACCGCGGTGGCGATCGGGACGTCGGCACCGGCGCCCAGCCGGGACAGCAGCAGGCCCAGGCCCGCCTGCAACGCCATGAACAGGGTCGCGCCGGACTCGGCGGCCACGGCGGTCAGCCGGGCGTGCGCCCGCGCGTCGAGGGTGACCGCCAGGCCCGCGCCGCGCTGCGTGGGGGTCTGCGGGCGGGGGCGGTCGGTGGGGAGGTGGACCACGGTGGGGGCGCCGTCGAGGGCGGTCCGCCAGAAGTCGAGCTCGGTGGCGGCGGACCGGTCGAGCAGGTCGCGCTGCCAGAGGGTGTAGTCGGCGTACTGGACCGGCAGCGGCGCGAACCGCGGCGCGGCGCCGAAGCGGCGGGCGTCGTAGGCGGTGGCCAGGTCGCGCAGCAGCGGCGCCAAGGACCAGCCGTCGGCGGCGATGTGGTGCAGCAGCAGGACGAGCGTCGAACCGGTCAGCAGCGCCCGCACCGGCAGCTCACCGGCCAGGTCGAACGGCAGGTTCGCGAACGCCTCCACCTCGGCGGAGTCGTCGACCACCAGTTCGGGGCGCGCCTCGGGCAGCACGAGTTGGCACGGCTCGCCGTCGGTGGCCGGGTAGAGCGTGCGCAGCACCTCGTGCCGGGCCACCAGGTCGGCCAGCGCCGACTCCAGCGCCACCGCGTCCACCGGCCCGCCGAGCCGCAGCACCATCGGCAGGTTGTACGAGGAGCCGGAGCCCTCCATCCGGTCCACGAACCACAGTCGGCGCTGCGCGTAGGACAGCGGCAGCACCTCGGGGCGCTCGGCGGGCACCAGTGCCGGGCGCACCGGGGCGCCGGACAGCTCGCCGACCCGGGCGTCCAGGCCGAGCACGGTCGGCGCCCGGAACAGGTCGCGCACCCCGACCTCCACGCCGAGCACGGCGCGAATCCGGCTGGTCAGCCGCACCGCGAGCAGCGAGTGCCCGCCGTGCCGGAAGAAGTTGTCGGTGGCCGCGACCGGCCGCCCGAGCGCCTCGGCGAACAGGCCGCTGAGGATCTCCTGGCGCGGGGTCAGGACGTGCTCCCCCACCACCGCCTCCGGCGCCGACAGGGACTCGACGAGCCGCGCCGACTCCGCCCGGACGGCGGCGCGGTCCGCGACGAGCAGCAGGTACTCCTCCTCGGTGACCACCCGGGCGTCGCCGATCCGGGTGCCCGGCGCGGTCACCATGGCCCGCAGCACCCGGGCGAACACGTCCGCCACCAGGGCGACGGTCCACTCGTCGAACAGGTCCGTCGCGTACTCGAACCACAGCTCGACCCCGGCGGGCGCCCCGGTCGGCCCGAACGCCTCCGCGCAGGACACCGACAGGTCGAACTTCACCGATTCCAGCCGCGACGGTTCCTCCACCGCGGTCAGCCCGGGGAAGTCCACCACGGCCGCGGCGTTGTTCTGCAACGTGAGCATCACCTGCACCAGCGGGTGCCAGGCCAGCGAGCGCACCGGGTTCAGCGCCTCCACGACCAGGTCGAACGGCAACTCCTGGTGCTCGAACACGGCCAGGTCGGCCTCCCGAACCCGGCCGAGCAACTCGGCGAAGGTGGGGTCGCCGGAGGTGTCGGTGCGGGTGACCAGGGTGTTGACGAAGAACCCGACCAGGTCGTCGAGCGCCTCGTCCCCACGACCGGCGACCGCGGTGGCGATCGGGATGTCCTGACCCGCGCCCAGCCGGTCCAGGGCGACCGCGAGCCCGGCCTGCAACGCCATGAACAGGGTCGCCCCGTGTGAACGCGCCAACCCGAGCAGACCGGCGTGCAGGTCGGCGTCGAGCGCGTGGATGACCCGGCCGCCCCGGCTGGTGGGGGACGCGGGGCGCACCCGGTCGGCGGGCAGGGCCAGCACCGGGGGTGCCCCGGTGAGGGCGTCCCGCCAGAAGGCGGACTGGACCTCCGCCAGCGTCCCGGAGTCCTCTTCGGACTCCAACACGTCCCGCTGCCAGAGCGCGTAGTCGGCGTACTGCACCGGCAGCGGTTCCCACCCGGGGGCCGTGCCGGTGCGGCGGGCTGCGTAGGCCTCGGCCAGGTCCCGCAGCAGCGGGGCCATGGACCAGCCGTCGGCGGCGATGTGGTGCAGCAGCACGACCAGCACGTGCTCCTCGGCCGCGACCCGGAACGCGGTGGCCCGCACCGGGAGGTCCGCCGCGAGGTCGAAGGTCGAGTTGGCGAACTCCGCCACCCTCCCCGTGGCCTCGTCGGCGGAGCACTCCTCGACGGTGAAGGCGGGCGCGGTGGCGGGCAGCACCCGCTGGAGCGGCTCGCCGTCGACCGCCGGGTAGACCGTGCGCAGCACCTCGTGGCGCTCGACCACGTCGGCAAGTGCCGCGGCCAGCGCGCCGGTGTCCAGCGCGCCGGTCAGCCGCAGCACCACCGGCACGTTGTAGGACGAACTGGGCCCCTCCAGGCGGTTCACGAACCACAGCCTGCGCTGCGCGTAGGACAACGGGATCATTGCCAACTCCTTCGGCTGTGGTGGGTGGACCCTTGGGACAAGAGGGGTTCGGTCAGGAGAAGAGGGCTTCGATGACCTGCGCGAGGTCGCGCAGCCGCGGGTTCTGGTAGACCGCCTTGACCGGCAGGGCGACCCCCAACTCCGCGCGCACCTTGGCCACCAGCTTGATCGCCAGCAGCGAGTGCCCGCCGAGCTTGAAGAAGTTCGCGTCCGCCGACAGGTCTTGCACGCCGAGCACGTACGACCACACCTCGGCGATCAGCCGCTCGACCGGACTGTCCAGTCCGGTCGTCCCGGCGTCGGCCGGGGCGGTGACCACTGGTGCGGGCAGTGCTCGGCGGTCGAGCTTGCCGTTCACCGTGCGGGGGAAGGATTCCACTGCGACGAGGACCCCCGGGACCATGTATACCGGAAGAGTTTCCTTCAGGCGTTCAGTTGTCCACAGGGGGGAGATCCCGGGCTTGCCACGGTAGTAGCCCACCAGGCCCGGACCGGTCGGGGAGTCGTCCCGGTAGAGCACGGCGGCTTCCTCGATGCCCTCGCACCGGGTCAAGGCGGCTTCGATCTCACCCAGCTCGATCCGGTGACCGTGCACTTTGACCTGTCCGTCGCGGCGGCCCAGGTACTCCAGGCGACCGTCGGCGTGCCTGCGGGCCAAGTCACCCGAACGGTAGACCCTGCTGCCGTCCGCGGCGGCGATGAACCGCTCGGCGGTGAGGCCGGGGCGGTTGCGGTAGCCGCGGGCGACCCGCTCGCCGCCGAGGTGGATCTCGCCGACCTCGCCGTCGTCCACCGGGTTCAGCTTCTCGTCGAGCAGGTGCAGCTCCAGGCCGGGCAGCACGGTGCCGATGTGCGGCTCGTGCTCCGCGGTGACCCACCCGGCAGTGGCGTCCACAGTGCACTCCGTCGGACCGTAGAGGTTGACCGCGCGCAGGTTCTCCTGCGCGGCCATCCGCTGCCACAGCGACGGACTGATCGGTTCACCACCGACCAGCAGCGTCAGCGGCCACGCGATCTCCGCCAGGTGCGGCAGCAGCGGGTCGGCGTGCGAGGGGGTCAGGTCCAGGTCGGTCAGCCGCTGGTCGACGACCAGCTCGGCCATCAACGCCGGGTCGGCCCGGGTGGCGTCGTCGAGCACGACCACGGTGTCCCCGCGGCACAGCCGGGTCCACTGCTGCACCGACGCGTCGAACGAGGCGGACGCGTTCCAGCCGACCCGACCCGCGGTGGTGGCGGCGATCCCGGCCGACTCCAGCGCGTCGAGCAGCAACGCCGCGCTCCCCCGGGTGATCTCCACGCCCTTGGGCAGGCCGGTGGAACCGGAGGTGTAGATGACGTAGGCCAGCGTGTCCGGCTCGACCGGCACTGGGGCGAAGTCGGCGACCACGCCCGCGGTCAGCGCCTCGACGGACACGGTCCGCACCGCGGCGGTCGCGGACTGGCCGATGACCAGCTCGGCGCGGGCGTCCTCGACGAGGTACCGCCTGCGCTGCTCCGGCAGCGCCGGGTCGACCGGCAGGTACGCGGCCCCGGCGGTGAGCGTGCCCAGCAGGGCGACGACCAGGTCAGCGCCCCGGGGTAGGCTGATCGCGACCAGGCTCTCCGGGCCGACCCCCCGGGCGGTGAGGGCGGCGGCGACCCTGGCGGCCTCGGCGCGCAGTTCCCCGAAGCTCAGCTCGCGGTCCCCGGCGACGAGCGCCTGCCGGTCGGCGGGCTGCTGGGCGAGGCGGGTGATGAGGTCCATGTCAGGCCCCGTACGGGGTGGTCGAGGGCTGCGCGGTGGGGGCGCAGTCGGACAGCTCCACCGGGTCGCCCATGCCCACCACGATCTTGCGGGCACCGGAGAACGCCTCCCGGCCGTGTGCGCACAGGATGTTGTCGACCAGCAGGAGGTCACCCACCTGGTAGGTCTCGCGCATGGTGACCTCGTCGTAGGCGGCGTTGAGGGTCGCGGCCTCCTCCTCGGTGAGGGGGGTTCCGTCGCCGAGGTAGGTGGCGAAGGGCAGGCCGTCGGCGCCGTAGGTCTCCACCAGCACGTCGCGGATGTCCGGGTCGAGCGTCCAGGAGTTCCAGAACGCCATGTGGTTGAACCAGACCCGCTCACCCGTCACCGGGTGGCTGACGATCGCGGACCGGCGCTGGGTGGTGCGCAACGAGTCCTCGTCCAGCCACTCGTAGCCGATGGTGTGCTCGTCGCAGTAGGCCTCGGCGACGGCCTTGTCCTCGGTGGCGAAGCTGGTCTGCCACGGCAGGCCCGCCATCTCCGAGAAGTTGCGCACCAGCAGCCACCCGGCCTCCTCGCAGCGGGCGCGCAGGTCCTCGGGCAGCAGCGCCAGCACCCGGCGCATGTCGCCGACGGTGGTGGCGCCGCCTTCCTCGGGGGCCACCAGGCAACCGAAGAGCAACGCGCCCGGGAAGTCCAGGGTGTAGCTGTTCTCGTTGTGCAGCCGGATGGGCTGGACCGCGGGGAGGTCGGTGGAGGAAAAGACACCACCGCCGAAGTCGCTGCGCGGTGTGGCCTTCTCCTTGTACGAGGCCAGCTTCGGGAAGAGGACGTCGCGGATGGTCGCGAACGCCTCGTTGCCGGTGACCGGCAGGCCGCGCAGCATCAGGCAGCCCGAGCGCAGCAGCTCGGCGCGGATCGCGGGCAGCGCGTCGGCGACCCAGCGGGCCGCCTCGTCCAGGTCGGCCACGGCCGGGGCGATGGCGATCGGGGGCTTTCCCGGCTCGCGGCTCAGGTCCAGCTCGCGCACGGAGTTGTCGAGGGATGTCATGGGGTTGTCGTTCCTCCTGGGTCAGCCGAGCAGGCTCTGGACGACCTGGCCGACCCGCGTCAGGAACGGGGGCAGGTCCTGCTGGAAGTAGAAGTGGTCGCCCGCGAACAGCTCCACGGTGGCGCGGTCGGTGGTGACCTCCGACCACGGCGCCAGGGTGTCGAGCGGGACGATCGGATCGGCGTCGCCGCCGAGCACGGTCACCGGGCAGCCCAGCGGCGTGGCCGGGCCGGTGTAGCGGTACACGTCGTCGATGCCGAAGTCGGCGCGGATGGCCGGGAGGATGATCTCCCGCAGCTCCGGCTCGTCGAGGATGCCGTCCTGGGTGCCGCCGCGCGCCTTGATCGCGGCCACGAGCTGGTCGTCGTCGAACCGCCCGGCGTCGACCGGGGCGGGGTTGGCCAGTTGCGGCGCACGGCAGGCGCTGACGACGAGCCCCAGCGGCGGGGTGCCGCGCTCGGTGAGAATCCGGGCCACCTCGAAGGCGACCAGCGACCCCATCGAGTGACCGAGGACGACCAGCCGACCGGTGTCCTCCGGCAGGCAGTCCACGACCGGGCCCGCGAGGTCCTCGACGTTCTCCGGCAGGTCGTCGACGAACCGGGCGCCGCGACCGGGGTACTGGCCGATGAGCAGGCGGATGCTCGCGGGCAGGTGCTCCCGCCACTCGGCGTAGGCGTGCGCGTTGCCGCCCGCGTGCGGCAGGACGAGCAGGTCGGTGGTGCCGGTGCCGAGGGCCCAGACCACGTCCTCGCGGTCGGCCATCGTGCCGGTGCCGTGGGCTGCACTCATGTTCGCTCCAGGGGTTCCGGTGCCGGGGTGGGGCCCGGTCTCGATGGCAGAACACTATGTGCGCCAGGGCTTCCCGAGCGGCGGCACGACCGGCAGTTCCAGGTGTTCGCGGTACTGCCGGTCGTGCCGCCCGGACGCGAAAAGGGCCCCGCCGCGGTTGACCGCGGCGGGACCTCCTCGTCGTGTCCGCTCAACTGGGGGCGCCCGCCTCGGTGCGCCTGCGCAGCATCGGCCTGCGCGCGGGCTTGGCGGTGCCCTTGGCCTCGATGACCTCGGTCAGTTGCGCCACCGTCGGCGCCTGGAAGATGTCCCGGATCGTCAGCTCCACGCCCAACGCCGTCCGGACGCGGCTGATCAGCCGGGCCCCGAGCAGGGAATGGCCACCCAGGTCGAAGAAGCTGTCGTCGATGGTGGGGTTGTCCACGGCCAACAGCTCCGCGTAGAGCCCACAGAGCACGGTCTCCCTCGGATCACGCGGGGGACGACCTTCGACCTTCGCGGCGAACTCCGGCGCGGGCAGGGCCCTGCGGTCCAGCTTGCCGTTGGGGGTGAGGGGCAACCGGTCCAGGACGGTGATGACCGACGGCACCATGTGCTCCGGCAGCCGTTCCGCCGCCCACGACCGCAGCTCCGCACCGGTCGCCGCGGCGACGACGTAGGCGACCAGCCGAGCCGGGCCGTCGGCGCGCCAGGCGACCACCGCCGCCTGCCCGACCTGTTCGTGGCCGGTCAGCAGCGCCTCGACCTCCCCGGGCTCCACCCGGAACCCCCGGATCTTCACCTGGTCATCGACCCGGCCCACGAAGTCCAACACCCCGTCAGCGGTCCACCGGGCAAGATCACCCGTGCGGTACATCCGCTCACCGGGCTCCCCGTACGGATCGGCCACGAACCGCTCCGCCGTCGTACCGGGCCGACCGGCATACCCACGGGCCAGGCCGACACCACCGAGGTACACCTCGCCCACGACGCCCGGGGGAACCGGTTGGAGCCACCTGTCCAGTAGGTACGCGCGCTTGTTGACCACCGCCCGGCCGACCGGAACCGACCCCTCGACGTCAGCGGGCACCACGTGCGTCGTGGTGAAACCCATCGACTCCGCCGGACCGTAACCGTTGGCCACACGCAGGTCCGGGAACCGGGCGAGCACCCGGGCGACGTGCACGGCAGAGGCTGCCTCGCCACCGGTGAACGCCAACCGCACGCCGGTGAACGCTTCCGGTGACTCGTCGACCAGGTAGTTGAAGAGGCTTGAGGACACCTGGAGCATCGTCACCCCGTGTCGGGCCACCAAGTCCGCCACCACGGCGGGTTCCGGGCGCTGTCCTGGGTGCAGCACGCACACCCCACCGAACGCGAGCGCGCCCCAGAACTCCAGCGAGAACGCGTCCCACGACACGGGCGAGCACTGGAGGAACACCTCGTCGGGGCCGAAAGTGGCGTAGTCCTGCCCGAGCAACGTCCCCACCAACGCCCGGTGCGGCGCCACCACCCCCTTCGGCCGTCCCGTCGAACCCGACGTGAACATCACGCACGCCACGTCGGCGGCCGACAACGGCAACCCCAGGTTCTCCGCCGAGCCGACCGAGTCCTCCACGACCGCACGAGCCCGCACCCGCGAGGCCGACCCCGTCGAGGTGACCACCAGCGAAACCCCGGTGTCCTCGACCACCACCGCCAGCCGCTCGTCCGGGAAGTCCGGGTCCAGCACGGTGTACCCGGCCCCGGCCTTCACCACCGCGACGACCGCCACGGCGAAATCGATCCCACGCGGCAACAACACACCCACCACATCCCCCCTCCGCGCTCCCGCAGCCACCAACTGGCGGGCAAGCCGGTTCGCGCGCATGTTCAAGTCCGAGTACGACAACTTCTCACCCTTGAACACCAACGCCGTCCGATCGGTTGCAGCGACGCGCTCGAACAGGTCGACCAGGGTCACCTCGGGAACCTCGACGGGGGTCGGGTTCCACTGCGCCAAAACACGCGACCGGTCGTCCTCGGAGAGGACGGCAACCTCACCCACCCGCAGCCCCGGATCGGCGAGCACCTGGGCCAGCACCCGCCCGAGCGTCATGACCAGCCGCTCGACGGTGGGGGCGTCGAACACGTCGGTGTTGAACACGACCAGACCGGTCATGTCCTGGCGCAGCAGGAACTCCAGGTCGAACTTGGCCGTCCCGGTCCCGACGTAGTCCATCCCGGCGGGCGGGGTGTCCTCCAGCGCCAGGCAGACCTGGAAGAGGGGGTGCCGGGAAAGGGATCGCGCGGGGTTCACCGCATCAATCACCCGATCGAATGGGATCTCCTGGTGGGAGTAGGCGTCGAGGTCGGTGGAACGCACCCGGTCCAGCAGTTCGGCGAAGGTCGGGTCGCCGGAAGTGTCGGTGCGCAGCACTACCGTGTTGACGAAGAAACCGACGAGACCGTCCAGGGCGCTGTCCTGGCGGCAGGCCACAGGAGAACCGATGGGGATGTCCGTACCGGCGCCGAATCGCGTCAACACCACTGCGAGTGCCGCCTGCACGACCATGAACGGGGTCGTCCGGGTGCTCCGCGCCACCTCGACGAGCCGATCCCGGTCCCCGGGGACCAGTCCGAACGGGACAGTGCCGCCGCGGTGCGACCGCACCGGCGGGCGCGGGCGGTCGAACGGGAGCGCGATCTCCTCGGGCAGGTCCGCCAGCGCTTCCCCCCAGAACGCGAGACCCCGGGCCACCGTGCTCGTCGGGTCCGACTCGGCGCCGAGGAGGTCGTGGTGCCACAGCGTGTAGTCGACGTAGGAGATGGGCAGCGGAGCCCACTGCGGGTCGTCGCCTGCGAGGCGGGCGGTGTAGGCGGTTTCGAGGTCGGCGAGCAGGGGGCGCAGCGACAGGCCGTCGGTGGCGATGTGGTGCAGCAGGATCAACACGCGGTCGTCGAACAGGGTCACCCGGAGCGGTGCCTCGACGGCGAGGTCGAACCGGTGCGCGGCAGCGGCCCGCACGGCCTCCTCACTCGCCTGGCCCGCCTGGTGGAACACCTCGGCCTCGGGCAGCACCCGCTGGTACGGCTCGTCCTCGGCCACCGGGAACACCGTGCGCAGCGGCTCGTGCCGGGCGACGACGTCGCGCACGGCCGCGGCCAGTGCGCCGGGGTCGACCCGGTCGAGGCGGAACACCATCGGCACGTTGTAGGCGGTGCCCGCGCCGTCGAAGCGGTCGAGGAACCACAGGCGGCGCTGGGCGGGCGACAGCGGCGGACGCTCCGGGCGCTCGGCTGCCACCAGAGCTGGGCGCTCGCCGTCGGAGACGGTGATGCGCGTATCCAGGGCGGCCACGGTCGGCGCCTGGAAGACATCCCGGATGGTCAGCTCCGCGCCGAGCACCGCGCGGACCCTGGCGGCGAGGCGAGCGGCGAGCAGGGAGTGCCCGCCCAGGTCGAAGAACCCGTCGTCGACCGTCACCCCCGGCACCCCGAGCACCTCGGCGTAGAGCCCGCACAGGATCTCCTCGCGCGGGGTGCGCGGCGCCCGGCCCGCACCGGCGGCGGTGAACTCCGGCGTGGGGAGCGCGGCCCGATCGAGCTTCCCGTTGGCGGTCAGCGGGAGCCGGTCGAGGACCACGACGGCGGCGGGCACCAGGTGGTCGGGCAGCCGTTCGGCGGTCCACGCCCGCAGGTCCGCCCCGTCGACGTCCCCGACGACGTAGGCGACGAGCCGGTCCGGGTCCCGCAGCACGACCACCGCGACCTGGGTGACGGCGTCGTGCCGGATGACGGCGGCCTCCACCTCCCCCGGCTCCACCCGGAAACCGCGCACCTTCACCTGGTCGTCGACACGGCCCACGAAGTCCAACGCCCCCTCGGCGGTCCACCTGGCCTGGTCGCCGGTGCGGTACATCCGCTCGCCGGGCACGCCGAACGGGTCGGCGACGAACCGCTGCGCGGTGAGCCCCGGCCGGGCCGCGTACCCGCGGGCCAACCCGACACCGCCCAGGTACACCTCACCGACCACCCCGACCGGCACCGGCCGCAACCGGCCGTCCAGCAGGTACGCGCGCTTGTTGACGACCGCCCGCCCCACGGGCACCGAGCCCTCGACGTCGGCGGCGACGGTGTGGGTGGTGGTGAACCCCATCGACTCCGCCGGACCGTACCCGTTGGCCACGCGCAGGCCGGGGAACCGGGCGAGCACCCGGGCGACGTGCGCGGCGGAAGCAGCCTCACCACCGGTGAACGCCAACCGCACCCCCGCGAACGCCTGCGGCGACTCGTCGACCAGGTAGTTGAACAGGCTCGACGACACCTGGAGCATCGTCACCCCGTGGCGGCCCACCAGGTCGGCGAGCAGCGCGGGGTCGGGCCGCTGCCCGGGCTGGAGCACGCACGTCCCGCCGAAGGCCAACGCACCCCAGAACTCCAACGAGAACGCGTCCCACGACACCGGGGAGCACTGGAGGAACACCTCACCCGGCCCGAAGGTGGCGTACTCCTGTCCCAGCACTGTGCCCACCAGAGCCCGGTGCGGTGCCACAACCCCTTTCGGCCGCCCGGTCGAGCCGGAGGTGAACATGACGCAGGCGACGTCCTCCGCGGCGACGGCGATGCCCAAGTCGTCCTCGTCCCGGCCACCGTCGCTCCGTTCGCCGTCGATGACCACTGGCGCCGCCTCGACCCGGCCGAGCTGCGCGGCCTCCACGGCCACGACCCGCACCCCCGCGTCCGCGACGACGAGGGCCAGCCGCTCGTCCGGGAAGTCCGGGTCCAGCACCGCGTACCCGGCCCCCGCCTTGAGCACGGCGACGACCGCCACGGCGAACCCGATCCCGCGCTCGGCGAGCACCCCGACCAGGTCACCGCGCTCGACACCCGCCGCCCGCAACCTACGGGCGAGGTGGTTCGCCCGGGCGTTCAGGTCGCGGTAGGAGAGGCGTTCGTCATTGAAGACCAACGCCGTCCGGTCGGACCGCGCGACCTTTTCGAACAGGTCGACCAGCGTGACGTCCCCGGTGTCGACCGGGGCGGGGTTCCACTCCCGGAGCACAGTGTCGCGCTCGGCAGCGGAAAGCACGTCGACATCGGCGACACGGACGTCCGGGTCGGCGGCGAGGGCCCGCAGCAGCTCCACGTAGGTGCGCAGGTGGGCGCTCAGGTCGACGGGCAGGGCTTCGTCGATGGTGAACTCGGCCCGCAGACCGCCCTCGGCGAACCTGGTGACGGTCAACGCCAACTCGTCGGCCGTGCCCCCGACCGACAGGACGTGCGGCCGGGCCACCACGCCGTCGAGGTCGGTGTCGGCGTCGTCGGCGATGACGTTGACGACCGGACCGAAGTGCCTGCGGCCCAGCTCGCGCAACAGCTCGGTGGGGTCGAACCGCTGGTGCCGCTGGGCGAGCCGCACCGAGGCCGACACCTCGGCGGCCAACTCGGCCACGGTGGCCCGCGGGTCGATCGGAACGCGCAGCGGCAGGATCGTCGCGGCCATCCCGGCGGCGGCCCGGGCGCGCCTGGACATGCGGCCGGTCAATGGGAGGCTGAGCAGCACGTCCCGGTCGCCGGTCCACAGGTGGCGGTGCAACACGGCGGCGGCCACAACAGCTTGCTGCCAACTGACCCCCGCCTTGTCGGCAAAGGCCCGCAACCCGTCGAACACGGCCTCGTCGAGGTGGGCGCCCACCCGGGTGATGCGGTTGCTCAGCGGCTGTTCCCCCGGGGAGACAGCAGCGGGCGCGTCGGCCATCAGGGTGCGCCAGTACTCGGCGTCGCGGCGGTACGCGGGCGAGTCGGCGTACCGTTCCTGCTCGTCGAGGACGTCGGCGAACGACCCGATCGGTGTGCCGCCGCCGCGGTAGACCTCGGCGATCCGCCGCCACAGCAGGGTCTGCGCGTGTCCGTCGTGGACGGTGTGGTGCATCCGCGTGTACCAGAACACCCGCTCGTCACCGACGCGGATCAGCACGTGCCGGAACAGCTCGTCGGCGACGGTGTCCAGGTCGGTCCACATGAAGTCCTCGGCCGCCGCCACGGGGTCGGCCTCCCCGCGCAGGTCGACCACCTCCGGCTCGTTGTTCCCCACCGGCCCGAACTCCTGCGTCGGTTCACCGTCAACCTCGGTGAACCGCAACCAGAGCGCGTCGACCTCGGCGACCACCGCCGCCGCGGCCGCCCGCAGCCGGTCGTGGTCGACGGGCCCGCGCACGTCGAGGTGGCCGCCCACGTTGTGCGCCGGGCTGCTCGGGTCGAGTCGCTGCGCGAACCAGATGCCGCGCTGTGCCGGGTTCAGCCGACGCCCTGCCATGGGAAACCCTCCGCTGTGTGCGCAACGCCGGACCGGACTCCCCCGGCCCGGCGTCCTCGCCCTGGTGTTGGTCGGTGCCGATCGGTACTGGTCAGTGCTGGTCGACGAGGTCGAGCAGGTCCTGCACGGTCACCACGGTCTTCAACTTGCTGTCCGGGATCTCGATGCCGTAGGAGGTCTCCAGCTCCACCAGGATCTCCACCATGGACAGCGAGTCGATGCCGAGGTCCACCATCAGGTTCCGGTCGGCCTCGACCTTGCCGTCGAGCGCGGGAAGCACCTCGACGATCGCGCGGTCGACTTTCTGAAACGTCTCGGTCATGGCCTTCTCCCTCTCGCGGCGTCCGTTGAGAGGATTCAAGCCCCACCGAGCGCCCGCCTGCGGCAGTTCCACAGGCACTTCGGCGGCGGCCGTCAGACCACCACCAACATCTGCGCCAACACCGCCCGCACCAGCGCGGGCACCCGGAACCGATCGGCCAGGTGCGGCCGAACCACCCCGCGCAGCAACAACCCGCGCACCAACCGACCGGACTCCGGCAGACTCCCCCCGGTCACCGCCACCACGTCGTCCAACGTGAACTCCTGCGGCAACCGACCCAACAACCCCGGATCAGGCAGGTCCCGCACGCACCGAACCAGCCCCTCCCGCACCCCGGAAGGCCGCAACACCCCCTCGACGTGGTCGAGCGGGTCATCCCGCAACGCCACCGCCAACCGCACCGGGTCGTAGACCGCCAACCACGAAGCCGCCGCCGCCAAGGCCCGGGGCAACCCGTCCAACCCGGCGCAGATCCCAGCCACGGTCTCGTCCTCCACCACCGGCCGCTCAGCGCGGGCGTGGTGCAGGAACAACCGCACCGCAGCCTCGTCCCCGAGAGCGGAAAGCAGAAAGGGCCGCTCCCCAGGAAGATCAGCAGGAGCCGTTCCGACGACGAGCACCCGCAATGCGGGGCAGTCCCGCAACAACACCTTCACCCGCTCCCCGTCAAGCACCCGCGCGGGGTCGTCGAGAACGAGCAACGTCTCCCGCCCCGCGATCAACTCAGCCAGGTCACCCGCGGCCCGCTCATCACCCGTCCGGCAGAGCCCGGCAACCCCCGCCTGCACAACGGCGGCAAGCCGCTCATCCCGAATCGGGCAGTCCACCCCCACCCACAGCACAGGCACACCCCCTCGGTGCGCCCGCGCGGCCACCTCCACCGCCACCCGGGTCTTCCCCACCCCACTAAGCCCCACCAGCCCCACTAATCGACTGTGCCGCAACTCCTCGACGAGTGCGTCGACCTCCACCTCCCGCCCGATCAGTGGCCCCTGCACCCCAGGCGCGGGGGCAAGCTCCACGGCGTAGTCGGTCCGCAGGGACCACCCCATCCGCCCCTGGTGCGCGGCCCGCTCCAGGTCCTCCCGCGCCTGCCTGCTCAACCGGAGCGCGTCAGCCACCAACCGCACGGTGTCCTGCCGCGGCCGCCGAGCCCGCCCCTGCTCCAGATCCCGAATGGCCCGCACGCTCACGGTCGACAAATCCGCCAACTCCCGCTGCGTCAGCCCGACCCGGGTCCGGTGCCCGTGCAGCAACCGCCCGAACCGGGTGTCGTCGACCTCGGACATGTCCGCCTCCTCGGGTGGGCGGGACAGATGGCCCCGCCTTTCTCGCCCCCAATCCAGTGAATCCCGCTATCCCCCCGGCATCACGATGCCAATCAACCGACAATAGGAGAGTTTTCGCAGGTCAAGCGCCCCTCTATCATGCGACAGCCGACCCGACCACTGGTGATAGCACGGAGATAAAGGCGGAGATAGCCGGGGAATTGGACGGCCTCATACCTTTTTGTCAGCAGCCGGAAACACCCCCAGAAGGAGCCCCCAGATGCGCACCACCGCCGCCAAGATCGCCGCCACCACCGCCCTCGCCGCCGCCCTGTTCCTCGGCACCGAATCCCTCGCCCGGGCCACCACCACCACCCCGACCCAGAGCACGGCCACCACCAACAGCAACCCCTGGGACCAGACCCCCACCACCACCGACAGCAACCCCTGGGACTGATCCACCAAACCGCACCACCGCACCACCGCACCACCGCACCACCGCACCACCGCACCACCGCACCACCGCACCACCGCACCACCGCACCACCGCACCACCGCAC